>DATJBV010000021.1:0-53092 GCA_035515055.1 Candidimonas sp.
GCTTTGACGGCTTTGCCAATGCCGCCAGCGGAGCCGACATGAATGCTTTATTCGAACCGGGCAAAGATGGGGTAAGCTGATTCGATCCGGCCATGCCGTGGGGACGTCATTGGCGTTCCCCGATCACTCTAGGAGCTCCCATCATGACTATCCAGGCTTATGGCGCCCACGCGGGCGATCAGCCCCTTGTATCCATGGGCATCACGCGACGAACGCCGGGCGCACACGACGTGCAGATCGATATCGCCTATTGTGGCGTGTGCCACTCCGACATCCATCAAGTGCGCTCCGAGTGGGCCGGCACCTTGTTTCCCTGTGTTCCGGGGCATGAGATCGTGGGGCGCGTCACGTCAGTTGGCGAACATGTGGCGGACTTCCATCCGGGCGACCTTGTCGGTGTTGGTTGCATCGTCGAAAGCTGCCAACACTGCGCGGATTGCGATGAAGGGATGGAGAACTATTGCGACCACATGGTCGGCACCTACAACGGCCCGACACCGGATGTACCGGGCCACACGCTGGGCGGCTACTCACAGCAAATTGTCGTGCACCAGCGCTACGTGCTGCGCATCCGTCATCCCGAGGCGCAACTGGCCGCCGTGGCGCCGCTGCTGTGTGCGGGCATCACCACCTATTCGCCGCTGCGCCACTGGAAAGTAGGACCAGGCCAGAAGGTCGGCGTCGTCGGCATCGGCGGCCTTGGGCACATGGGCATCAAGCTGGCACGCGCCATGGGCGCCCAGGTGGTGGCTTTCACCACGTCCGAATCCAAGCGTGTCGCGGCCAAGGCCCTGGGGGCACACGACGTGGTGGTTTCGCGTAATTCGCAAGAAATGGATGCACACGCCAATAGCCTGGACTTCATCCTCAACACCGTGGCTGCGCCGCACGATCTGGACGCGTTCGTCGCGCTGCTTAAACGCGATGGCACGATGACGCTGGTGGGCGCTCCCGCCACGCCGCATCCGTCACCAGGCGTGTTCGGCCTCATCATGAAGCGCCGCAGTCTTGCGGGCTCGCTGATTGGCGGTATTCCCGAGACGCAGGAGATGTTGGATTTCTGCGCCGAACACGGCATCGTCGCGGACATTGAGCTGATCCGGGCCGACGAGATCAATGACGCCTACGAACGGATGCTCAAGGGCGACGTGAAATACCGCTTCGTCATTGACTGCGCCAGTTTGACTGCATAGTCGTAAGCCGGTCCACAGGAATTCTGGCCTCCACGTGAAAAGCGAAAGTGTATTGCCTTGCTGGTTTTGGCCAGGTCGGTATCTCCGAATTGTGCCGTAATCCTGCCCGGACGACACTGCAATCCTGATCTATTTCCAGGAGAGCAACATGCGCAATGGACGCCGCCGGCAAGCCGGGCAGGGTATGACGGAGTACATCATTGTCGTAGCTCTCGTTGCTGTGGCAGCCATTGCGGTCTATCAACTCTTTGGCCAAGTAGTGCGTTCGCAAACCGCCGCCATGGCTAAAGAGCTTGCCGGCGAAGATGGCACCGAGCAATCGCGCATGGCGCAGACGGCGGCAGAGGCGGCCGCCGCCCAAACGGCCGCCAAGACCCTGAAATCGTTTACCGGAAATGCGGGTGCTCAATGACCGCGGTGGGCTCGTCATGTCGCGCGGCCGCCAGGCAGCAGGGCCAGGCCCTGGTGCTCGGTATGCTGCTCATGGGCACGGCCATCCTGGTCTTTATTCGTTATTTCGACACGGGGCAGGTCGTCGCCGCCAAAGCTAGGCAATTGCACGCGCTCGATGCCGCCGCCTATAGCGGCGCGCTGGTCCAGGCGCGCGCGCTGAATATGCTGGCCTATATCAATCGTGCTCATGTCGGTCACCAAGTCGCCATGGCGCATCTGGTCACCTTAGGGTCATGGGCATCGCTGGGCGGCGCCGAGGCGCGCCAACTGATGGTAGGCGATCCCCCCGCCTATGTCGTGGCCATGATGTTCGGCCCCGCGCACGGCGCCGCCTATGCGGCGGCGCGGCGGGCGACCGGCTTCGAACGCCAGTCCGACAGCGGCGGCACGCTTGCCCGCGCCTATTCCGATCACGACGCGGTGGTGCGCAACGTATTGGCTACCGTCCAGAGCGACATTGCTCAGGGCCTCGCCCAGGTTCGCATGGCGGCAATGCAAGCGGTCCTGAGTGCCAATTATCCGGAGGCCAGAGCGCAAGATGGTCACGACCTTCGTATCGAGGCCGACACACTTCCCGGCTTTTTGACGCGATATTCCGCGGAGCAGCGGCTGCGTCCTTTTATTCAAGGCGTCAGCTCGCTTTACGGCTTTCTGGGTCCCCGTAACGACACGGTGTCGAACCCTTGGACGGTCGACCCTCGTTGCCCGAGCTGGCGTCATCAGTTGCGCCGCCGGGGCAGCACAGAGCTTGATGCTTCTGGTGTGTGGAAGTCTATCGACACGCAGTCGTATCACGCGGTCCGGTCGAATCAATGGATAGGCTGTTACTACCGCGAATATGCCATGGGCTGGGGCTGGATACCAAGCGCAGCCACACAGACCATGTCGGAGCCGCATTCGGATCATCCGCCAGACAATTTTGGTGATCAGGACTTTTGGCGCTGGGTAAGGGAATCGACCGAATGGGACATCGCCACCGGCGACGCCAATCCATTGGCAAACTCTCGCGCGGCGGTAAGCAGGCAACAGTGGCAAGGCGGTGGCCTGCCCACTTATTTCGACACAAGCCCACAATCAGGCGGAAAGCCTCTCTATTTTGGCGTCAGCCTGCATCATGAAGGCGCCAATGGTCTTACCATGCATACGCGCAGTGCGGCCGAGACCTTCTTCATGCGGCCGCAGACGCGTATGGACGGCCAAGTCGAAGCGCCCAATATTTTCCACCCTTACTGGCAGGCTCGGCTCGCACCAAAGGCCGGAAGTGTCGTCGTGGGCAGGGGTGCGCCATGACGATCACATCGCACGTTGAGGCTTCACACGTGGGAGGCCAGCAGGGCCAGGCCATGGTCGAGGGACTAGTCGTACTACTGGCCTTGACCGCGTTATGGTCCGCGATTTCCTGGCTCGGCCGCTTGCAAGACATCGACCTGCAGGCGGCGCATGCGAGCCGTTACGCAGCTTTTTCCAGTACGCGCCATCCGAACATGGATGCGCATCGCAACATGGGTCACATAGCTCGATTGCATTTTTTTGGTGGGCCGGCACATCAATGGACGGACGCACAAGGCTCTCGCATGTTGCGGAATGCCGCGGAAGAAGTCCAGTTCGACACTGACCGCAGGGGGTCTTTGCCTTTTCACGCACAACCCGGCGGCAGCGGGGGCAACGCCACATCTTTGCGTGCGGACTGGCATATCGCCGATACCGGTATTGTCGACAGCCACGTAACAGTGGCGCCGTCCGCCTTTAATCCCGCGGATTGGGGCATATCGGCGGTACGGCGCCATACAGCCATTCTGGTTGGTGCCGGACACGCAGGCAACGATACACACGTCCAGCATCGTTTGGCAGAGTCGGCGCTCGCTTGGGGTAAAAGCGCACAAGCGTCATATGGGGTGGGACGAAGCATTGCGGGGGCAATGGTTGCTGTCGATGCCGGTTGGGACCGTCCGGAACCGATCTTCGATTGGCTCGACCCATGGGCGGACGCAGTGCCTGATTCCCATTTGGCCCGGTGAAAACGTATGCGAATTGAACAATGGGTATTCTCACTGTCGCTTGCCATATATGCTGGCACGCCGGTGTATGCCCAGTCCCCTGATGCGGTCGAAGCCCAACTGGCCGGCCTTAACGAAGACTCTATTAATTGGGAAAGCCATACGCGTATGCAATTGTCGGGCGTGCCTGTTTACGTAAAGGCATTCACGTCCAGTCAGTCAGCCTCTCATACTGCGCAATTGTTGGGGCAACGTGTTGACATGTTCCAGCGTGTGCTCGCGGCCAACGGAAAAATTGTTTTATCGGGGCTGCAACCAGATTGGCATTGGCTAGCCGAGGTGCATCCCACAACCGCCGGATCCAAAGGCTACATCTCCGCGCTTGGCTACGATGCTCCCGAGCGCCATCACGCCGTCCGCGGTTTGCCCTATACATGGCTTCCCGCCGATGCCCGCCGGTCCCTTGCGCATACCTCTTACACAGGCGCGAAGTCCTCCAAGGCGCGCATCCAGACGCTCACTCAGCATGTTTACGTCATCCCGCTGCCTGCGCGGCAGATGATGGCATACATCGGCACGCGCTTGCAGCTCGAGGGTTGGACCAAGTCTCAGCCGTTCGCCGTCCTTGCTCTATCCAGCGAATGGCATCGGGGCGAGTCTCGCCTATTTCTGTTTCCTTACGAGCATGCCGGCGGGACGTCGCTCTTTATGCAGCACCTGGAGTAAAACGCAAGCAATAACAAGGACATCCAATGCGAATGCCGACCCTTAATCGATCTATCGCCATGCTGCTATTGGCGCTGCTCGCCGGCCTGGCTGCCGCCTGGGCGGCCAAGCAGCATATTCAGGGCCGCGTGCAATTACTGGAAGCGCAGGCGCGAGTGCCGATGGTCGAGCGGGTGGTAGCGGCATACGACCTCGCAGCTGGGACTCGTCTAGGTCCTGAACATTTGGCGATCCGCTCGTTTCCGGCCACGGCCATATCCAGCGACAGCGTTCCGCCCGCACGATTCGGAGAGCTCGGCGGCACAGTAGTACGCTCTGCATTGCGTGCCGGCGACCCCGTACTACCCGTCCATACCGCGGCGCCACCGCAAACGGCGTTCTCTACGCAGTTGGCCAATGGCAGGCGCGCCATCACCATGCCCGTCGATGCCCTGAACTCCGCATCGGGTTTATTGCAGCCGGGAGACCTGATCGATCTGTACGTGTCGTTTGAATATCAGCGCCGTCGCGTTACCGCACCATTGCTGCAGGGCGTACTTGTGCTGGCTACAGGCACGAATACCCAGTACGCCGGTGAGCAGGACGAACGCAGCCAACGAATGTATGCCACCGTCACGCTTGACGTCGCCCCGGAGGACGCCGTCAAGTTGGTGGCTGCCAGACAAAGCGGTACGATCACGGCCGTATTGCGCCACCCGCACGATAGCGAATCTACCCAGAAGGCGGTGCGTGGCGACTTGGCCAGCTTGTTGGGCGTCAATCAACCGAAGCCAACAGACGCCGTCAAGAAGATAACGGTCATCTACGGGAACAAGGCGGTGCGCAGTGTGCCCGGCTTGGCTGCCCGAAATGCAGTGGCTCCGCATGCAAGTGGCTTATTCGATCTTCCGTATGCGCAGGAACTTGCAAGCGCCTGGATGCGCCAGCAAAGGGAACAACAAGAGGCTTTGCCATATTTCGACGTGGCGTCGAGCGCGTCCAGTACCCCGGTTTTGACGGAAGACTGAAAATGCGCATGCCATTGAATTGCATCGCGGCTATGTGCCTGCTTCTCCCGTCGCATAGCCTCGCGGCGCGTGAAGAGACATTATTGAGCCTGCAGGTTGGCGAAGTGAAGGTCATTGCCATTCCAGATGTTGCGCGCGTGGCGGTTGGCGACGGGCATATCCTAAACGCGGTTACGACGGAAGAAAAAGAGGTCATCGTCTTTGCCCGTCACGAAGGGTCGAGTGCGCTCCAAATATGGTCCAGCAACGGTCAGCGTCATCGATACCAGGTCGATGTCGCGCCGGCCGGCGCCCGGCAGGCCGAGGAAGAGTTGCGAAGCGTACTTGCTCGCATTCCCAATGCGCGGGTTTCGGTAATGGGCGACAAACTCATGGTCGAAGGAGACGACCTGACCGACAGCGATCGCGAACGGGTAACCGAGCTAAGCAAGCGTTATCCTCAACTGTTGGACTTCACAAGCCAAGTGGGATGGGATCGAATGGTATTGCTCGACGTGCAAGTGGTCGAGGTTCCGACTGCCCGCCTGCAAGAACTGGGCATACGTTGGAATACTGTATCCGATGGCGGTTTGAACGCAGGCCTGGCATGGGACAGCGGGTCGACACGCCTAGTCGATCGGCCCGGCGAAACCTCGGTTCCCATACCTTTTCCGGCAACCGCCGCCGCGGGCTACTTTGGCGTTAATGCGCTCTTGTCCGCGCGCATCAACGCCATGGCGCAAACTGGTCATGCCGTCGTGCTGGCTCAACCTCAATTACTGGCGCGTAGCGGAGCCACTGCTGAGTTCCTTGCCGGCGGCGAGGTGCCGTATTCCACGACAGACGCCAACGGCAATTCCAATACGTCGTTCAAGCCCTACGGCGTTTCATTGAAGATCACTCCGCAAGTAGAGCGCAATGGAGCCGTCCGCTCGCGTATAGAAGTCGAAGTCAGTTCCATCGATACGTCGTTATCCGTCCCCAACGGCCCGTCCTTGAAGACACGACGCGCGGCAACGGAATTCAACGTGCGTTCCGGACAAACGCTGGTGCTGGCCGGCTTTCTTTCCCGCGAGGAATCGCAAAACGTCGATCATGTGCCTGGATTGGGCGGCATCCCCATACTTGGCCATCTCTTCAAGTCCGCACGTTACCAACGCAACGAGACCGAACTTGCTATTTTCGTTACGCCAGTGGTCGTAGCGCCGGACCATCCTGGCCTGATGCGCCGGGTCGAAAAGGGACAGGCCATTCTCGACGCCACGTTTCCCGCCGATCCTGTAATTAATGTACCGGTCCTCATGCCGAGCACGTTACCAAACGCCTTGCCTGACGGACCGCACTCGTACTGGAACCCCAGGCAAGGGCAAGGTTCGCAATGGAGCGATACCGCACCTGTGCCTCCCGAACACGCTGCACGAGGATTCACACAGGTCGGCATCAACCAGCATCAATTTACGGACTAAAGCATGATTGAACTGGAATTGTGTTTTGAGGACGGTACGTTCGATCGTAGAACGGTCGGCTTGCCGTTGGAGATCGGACGCACGCCGGAGTGCGGATTGCAGATCAAGGCATTTCGGGTGGCACGCCGTCATGCACGTATCGAACGTCGGGATGGCAGCGTATTCATCGAGGATTTTGGCGCCCTAAGCGGTACTCGAGTCAATGGCCAACGCGTTACCCAATATGGGCCGCTCCATGCAGGGGACGAGATTTTGATAGGCCCTTGCTTGATGCGGGTCCAGGGGTTTACTGTCGTGCATGCGCAGGAAGACTCGCTTGAACGGCCTTGCGAAGGCGACCATGCCGGGGGAGGTGTAAGGGTGCTTGATCTTAAGACGACGGACGAGCATGCGGCAAATGCGCTAAAGAACGAGCTCTATCCCATCCTGCGGCATCGACGCCGCTTGCATGCCGCACTGTTGGAGGCGCTGGATCTGCGCCGGCGTGACATCGCCAACATGAGCGACGATGCACTGCGCAGCGAAGCCATGGCGGTGATGACGGACATTATCGCGCTCGACACCGAATTGCCTGCGTCGGTCAACCGCCAGGAACTTGTGGTCGATGTGGTGAACGAGGCGGTGGGCCTGGGTCCTCTGGAGCCTCTACTGGCCGATCCCAAGGTCACCGAGATCATGGTGAACCGGCACGATGAAGTGTTTGTCGAGATTGAAGGCCGGTTATGTCGGTTTCCGACTGCCTTCAGTAGCGAGCAGGCGGTGCTGGGCGTGATCGAACGTATTGTCTCGCCTTTGGGGCGGCGTATCGATGAAAGCTCGCCCATGGTGGACGCGCGGCTGCGAGATGGTTCGCGCGTC
This sequence comes from Candidimonas sp., assembly GCA_035515055.1. GTDB lineage: Bacteria > Pseudomonadota > Gammaproteobacteria > Burkholderiales > Burkholderiaceae_B > Pollutimonas. The sequence goes on from DATJBV010000021.1 coordinate 7,680, forward strand.
AATGCCGTCATCTCGCCTGTGGCGCTACGCGGCGCAAGCCTCACGATACGCAAGTTTCCGCATAGCCGGCCGGGAATGGCCGATTTGCTGCGGCTCCAGGCGCTGGACGCGTCCATGAGCGAGTTCCTGTCGGCTTGCGTCAGTCAAAGGAAGAACCTTATTGTTTCCGGGGGCACAGGTTCGGGTAAGACGACACTGCTGAATATTCTATCCAATAGCATTCCCGTGGGCGAGCGCATTGTCACGATCGAAGACGCCGCCGAATTACGGCTCGATCATGAGCATTTGGTCTCGCTTGAAGCCCGGCCGCCCAATCTCGAGGGGCGCGGGAAAATCGATATCCGCGAGCTGGTACGCAATGCCTTGCGCATGCGTCCCGACAGAATTGTGGTGGGCGAATGCCGCGGCGGCGAGGCATTCGACATGCTGGCAGCCATGAACACCGGGCATGAAGGATCTTTAACGACATTGCATGCCAATACGCCGCGTGATGCGTTATCGCGCCTGGAGACCATGATACTCATGGCCGGCATGGACATCCCCTTGGCAGCGGTGCGCGAGCACATTGCCGCCAGCATCAATATTATTGTCCAGCAGGCCCGCCGCAGTAACGGCAAGCGTTTGGTGACGTCCATCGTCGAAGTTACCGGTATTGAAAGCGGCCGAATCCAGATCCAGGAACTGTTTCGCTATCAGGTTGGTCCGCCGGCTGCCTTTATCGGCTGCGGCGCCGTGCCCGAATGTTTTACCGATGATGCGGGTGTGTCGGCTCTGCCGCTCACGCTCTTTCATCAGAAGACCATGGTCGACCACGGTTCGGTAAACGGGACTGCCACCTTATGATGGCGCTCTTTGCCACTGCCGTCTGTATCGCGGTTGCGATCGCAAGCTGGTATGTGCAGAAGAGCGCGGGCCGGGCCTACGGCAAGTATCGCAGTGCGTTCAAGAAAGAAGCCAGCATGCGCATGAGCGAGTTTTTTCTTTTCCTGGACCCGGCGCAATTATGGTTCATCAATGTCGTGGTGTGCATAGTGATTCTCTCACTTGCTTATGTCGTATCGGGTTCCATTTGGATCTCCGCGGCAACGGGCACTGTCGCGCTTGCCATTCCGGCATACATCATCCGGCGCTTGAAACGCCGTCGTGCGCAGCACTTTGACGAGCAGCTTCCTGAACTGCTGTTGGCCCTGGCAGGCGCCTTGCGCGCGGGCTCCGGTGTCCAATCGGCGTTGCGGCATATTGTCGCGCAGTCGCCGACCCCGCTGGCGCAGGAATTCGGCCTTATGTTGCGCGAGCAGCGCATGGGCGTATCGTTCGAGCAGGCGCTCGGCGGCCTTTACTCGCGCATGCCGACCGAGGGCACGGGACTGGTCGTTTCGTCGCTCAAGATAGCGGCGCAAAGCGGCGGTAGCCTGGCCGAGACGCTGGAGCGCATTGCCGCTACTTTGCGGGCGCGGCTGCATCTTTTGGGACGCGTGCACGCCCTTACTTCGCAAGGGCGCATGCAGGCATGGGTGATGGCATGCCTGCCGCTGGCCTTGGCCATCGTACTGAACCAGCTCGATCCCGATTCGATGCGACAGTTGTGGCATACCCCAATGGGCTGGACCGTCATGGCGGTCATTGCGTGCCTCGAACTGACGGGGATTTTTTTCATACGACGCATCGTCGATATTCAAGTGTGAGGCTTCATCGTGTTCTTCTGGATAAGCTGCCTGGCCGCCGGTGTGTCGCTATATTCGCTGGTATGGATGCTTACGCGACCATTGGCGCAAGCCCGGCAAGCCCGCGCGCCTGAATCGCCGCGTCGGTTCCTAAGCTTTGTTTGGCCCTGGGTACTCGCGTTGGCCCCGGTATGCGCGCCTTTCATTTCTTGGCGTAGCCGCGAGCACTTGCGGCGGCGCATTGTACTTGCGGGTCTGGATCGCGCCTGGCTGCCGGAACATATCGTGGCGCTGCAATGCCTGGCCATGGTCATCGGGGCCGTTGTGACGCCCATGGTATTCGGTGGATGGATTAGCGAGGCGCGCAACAGCATATACCTGGGTTTGGCCGCTGGCGGCACGTTAATGTGGTGGCCTCGACGCTGGCTGCGCGATCAGGGCATCCGCAGGCAAGGCTACATGTTGCGCGAATTTCCGTTTCTGCTCGACATGACCACGCTTTGCGTCGAAGCGGGCCTGAACCTACAGGGAGCCCTGCAGCAGGCCGCACTCCATGGTCCCGAGGGACCCTTATGCGCGGAGCTGCGGCATGCGCTGGCCGACATGCGTGCCGGCATGCCGCGAATGCAAGCACTGAATGATTTGGCGGATCGGACGGGCTTGGCGGCGGTGCGCGGTCTTGTGACAGCCCTTGCCCAAGCCGATCAACTAGGCATGAGCCTGGGTCCATTGTTAAGGTCTCAGTCCGAGCAGCGCCGCGCCGAGCGTTTTCTCCGCGCGGAGAAGCTTGCATTGGAAGCCCCGGTAAAAATGCTGTTCCCCATGGTCTTTTGCATTTTCCCGTGCACCTTTCTGGTCATTGGCTTCCCCATTGCCATGAAGCTGATGGGTACCGATTTTTGACTTGTGTTCCCCCGTTGCGGCTGTATGTCGCGGCAACGTTCTGGCAGCGGCTGCGCGGCCTCCATGCGTGGCCTGGCGTGCCCTGGCACGCCGGCTTATGGCTGTTTCCATGCAAGGCCATACATACGTTTGGGCTGGCCTATGCAATCGACGTGCTCTTTATCGACCAACAGGGCGGGGTGCTGGAATGCATCGCAGCGTTGGCGCCTGGCCGGTTCGCCTGGAATTGGAATGCGGTTGGCGTGGTTGAATTGCCGCCCGGCTATTGCGCGGCCTATCCCGCGTATGCGGCCGCTGTCCGGCGGGCGTTAGACACGCCTGGTCGTGGTAGGCCGAGCTCAATTTTTACATCGACCTAGGGTAACTACGACATTGCGTTCCCGGCTGGCCTCCGGCATTGTTCAACCAAGCGCTTGATCGGTAAAACAATATTACCGGCGGACAATAAGAATACTGGAGACGGCAGTGACGGTTGGCAATCCCATTTTGCGAGTGGATGGATTGACGTTGGCGTTCGGCGGCGTCAAGGCGCTCAATGGCGTCGGCTTCGACGTTGAGCCAGGGTCGATCACCACGGTTATCGGGCCCAACGGCGCGGGCAAGACGTCGCTGTTCAACACCATTTCAGGCTTTTACCGTCCCAACGAGGGTTCGGTCCAATTCGAGGGCCGCGACATTTCCGCCGTGCCGGCGCCGCAACGCGCGCGCCTTGGATTGGCGCGCAGCTTCCAGAATATTGCGCTGTTTCGCGGCATGTCGGTGCTCGACAACATCAAGCTGGGCCGGCACTGTCACCTGAAGACCAATGTCTTGCAGGGCCTTTTCTATTTCGGGGCCGCGCGCCGCGAGGAAATGGAACTGCGAGCCGACATCGAAGAACGCATCATCGACTTTCTGGAGATCGATCATATTCGGCACGCCTCTGTGTCGGCCTTGTCGTATGGCTTGCAGAAGCGGGTCGAGATGGCGCGCGCGCTTGCCATGCAGCCCAAGGTCTTGATGCTCGACGAGCCGGTCGCCGGCATGAACCGGGAAGAAACCGAAGACATGGCACGTTTCATCCTCGATGTGCGGGAAGAGTGGGGTGTAACTGTCTTGATGGTCGAGCACGACATGGGGCTGGTGATGGACTTGTCCGATCACGTCGTGGTCCTAAATTTTGGTCAAGTCATTGCCGACGGCACGCCCGCACAGGTGCAGGCCGACCCGGAAGTCATACGCGCCTACCTGGGCGCGGGCGACGTGGCCGACCTGCGCCGTCGTTTACGTGCACCAGCTGCCGGAGTCCGCTGATGGATTGGCTATTTATTTCCGAAGTGTTGTTGGCCGGCATAGGCGGCGGCGGACTCTATGCCCTGGCGGGCTTGGCCTTTGTGATCATTTATAAAGCCACCAAGGTCGTGAACCTTGCCATCGGCGAAATGCTCATGATGGGGGCCTATATCTTTTATGCGTTCGCAGCCGGGCTTCAATGGCCCATCTGGCTGGCCGTCCTGATGGCCATCGCAGCCAGCGGCGTCATGGGTGGCATCATCGAGCGCCTTGCCATTCGACCCATGCTGGGCGAAGCGCCTATTTCCGTATTCATGATCACCGTCGGCCTGGGCTCCATGCTGGTCGGCCTGGTCGAATTGATCTGGTCGGCCGACCAGCGGCGATTGCCTGAATTCATTCCGACGGCGCCTATTTTCCTGGGCGACGCCTTTATCTCGTCCAAGGTGTTCTACGGATTCCTGGTGGCGCTTGCCCTGGTTTCCATTGTGGTGATGGTGTTCCGTTCATGGCGTGGAGGCGTTGCGCTGCGCGCCACGGCCTCTGACCAGGGCGCGGCCTATGCCATGGGCATCAATGTGTCGCGCGTGTTCTCGCTGGCCTGGGTGGCGGCGGCCGCGCTGGCTGCCGTGGCGGGAATTGCCGTCGGCGCCATCGGTGGGCTGTCCTCGTCCATGGGGATATTCGGTCTGTCCGTTCTGGTGGTGGTCATTGTGGGCGGACTCGATAGCGTCGTTGGCGCGTTGCTGGCCGGTTTGCTAATCGGCGTGCTTGAAGCGCTGGCAGGCGCTTTTCTTGGCGGCGAATACAAATTGCTGGTTACGTTCCTGGTATTGGTGGTGGTGTTGATGTTGCGGCCTTACGGTCTGTTCGGCACCCGTGAAATTGAAAGGCTCTGAAGATGCGCATAGGCACCGCCCGGCAAAACTACCGTACCGACGAGTCGCTGTTCGACACGCCGACGCAACGCGCATGGATGGCGCTATTCCTGCTTGCCGCCGTGTTGTACCCGTTTCTGGCGAATGACTATTGGCTGTATCTGGCATGCTTGGTGGCCATACACGTTGCCAGTGCGACTGGCTTGAATATTCTTACCGGCTACACAGGGCTGGTCAGTCTGGGGCAGGCCGCGTTCATGGGCCTGGGCGCCTACACGGTGGCGGTGCTCGAGAATCGCTACGGCACCCCTTTCCTGTTCAATCTTTTGGCCGCGGGCATTGTGGCCATGCTGGGCGGCATGATCGTCGGCATACCGTCCTTGCGGGTCAAGGGCTTGTATCTGGCCATTGTCACCATTGCGGCCTCGTTCATCGCTCACTTCCTGTTCGTCAATTCCGGGTTTACAGGTGGTACGGGCGGCCTGTCGGTGCCGCCTGCCAAGTTGTTCGGCTATGCGCTCGACACCTCGTTTCGCATCTACTGGTTGATCTTGCCGGTGACGATGCTGATGGTGCTGGGCGCGGCCAACCTATTCCGCACCCGCGTGGGCCGCGCGTTCATCGCCATACGCGACCGCGATATCTCGGCGGAGGTGCTGGGCATTCCCCTGTTGCGCTACAAGCTGCTGTCGTTCGGCCTGTCGTCCTTCTATGCCGGCGTCGCGGGTGGAATGTGGGCGTATTTCTTTCGTGTCGTCACCCCCGAAAGCTTTCCACTGATCCTGTCCATCTTCTTTCTTGCCGCCATTATTGTGGGGGGGATGGGTTCGGTGCTGGGCGCCATATTAGGCGCCATCTTCATGACGATGGTGCCCGAGGTATTGCGCCTGATCGTCGGCTGGCTGCCCATCGAGGGCGATACGCTGCAGTACGTCTCGCCCGTGCGGACCATCGTCTTTGGCCTGTTGATCGTCATCTTCTTGATTTTTGAACCGCATGGCCTTGCCGAGATTTGGCGGCGGGTAAGGCGGTTCTTTCACTTGTGGCCGTTTCGCACTTAGGGCGCGCCGGTTCTTTTTAAAACACCAGGAGACACCCATGATCCGTAAGCTTTCAATGCCCCGTCTGGTTCGACGGATGGTTTTGCCCCTGTCGCTGGCGGCCGGCATGGTCGCCGCGGGCGGCGCGCTGGCCCAGCCCAAAGAAGATATCGTTATCGGCGGTTCCATTCCCATGAGCGGTGTATTTGCCTTTGCGGGTGTCGGCATACACGCGGGCATGGGCGACTACGTCAAAATGCTGAATGACTCGGGCGGTATTGCCGGACGCAAGGTGCGTTACGTGCCTGAAGACACGGGTTACAAGGTCGACGTCTCTGTTGCCGCGTTCAAGAAAATTACCAGCCAGAACAAGGTCAACCTGTATTACGGCGATTCCACGGGCTTTTCCAAGACGATTAATCCGGAACTGAATCGCGCCGGCAACATCTTGATGACGGGCGCGTCGTTTGCCACCGAGATCAATAATCCTGAAAAGTTTCCTGCGCAATTTCTGGTGGGACCCGACTACACGGAAATGTTCGGGATCCTGTTGCGTTATATCGCCAAGGAAAAACCTGGCGCCAAGGTGGCCTTCGTGTACTCCGACACAGAGTTCGGTCGCGATCCCATCGATGAATCCCGCAGCGTGGCAAAAGGTCTGGGCCTGGACGTGGCCGCCGAAATCATGACTCCCCCGGGCAGCGTCGACGTGTCCACCGAAGTCTTGAAGCTGCGTCGCGCCAATCCGGACTACACCATCTTCCACGGCTACATCCTTGCTCCTATTCCGGAGTTCATTTCGCAAGGCAAGCAAATGGGCCTGAAGAGCCGCTACATGGGCACGTTCTGGACCATGGACAACTCCACGGTCATGAAGATGGGCCAGGACGCCGACGGCTTCATGGGTGTGATGCCTTTCCGTTATTACTATGACGAAGAGGGCAAGTCGCCGATGATGGAGAAAATCCGCGCGATGCGGCCCGAATACCAGAGCACCGCCTACATGCAGGGCTTTCTTGCCGCGATGCTATTGACTGAAGCGGCCAAGCGTACGCTCGACGGCGGCAAGGAGCTGACCACGTCCAACATGAAGACCAGCCTGCAGTCCATCAAGGATTTCGATACGGGCGGCATCATAGGCGTGCCCGTGAGCGTCAAGGGGAATTCGTTGCCGGTCGGGCGTATTTATCGTGCGGATTTCAGCCAGAAGAAGATGGTGCCCGCTTCCGACTGGATCGTGCTGGATTGAGCGGAGGCTGTACTGTGGATTCCGTAGCCCGTACCCCCGATGTCATGCCGGTGCTCGACATCAACAACATCGAAGTTGTTTATAACAACGTCGTCCAGGTGCTGCGCGGCCTGTCCCTGTCGGTTGCGCCGGGGCAGGTGGTTGCCTTGCTGGGAAGCAATGGCGCCGGCAAGTCGACCACCCTGAAAGCCATATCACGCTTGTTGGCCCTGGAGGATGGGGAACTGGTGAAGGGCCATATTTCCTTCAATGGCCAGGATATTGCGCCGCTCGCACCGCATCTGCTGGTGCGGGCCGGCATGAGTCATGTCATGGAAGGACGCCGGGTTTTCGAAGACCTTACCGTCGAAGAGAACTTGGTGGCGGCTACGTATGCATTGACGGGCCGGCGGTCGGCACGTGCCGATTTCGACCTTGTGTATGAATATTTTCCCAGGCTGCATGAACGCCGGAAGGGCCTGGCCGGCTACTTGTCGGGCGGCGAGCAGCAAATGCTGGCCATCGGCCGGGCCTTGCTCGCGCGGCCTACGCTGATGCTGTTGGATGAACCGTCGCTGGGCTTGTCGCCCATGCTGGTCGAGAACATTTTCACCATTATTGCCCGCATCAACGCCGAGCAGAATACCGCCATGTTGCTGGTTGAGCAGAACGCGTCCGTGGCCCTTGCCATTGCCGATTACGGCTACATCATGGAGACCGGCAAAGTCATGATAGACGGCACGGCCGACAAACTGGCACAGGATCCCGACGTGCGCGAGTTCTATCTTGGGATCGGCGGCACAGGTCAGGCGCGCGACTTCAGACAGGTTAAACACTACAAGCGCCGCAAGCGCTGGCTCTCGTAACAGGCTGCATATGTCATTGTCATCGTTTCCCGAACTTACCTTGCCGCAAATGTTGCGCGCGCGCGCCGAGAAGACGCCGGCGCGCCTGGCCATCCTGCAAAAGGATTTCGGCATCTGGAAGCCCTATGCCTGGAAGGACTATTGGGAACGCGCACGCCATGTGGCCATGGGTCTGCGGGCGCTCGGCCTGTCCGACGGCGGCTATGTCGGGATATTGTCGGATAACCGTATCGAATGGGTGCTTGCCCAAATGGGAGCCGGCGCCGCCGGCGCGGTGGCCGTGGGGGTGTATTCGACCAGCCCCACGCCCGAGGTCAGCTATGTGCTGAACCATGCCGATGTGGAATTCGTGGTCTGCGAAGACCAGGAGCAAACCGAAAAGGTGCTGGAAGCGCGCCACGAGCTTCCGCGCCTGCGCCGGATCATCGTCATTGAATCCAAGGGTCTGCGCGGCTACCCTGACGACGTTCGCGACCTTATCTGTACTTTTGCCGAGATGGAGGCCCTGGGACGCGCACAGGAAGCGGCCCAGGCCGATGCCATCGATCAAGTCCTCGCGCGGCAAACCCTGGATGATGTCGGGCTGATGATTTACACCTCCGGGTCCACGGGCAAGCCCAAGGGTGCCATGCTCACGTACCGCAATATTCGGGGCGTCGTGCCCGGCATTGTCGACCGGCTTGGGCTAACCCAGGGCGATTCGCACCTTTCCTATTTGCCGCTATGCCACGTGGCCGAACAAATGCTGACCACGTTCGTGCCCATTTTCCTCGGCTCGCAGGTAAATTTCGGCGAATCCATACGCACGGTGCAGGAAGACCTGCGCGAGGTGGCGCCCACCATGTTTCTTGGTGTTCCCCGGATCTGGGAGAAGTTGCACGCGGCCATCACCATAAAAATGCAAGAAGCCCGCCCTAGTGCGCGTTGGCTGTACGAACGCGCCATGCGGGCATGCGGCGCTTTCGCCGATAAAAGTGCCAGCCAACGCAGTATGAAGCAGAAACTGACTTACGCGTTTTGGTATTGGATCGTCCTGCGTGCCCTCCGGAACTTCATAGGGTTGCGCCGTGCCCGGATAGCCTTGACCGGCGCCGCCCCTATACCACCGGCCATCGTGCGCTATTTTCGGACCATGGGCGTGCCGCTGGTGGAAGTCTATGGCCTGACCGAGACGACTGGAATGATACTGGGCCAGCATCCCGATCGTGTTGTTTACGGCTCCGTGGGCGAGGCCATTTTGGGCCTGGAGTACCGGGTGGACGGGCAGGGCGAACTTCTGGTGCGCGGCGACATGGTGTTTGCCGGCTACTATAAAAGCCCCGAACAAACGGCCGACGCATTCAGCGACGGTTGGCTCAAGACAGGCGATGTCGTCGCGCAAGAGCACGGCATGTTACGGATCGTGGACCGCCTGAAAGACATTATGATCACCGCCGGCGGCAAGAATTTGACACCATCCGAGATCGAAAACACCGCCAAGTCCAGCCCGTATATCAAGGAATGCATCGTCATAGCGGATGGACGGAAATTCGTCTCCGCGCTCATTCAAATCGAATTCGACACGGTGGCGAAGTGGGCGGAATCCAGGAATATTGCCTTTACCCATTTCCGTTCGCTTGTCGAACACTCCGCGGTGCGGGAGTTGATCGAGCACGAAGTTCAAGAGGCCAACCGGCAGTTGGCGCAAGTGTCGCGGATTCGCCGCTTTCACTTGTTGACCAAGGAACTGGATCACGACGACGGCGAGGTGACGGCCACCATGAAGGTCAGGCGATCCAGCATCTATAGAAGCTACGCCGATCAGATCGAGGCGTTGTACGCGTGAATACGGCCGCGACGGAACACGGCAAAACGGCGTCATCGCCACGTGGCGATGACAGCCGGCGTACCGACGTCATTCTTACCGCGGCCCGATTGTTTCGGCAGAACGGCTACGAACGCACCACGGTGCGGGAACTGGCCGAAGCGGTGGGGTTGCGCTCGGGCAGCTTGTTCCATTACTTCCGCAACAAGGAAGAAATACTTGTGGCGGTCATGGCCAACGGCATCGAATCGGTCACCGAGGCGGGGCGCGAGGTAATGGCGCTCCATCCCGATCCAGCCGACCGTTTGGCCGGCCTTTTCCGGCTGCATATGGCCAGTTTGATTCGCGGCGTGGGCGGAGACGCGATGCATGCCATGATTTATGAATGGCGCAGCTTGTCGCCGGCCGCCCGCCAACCCATCCAAGCGCTTAGCGATGCCTACGAGCAACTTTGGCACAAGGCAATCGACGAGGCCGTCGCCAGCGGACTTATCGTCGGCGAAGCCGCTATCATACGAAAACATGTGCTTGGCGGCATGAATTTTTCTGTCCGCTGGTATCGCCCCGACGGCCGCCTGAGCCCCGACGAATTGATCGAACATATGCTGCGCGCGGCCTTGCCGAACGTGGCGAGGTAACCCATGACTTCAGCTGCCACGACTTCCTCTTGCCTAGCGCTCGATATCAGCGGCGCCGTCGCGCGCATCGACTTCAACCGGCCCGCATCGCTAAACGCCATCAATGTCGAAATGGCCGTTGCCTTTCAAGCGGCAATACAGGTGATTGCTTCCACGCCGGCGCTGCGGGTGGTGCTGCTGCGGGGTCAAGGCAAGGCATTCATGGCGGGCGGCGATCTTGCCGCAATGCAAGGCAATGCGGCGGCAACGGCCAGAGAAATCATTGTGCCGCTGCATGCCGGCCTGATCCAGATGGCCAACCTGCCAGTGCCGGTGTTGGCAAGCGTGCACGGCGCGGTTGCCGGCGCCGGCCTGAGCATCATGATGGCGGCGGACTTGGCCATAGCAGCCGACACGGCGGTGTTCAACATGGCGTATGCCAAGATCGCAGCCAGCCCCGATGCCTCCGGTTCGTGGCATTTGCCGCGCGTCGTCGGCTTGCGCAAGGCAATGGAAATTGCGTTGTTGTCCGATACGCTGGACGCTCCCGAGGCTTTGCGCCTGTCGCTCGTGAACCGCGTCGTCCCTGCCGATGCGCTGGCGGACGAAACGGAAAAGCTCCTGCAGCGCCTGGCTGCTGGACCCACGGCGGCGTTCGGACGTATCAAGGGCTTGATGCGCGGCTCGTTGCAGCGTGATCTGCCGGAGCAGTTGCAGGCCGAGCAGGCTGCTTTCGAGGCCGGTGCCGCCACCGCCGATTTCAACGAGGGACTTGCCGCATTCCTGGGCAAGCGTCCCCCGGTTTACTCCGGTGTCTGACTGCCGAAAACGCTGACATAGGCCGGGTAGAAACTGCAGTACAACACGGCGGCCACCATGATGTTTACCGGCGTAAGCATCATTTGTACTGTGCCTGGCGAAATGCCCAGCGTCGCCAGGAACGATCCCACCATTTGCACGGCAAAGAAGATGGCTGCCCAACTGGCGCCATAGACTAGGAAGGGGAATTTATTGCGCCAGCACGCCACCATGGAGAAAAACAAGGCCTGGGTAATTTTTACGCCGTGCCAGCCAATAAGGGCCGGCGCATGCCAGAACAAGGCGGAAATGACGATATAAATCAGGGCGAACGTGATGAATGGCCCGCGCATTGCGGCAATGAGCGCTTCTTCGTCGATGCTGCCTTCGGCGTCCATGGCCGCCATCAGGCCATCCATGTACGGGAGCGTCGCCAGGAAACCGCCCGCCAGACAGCACACCAGATACGCCAGGCCCAGGCCGAAAAGGCGGCGACGGGTGGCCTGGTCGCGCAGGGGTTCCAACCACATCGACAGCAGCATGGGACGGCCGGACGCGATGTTGCGGCAAGCGCTCAGCGTAATGAAGGTCAGGATGGGCGTGCTTGCAATGAGCGCCATCTGGCCAAATAGCGGTATCAGGTAGCTGACGGTGATCAGGAACCCTGTCATCAAGCTCCAGAAAAACATTGCCATGGGCTGACGCTTGAACAGCTTGAATCCCTCTTGTATCCAAGACCAGCCGGATGTGAAGGGAAGAATGGCAGCTTGCATAGTGGATGGTGTTTCCTGATAACGTGATGACGAATGTGGGGGCCGCAGCCAATTCAGGGCAAGGATGGTGCCGAATGTGCGCTGCGCTCTTGCAGGATACGTTCGAAATGCCGCGGATCATGCGGCTTGAGCGTCTGGGCCGGCCTTGGCAGATAAAAATCGAATAGCCGGGATACCCAAAAGCGCAATGCGGCGGCGCGCAACACAACAGGCCAGGCGTTGCATTCGGCGGCGGTGAAGGGCCGTACGGCGGCGTAGGCCTCCAGCCACGAATGCAGTTTGCGGGTGTCGAAAATGCCGGTGTGGCGCTCGATGCACCAGTCATTGACGCCGACGGCAACGTCGAACAGCCAGGCGTCGCAACCCGCAAAATAAAAGTCGATGATCCCGCCCATCTTGGGCATCTCGAACGTGCCGTCGAATAACACGTTGTCGCGGAACAGATCGCAGTGCGCAGGACCGTAAGGTAGTTCCCCATATAGCGAACTTGCACCGAAATCGACTTGTTCTTGCAGTGTTTTCTGGATCAGATCGACCTGAGCCGGCTCAAGGAAAGGTAATACCTTCGGTACGGTTTCGCGCCACCAGGGCAAGCCTCGCAGATTGGGCTGGTGAATGGCGAAATCCTTTCCCGCCAAGTGCGCATGCGCCATTGTGCGGCCGGCAAGCGCGCAGTGGGTCGCGCTGGGGTCCGGTTCATAGCCGCCGGACAACCGTGTGACGATAGCGCACGGTTTTCCATGCAACGTCGTCAAGCGGGTGCCGTCAATCAAGGTTTGCGGCTGTGGAACGGGGACGTGGCGCTGGGCCAGGTGATGCATGAGCTCGATGTAGAAGGGCAACTGCTCATGCGTCAGGACTTCGAACAGGGTCAGGACATACTCGCCCCGCGTGGTGTTCAGGAAATAATTGGTGTTTTCGATGCCGGCGGTAATACCACGCAGGGACACGAGCTCGCCCAAGGTGTAACGCGTTAAAAGCTGGTGTGCATCGCTGTCGCTGACAGTGGTAAAAACGGCCATGGGCTGCAAACTCGGTAGAAATGAACGGCGAATAAGTAAATGCCCGGGAAACCGGGCCACTGATTTTAGTCCAGGTTACGCAAGCGTGCGAAAATACGCCTTTATATAGAACTTGCGGCGGAACAAGCCGCCTTCTGCGCTATGCCTGCCTTGCCCAACACGACGCTTTTGCCCGTTCAGCCGCAGCCCGCCGACTGGCGGCTATGCGTCGCGCCCATGATCGACGTCACCGACCGGCACTGCCGCTACTTTCACCGTCTGCTTGCGCCGCATGCTCGCCTGTACACCGAAATGATTACCACTGGGGCATTGCTCCACGGCAAGGCCGCGCGCCATCTGGAATTCGATCCGTCGGAGGAACCCGTGGCCCTTCAGCTGGGAGGCAGCGAGCCCGATGCGCTGGCCGAATGCGCGCGTCTCGGCGAACAGTGGGGCTACAACGAAATCAATCTTAACTGCGGTTGTCCGTCGGAACGCGTGCAGCGCGGCGCGTTCGGCGCCTGCCTGATGGCCGAGCCCGGGCTGGTGGCCGATTGCGTCAAGGCCATGCAGGACGAGGTGTCGATACCCGTCACCGTGAAGCACCGGCTGGGGCTCGACTACAACGACTCTTATGCGTTTGTGCGGGATTTCGTCGGGAAAATCTACGACACCGGGTGCCGGGTGTTCATCGTGCACGCCAGGAACGCTGTACTCAAGGGCCTTTCGCCCAAAGACAATCGCGAGAAGCCGCCCCTGCGCTACGATGTGGCGCAGCGTTTAAAACAAGACTTTCCCGATGCGGTCGTTGTCCTTAACGGCGGCATTTCCGATCCACGGCAGGCCTTGGAACTGATGCACCAATTCGACGGCGTCATGCTGGGCCGCGCCGCCTGGCATACGCCGGGCGTGCTTTCAGACATTACGGCCGCCGCACACCCGGGCATTGTGCTGCCCGAGCCCGCCCAGGTGGTGGACGCGATGACGCGGTACGCGGCGCGCGAAATACAAAAAGGCGTGCCGCTGCGTCTGATCGTGCGTTGCATGCTGGGTTGGATGGGCGGAAGACCGGGCGCCAGGCGGTGGCGCCGGACCCTGTCGGATCATTCGTTGCTGAATCGGGAAGAGGCCCACCTGATCGAGCAAGCCTGGTCCGACCTGGTGCTATGCACCAGCGACACGGGCTACGAGCTGGCGGCTTCCGAGTCGGACGGCCAGTCGCGGATATAAGCCTTGAGCATGTTGTTCTCGAATGCCTGAGCCGCCACAATGGCCTGCGCCATGTCGTAGAACGAAATGACACCCATAAGGGTAGGCCCGTCCATGACAGGGATATAGCGCGCATGCTTTTCGAGCATCAGGCGCTGCACTTCGTCGGCGCTGGTGTTGGGCGATACGCTGACGGGCGCGTCGTCCATGATGCTGCGCACCGTATGCGTGCCGGTATTGCCCTGGTTGTCGTGCAGGTGGCGGATGATTTCACGAAAAGTGAGCATGCCCGCCAATTGACCGTGATCCATAATGACCAGCGAGCCGATGTCTTGCTCGCTCATGGTTTGCAACGCTTGCAATATGGACATATCAGGCGACGCGGTATAAAGCGTGTGCCCCTTCACGCGTAGGATTTCACTGACTTTCAACATTGTTGCTCTCCTGATTGTCCCCGTTCTCCACGGTTAGAGTATTTTGCACCATAAGCGGGATTTCGGGTAGTGGCGGTTCGTCGAACAAGCTTTCCAACCGTACGTCGGCGTGGGACAGCGAACTGGCTACGGCATCCAGTAGCCGCGGTTCCGCGCTAAGCCCGGGCTGATCGCGGTGGATCAGCAACGCGTCGACCAGCGGGCCGAGCGTTGCGTCGCGCTGGTCGCAAGCCAGTACCCATACGTCGGTATTCTGCTCTTGCGTATTCACGACGTATCCCAGCCTCTTCAATGCCCTTAGCACGGACGTTAGTTCGTCTTGGTGTAAGTGCAAGTGCTCGCACAGGAAGCGCACGCTGCGGCGGGAGGGCGGGGTATTCTGCGCGCTCCAAAGAACGCGCAAGACTCTTACGGCATCGACGAAGTTCGCTCCAGGGTAATGCTGCAGTGCCCATCGCCGCTGCCGGAGCGCGGGCAGCGTGGCGGCGACGGTCGCGCCCAGCAATATGGCCAGCCACGACAAATAAATCCACAGGAGGAAAATAGGCAGGGTGGCGAATGCACCGTAAATAATGGTGTAGGACGGAAAGCGCGTAAGGTAGTAGGCGAACGATATCCGCATTATTTCCAGCACCACGGCGGTGCCCAAGCCGCCGGCCAGTGCGTCTTTCCATTGGACCCGCCGATTCGGCACGCCCACGAATAGCGCGGTAAACCCCAGTCCGGTCAATACCAGCGGTCCGAATGACAGCAAGAAGGTAAGAATGGCGGGAAGTTCGTCGACATGGCCCAGGGACTCCCGTGCAAGTATGGATGTTGCCCACAAGCTGCCGCCCGCCAGTATGGGTCCCAGCGAGATGATCGCCCAGTACACCAGCATGCGCTGGCGCCACGGCCTTTGCCGTTCCACCTGCCATATATCGTTGAAGGCCTCGTCTATGGTCATCATCAGCAGCACGGAGGTCACGATGAGCACCAGGCTGCCGATGGCGGTAAGGCCCGATGCCTTGGCGGCGAACTGATTCAAGTACATCATGACGTTTTCCGACACAGCGGGCGGCATGAGGCTCGTCGCCAGAAACGTCTCCAACGCGATGCGGAAGTCGACGAACAAGGGAAATGCGGTAAAAAGAGACAGGACGACGGCAAGCAGTGGAACGATACCCAGGACCGTCGTGAAGGTGAGGCTGGCCGCCACCTGGGTGAGCTTCTTCTCCGCCGCGCGCTGCAACGCGAAATGCGCGATCTTGGCGGCGGTATGATGGGGCTTGATGATGCTCACGGTTCAGACCCTTACATTCTGGGACATTCCTGGGGCGGCTGACGTCGCTTTCGAGTGATAATACCAGCATGAATATCCAACCAAACCCCATTTTGCGCCATGGCGCGTCGATATCGCTGCTCGGCCTGATCGTTCTATGCCTTTTGTGGGAATTGAAGGTCGCACCCCTGCGTCCTGGCGGCTCCTTGCTGGCGCTCAAGGTATTGCCTCTGCTGTTGCCGCTACGCGGCGTGCTTAAAGGCAATCTTTATACGTTGCAATGGGCTGCCATGCTTATACTCTTGTACTTCATGGAAGGCGTCGTGCGGGCCTGGTCGGATCCATCCCCATTGTCGGCCATGATGGGCGGTCTGGAAATTGCCCTCTCGCTGGTTTTTTACCTTTGCGCCATTCTGTATCTTCGGCCTGCGAAACAGGCCGCCAAGAAAAACGCGGCGCGCCCCACCTGAGAACGGTGCTCATGATCGATTCCATTATGCATTTGCCAGTGGCGAATTCGTTTGCGCGCTTGCCGCCCGCTTTTTACACGCGACTCACGCCCCAGCCGCTCACCAACCCGCGTTTGCTGCATGCCAATGCGGACGTGGCAGCCTTGCTCGGGCTGGGTCCCGCCGCGCTCCGCACTCCCGAGTTCCTCGACGTAGTGGCGGGCACGCGTCCGTTACCCGGCGGCGAGACGCTGGCTGCCGTCTATAGCGGGCATCAATTCGGGATATGGGCCGGGCAGCTGGGAGACGGCAGGGCGCATTTGCTGGGCGAGGTCGAAACTCCCGGCGGACCGATGGAACTTCAACTGAAAGGCTCGGGGCGTACGCCTTACTCCCGCATGGGCGATGGCCGGGCAGTATTGCGGTCTTCGGTACGGGAATACCTAGCGGGCGAAGCCATGGCCGGCCTTGGCATTCCCACGACCCGGGCACTGGCGTTGGTGACGGCCGACGATCCCGTGTATAGGGAAACCGTAGAAACGGCAGCCATTGTGACGCGCGTATCGCCCACCTTCGTGCGTTTCGGAACGTTCGAACACTGGGCGTCTTCCCCGGAGAACCTGCGCGCGCTGCTTGACTATGTCATTGAGCGGCATTTTCCCGAATGCCGGGAGGCGGAGCCGGGCCAGGCAAGCACCTTCAACGACACGGTTCTGCGGTTTTTGCGTACGGTCGCCATCAAGACTGGCGAACTGATAGGGCATTGGCAGACGGCCGGCTTTTGCCATGGCGTAATGAATACCGACAACATGTCGATATTGGGCCTGACGATCGACTACGGACCTTACGGTTTCATGGATGCCTTCCAGGCCGGCCACGTCTGCAATCACAGCGATACCGCTGGGCGCTACGCATGGAACGCCCAACCATCGGTTGCACTCTGGAATCTGTATCGCCTGGCCAGCAGCTTGCTCGGCCTGGGCGTCCCGGCAGATGACTTGAAGGCTCAGCTCGATTATTACGAGCCGGCCTTTCTGCATGTTTATCAAGCGAATCTTTGCAGGAAACTCGGGCTGGCACGCTGGGAACCCGAAGACGACGAACTGGTGGACAATTGGTGGCGCCTGCTGCATACGGAGCGGGCGGACTTTACCCTGAGCTTCCGCCATCTGGCGACGGCGGAACAAGACCCCCAGTCATTTGCCGATAGATTCATCGATCGTGAAGCGGCGCAGGCCTGGTTGGACCGGTACCTTGCGCGCGTACGAAAGGATGCCGTGGCGGCGGGGGTCCCGCCGCCCGAGGGGCGCATTGCCTCAATGAATCGCGCGAACCCGTTGTACATCTTGCGCAACCATCTGGCCGAGAACGCGATCCAGGCGGCGAAAAAAGGCGATGCATCCGAAATCGATACCTTGCTCGACCTGTTGCGCGATCCGTACGTGGAGCGGCCCGGCTACGGCTCCTACGCCGCACAACCCCCAGACTGGGCTTCGCACCTGGAGGTCAGTTGCTCTTCCTGAATCAGCGCAAACACGGGTACAGTGTCGGTAAACTTCAACCATAAAAATCAATCTATGTCAGGCAACACACTAGGTAAACTTTTTTGCGTCACCAACTTTGGCGAGTCGCACGGCCCGGCAATAGGCGCTGTCGTCGACGGCTGTCCGCCGGGTTTGGCCCTGACCGAAGCCGATATCCAGGCCGAGCTCGACCGGCGGCGCCCCGGTACGTCGCGCCATGTCACGCAGCGCCAAGAGGCCGATCAAGTAGAAATTCTTTCCGGGGTTTATCAGGGCGTGACGACGGGCACGCCCATAGGGCTGCTCATTCGCAACACCGATGCGCGGAGTAAGGACTACAGCAACATCGTAGATACCTTCCGCCCTGGTCATGCCGACTATACCTATTGGCGTAAATTCGGCGAGCGCGATCCGCGTGGCGGAGGGCGCTCATCGGCCAGGCTCACGGCGCCCACCGTGGCGGCCGGCGCCATCGCACGGAAGTGGCTGGCGCAGCACCATGGCATCACCATACGTGGCTACATGAGCCAGCTCGGGCCTATCTCCATTCCGTTCAAGAACTGGGACGATGTGTCCACGAACCCGTTTTATGCGCCCGACGCCGCGGCCGTACCCGAGTTGGAGGCGTACATGGACCAGCTGCGCCGCGATGGCGACTCGATCGGCGCGCGCATTGAACTCGTCGCGGACAACGCGCCTGCCGGTTGGGGAGAGCCTTTGTACGACCGCCTCGATGCCGACATCGCACATGCAATGATGGGACTGAATGCCGTGAAGGGGGTATCAATCGGTGCCGGTTTTGACTCAATTGCTCAGCGTGGTTCCGAACATGGCGACGAAATCACTCCCGACGGCTTTCTTACCAACCATGCGGGCGGTGTGCTTGGCGGTATTTCGTCGGGGCAGGCAATTACCGTATCCATTGCCATCAAGCCTACATCCAGCATACGGATAGAGCGACAATCGATTAATCGCGCCGGCGATCCAGTTCAGGTGCAAACGCTGGGGCGCCACGATCCCTGCGTAGGGATACGCGCCACGCCCATCGTCGAGGCGCTTCTGGCCATCATTCTCATGGATCATGCGTTGCGCCATCGCGCGCAGTGCGGTCCGTCATCCTGACACCTTCAAGGAGTTCCGTATGTTCACTCACACATTGCCTATCCGACGATTCGCTGGTCTTGGCCTTGTATGCGCCTTCACCTTCCTTACCGGGTGCGCCGCAGTGCAAACGACCGAAGGCGGCGCGGTAGGCGTCGAACGCAAGCAATACATGTCGGGCATGGTGTCCGAAGCCGCCTTGCAGCAAGAGGCAACGCAACAGTACGCCACCTTGCTCGGACAAGCCAAAGCCCAGGGCGCACTCGACGCCAATGCAGCGCAGACCCAGCGCGTCAAAGGCATTACCCAGAAGCTGATCTCGCACGTTGGGGTCTTTCGGCCCGACGCCGCAAACTGGCGCTGGGAGACGCACGTGTTAAGTTCCGACGATGTGAACGCGTGGTGCATGCCGGGCGGAAAAATGGCCGTCTATACGGGTTTGATCGACAAAATCAAGCCGACTGACGCCGAGCTCGCAGCCGTCATTGGGCACGAAATGGCGCACGCGTTGCGCGAACACGCACGTGAGCAGGTGTCGCAGCAAATGGCCACCAGCATTGGCATGTCGGTCTTGTCGGCCGTCACAGGGGTGGGCGCAACGGCGGACCTGGGCAATGCCCTTAGCGAAGTCATGTTCACGCTGCCCAATAGCCGCACGCACGAAGCAGAGGCCGACCGCATTGGCGTCGAACTGGCGGCTCGGGCCGGATACGATCCCCGGGCGGCCATCACGCTTTGGCAGAAGATGGGAGCGCTAAGCTCGGGCAATGCGCCGCCGGAATTCCTTTCGACTCATCCCTCGGCCGCCAGCCGCACCGCCGATCTGACCGCGGCGGCCAACAAGGTCATGCCCCTGTATCAACAAGCGGGCGGAAAATAACGGCAATGGCAGGTAGGTAGCAGCGTTTATACCAGGATACGCACTAGTCTTGTACCAGGTTTGCACGATGGCATAATGTAAGTTAGCACTAACTTTCACTCTTCCATCGAGTAATACCATGGCAAAAACTTTGTACGACAAACTCTGGGACGCGCACGTCGTGCACCAGGAGTCCGACGGCACCTGTTTGCTCTATATCGACCGGCATCTGGTGCATGAAGTCACCAGTCCACAGGCCTTCGAAGGCCTGTCGCTGGCCGGGCGCAAGCCGTGGCGAGTCGGCGCCAACCTGGCCGTAGCCGACCATAACGTGCCCACGACGGCGCGCAACGAAGGGATTACCGATCCTATCTCGCGCCTGCAGGTCGAGACCCTGGACAGCAATTGTGAAAAATACGGTATCACCGAATTTCGCATGAACGACAGGCGTCAAGGCATTGTTCATATTATCGGCCCGGAACAGGGCGCGACACTGCCCGGCATGACGGTGGTTTGCGGTGACTCCCATACCAGTACGCACGGCGCGCTGGGTGCGTTGGCATTCGGCATCGGCACGTCGGAAGTCGAGCACGTGCTGGCCACCCAGACGCTGCTCATGAAGAAAAACAAGAATATGCTGGTGAAGGTCGAAGGCGAGCTTCCGTTCGGTTGCACCGCCAAGGACCTGGTGTTGTTCGTCATCGGCAAGATCGGCACGGCCGGCGGAACCGGCTACGCCATCGAGTTCGGCGGCAGCACCGTGCGCGCCTTATCTGTTGAAGGCAGGCTGACGGTCTGCAACATGGCCATCGAGGCCGGTGCCCGCTCGGGCATGGTGGCCGTCGACCAGAAAACCATCGATTATTTCAAGGGCCGGCCTTATGCGCCCACCGGCGTGCTATGGGACCAGGCGGTTCAGTACTGGCGCACGCTGCATACCGATGAAGGCGCCTCATTCGACCGCGTGGTCGAGATCAATGCGCGTGACATCATGCCGCAGCTTACGTGGGGAACATCGCCCGAAATGGTTTTGTCCATCGACGGGCGCGTGCCGGATCCCGATAAGGAAAAAGACGACACCCGCCGCAGCGGCATGGAACGCGCGCTGCAGTACATGGGCCTCAAGCCCAATACGCCGCTGGTCGATATCTCCATAGACCGGGTTTTCATCGGTTCGTGTACCAATGCGCGTATTGAAGACCTCCGGGCCGCGGCCAGCGTGGCGCGCGGCAAGCATGTGGCATCGACGGTCCGGCAGGCCATGGTGGTTCCTGGCTCGGGCTTGGTAAAGCTGCAAGCCGAACAAGAGGGGCTGGACAAGATATTCCTGGCTGCCGGCTTCGAATGGCGTGAGCCGGGCTGCTCGATGTGTCTGGCCATGAACGCCGATCGTCTCGAACCCGGGGAGCGCTGTGCCTCCACCTCGAATCGCAACTTCGAAGGACGTCAGGGGCAGGGCGGGCGCACGCATTTGGTCAGCCCCGCGATGGCGGCGGCCGCGGCCATTGCCGGTCACTTTGTTGACGTACGAAATTTTCGATAGGAAGCCATCATGCAAGCATTTACGACCCATCATGGCCTGGTAGCGCCGCTGGACCGCGAGAACGTTGATACCGACCTGATCATACCCAAGCAGTTCCTCAAGTCGATCAAGCGCACGGGCTTCGGGCCCAATTTATTCGACGAGCTGCGTTATCTGGACCATGGCGAACCCGGCATGGACAACACCAAGCGGCCTCTCAATCCGGACTTCGTGCTGAATCAGCCGCGCTATCAGGGGGCGTCCATATTATTGGCACGCAAGAACTTCGGATGCGGATCCAGTCGCGAGCATGCCCCTTGGGCATTGTCGCAATACGGTTTTCGCGCCATCGTCGCTCCGTCCTATGCCGATATCTTCTTCAATAACAGCTTCAAGAACGGCTTGCTGCCCATTGTGCTGCCGGAATTGCAAATTGCCCGCCTGTTCGACGATGTCAAGGCGTTTGCCGGCTACAAGCTGCGTATCGATCTTGAACGCCAAGTCGTCATCACGCAGGACGACCGCGAACTGGCGTTCGATATTGAGCCGTTTCGCAAGCACTGCCTTATCAATGGCCTGGACGACATTGCGCTCACGCTCGAAAAAGCCGACATCATCCGCGCTTTTGAAGCCGAGCGGCTGGCACGGCATCCCTGGCTTGCGGGTCGACCCATTGCCTGATCAACAAAACTCTGGAAAAGAACAATGACACACAAGATTGCTGTATTGCCTGGTGATGGCATAGGCGCCGAAATTACCGGGCAAGCGGTTCGTATATTGAAGGCGCTCGGGCTGGACCTGGATGTGCATGAAGCGCCTGTCGGCGGGGCGGCGTTCGACGCCTTCGACCACCCCTTGCCGCCTTCCACGCTGGACCTCGCAATGAATTCGGCAGCCATTCTTTTCGGCGCCGTGGGCGACTGGAAGTACGACAGCCTGCCCCGCGAATTGCGCCCGGAACAGGCCATCCTGGGGCTGCGCAAGGCGCTGGGACTGTTCGCCAACTTGCGGCCCGCGATTCTGTACCCGCAATTGGCCAACGCATCCTCGCTGAAGCCCGAAGTCGTGGCCGGCCTGAATATCCTCATCGTTCGCGAACTGACGGGCGACATCTACTTCGGTCAGCCCCGAGGTGTGCGCGAAGTAAGCGATGGGCCTTTCAAGGGCGAGCGTCAAGGCTTCGACACCATGCACTACGCGGAATCGGAAGTGCGGCGCATTGCGCACGTGGCATTTCAAGCCGCACGCAAGCGGGACAAGAAACTGTGCAGCGTCGATAAGGCCAACGTTCTCGAGACATCGCAATTCTGGCGCGACATCATGATCGCGACAGCGGCCGACTACCCGGATGTGGAACTGTCGCATATGTATGTCGACAATGCCGCCATGCAACTGGTGCGCGCACCCAAGGCGTTCGACGTGATCGTCACCGGCAATTTGTTCGGCGACATTCTTTCCGACGAGGCGGCCATGCTGACCGGATCAATCGGCATGCTGCCTTCGGCGTCGCTGAATGCATCGAACCAGGGCCTGTACGAGCCCAGCCATGGATCGGCGCCGGATATCGCCGGCAAGAATATTGCGAACCCCTTGGCAACCATTTTGTCGGCGGCCATGATGTTGCGTTATTCGCTGGGCGAAGCCGCTCAGGCCGACCGGATCGAAGCTGCCGTGCAGGCTGTGCTCGAGCAAGGTTTGCGTACGGCCGACATTCACGAAAGCGGCACCACCAAGGTTTCGACAAGCGAAATGGGTGATGCGGTGCTGAAAGCATTAAAATAATCTTTCGTATCCGATTTTTATTATTTTTTAAGCGACAGGAAACATGAGCCAGTCAGTAGGTTTAGTAGGGTGGCGGGGCATGGTGGGTTCCGTCCTCATGCAGCGCATGCGCGACGAGAACGATTTTTCCCTCTTCGAGCCGGTGTTCTTTTCAACCAGCAACGCTGGCGGTGCCGCGCCATCGTGGGCGGACGGCGCGGGTCTGTTGCAGGATGCCTACAATATCGATGCGCTCAAGAAGCTGCCCATCATTCTTACCGCACAGGGCGGCGACTACACCTCCGCCGTCTATCCGAAACTCAGGGCGGCAGGCTGGAAGGGCGTCTGGATCGATGCAGCCAGCACGTTGCGCATGGCCGACGACGCCATCATCGTGCTCGACCCGGTCAACCGCCCCGTTATCGATGCCGCGCTCCAGCGCGGCGTGAAAGACTTTATCGGCGGCAATTGCACGGTCAGCTGCATGCTCATGGGGCTGGCAGGGCTCTTCAATAACGACCTTATTGAATGGATGACCAGCATGACGTACCAGGCGGCCTCGGGCGGCGGCGCGCAGCATATGCGTGAATTGCTTACGCAATTCGGTACGCTGAACGCCGCTGTGAGGCCCCTGCTCGACGACCCGGCGGCCGCCATCCTGGAAATCGACCGCGGTGTGCTTGGGGCGCAACAAGACGCTGGCCTGGCGCGCGAACATTTCGGCGTGCCGCTGGGCGGAAGCCTGATTCCCTGGATCGACAAGGATTTGGGCAATGGCATGTCGCGCGAAGAGTGGAAAGCCGAAGCCGAAACGAACAAGATACTTGGCCGGGGCGAAGCATTCGGTACCGCGGCCACTCCCATCGACGGCCTATGCGTGCGTATTGGCGCCATGCGCTGCCACAGCCAGGCATTGACCATCAAGCTCAAGCGCGATGTGCCCATGGACGAGATTTCCGATATGCTGCGCGATGGCTCGGCATGGGCGCGCGTCATTCCCAATGAACGCGACATCACCATGCGGGAATTGACGCCTGTCGCGGTCACGGGTACGCTCGATATTCCTGTCGGCCGCTTGCGCAAGTTGTCAATGGGACCGCAATACTTAAGTGCTTTTACCGTAGGTGATCAGCTACTATGGGGTGCGGCGGAACCGCTGCGCCGTATGTTGCGGATTACTCTAGGTGAACTATAAAAATGCTTAAGCCCCGTCGCGTATATTCTCCTGCTGCTCTGGCGGCATGCGGCAAGCCCCTGGCCGCCACACTCGCTTCGGCGCTGTTGTTGTGTTCCGGTGCATACGCGGCAAGCTTCGGCCACTCCCGCATGGTGTCGCCGGTCGGTGAGCCGCTGAAGATCGATGTGCCGGTCACTCAGCTCAGCGCCGACGATCTTCGCTCGATTACTGTCAGCGCGGCCCCGGCCAGCGCGTGGGTACAGGCGGGTCTCGAGCCTCCCGTTGCGCTCGACACCCTAAGCACCCGCCTTGTCGACGGCTTTGCGCCTGGTTCCAAGATCATACAAGTTCGATCCACCCAGGGCTTCGACAAGCCTGTCGCCGACTTGTTGCTCGACATACGCACCGCCACGGGTCAGCAGCGCTACCAAGTCAGCCTCTTGACCCAATCAGGGCAGGGTAATGTCCAGTCAGGCGTTTCCGGCGCCACCGCTGCGGGCCAGGCACCCGGTACATCGGCGGCGAATGTGGTCGCACCGGGCGGCGGGCAAGCACGTCAAGGCGCCATACTGGTCAAGCGCGGCGACAACATGTTTCGCATTTCGCGGCGCCACGCGGTGCCGGGCGTTACTGTCTATCAAATGATGATCGCCCTTCAACGGGCAAATCCGCAGGCGTTCATTCACGAAAACGTCAACTTGGTGAAGGCTGGTTCAACGCTCACCATGCCCGACATGGCCGCATTGACGGCAATCTCCGACCGCGAAGCGCGCCAGGTGTTTTTACGGCAAGCCCAAGCGTTTGCCGAATACAGGCATCGGGCGGCAGGCGGAACATCAACCATTGCTCAGGCCTCCGCCAGCAGCGGCTTGGTGTCATCGGCCGAAGGGGTCGGCCCGGAACCGGCGCCTCCTGGTCCCAAGGATCAATTGCGTTTGTCTGGGAGCCAGCCCGCGGGTGGCGGGTCGGGAGCCGCGTCCGCACGGGCCAACGGTCACGCGACTGGGCAGAGCTCCTCCGCTGCGGACGCCGACGCCCGCTCCGACGATCGCCTCGCCACCCGCAAGGGCATACAGGAATCGGGCGAACGCGTCTCCCAACTGGAAGAAAACGTCAAGCACTTGAACGAAGCTTTGCAGTCACAGGGCGAAGCCGCAAAAGACCTGATCGTCGACAGCGCGAAAGGTTTGCGCCAGTCTCTTTCCGACGTGGCCAACGCGGTTGGCTCGACCAATCCTGCTAGCCCCAACACCGCCGATTCGCCGACGAACGCCGGCAACGACGCAAACGCGGGTAAAGAGCCAAACGCCGGCAGTGGCGCAAACACCGGCAGTGCTGCGTCCGCTGCGGCAACCGACAAGCCCCGCGACGGCACCGTTGGCGGAAACGCAGCGGCCGGAAGCGCCGCTAACGGAAACGCCGCTGGCGACGCCACGGGCAACTCCCCGTCCAACCCCCAGGCCGCCGCCCCTGGCGCCAACCCAGCGGCCAATGTCGCACAACCCGTATTAACTAAGGCAGAACAAACCGTGTCGTGGATACAAGAGCACATGCTGGCAGTCATCACCAGCTTGCTTGCATTAGTCGTATTGATCATCGCGTGGATACTCCGGCGGGCGAATGTGAGCCATGACGAAGAATCCGGTGCATCCAGCCGCGTCATAACCGAAGCCATGGTCAAAGAGAAGCTCGACAAAATCAATCTGGACTTCGACCAGTCGTCTCCCGACGACGCGCCTGCCCGGCGGAGCTAGCCTGCCATGCCTCGCATGGCACTGGGGCTTGCGTATGACGGCGGGCAGTGGCTCGGGTGGCAAACCCAGGCCGGCGGGCTAACGGTCCAGGACACGCTCGAAGAGGCGCTTGGCCAGTTCCTGGCGCAACCTGTCCCTACTATTTGCGCGGGCCGAACCGATGCAGGTGTGCATGCGTTGGGGCAGGTGGTGCATTTAGATACCAGCACAGAGCGCCGGATCGAGTCATGGGTGCGCGGCCTTAATGCATTATTGCCCGACAGTATTGCAGTCCAGTGGGCACAACCGGTTTCCGACGATTTCCATGCGCGGTTTTCAGCCCAGGCCCGCACATATATTTATCTGGTGCGAAACGCCCGGCTGCGGTCTCCGCTGTTCCATGGCCGGGCCGGGTGGGTTTATCATCCGCTAACGCTCGATCCCATGCGCCGCGCCGCCGAGCGCCTGGTAGGCACGCACGACTTCAGCGGTTTCCGGTCATCCCAGTGTCAGGCAGCCTCGCCCGTGCGAACAATAGAATCGTTGACTATCGAGCAGAGCGGCGAGTTTTTTGCTTTTACATTCAAGGCCAATGCTTTTTTGCATCATATGGTGCGAAATCTGATGGGCGCGCTTCTCTATATTGGGCAGGGCAGGCAGCCGTCGCACTGGATCGACGATCTGCTGGCCCACCGCGATCGCCGTCTTGCCGCGCCAACCTTTTCGCCCCATGGTCTTTACCTGGCGAAGGTGGACTACCCAGCCCAACACGGACTGCCGGATGTAAGCGCCTCCGCAGCCTTGTTCAGCCATCTTGGATTCCGCATGTTCACTACTTGACTTGCGGGCATATACCAACGGTCAAATCAGGCGGAATCAGCTAGAATGCATCCCGCTCCCGTTACCATCCAAAGTAGGGCTCATGAAATTCCTTCTCGCATTATCGAAAATCATCGACAACATAAACACCCGTGTCGGTAGGGCGGTAATATGGCTGACTCTGCTTGTTGTATTGGTAAGCGCAACCAATGCGGTCATACGCAAGGCGTTCAATATCAGCTCGAATGCTTGGCTGGAACTCCAGTGGTATCTGTTTGGCGCCATATTCCTGCTGGCCGCAGGCTACACATTCCTGCGCAACGAGCACGTGCGGGTCGACGTCTTTTCCCAGAAACTGTCAAAACGCACACAAATAAAAATAGAGATCTTTGGCATTTTGTTTTTTCTTTTTCCGGCCTGCGTTCTCATTTTCTGGCTGTCCCTGCCATTCTTTTACGAGTCGCTGGTTTTGCACGAGCTGTCTTCGAATACGGGCGGATTGATTCGCTGGCCAGCAAAATTGTTAATACCCATAGGGTTCGGTTTATTAATTCTGGCGGGTTTGTCCCACCTTATTAAATGCGTGGGTTTTCTTATGGGCATTTGCCCGGATCCCATGGCGCGGCTGGAAGAAAAATCCGCTGAAGAACAATTAGCCGACGAGATCCGCCGGCAGGCCGGCATCGACGCTGGGACCGCTGAAAAAACTATTGAAACCAAGGGCCTTTGATCATGGAGTTTTTAATCGACAATCTGGCCCCGATCATGTTCTTCAACCTGATCGTATTCCTGTTATTGGGTTTTCCCGTTGCTTTTTCGCTGGCCGCTACCGGCATTTTGTATGGCTTGGTTGCCATCGATCTGAACCTGATGCAGCCGGCGTTGTTCCAGGCGCTGCCACAACGCGTCTTCGGTATCGTGGCCAACGATACCCTCCTAGCTGTGCCGTTCTTCACTCTCATGGGTCTCATCCTTGAGCGGTCGGGCATGGCGGAAGACTTGCTCGAGACGGTGGGGCAGTTGTTCGGCCCCATACGCGGGGGCCTGGCAATCGCCGTGGTCCTTGTGGGCGCCATGTTGGCCGCCACGACGGGCGTCGTTTCGGCATCGGTAATCTCGATGGGGCTTATTTCTTTGCCCATCATGTTGCGCTATGGCTACGACAGGCGGCTGGCGTCGGGCGTCATTGCCGCCTCCGGCACGTTGTCGCAAATCATTCCGCCGTCGCTGGTGTTGATTATTCTGGCCGACCAGCTTGGGCGTTCGATCGGCGACATGTACCGTGGCGCGATGATTCCGGGCTTATTGCTGGCATTGGCCTACATCGTCTATATCGTCATCATCTCGTTCATCAAGCCCCAAAACGTGCCGGCCCTGCCGGAAGAGGCCCGCATCTACGTCAAACCGGATGGCAGCCGAGGGCTGCGCTCACTTGCCTTCCTGACCATCATCGCGTCCACTGTCGCGTGGTTCGGGGCCGAATACTACTTCAGCAGCCATCAGCAGATTCCAATAGACGAACGCATCGTTATCATCATGATGGGTTGGGGGCTAACCGCTCTGCTGATAGCGCTAGTCAACAAGTGGCTGCGCCTCGGCTTGCTCTCCGAAATCGCCGAACGGGTCACGTTCGTCATGATTCCACCCCTTTTTCTTATCTTCCTCGTGCTTGGAACCATCTTCATTGGTGTGGCAACACCAACCGAAGGCGGGGCCATGGGCGCCGTGGGCGCGCTCGTCATGGCGGTATCCCGCGGGCGTTTTTCCTTTTCCTTGCTCAGGCAGGCAATGGATACAACGACCAAGCTTTCCTGCTTTGTCGTCTTTATCCTGGTGGGGTCCACAGTTTTCAGCCTGAGCTTCCGGGGAATCAACGGCGATATCTGGGTCGAGCACCTTCTTATCGGCCTGCCGGGCGGCGAATGGGGCTTCCTGATTGTCGTCAGCCTGCTTACCTTCTTCCTGGCGTTTTTCCTGGACTTTTTCGAACTCGCCTTTATTATTGTGCCGCTCCTGGGACCTGTGGCTGAAAAAATGGGTATTGACCTGATCTGGTTCGGCGTGCTGCTGGCTGTGAATATGCAGACGTCGTTCATTCACCCGCCGTTCGGCTTCGCACTATTTTATCTAAGGTCGGTAGCCCCCAAAGAGGACTACCACGATCGCGTAACCGGCCAGCTCATACCCAAAGTCACGTCCGGTCAGATTTATTGGGGTTCGGTGCCGTTCATATGCATCCAAATCCTCATGGTGATAGCGGTTCTCGTCTTTCCCGGCATGGTCACGCACTATAAACACGATGCCATTCAAATCGACCCCGCCACAATAAAGTTCGGTACCGACAGCACCTATGGCTCCGGTTCATACAGCGAGGAGCAATCCACGGGCGACGCCGGCGCGGCGTTCAAGTAGGGGAAGGCATGTCTGCATACGCACGCACCCGCGTCAAGATTTGCGGCCTCACGCGTCCGGAGGATGTGGCCGCGGCCGTCCGGTCGGGGGCCGACGCCATTGGCCTGGTGTTCTATGAACAGAGCTCGCGGGCGCTCACGATAGCGCAGGCGCAAAGCCTGCGAAGCGCTGTGCCGGCGTTTGTCGATGTCGTTGCGTTGTTCGTGAATGCCAACCCCGACTATGTCCGCCAGGTGATCGAGCACGTCCAGCCCGACCTGTTGCAGTTCCACGGCGACGAATCGCCAGAGTATTGCCAGAGTTTCAAACGACGTTACTTTCGCGGCTTTCGTGTAGGGGCACCGGGCCTGGACACGGCGGCAGGCGTATTGCAAAGTTGCCGAGCCTATATGTCGGCAAGCGCGTGGCTCGTCGACAGCTATAGCCCCCACTATGGGGGCAGCGGCGTCAAGCTAAATGTCGACCTGCTCGCGGCGGTCCGTGCGGCGCTGGATAGCCGTCCCTTGATCCTGGCTGGCGGCTTGACGCCCGAGTCGGTCGCAGACAGCATGGCTGCGGTGCATCCGTATGCCGTCGATGTCAGCAGCGGGGTAGAGACAGCGCCGGGCATCAAGTCCGACGTTAAAATAAAGGCGTTCATCCGCGCTGTAAATGCCGCCGGCTTTTGACTCGCGGCAGTGCTTTGACAAGCTCTCTTTAAGAGGTTAGAATTCTGTTCTTCCTAGGCGGTTAGCTCAGTTGGTTAGAGCGCTACGTTGACATCGTAGAGGTCGCTGGTTCGAACCCAGTACTGCCTACCAGACATGAAAAAACCCGCAAAGCTCAAGGCTTTGCGGGTTTTTTGTTGGGCGTTTCCATGCCCGTGTCGCTAAAGGCCGCCGTTTTACTTGGGCATTAATTGTCCGCGGATTTCGCCACCCTTATGCTCGGCACTGTGTACATTAACGTAAAGCTCACCGGCCTGATACGCCTTGTACTGCTCGTCTGTAAAACTCGAGTTGGCCGGCACTGCCCATTCGCCATCCGATTTCTTCTCGAACGGCACAATGATGGGCCCGTTCTTTCCTGGCGCGCCATGATGAATATGGGCCATGGTGGCGTCAACGCCAGTCGTTGTCACGCTTCCGCTAAGACTCTTGTCGTCGTTCACAGTGATCATTCCTTCGCCTTTCGCGGAGGTGCTGACCGGCGGAACTTCCTGTGCTCCGTCGAGCGTGACCTTTATATCGGCCGCGATGGCGCTTCCCGCACTGGCAGCCACGGCAAGCATCACCATGCCCGCGGCTGCAATCGTTACACGCCAGTTTATTGGTTTGGCATTAGACATGGCTTCCGTTCCTTGGGTAGTGTTGGTTTTCAAACGGATCTCGTTCGGTAGATCCTGTGGCCAGCCAGCATATTGTGTGCCGTCTCGCGAGATGCGTGCGCTTGCAACAGGGCAAACGGGTAATATTTACAACAGACCCTTGATTTAGCGGGCTTAATGGCACATTTTAGCGGTGGGAACGCCGGCTTTCCAGCACGTAGGTGTTACACTGGGCCAACGACCACTTTGCACGTTTTGATGACACATGAACATGAATGCCGCGCGAACTACAACCTCACGTTTATAGCTGTCGCCGCGTACTGTTCATCAGCCCAATCAGCAGTATCAAATCCCAAGACGCGGCTACTGCCGCGTTTTTGCATTCTCAGGACAATATATGGTTCAAATTACCTTGCCAGACGGCTCGCAGCGCGAGTTTGCAGGCCCCGTATCTGTTAGCGACGTTGCCTTTTCCATAGGCACGGGGCTGGGGCGTGCCGCCCTGGCGGGTCGCGTGACAGTGAACGGTCAGGCGCCACGTCTGGTGGACACCACGTATGTCATGGAAAAAGACGCTGAACTGGCTATCGTTACTGCCAAGGATCCCGACGGACTGGACCTCATACGCCACTCCACCGCTCACCTGCTTGCCTACGCAGTCAAGTCCCTGTTTCCCGACGCGCAAGTCACTATCGGCCCGGTGATCGATAACGGGTTCTATTATGACTTCTCCTATAAGCGTCCTTTCACTCCTGAAGACTTGGAAGCCATCGAGAAAAAAATGGCTGAGCTCGTCAAGAAAGACGAGGTGGTGACGCGCGAAGAATGGATGCGCGACGACGCGGTCGCTTACTTCAAGGGTATCGGCGAACACTATAAGGCTGAAATTATCGCGTCGATACCGTCGAACGAGCCTATCAGCCTGTACCGCGAGGGTGACTTCATCGACTTGTGCCGCGGACCCCACGTTCCTTCGACCGGGCGCCTGAAAGTGTTCAAGTTGATGAAAGTTGCAGGGGCCTATTGGCGCGGCGACAGCAACAACGAAATGCTGCAGCGTATTTACGGCACGGCATGGGCGTCCAAGGAAGAGCAGGCCGCCTATTTGCTCATGCTGGAAGAGGCCGAGCGGCGTGATCACCGCAAGCTGGGCCGCGAACTCGACCTGATCCATTTCCAGGAAGAAGCGCCCGGCCTGATCTTCTGGCATCCCAAGGGCTGGACACTATGGCAGCAGGTTGAGCAGTACATGCGCGCCGTGTACCGTGACAACGGCTACCAAGAGGTCAAGGCGCCGCAGATCCTCGACCTTTCCCTGTGGAAGAAGACCGGTCATTGGGACAATTACGCCGAGAACATATTCACGACCGAATCCGAGAATCGCGTCTACGGCCTGAAGCCCATGAACTGCCCGGGCCACGTGCAAATATTCAACTCCGGCCTGCATTCGTATCGCGAGCTACCCATACGCTATGGCGAATTCGGCCAGTGCCACCGCAACGAACCCTCAGGGTCGCTGCACGGAATGATGCGAGTGCGTGGCTTCACCCAAGACGATGGGCATATCTTTTGTACTGAAGATCAATTGCAGGAAGAGTGCATTGCCTTCACCGCGCTATTGCAAAAGGTTTACGCCGATTTCGGTTTTACCGAAATCCTGTACAAAGTGGCCACGCGGCCCGAGAAGCGAATCGGGTCCGACGAAGTTTGGGACAAGGCCGAGCAGGCATTGATGGACAGTCTGAATCACACAGAGTGCGCGTACGAGGTTTCACCCGGCGAGGGCGCATTCTACGGTCCGAAAATTGAATATACGCTAAAAGACGCTATTGGCCGGCATTGGCAGTGTGGCACAATCCAAGTCGACTTCTCGATGCCGCAACGGCTTGGCGCCGAATACGTCGATGCGGCCGACCAGCGTAAAACGCCCGTAATGTTGCACCGCGCGATCCTGGGTTCGTTCGAGCGATTCATTGGCATACTCATCGAGAACCATGCGGGCGCATTGCCGGCGTGGCTTTCGCCGGAGCACGCGGTGGTGTGTTGCATTTCCGAGCATTCCGCCGACTATGCATCCGAGGTCGAGCAAACGCTCAAGAAGCAGGGGTTCCGCGTCAATTCCGATTTGCGCGGCGAAAAAATCAACCGTAAAATCCGTGAACACAGTATGCAGAAAATACCGTACATTCTGGTAGTAGGCGAGAAAGAACGCGAAACCCGAAATGTAGCGGTACGTGGGCGCGGCGGTGTCGATCTTGGGGTCATGTCCCTGGACGGCTTTACCGCACGCTTGCAGAACGAAATCGATACCCGGGCTTAATATCACGCCAACTCGATTTTTTTATTAATTCTAGGAGTCTTAGACATCGCAACCGAAAAACCACATCGCATCAATGGTGAAATCCGCGTTCCCGAAGTTCGTCTTATTGGCGTAGAAGGCGAACAGTTGGGCGTAGTTAAAACGCCCGATGCGCTGCTTATGGCAGAACAAAACGACGTAGACCTGGTCGAGATCGCACCCAATGCAGAGCCTCCCGTCTGCCGATTGATGGATTATGGCAAGTTCAAGTATCAAGAACAAAAACGCCAGGCCGAAGCGCGTTCGAAGCAGAAAATAATCCAGGTGAAGGAAGTCAAGTTCCGTCCCGGAACTGACGAAGGCGACTACCAGGTCAAGTTGCGCAACTTGCGCCGCTTCATTGAAGAAGGCGACAAGGCCAAAGTCACGCTGCGTTTCCGCGGGCGGGAAATGGCTCACCAGGAACTTGGAATGCGCGTTCTCGAACGCGTGCGTGACGACCTCACCGAGCTCTGCCTGGTCGAAGCCATGCCCAAGCTCGAAGGCCGTCAAATGGTCATGGTGCTGGCGCCCCGCAAGAAGGTCACGCCCGGCAAGCAAGGCGACGCCGCCTCCTGATCTCTGTTTTTCGTTAATTTGCGTCCGCCGTCTATAGCGGCGGACGTGCGCACGCAGGTGGCTTATGCATGTTTTGTTCATCATTGATCCATTGCCGTCGTTGAAGGCTTATAAAGATTCGTCGGTGGCGATGATGCGTGCGTTAGCGGCCCGCGGCCATAGTTTAAGTGTGGTGCAACAAGGCGATCTCTACATCGACGAGGGCACGGTACGCGCCGTGGTTACTGGCATTTCGCTCGTCGAGAACGCCGATTTGCATGGCCACGCCTGGTGGCGTGAACGGGGTGGCGCCACGGTTGCAAGCCTGGCGGAGTTCGATGCCGTCCTGATGCGCAAGGATCCTCCATTCGACATGGAATACGTCTACACGACGCATTTGCTGGAATATGCCCAGGCACAGGGTGCGCGCGTATTCAATTCGGGCGCGTCCATTCGTAATCACCCGGAAAAGCTTGCCATCACAGAATTCTCGCAATTTACCGCAGCGACGCTTGTCACTCGCGATATGGCGCGCTTACGGTCTTTCCATGCGAAACACCACGACGTTATCGTCAAGCCACTCGACGGCATGGGGGGCACAGGCATATTTCGATTGCAGCAAACCGAAGCCAACCTTGGCGCCATCCTTGAAACGCTTACCGATAACGGTACGCGTACCATCATGGCGCAACGCTACATACCGGAAATTGCCAACGGCGATAAGCGCATCCTCATTATCGGCGGCCAGCCAGTCCCATATGCGCTGGCCCGTATACCATTGGCTGGCGAAACGCGCGGCAACCTGGCCGCTGGCGGCCGCGGTGTCGCGCAACCTTTGTCGACCCGTGATCTGGAAATTGCGCAGGCTGTCGGCCCAAGTCTGGCGGCGCGAGGCCTACTCTTGGTAGGGCTGGATGTTATTGGCGATTACATCACCGAAATCAATGTCACGAGTCCGACGTGCTTCGTTGAAATCACAGAACAAACTGATTTCGACGTAGCCCAGTACTTCGCTGTTGCGCTGGAACGCGCATGCGAGGCTTGAATGGCGCGTATCGTACTTGTAATGCACGAGCCGCTTGGCGCGGCGTTCGCGTCGTGTGCCGAACACATCCTGGGGCAAGTCCACGAGCTGAGCGTGTTCGATGTGGCGCCCGATGCGCAGACCGAGCAGCTTGTCGCTGATTTGTCGCAACGCCTACTGGATAATGCCAATGAGGCAACGCTGGTGCTTTGCGATATATTCGGCGCAACCCCATTCAATATTGCAAAACAAGCAATAAATCGGGCGAATGAGCACGGCCTGACAGCGCACCTAATTACCGGCACAAACCTTTGCATGGTGCTCAAGGCCCTGACCGATCAGCAAGACAATCCGGAACGGCTTAGCGAGAGCGTGCGTATGGGCGCGCTCAGAGGGATCGTCAATGCCGATTAGGCGAGCCAACGTGCCGCCTGCCGCTTGTGCCATTTAATAAGAAGAGTCCTATGCCATCCATCGATATCATCATCAGTAACAAGCTTGGCCTGCATGCGCGCGCGGCGGCAAAGCTCACCCAGTTGGCTGGGAAGTTCCGCAGCGATATTTACATCGCACGCGGCGCGCAACGAGTAAATGCAAAGAGCATAATGGGCGTCATGATGCTTGCGGCCGGGCTCGGCGTAACCGTAAAGGTGGATGCTGTCGGCGAAGACGCCGATCAGGCGCTGCAAGACATCCGGTCCCTGTTCAACAATAAATTCGGCGAACAGGAATAGCTTTACCGCTCGAACCGGGAACGTATTTTCCAATGACCAGCCATACGTCAGTCGACTCGCCCCCCTTCTGCGCCATGCTGTGCATGCAGGGACAGGGCGTGGTCAAGGGCTATGCCATAGGCAAGGTCGCCATCATGAGCGCGGCTGCGCTCGAGGTCGCGCATTACCGTATCAGTCCGGATGTCGTTGTCCTCGAGTGCGAGCGCCTGCGGGGCGCGCTGGCCACCGCGCGCGACGAACTTCAGTCACTGGCGTCCACCTTGCCCGACGATGCGCCTCGCGAACTCGGCCCATTGTTGACCGTGCATAGCCTGCTGCTCGACGATCCCATGCTGTATCAAGACACATGCGGTCTCATCATCGAGCGTCATTACAATGCCGAATGGGCCCTCACCACCCAGGGCCAGTTGCTGGCCGAACAGTTTTCCCTGATGGAAGACGAATACCTGCGTGAACGCGGCGCCGACATCCGCCAGGTGATCGAGCGCGTCCTTCATGTACTTGCCGGCTCCAGTGCCTTGTTGTCTCATGTCGAAGCGGGCAACTCCACTGACCCGCTCATCGTCGTTGCCCGAGACATCTCGCCCGCCGACATGCTGCGCCTTCGCGGTGCGCGTTTCGCGGGATTTCTTACCGACCTGGGCGGACCCACTTCTCATACCGCCATTGTGGCGCGCAGCATGAATGTGCCCGCTGTCGTCGGATTGGGCCACATACGTGCGCTGGTTCGCGATGGCGATATCGTCATTGCCGACGGATCCACCGGCTGCGTGCTAATCAATCCGTCCAGCAGCGTGCTCAGGGAGTACCGTCAGCGGCAAGATAATTTCGCGCTCGAGCGCGCCGAATTGTCGCTGCTGCGCGATGCGCCGGCGGTGACGCTCGATGGCATCTCGATCAAGCTTGAAGCCAATATCGAACTTCCCGAGGAAGCAGTGGCGGCAATGCAGGCCGGTGCCGACGGCATTGGGTTGTTTCGCAGTGAATTCCTGTTCATGGGCCGTAGCACCTTACCCACCGAGCAAGAACAGTACGAAGCATATTCCTCCGTCGTCAAGACCATGGCGGGGCGTCCGGTGACCATACGCACGCTCGATATCGGTGCCGATAAAACGCTGGATGGCGATGTCACCGTGGCGACGAATCCCGCGCTGGGATTGCGGGCAATTCGTTACTGCCTGGCCAACCCAGACATTTTCGGAGCGCAATTGCGCGCGTTGCTGCGTGCATGCGTGCATGGCCCGGTTCGCATTCTTATTCCCATGATCTCCCATATGCACGAAGTTCATGCCACGCGCCGCGCTATCGAGACCGCCACACTCGAGCTTCAGGCCAGGGGAGTGCCGCACGCCACCAACGTCGTGTTGGGCGCCATGGTCGAAATTCCCGCCATCGCCATCGCGATCGAGCCTTTCCTCGATGCGCTCGATTTCCTGTCTATCGGCACCAACGACCTGATCCAATACACGTTGGCCATCGATCGCGGCGACAGCGATGTCGCCGATCTTTACGACCCCATGCACCCGGCGGTATTGCGCCTTATTTCCCATACCATCAATGCGGCGGAACGGGCCGGCAAGCCCGTGGCGGTATGCGGTGAAATGGCTGGCGACTCGCGGGTCACCCGTATGCTTCTGGGGCTGGGCCTTACCGAGTTCTCCATGCATCCCCAGCAACTGCTCGATGTAAAAAAAGAAGTGAGACAAGCTCACTCCAATGCATTGCGCGTGAAGGTGGCGGCGGCGCTGAATCGTGCTGAAAGAATAGATCTGCTCACGCTCTAGACGCATGCGCCGCCTTTTATATCTTTAGTAGTGATATGCCGTTTCACCATGGGTATTAATATCCAGGCCTTCCCGTTCTTCGTCTGTGCCGACCCGTAAGCCGCAAACCTTGTCGGCAATGAAGAAGGCAATCCAGGCAACGACGGCGGACCACGCGACCGTAATTAGTACGCCCTCGAACTGGACCCAAAGCTGTGCGGGGATGGCGCCGATGCTTTCCAGGCCGGGGCCGCCCAGTGCCTGGGCATTCAAGACGCCCGTCAGCAAGGCGCCCACAATTCCACCCACGCCGTGGATCCCGAACACGTCCAGCGTATCGTCGGCGCGCAACAGGCGCTTAAGGCCATTGACGCCCCAGACGCATATGGCGCCGGTCAAAAGACCAATGACCAGCGCACCGCCAGGCCCGACCAGACCCGCCGCTGGAGTGATACCGACAAGTCCGGCGATGGCTCCCGAGATTGCTCCGAGCAATGAAGGCTTGCCTTTGGCTTTCCATTCCACGAGCAGCCAGGCAAGGATGGCACCCGCTGTGGCAACCATGGTGTTGAAGAAGGCGAGCGCCGCGGTTTCGTTGGCGCTGAGCGCGGAGCCGGCATTAAACCCGAACCATCCCACCCACAACAACGACGCGCCTATCATGGCCATGGGCAAGTTATGGGGCTGCATGGATTCCCGGCCATAGCCGATGCGCTTGCCGACGAAGTAGGCGCCCACCAGGCCCGCAACCCCGGCGTTGATATGAACGACCGTCCCGCCGGCAAAATCCAGGGCACCACGTTCGAACAGCCAGCCGCCCGATGCCCATACCATGTGTGCGATCGGGATATAAGAAAAGGTTAGCCATATCACGGTAAAGACCAGAACGGCCGAATAACGCACCCGCTCGGCGAAGGCGCCCACGATCAACGCGCAGGTAATGCCGGCAAATGTGGCCTGGAAGGAAGCGAACGTAAGTTCCGGTATTGTCCCAGTCAGCGTAAACTTCTTGGCGGCAAGATCGAACATTCCGCTGAACATGACACGTGAGAAGCCGCCGATGACGGCGTTTCCTTCGGTGAACGCCAGCGAATAGCCATAGATGAACCATATGACAATTGCCAGCGCAAAGGTCGAGACGACTTGTAGTAATACCGAAAGCACATTCTTTGCGCGCACCAGGCCGCCATAGAACAATGCAAGGCCAGGCACGACCATCAACAATACAAGCAGGGTGGAAACACTCACCCAGGCCAAATCGGCTTTTTCCATTATTTGCTCCAAGATATCAAGCGCCATCTGTTTGCCAATAGGCTGGCATGGCGCGGGAAAGGTGGGTATGAGGGTGGTGGAAGGCCTTACAGTGCGTTCTCGCCATACTCGCTGGTGCGGATACGGACGGCTTGCTCGATCGGCGTAACGAATATCTTGCCGTCGCCGATTTTTCCCGTATGCGCCGCCGTGCATAGCGTCTCGATCGCCTGTTCGACCATGGAATCCGCCACCGCAAGCTCAAGCCGCAATTTGGGTAGGAAGTCGACGGTATACTCGGCCCCCCGGTATAGCTCGGTATGGCCTTTCTGGCGGCCGAAGCCCTTGACCTCGGTCACGGTCATGCCCTGAATCCCTATGTCCGACAGGGCTTCGCGCACCTCGTCGAGCTTGAAGGGTTTGATAATGGCGGTGATCAGCTTCATTGCGCGTTCTCCTAAGTAGACATAGAAAACCTACGCAAACCGCGTGCCAATTTTTTAAGTACGAGATAGACGGGACGGAGTGTCATATGAGACCGGGTCCACGCGCCAAATTGGTGCATCGGGGGCCGTTACGCACCGATCGGGGGCCACGCCACAGCATTACGCTAAGGCAATTTGTAACAAACGCCCCGTTAGCAACGCTATCTGCATCGATATGTAAGTCTCACGGACAGGCGTCCAAGCGTCCAAGCTCCCATGATCAAACAGATTTCCAGAAAATCCGGACGAAATAATCAAAAGCGATGAAATCAGTATTTACACTAGGGCCGACGGCTCACGGCGAACTGTCGCTAGAATCGTTACCAAGCCAGTTGTAACAAGCTCGCTGCTGAACCGTTAGTCGCAGCGGTACAGCACAAACGTATCGCGACTCAGGACTAGTGAGGACTATTATGGAAAAGACTCGTACATATCTTGCCGTTATCGCTATGGTTGCATCGATGAGTCTGCTTGCCGCATGCTCCGACGCTGACGACGCGGCACCCCCTGCGGACGGGGCAGCAGGGACGAACGCACCTATGGTCACGCCTGAACCGGCACCAGCGCCCACACCAGCACCCACGCCCGCACCCACGCCAACACCTGATACCACCCCGGCTCCGGGCTCCTCCGGTACTGACATGCCGCCTGCAACGCAGTCGCCCAGTAGCGCCAGCGACACAGTGATAGAGTCGGCCAAGAGCGCGGCCGCTGCCATTTCATCCAAGGCCGGTGAAATCAAGGATGCAACCGCTGAAAAGGCGGGTGAAGTCGGGGACGCCATCAAGGAAGGCGCCGCCAAGGCCGATGCCGCTATTCAAAACAATATCGGATCATCCTCCGGAACCACAACATCGGGCACCGCCGACAGTAAACCTTGATCGTCAAGGTAGTACGTTCGGCAGCGGTGCGTCGAATTGAATAAAGAAACGGGCTCTTGAGCCCGTTTCTTTATTAAACTAGCGGCATTGCAAAATGGAGAATGTCATGATCAATCGCAGCGACTGGGTCGAGGACCTACAGAAAAATATTTCCGACCTCATTGCCAAGAGTCCCGCGGCGGATATCGAGCGCAATGTCAAGGCCATGATGGCGCAGACATTCTCTCGCCTCGATTTGGTGACGCGGGAAGAGTTCGATATCCAGGTCCAGCTTCTGGAACGCGCCATGACAAGGCTGACGGCGCTCGAATCGCGTGTCCAGGCGTTGGAAGGGCGGCCCGACACGCCGCTGCATTCGGGCGCTCATTCTGGCCCTGTCTGAACGTCCGCCCCGAACGGGTCGCGGCATGGGCAAAGCCCTGGCCAGCAACCTGTGGTTCAACGATGGCGTCATGTGGCCATTTGCTGGCTACTGAAGAAAGCTTGGCCGCGCGTAACCGGGGAAGTGCTCATCCAAGACCTTCTTGAATGCATCGGTCTTGAAGGCGGCGGCAACGTCATGCGCCCATTGTGTGTCTTTGTCCGCCGCGCGAGTAGCGGCCACGAGCAGGTAATGGTCGGGCGTTTTTTCCAGAATGACCGCCTCCGTCAATTTCAGTCCCGACGAAATCGCAAAATTACCGTTGATGATGGCATATTCGGCATCGCCCAAGGTTCGCGGAAGCTGGGCAGCCTCGATGGGCAAGAGCCGAAGCTTCAGCGGATTCGAGGTGATGTCCTTTTCAGTCACGCGCAATGCATCTATGTCCGTCTTTACGGTGATCAACTTGTGGTCTTGAAGCAGCAGCAACGCGCGCGCCAGATTGCTTGGATCGTTCGGCAATGTGATGCGGTCGCCTTCTTTCGCCTCGGTCAGGGATTTACGGGTTTGGGAGTAAATGCCTAATGGGGCAATGGGACCCTGGACGATGTCGACCAGATCAAGCTTCTGGTCCGCCGCGAATTTTTTCAGGTAGATGATATGTTGGAAAAAATTCAAGTCCAGCGACCCCTGCGCCAGTGCCAAGTTGGGTTGCACGTAGTCGTTGAATTCCACGACCTTGACCTTGTAGCCTTTCTGAGTCAGCTGGGGCACGATGCCGAGCTTGAGCACGTCGACGTTTGAGCCTGCCGTGGCGCCGATTACGAGTTGTTTTTTCGTTTCTGCCGCAGCCAGGCCGGGAATGA
Organism: Candidimonas sp.; assembly: GCA_035515055.1. Taxonomy (GTDB): domain Bacteria; phylum Pseudomonadota; class Gammaproteobacteria; order Burkholderiales; family Burkholderiaceae_B; genus Pollutimonas. Next base: position 48,351 of record DATJBV010000021.1, read on the forward strand.
CGGCAGACAGGGCAATGGCTAACGCCAAGAGTTTGCGACGGGTAATGATCATTATTTTCCTTGTGCGGTGTTTGAAATAGGGAAGATTTGACAAATATGGGTAATGAATCCGCTTAACGTTTGTCGATGCGCCTGGCAATGACGTTGCCGCCTAGCTGGATGATTTGGACCATCACGATAAGAATTGCCACAGTCAAGAGCATGACGTCGGTTTGAAAGCGGTAGTAGCCATAACGGATGGCCAAGTCGCCGATACCGCCGCCGCCCACCACCCCGGCAATCGCTGAATACGACAGAAAGCTGATGGCGAGCATGGTCAGGGCAAGAACGAGCCCGGATCGCGCTTCCACCAACAGTACGCGCCGGATGATTTGCAGTTCCGACGCGCCGGCGGCGTGGGCCGCCTCTATCACGCCGCGCGGGACTTCGCGCAAACACTGCTCCACCAATCGCGCAAAGTAGGGGATAGCCGCAAACGACAGGGGCACCGCGGCTGCCAGCGGCCCTATGGAAGTCCCGGCAACGACGCGGGTGAATGGTACAAGCGCTACAAGAAGGATGATGAACGGAAATGAGCGGACGGTGCTCACCACCCAGTCGACGATAGCGAATAGCGGTCGATTGGACAGCGACTGCCCTCGTCCCAGCAGGAAAAGCCAGATGCCCAAGGGCCCGCCCAGAAGAACGGCGGCTGACAAGCCGATCGCCAACATCAGCAGCGTCTGTCCCATGGCCAGGCTTAGTTCGGGCAAGATGGCGAGTATCGATTCGGAGATCATGCCACCTCCTGGAAAGGGTGGGCCGACTCGTTCAGGAGTTCGCGGCCGAGCGAACTCGAAAGCGCCACGTGGCGGCTGTTGACCGCCGCATGTTCGACAACATGTCCGTTTTCCATAATCGCAACATGACGGCACAGTGTCCGAATAACAGCAAATTCGTGCGTCACTATCACAATCGTCACGCCCAGCCGCAGGTTGATATCGCGCAATACGGTGAGTATGGAGCGGGTGGTTTCGGGGTCCAGTGCGGACGTCGGCTCGTCGCAAAGCAGCACAGAAGGTTTGCTGGCCAACGCGCGAGCGATGGCAACACGCTGTTTTTGCCCGCCCGACAGTTGGGCCGGATATGACGCCGCCTTGTCCGCGAGCCCGACAATATCAAGGCATTCCAGCACGCGTGTACGGACATCTTGCCGGCTCGCCGAGCTGTTATGTATGCGCAGTGGAAAGGCCACGTTCTCGTATACGGTCTCATTCTGCAGCAAATTGAACTGCTGAAAAATCATGCCTATGGATTGCCGCGCCGCGCGAAGGTCGCGCCTGGACAGGCGAGTCAGCTCCAGGCCGCCGACGTGTACGCGCCCGCTGTCCGGCGTCTCGAGTAAATTGATCAGGCGCAAAAGCGTGGACTTGCCCGCGCCGCTCTTGCCTATGATGCCGAATGTATCGCCTCGCGGAATGGACAAGGAAATCGATTTGACGGCATGGAAGGTGCCCTCGGGTACCGCAAAGGATTTGTCGACATTTTCGAGGCGGATAATGGGATCGATGGCGGGCGGCGGCGCCAATTCCAGAGGGGGCTTAGTCATGCATGGGGCGAATGTACATCCGTCGTTTGGTTAAATGAAATACGTCGTTTCATACTACGTGCAGTGAGCCGCGCAAGGAAATATTGAATACGCATATCCTTGGTCCGGAAAGAAATAAGCTCGCGCCGGCTCTGTGATATACGCGACGCCGCAGGGTTGCCTATAATCCACGGCAGACACATCTATTTACGGACTTACTCATGACCCCAACGGACCGCGGCATGCCGGCTGCGCGGCAGGCCAGTATGGAAGAAGCCCCACTCAACGCGGTGATCAGACGCCTACAGCTTCAATACGATGTCGCCAGCACGTTGTTGTGGGACCGCACAGCTAATGACGGTCTCATGCAGGTAGTGGAAATAATCGCCCGAAACCAAGGGTGGGATGTGGGCATTGCCTGGCTGGCCGACGGCGAGCAATTACGATATCAATGCATGTGGGGCGATCCCGCTGTGAACGTTGGGCCGCTATTGGCGCAAAGCCTCAGTATTTCGTTCAAGAGCAGCACCGGCTTGCTAAGGAGCGTCCTCGATACCGATACGGCGGCCTGGTCGGATACGGTTGCCGCGGATTCGGCCTGCCCGCGGATCAGGGCGGCATCGGCGGCCGGCCTGACGAATGCAATGGCGTTCCCGCTACGCTGCGGGGAAGCCTTGTACGGTGTGATCGAGCTGTCTCGACGCGGCGCCGCGGCGCCCGACGGTGAAGCTGTCGCGGCCTTTAGCGCCTTATCGACCGATATCGGCCAGTTCCTCGAGGCCAGGCGCTTCGAGTCCTGGCTATGGGCGAAGCATGCAGGCATGCCGCCCGCCGAGCGCATCGCGCGGCCGGTGAATTGGGACTATTCGGAACCCCTGGCGCTGCATGACGATCTTACCGGTCTGGCCAATCGCACACTGCTGATGGAACGCGGCAACCGGGCCTTGCTGCGTGCCGAGCGCCACGGGAATACCATCGCCGTGCTTTTCGCCGACCTGGATTTCTTTCGCGCGGTAAACGAATTGCATGGCCACATGGTCGGCGACGCGTTGCTCAAGCTCGTTGCGGAACGGCTGGGCGCCTGTGTGCGCGCTTCCGACACCGTTACCCGGCTCAGCAATGACGAGTTCATCATATTGCTGCCCGAAATCACCGATGCCGATGACGTCGCCATCGTAGCCAAAAAAATTATCTCAGAACTCAGCCGGCCGTTTCTCATCGACGCCCTTGAACTTTTCGTCGATGTCAGCATGGGAATATCGCGCTTTCCCCACGACGGGCTCGACATGCCAACGCTGTTGCAGCGCGCCGATGAATGCCTGCAAGATGTCAAACGCGACGGTGGAAACGGCTATCGGGTGTGCAGCGAGGGGTAGCGTCCCAGGAGCGGCAAGCACAAGCCGTATGCGTTAAATGCGTCACAGCCGCCGCGCAGATCCATCTCGCGGTGGCAAACTTGTCCGTTCCCTTGCATCCCCTCATCAGGAAAAGGACGCGGAATGTCACTAGCCATCTTGGCGAGCCGGGCGCTGTACGGCCTGGAAGGCTTTGCGGTTCGGGTCGAAGTCCATGTCGGCGCGGGGCTGCCCGCTTTCCATGTCGTTGGCTTGCCCGATGCCGGTGTGCGCGAAAGCCGGGACCGCGTGCGGTCGGCTATTATCAGCAGCGGTTACGAATTTCCCGCCGGCCGCATCACGGTAAACCTGGCGCCTGCCGACCTCCCAAAGGAATCCGGCCGCTTCGATCTGCCGATCGCCCTTGGCATATTACTGGCGTCGGGGCAGGTGGCACCAGAGCCGAGTTCGTCTTTACCAAATCTACAGGACTATGTGTTCGCGGGCGAGCTATCCCTTACCGGCGCTGTCGTCGCGGTCACCGCGCCATTGGCCATTGCGCTCGCCGTTGCGCGCCATACGCCGGGTGTGTGCCTGGTCATGCCCGCCAGCTGCGCCAACGTGGCCGCTCGCGTTCCGGGGCTTAATGTATTGGCCACGCACACACTGTCCGCCGTCGTGGAGCACTTTGCGGGCAGGCAGCCGCTACCGACGGCGTTACCGCCTTCGCTGCCAGCCGCCGCGGTCACTGGTCCATGCCTGTCCGATGTTCGGGGCCAGGCGACGGCGCGGCGTGTTCTGGAAATTGCGGCATCGGGCGGCCACAGCCTGCTGATGGCTGGGGCGCCGGGAACGGGTAAAAGCATGTTGGCGCAACGCCTGCCAGGCCTGTTGCCGCTCTTAGGCACGGTAGAGGCGCTAGAGGTGGCGGCCCTGTCGGGCATGGGAGGCGGGCGCGATGACGCCTTCAGCCATACACCGCCGTTTCGCGCACCGCATCATTCTGCCTCGGCGCCCGCATTGATTGGCGGGGGTGTAAGATTCAAAATTATTTGCAAGGATGCATAAATAAATGAGAATATTAGGCGTTATTGGTTAATACACCATGAGATGCCAAGAGAAACTTATACGAGACTAGCGAAGCGTGACGGATATTGGCGTGTTGACGGAGTTGCTTTAATAAACTCAAAGGAACATCCAGGAAAATATGTTGAAGTTGATTTTTCACGAATTAGTCCTGAAGCGGTAGCGGCGAATGATCCTTATAGAACTGAAGCGTCTAAATCTTTTCTTGATCAGTCTTGGTCTGTGCGTTTTGGTTCTGCTGCTTTAGCGCGCTTTCGTATCGGGTCAATTTGGCATAAGGGAAAAGAGGTCAATCAGCCTGAGAGAATCGGATCGTGCACAGTCGATATTGAACATATACAGTATGTTCGGCTAGACGAAAAAGTTACCTTAAAGGGTCAGGCCTTCCCTTCAGTTATCTCATCTGATCGCCTATGTTTTGGTGGTGACAATAGGAAGCGTTTAGCCAGCACATTGTTCGCGGTTTTGCCTGTTAAAGGAGACTTAGATGACGAAGGCCGGCTTACCCATTATTTAGTGATACCTGCGTCTGAGATTTTTGTTTTCTATTTGGGCAGTTCGACGAGGTTGATATCAGCGGCCTTACAAGGCCGTGTTAGCTCATATATTGCGCTCAAGCAGGAAAATGAAAAACTAAATAAGATAGTTCGCTTGCACGTGAGAAAGCAGCTATCCAATGTAGAAGCGCATGTATTAGCGCGTGCACAAACTTCTGAGTTAGCTGCAGAAGCACTATTCGGTCCAAACAAAGATTT
>DATJBV010000022.1:0-7616 GCA_035515055.1 Candidimonas sp.
CGGCGATTTCATCGAACGGATTCATGGACATCTTCACATTGGCGATATCCACGCCGGTTTGATCGGACTTGACGCGCACTTTGACGTTGTAATCAACCACACGCTTGACAGGCACTAATACCTTCATCGAGCATCCTCCAAGGATTTAAAAAGAAAACGGTGCTGCTGTGGTATGGCGCGGACCGGCCGCTGTGCTCGGCAACATGCGTGCTCCGGCTCGCCAGACATGAATTTCATGCAAACTTTCTTATTCTACAACTTTGCGAGAGCCCTGATGTGCGCCACCACGCTACGTCCCAGCGCCGATAAGTTGTACCCGCCTTCCAGGAAGCTGATGACGCGGCCTTGCGCCGTGAGCTCGGCCAATTGGATGATTTGTTCAGTGATCCAGGCATAGTCGGATTCGACCATGCAAAGTTGCCCCATATCGTCTTCCCGATGGGCGTCGAATCCCGCCGATACCAGGATCAGCTGAGGCTGGAATTCGTACAGGCGCGGCATCCAGATGTCGCTGACCAAATGACGCAAGGTGGAGCCATCGGTATAGGCGTCGACCGGTATATTAAGCATGTTCGATGCCGGGTCGTCGTTGACTACGTTCGGAAAAAGCATGTTTTGGAAAAAACTGCACATCAGCACACGGCCGTCGCCCGCGAACATTTCTTCCGTGCCATTGCCGTGGTGCACATCGAAGTCGACAATAGCCACCCTTTGCAGCTGGTGCTTTTCAAGCGCATAGGCGGCGGCGATGGCTATATTATTCAGGAAACAAAAACCCATGGCGGTGTTGGGCCTTGCATGGTGCCCGGGAGGCCGCACCGCGCAGAAAGCCGTGCGTGCCTCATGCGACATGACGGCGTCGACCGCCGCAATACCCGCGCCGGCGGCCGCCTTGGCCGCTGCCAGCGTATCGGAGTTCATCGAAGTGTCGGGATCTATGGCGAAGTGCCCTTCCGATGGCGCATGACTATGCAGATACGTCAGGTACTCTTGGCTGTGCACGCGCAGCAAATCGGCGTCGAGCGCATAGGGCGCCTCGCGCTGCTCGAGAAACGACATAACTCCGCTGGCAAGCAACTGGTCGTTGATGGCGTCCAGCCGTTGCGGGCACTCCGGGTGCCAGTTTCCCATTTCATGCAAGCGGCATGCAGGATGGGTAATATATAGTGTCTCCATAAGGAAGATTATGTTCAAACCCGCTCGAATATTGCAAGCTACTTCTGTTTTCCTGTTGCTCGCCGGCTGTGGCACGACACAAACCATTGCGCTATCTCAAGAGCAGGCTCAACTATCCAGGCCAGGCGCAAGCGCATCCACCGGTCCAAGTCCTGTTGCCGCATCATCGACTGCATCGGTAGACTCTATAAAGGCGGGTTCATCCATTGCCGGCACGATGGGGTTCCGTCAGCCGAATGGCGAACTGACATCCAGTATCCAAGCCTATGCGGCCGAAGTCGCCATGCGGCGAAACGTCCCGCGGCACCATGTCGACCGCTTGCTGAAATCGGCGCAATACGACGCCACCGCTGCCCGCCTGATGGCGCCCACCGGCACGCGTGTGCGCCGAAGCTGGGCAACCTACCGTAATCGCGTCGTGGAACCGGCACGCATCAATGCCGGCGTGAAGTTCTGGTCCGAGCACGAATCGATCCTGGCCGCCACCGAACGCGCCTACGGCGTTCCAGCGTCCGTGATCGTCGCGATCATCGGCGTCGAAACCGTTTATGGCCGCAACACCGGAAATTTTCGCGTGCTCGACGCCTTGGCGACACTTGGCTTTCGTTATCCCGACAGCAGCCGGCCCGAACGCAGCCAGCTCTTTCGCGACCAATTGGCCGACCTGATCCAGCTGGACCACGAGAAAAAAATCAATGCGCTCGACGTGCAGGGCTCGTTCGCCGGCGCCATCGGGCTGCCTCAGTTCATGCCCGGCAGCCTGATGCGCTATGCGGTGGATGGCGACAAAGACGGTCGTATCGACCTGCTGTACAGCGTGGACGACGCCATTGTTTCAGTGGCCAACTTCCTGCGGCGGCATGGATGGGAACCTGGATTGCCTGTATTTGCACCGCTGATGTTGCCGTCGAACCCCCAACCGCTCGTGGCCGGGGGCTTGCGTCCCACCTACGACTGGGAGCAGTTGCGCGCGCAAGGCGCAAAGGTACGTCCGGCCGCGGGCAACCGACACGGCACAGTGTCGGCACAACAGACTGAAGATAATGTCGGCGCGTCCCGGCAACGCTGGATGGCGCACAAGCTGGGCGTGATCGACCTGGTGGAGGAGTCTCGCAAAAGCGCCGAGTATAGAACCGGAACGCCAAATTTCTTTGCCATTACCCAGTACAACCGCAGTTATTTCTATGCCACCTCGGTGGCCGACCTGGCGCAAGCCATTGCCGACCAAATGGGCCAGGACGGCCCAAACACCGTGGCGGCCCAGACTAATTGAATACGCCCGTAGACAGGTAGCGGTCGCCCCGGTCGCACACAATAAACACAATAGTGGCGTTTTCTACGCGTTCCGCCACGCGCATGGCGGCGACCAGCGCGCCTGCCGATGAAATACCGGCAAAGATGCCTTCCTCGGCTGCCAATCGGCGCGCCATGTCCTCGGCTTGCGGCTGCGTAATGGGTTCGAATTCGTCCACCAGCCTGGGCTGGTAAATAGCTGGCTGGTATTGTTCAGGCCACTTTCGTATACCGGGAATTTGCGCGCCTTCGGCCGGTTGGGCGCCAATGATGCGGATAGTCGGCTTGACGGAACGCAAGTAGGTGCTAACACCCATGATGGTTCCCGTCGTTCCCATGGCACTGACAAAATGCGAAATTTCACCGCCGGTCTGCTGCCAGAGTTCTGGACCGGTGCCTTCGATGTGCGCCAACGAATTGTCTGGATTGGCAAACTGGTCCAGTACCTTGCCCTTGCCTTCGGCCTGCATTTTCGTGGCCAGGTCCCGCGCGTATTCCATGCCGCCCTGGCTGGCCGGGGTCAGGATAAGCTTGGCGCCATAGGCGGCCATGGCCGCGCGCCGTTCAACCGACAAGTTGTCTGGCATGATGAGGATCATGTTGTAGCCGCGTATGGCGGCAACCATGGCCAATGCAATGCCTGTGTTGCCGCTGGTGGCCTCGATAAGCGTATCGCCCGGCTTGATGTCGCCGCGGGCCTCGGCATGCCGAATCATGGACGCGGCGGCGCGGTCCTTTACCGAACCGGCGGGATTGTTGCCTTCGAGCTTAGCCAGAATGACGTTGCCGCGCGCATCGCCCAGGCCGCCCGGGATGCGTTGCAGGCGGACAAGCGGGGTTGCACCTATGGTGTCTTCGATAGTGAGGTACGTTTTCATGTCCGAAATCATACACCTAACTGACCGGTATTGGCCCCGCCCCGCCTTGCCGTCGGATATGTCTACGGAGCCTTCTTGAGTGCCGGCGGGGCACTGGTTTTGTTCGCCGCATTCGGGCCAAGCGTGAGGCCGGACGCCTGCAAGGCAGCGGCTTTCTTGGGACCTATACCCTTGATTCTGTTTGACAGGTCTTCGAAGGACTCGTAGCTTCCCCCGCGTGTGCGTTCAGCGATGATTGTCTGGGCCGTTTTGGGCCCTATGCCCCGCACGCCTTGCAGTTGTTGTTGCGTGGCACGGTTGACGTCTGTTGCGCCGGACAGCCCCGGCACCGCGGCCGCGGCCATGAGGCCGGCCGTGCCCAATGCCAGACCAATCAGCGAACGGCGAGTTCTGTTAGGCGCGACGGCGGCCGTGCCGGCGTTCCGGCACACGGACACCATGCCCAATGGGCGCGCCACGGTGGATTCTGTAAAGGGATTCATGCAGCCTCCGGTAAGGGGACGGAAGCGAGATAACGAACGGCACGGCGTGCCGTTCGTCGCTTCCTGCCGTCATGATCACCGGACGATGCGCGCGACGCTACTGAAGGCGTCCGTGAAAGTCCATGGGTAGAGCTACGCCTGGATTCGGACTTACAGTTGCCCGCGCCGCAGCAACGCGGCTACGTAGTCTGAAACGCCCTTCTGTACATCGCGAAACGGCTTGTCGTAGCCTGCGGCGCGCAGTTGCGTCAGGTCGGCCTGTGTATGACTTTGGTAGCGGCCTTTAAGGTCGTCCGGAAAGTCGATATACCTGACCAGACCTTTTCCGGCCAACTCGTCCAGGGGCAACACAGGCTCGTTGGCGTGAGCGCGCAAGGTATTGACCACCGTGGAGGCGATATCGTTGAATGGCTGGGCTCGGCCCGTTCCGCAATTGAAGATCCCCGACACCGAAGGATGGTCGAGGAAGAAAAGATTCACATCGACCACATCGTCCACATGGATGAAGTCGCGCAGTTGTCCGCCGTCGGCGTACCCGTCCCAACCGCCGAACAGGCGCACATGCCCCGCCGTCTTGAATTCATTCATATTGTGCAGGGCCACCGACGCCATCCGACCCTTGTGCTGCTCGTTGGGACCGTAGACGTTGAAGTAGCGCAGCCCCACGACAGGCGCCGTCAATGTATCCATGTGACGACGCAGGACTTGGTCGAACAGGAACTTCGAATATCCGTAGACATTCAGCGGCGATTCGTTGATCACATCTTCGGCATACACCGGCCCCGCGCCATAGACGGCTGCGGACGATGCATATAGCAATGGAATATTGGCCGCCTGGCAGAACTGGAAAAGCTCGAGCGTGACGCGATAGTTATTGTCGAGCATGTACTGGCCGTTGCGCTCGGTCGTGTCGGAACACGCGCCTTGGTGGAGGACGGCCTCGATAGCGGCGAATTGCCCCCGCGCAAGCCGCTGCCGGAATTCATCTTTGTGTAGATAGTCGGAAATTTGACCATCCACCAGGTTGATGAACTTGTCGCCTTGCGTTAGGTCGTCGACCACCAGAATATCGGTATAGCCGCGGGCATTCAAGCCGCGGACAAGATTGCTGCCTATGAAGCCCGCACCGCCTGTAACGATGATCATGATAATTCTCCAGCGGTTACGACCGACGTTCCAAGTTTGCCGACCACGACGCCGCCTGCGCGATTTGCCCAAAGCATGGCATTGAACCAGTCGAGCCCCGCAGCGCGCGTAACGGCCAGGGTGGCGAGTACCGTATCGCCAGCGCCTGAAACATCGAATACCTCGTGGGCATAGGCATCTATATGTTGTCGCCCAAGTTCGGTGAAGAGCGTCATGCCTTGCTCGGATCGGGTCACCAAGAGAGCCTCGAGTTTTAACCGTACACGCAGCGCTTGCGCGCGCGCTTCGAGCTCATCTTCGGAGTGCCAGCGCCCCACCGCATCTTGCATTTCGGCCCGGTTGGGAGTGATCATGGTGGCGCCTTGATAACGTTGGTACAGATGGCCCTTCGGGTCCACCAGTACAGGCACGCCGGCATCCCTGGCAATTTGGATCAAGGTCTCGACTTGGGAAAGCGCGCCTTTTGCATAGTCGGAAAGCACAAGAATATCGTGCTGCGCGATCAGGCGGCGCGCCTGAACCTGCATTTCCGCCAAGCCATGCGTTCCCGGCGCCTCTTCGAAATCGACGCGCAACATTTGTTGTTGGCGCCCGAGGACCCGCATTTTGAGCGTGGTGGGCACCGCCGGATCGACACATAGGCTGGACGCGATACCCGCATCGCGCACCAGGCTGTGAATCTGTTCGCCCGCCTCGTCGTCGCCCACGATACCCAACAAACATGCCTGGCCGCCTAGCGCCACGATATTACGGGCCACATTGGCTGCGCCGCCAAGGCGATCTTCGCGCCGGGCGACGCGCACGACGGGAACGGGCGCCTCCGGCGAAATACGCTCGACTTCACCGAACCAATATCGGTCAAGCATGATGTCGCCCGCCACAAGTACTTTTACACGGCCCACTGCTTGTAATGGGAACTGCATCATTTCAACTCTTCCAGACGACGGGGTTCATACGTTTCCCAGGAATTACAGCCGGGACACTGCCAGTAAAAATTTCGCGCCTCGAACCCGCAAACGCGACATGAATAGCGGTCCAGTCGCTGGGTGTGCTTGTGGATGAGCGATCGCAGCAGGGTCAAGTCGGCATTGACACGCATGTCGACGGAAGGCGCGGCAACCGAGCGCCCACCCTCGGCCATGGACGGCCCCTTGCCGCCATCCTGACGGGTGTTATAGGTAAGAGCGCCCTCGGGCGTGGCAAGCTCCGCCTCGAGCAGGCGATCCAGGCCCAACAGTGATGGATGCTCGCGCAGCGCTTCACGCGCGAACGCCCATGCGGGGTGGTAGCCTTCCTGGACGCGCAACTCGCGAAACACCACATTGAAGGTATCGAGCGAGGGGTAGCGCATGTAATGGGCACGCATCAATTTCAAGCCCTCGACTTGCTGACCCATGCGATGGTAGCAATCGAGGATATCGGCGGCCACGAGGCTGGCGTATTCGGGCGCAATACTGAGCACCGACACCAAATAGTTGCGTTCGCGCTCGGGATTGCCGGACAGCCTTGCCAAGTGCGCGCGCAGCATTGCGATGCGGGCTTCCGATGCCTGCCCGTGCACTTCTCCGCGCAGCGCATTCGCGGCGTGGTCCGCTGCGTCGAGCGCATGGTCGGCCGCCGATATGTCGGGCGGCTTGACCGACATGGCGGCCACTGCACGCTCACATTGATAATGCACGAGTTGAGGGACGGGTTCATCGACCAGGGCCCGCAAGCGCTTGACCGCTTCTATGGCGCGCGGCCAATCGTGCTCCGACTCGTAAATGCGGATAAGTGCACGAATCGCGGAGATGGCGAAACGAGTATCGAGCACCAGTTCGAAAGCCTGCTCCGCGCGGTCGAGCATGCCGGCCTTCAAGTAGTCCTGGGCAAGTTCGTGCTGGGCGCTTTCGCGATCGGGTTGGGGAAGATCGGCGCGGGCCAGCAAACTTTGATGGACCCGTATTGCCCGCTCCATTTCACCACGACGCCGGAACAGGCTGCCCAAGGCAAAGTGCAGTTCGGTGGTTTCCGGATCGAGCTTGGCGACTTCGACGAAGGCGTCAATCGCCCTGTCGGGCTCTTCATTGAGCAGGAAATTGAGTCCCTTGAAATAGGAATTCGGCAAATTGCGCGTTTCGGAAAGCATCTGGCGTATGTCGACGCGTGCGGCTATCCAGCCCAACGCGAACAACAATGGCAGAAAAATCAACCACCACGGTTCAAAATCCACTCGGTAACCTCGGTATGTTTACAGGGGCGCCAAAGGGGCAACCGTCTCGGGGGCCAGGGCTTCGCCCGGCGTGGAGATGCCCGGCGCGGCCGGATGCTTCAGTTGACCTTCGAGTCGCGCGACATCACGCCTGAGCCTGCTGGCTTCTCGGCGCCGACGCATGATGGACGGCGCGGCAATAAGCAGCCCGAAAATAGCACCGAGCACGAATACCGTCAGCATGACGACAATAAGCGGTACCCCGGTGATGATGTGATCGGCGAAAAAGTTGATGTCGACAGGACCTGTATTCTTGAGGGCGAACATGAGTACGACCACGAATACGATCAGCCGCAGTATCCAGACCAGATAGCGCATAGCGTAGGGCTCCAATAAACCGGGAATGGCACAATTGTAAGGTGAATCGCCGGCAACGCCAGGAGGAATACA
>DATJBV010000023.1:0-14166 GCA_035515055.1 Candidimonas sp.
GCATCCCGCATTAATTGGTACGTCCTGCTGATTTCCTCGGTAATCATCCTCGCCTTCTCGATCTGGGTCATGCTCGTGCCTAATGATGCCCGCACGACGATGAAGATGGCCGTCGACTGGATCGCGACGAATCTCGGCTGGTATTACGTGGTTACGATGACGCTGGTTACCGGTTTCGTACTTTGGGTTGCGTTTTCCAAGGAAGGCGACGTGCGGCTCGGTCCCGACCATTCACGGCCGCAGTACAAGCTCGGCACGTGGGTGGCAATGCTGTTCGCCGCCGGCGTGGGGATCGACATGCTCTTCTACTCGGTGACTGGCCCCGTCGCACAATTCCTGTACCCGCCTTCCGGCGAGGGTGGCACACCCGCCGCGATGCAGGATGCGGTCGTCTGGACAATGTTTCACTACGGCATTGCCGGCTGGTCGGTATATGCGCTGCTTGGCATGGCCATGGGGTACTTCGCCTATCGGTGGGGGATGCCCTTGTCGATACGTGCGGCCCTCTACCCGCTGCTGGGCAAGCGCGTGCGCGGCCCCTTGGGCGATGGCATCAGCATCATCGCGCTGGTGGGCACGGTATTCGGCGTCGCGACCTCCATGGGTATCGGTGTCGTCCTGCTGAATGTCGGCTTCTCGCTCATCTTCGGCCTTGAACAAGGCCTTGCGCTACAGATCGCGCTTGTCATCGGCGCGGTGGTGCTTACCATCGCAGCCACCACATCCGGGGTCGACCGCGGTATCCGCTGGATCTCCGAGCTGAATCTCTGGAGCGCCGTGGCGATGATGCTTTACATCCTTGTCACCGGACAGACGGCGTTCCTGTTGAATGCCCTCGCCGAGAACATCGGCCAGTTCATCGTCACCCTCCCCGCCCGCACGATGCAGACCTTCGCCTACGAGCCGGGCGGCGCGGAATGGATGGGCGGATGGACGCTGTTTTTCTGGGCGTTCTGGCTGGCCTGGGGGCCGTTCGTGGGGGTTTTCCTGGCCCGCATTTCTCGCGGGCGCACGTTGCGCGAGTTCGTGATTGCGGCGATCACCGCCCCCGTACTGTGCGACTTCATCATCGTCTCGCTCTTCGGCAATTCGGCTCTGTACCATGTGCTTCAGGGCAACATGATGTTCGCCGAACTGGCGATCGCCAGCCCGGAGCGCGGGTGGTACGCACTACTGGAGATGTTCCCGGGCTCCATGTTTCTTATTGCCCTGGCAACGCTCTCGGGCCTGCTGTTCTATATCACCAGCGCCAACTCGGGCGCAATGGTGATGTCGAATTTCTCGGCCTCGATTCCGGATCCGTCGCACGACGGCCCGAAGTGGCTGCGCATCTTCTGGGCCGTGCTCACGGCGGTGCTTACCGTGGCGATGCTGATTGCGGGCGGCGTAACGACGATGGAGTATGCGACGCTGATCTTCGCGCTGCCGGTCACGATCATTGCCTACCTGACCATGGCCTCCTTCTACAAGGTGTTGCGCATGGAACGGGCCGAGCGCGAGGGTCAGGTGCTGCGCCGGCCGTCCATGGCCCCTATAGGCGGCCACGTGCCGGAGCGGTCATGGAAGCAGCGGCTTGAACAGCTGCGCGCGTTCCCAACACTGCGGCAGGCCGGCCAGTTTCTGGAGCGCACGGTACGGCCCGCGCTCGACGATGTGGCCGCCGAGTTCCGTAACCAGGGTTACCAGGTCGAGCGCAGCGCCAAGGCCGACGCGCACGGGATCGACGAGCCATTGCTGCGGGTATCGATGGATACGTTTCGCGATTTCCACTACCACGTCGCCATCGTGGAGGCGCCGGTGCCGATGTTCGGCGGCCGGATGTCGCGCGAGACTGATATCTACTACCGGCTAGAGGTGTTCACGCAGACCGGTTCGGGGGGCTATGACCTGATGGGTCTTACCAAGCAGCAGGTGATCGACGACGTACTGGAGCGATACGAGGCGCATCTTGCGTTCCTGACCTTCTCCAGCGAGACCGATACCGCCTCGGTACTTACGCCGCCGTAACCGCTAGGCAAGGACTTCTTACTCCTTGATGTCGCGTTCCCGGATGATCTTGCCCCACTTGTCCGATTCCTTCTTCATGAAGGCGGCGAATTCGTCGCGCGTGGTCGGTTGCGGGGTCATACCGAACTCCGTCAGCTTCTTTTCCACGTCGGGATCCGTCAAGACCTTGACGATTTCCTCATTCCAACGGTCGAGTATCGGGTTTGGCGTTCCGCCAGGCGCAACGAAGGCGTACCAGTTCAACGCCTCGAACCCCGGGTAGCCCGATTCGGCAACGGTGGGTATTTCGGGCAGGTAGGCCGGGCGGGTCAGGCCAGTCGTGGCCAAGGGAATAAGTCTGTTCTCCGCCACATACGGCATGGCCGTGGGCGGCGCTGAAAAGTACGATGTCACGCGTTCGCCCAGCAAGTCCTGCATGGCTTGCGCGCCACCCTTGTAGGGCACATGCACCATATTGACAGCGGCCTCCATGTTCAGGAGCTCGCCGGCCAAGTGAGAAGCGGCCCCGAAGCCGGACGAGGCGTAGTCGACTTTTTCGGGCTCTGACTTTGCCAACGCAATGAACTCCTTCAGCGTCTTGACGCCTGCCGCCTTATGCACCACCAACACATTGGGGAAATTGACACCCCCTGAAATGGGCACAAGGTCCTTGAAAGGATCGTAAGACACCTTCATCAGGTGCGGCGAGATGGTCAAGGGTCCGACCGAGCCCAGCAGCAACATACTGCCGTCGTTGGGACCCTTGGCCACATATTGATGGGCGATGTTGCCGCCAGCGCCAGGCTTATTGATGATGGCGATTGAACGGCCCGTGTTATGCCCCAGCCTTTCTGCGATGAGGCGTGCCGACGTGTCCGCCGCGCCACCGGCTACAAAGCCCACGACCAGGGAAATGGGGCGGTCCGGCAGCTCCTGGGCGGCATGAGTTGCGGGCAGCATCAAGGTTCCGGCCGACAGCACCAGCGTGCGGATGATTTTATTGATTGTCATAGAAGGTCTCCGTTATTCAAAGGAACTTCAGTCAGCGCCAGGCAGTGCCGATTTGGGTTGTCGTTTCTCCACGGCATAGCGCAAGAGCGCGGCGCTGCGGAAGAAGCCGTGTGCAAATTTGCCATAAGGCATGGTCAGGAAAAGGGCCATCACCGCCCCCAGATGCAGGCAAAGCAACAAGGCCATGGCAGGCGTACCACGCCCGAGCCACAGGGCAAGGCCGCTTACGCTGATCAGGAAGAGCAGGGCAATAAAGCCAAGATCCATCGGTTTTTGGGCCGAGTCTCCATGCAGCGGGTGGCGCCGGCGATGCAAGTACCCGAGTCCCGCGGTACCCAGCATCAGTGCGACGCCACCAATGGCCCCGAGGACCTTGGGCACACTGGGCAGATCGTAAGGCGCCTCCCAACCAAAGGCGTAGTGATACACGGTCGCCAGGCTGGTTGCCGCGAAGCACAGCATGAAGCCGTAGAAGGTAAGGTGATGAAAGCGCCTGCGAGATAAGGTGAACTTGTCGTCGTCGTTGTTGCACCCTTCGCCGTGGCCGCCGTCCAGGTACTTCAGCCGCAGCACGGCGCTAGTGGCTTCGAGCGCCGCGGAAGTGGTCGCTGGCCCGCCGCTGGTCGCGGGGCCGATGTCGCGCAGGAAACGCCGCAAGCCCATGCCCAGTGCCAACATCGCAAACAGGAATACCGGCGCGAACAGCACTACCAGCAAATTGTGCGGAAAGACGTTATAGAAATTGCCGGCGACGGCACTGCTCCACAGCCCGCCGCCCATGGCGACGGCAATGGCCAGGAAAAGCGCCAGGCCGGCGGCCAGTGCCAGCGTCACCACAAGACTGTTGCGGTCATAAAGCCTGCCCAGTGCGGGCGGCCACGCGTAATCCTTGTATGTTTGCCCGCGAACCTGGGCCATGACCTGCGGCACGTTGATGGCAAATACATGGGGCGGCGCATATTGGCATGCATGCAAACAGGCGCCGCAGTTGTGGCAAAGATTGGCCAGGTAGTGCACGTCGGCCTTCTCGAACATCAACCGTTGCGTCATGGCGGGAAACATGGCGCAAAAGCCTTCGCAGTACCGACAGGCGTTGCACACCTGGAGCTGTCGGGCGGCTTCGGCCTCCGATGCGGTGAGCGAGATGAGCCCGCCACCCAGGTCCAGGGCGTCTTTTGTCAAGGCTTCAAGCTGCTGCATGCACGGCCTCCTGCGCGATGATGTTCTCGGCGCCCAAGGCGGCCTTGGCGGCATTGGTTCCGGCAATCCGGCCGAATGCCGTGCCTATCGACATTCCAATGCCGGCGGTGTAGCCCTTGCCCAGTACATTCCCGGCCATCATTTCACCGGCGACAAAAAGGTTGTCGCTGGGCTGGTCGTTAAAGCGCACGGCAGCGGTTTCATCGGTCAACAGTCCTTGATAGGTGAAGGTCACGCCGGGGCGCAGCGCATAGCCGTAGAACGGCGGCCGGTCCAAAGGCAAGGCCCAATGCGTCTTTGCGGGTGTCAGCCCTTCGGTGTGGCAATCGTCCAGCTTGGTATGGTCGAAGGTGCCGACCTTGCACGCCGCGTTGTAGCTGTTCAGTGTTTGCATGAATACGTCCACGTCCAGGCCAAGCTTGCTGGCAAGCTCCGGCAGACTGTCCGCTTTCTCGCCAGGGAACACCGGCGGCATGAAGCGCCCCACCGCTTTGCTGTCGATGATGGAATAGCCCGTCTGCTCCGGCTGGTTGGCCAACAGCCGGCCCCAGATCGCGTAGCGTTTGGGCCAGAAGTCTTCGCCCTCGTCATAGAAGCGTTCGGCCTGGCGATTCACCACCACGCCCAGGGACACGCAGTCGATGCGTGTGCAGATGCCGCCGTCATACAGGGGCGCGCGCGCGTCGATGGCAACCATGTGGGCCTGGGTCGGTTCGCCGATCTTGTCGGCGCGATGCTCTTCGAACATGTGCTTGAGCACGACGCCCTGGTTGAACCGCGTGCCCCGGATCAGGAAATTGTCGACCGGCCACTCCCCGCGCTCGTTCTGGCCCCATGCCTCGCGCAGCCACTCGCGGTTCGATTCAAAGCCGCCGGCGGCAAGGACACAGGCGCGTGCGTCGATGCGTTGCCCGTTGGTATAGGCGGCGATGAAGCGTCCGTCGCGGATATCCAGCCTGTCGACCGGCGCGTCGTATCGCACCTGCACGCCCAGCGCCTCGGCGCTACGGTAATACGCGTTGATCAGCGCTTTGCCACCGCCCATGAAAAAGGCGTTGGTGCGCGCGACGTGCAAGGCGCCCGACAGCGGCGGCTGGAAGTGAACGCCATGCTTGCGCATCCAACCCCGACAGGTCGAGGACGCGCGAATGACGAGGCGGGCAAGCGCTTCGTTGGTCTGCCCACCGGTCACAGCCAGCAGATCACGCCAGTACTCTTCTTCTGGATAGGCGTCTATCAAGACGTCCTGCGGTGCATCGTGCATGCAGCGCAGGTTCCGAGTGTGCTGCGAATTGCCGCCACGCCATTCCCGCGGCGACGACTCCAGGACCAGAACGCTGGCGCCGGCTTCGCGCGCGCACAAGGCGGCGCACAGGGCGGCGTTTCCGCCCCCGACTATAAGTACATCGAACATGAACCGATCCGTGCAAGACTATTTATTGGCCGTACTGTAGTCGCGTCCTGGCTTGCCCGCTACGAGGCATGCGGCCACAGGTCTTCACAAATAGTGAACGCGGGACGGCCTTAAATGCTGAGCTCGGCCCCGGGCCACCGCCCGTCCGCGACCAGTTCGCGCATGACGTCGACCAATACGACGCGCGCCGCCAAGCCCGCCGGGGATAGCTGATCCTCGGACAAGCTGGCCACCAGATTGCGGCGCACCATCTTGTCGTGCAACAAGGGAATCCGCAGCAATTGCTTGTCATTTGCGCGCACCACAGCCGCACCGGGCTGTATGGTGGCCGCCAGGCCTGCGTGGACAATGTCCATCAGCATGGATAAGCCATCGACCTCGGCGATGACATTGGGCTCGTGGCCATGATGAAAGAAAGCCGCATCGACAATGGCGCGCAAGCCATGCGACCCGGTGGGCAGCACCAGCGGCAGGGTCACAATATCGTTGAGCGAGAGCTGGCCGTTTGTGGGCAGAGCGTATCTGTCCGGTCGAGCCACGACGAACAACTGCTCCGTCAGCATGGGCAGCAAGGTCCAACCCTGTTGGCTCCCGGCATGGAACAGCACCGCAAGGTCCAGCTGGCGCCGGCCCAGCATGTGCGACAGATTGCCCGACAAACTTTCGACCAAGTGCAGGCGAACGTCGGGATAGCGGCGCTGCATGGCCTGCAGCAGCGGCACCCCCAGCACCGACGAGGTCGTGGGCGCCATGCCGATGGAAACGTGTCCGGCGAGCCTTGCCGCCTTGGCGGCATGCACAGCGCTGGCGGCGTGGCGCAACACCAGCTCGGCCTCCTGGCGCAAGGCCAGGCCCGCCGCCGTGGGCACCACCCCGGTTGATGTGCGCTGCAGGAGGCGCGTACTGAGTTCGCTTTCCAGCCGGCTGATCTGCTGACTGAGCGCCGACGTCACGACCCCAAGGTCTTGTGCCGCGCGGCCCATGCTGCCGAGTTCGACCACCCGAACAAAATAGCGCAGCTGGCGCAGTTCCATGTCAGCGGGTGCTAAAGGAAAGGGTAAGTGTTGAGTTCATGGTCTGGATTGTAGCCACTGCCATACACGATCGCTGCAGCGTTGGCGAAATCAATATGGGTATCATGGCGTCTGTCACTGGAGCTACCCTAATGCTTGTTCGCTATTCAAAAATAGCCTTCGTCGCCGCCATTGCGCTTTTTGCGTCGCTGGTGGCCTTCGGCAACATGACCGACTACGGAAGCAACTTCCAGTTTGTCAGGCATGTCTTACTGATGGACACGATCTTCCCCACGGCAACCATCCGCTATCGCGCGATCGAATCACCCATGCTGCATCACGCCGCGTATATGTTGATTATTGCCCTGGAGGCGCTGACCGCCCTGCTTTGTTGGGTCGGCGCTCACCGGCTGCTTAAGCGGGTGCAATCGCCGGCGCACGAGTTTAATCGGGCCAAGAACGTGGCCGTTGGCGGACTAGCGCTGGGTTTTCTGGTGTGGCAAGTAGGCTTCATGTCGATCGGCGGGGAATGGTTCGGCATGTGGATGTCGGACCAATGGAATGGCGTGCCAAGCGCATTCCGGTTTCTTGCCACCATCGCCCTGGTGCTGATCTACCTGGTCCAGCGGGACAGCAACCTTGACTGAGCTGCCCGCGACATCAGGCCAAACCTTGCCGTTAACCTAAAATGCATATACAATGCATATATCTTTTCAATTTAAGCTTCAGTCTTTTTTGAGTATTCCAGATGTCCGATAAGCCCATTAAAGCGAAGCTTAATAAGAAAGATAGTCAGTTGCTGATACGCATCAGCACCGTCGAGCGCGAGCAGTTTTTACAGGTATGTGAAGAACTGGATACCACCGCCGCTCGTGAAATCAGGCTGTTTATTCGTGAATTTATCAAGAAGCATGAATCCATTGAGTAGGCCTAGTTAATGTAAGGAATACACCATGTCCAAGAACGCTAAATCGATCAAGCAAAAAATCAAGGCTCGTCAAACTAAAGTAGACAAGCATGAAAGCAAAATCAAAGCGCTGAAAAAGTCGCTGAAAAAAGCTGCTTGAACCTGCACTGGCCCCAAGACGTTGGGGCAGTAGCTAGCTGAAGCCATAAGGCCTGGGGCCGGTACATACCGGACCCAGGCCTTTTACCTTTTAGCTTGATCTGCTTGTTGCCACGTTGATGCCCGCCCTCGCCCTGTAGCGCCTACTGCCTTGTACCTCGGGCACCGCATGTACCCTTCATGCCGGCCGCGCAATCGCGTTCACGTTGCTCGACGTTCTTGCGCATGGCCTCGCCGCTCCTTCTGAACCTCAACAGCATTCATTAGCAACCCTAAACATATCCATTACTATTACTTATAGTAGGTCGGAATCATTGGTAGAACAACGCACTGCCGGTACTATTCCTAATATAAAGGTGAGACATGAAAATTGCGCAATCGCTGGACATCAAATCGCTGAGGGTATTCGAAGCCGTTGCTGCAACCGGCAATTTCTCGCATGCCGCTACGGAACTTGGGCTGACTCAGTCGGCTGTGTCGCAAATCATTTCACAAATTGAAGGCATTCTGGGCATCCAGGTCGTGGACCGATCCAGGCGGCCGATAAAGCTGACGCCTGCCGGCATTTCGCTTAGCCGTAGCGCCAAGCAGATTGTCGCCGATATGGACCGGCTTATTGCGCAAACGCGCGAGGCCGCCTTATTCAATAGGGTCGAGGTCCGCCTGGGGATGATAGATTCATTTTCCGCCACGGTCGGTCCCCATGTGCTTAAGTCCATGGTCGCGAGCACGAGCCGCATCCTTGCTTGGTCGGGACTGGCGCTTACGCATGCCAGTGGCCTGCTGAACCGCCAGCTTGACCTGATCGTCTCGTCCGATCCAAGCGACGACATGGACAATCTGGTGCGTACCAAGCTGTACAAGGAGTCCTTCCTTATCGTTGTGCCGAAAGAAAAAGAGCAACGCTTCGCCAAGCTGGATCTGGCGCAGTGTGCGCAGGAAATGCCGTTTATACGCTTCTCGGCGCGATCGCACTACGGCGGAATGATCGAGCGGCATCTGCGACGGCGCAGCGTGAGCGTTCCTCACTACCTGGAAATCGACACCGCGGATGTCGTGATGGCCATGGTGGCTTCCGGCCTGGGATGGGCCATTGCATCGCCGCTGTGCGTTGCGCAAGGCATGGCAGTTTGGGACAACATCGCCGTCTTGCCGTTGCCTGGCCCGGTGTTGTCACGAACCATCTATCTGATCTCGCGCAGCGGCGAGAACGAAGATCCAGCCGAAGAAATTTATAGAAGCAGCCGAGCAGCGCTCGAGGAGCATGTGCTGCCCACGCTGCAAAAAAAGATCCCCTGGCTTAAGACTAGCCACAACATTGATTGACTTAACGGAGAGAGAGACATGACAACAACTACTCGTCGCAGCTTTATCAAAGGCGCCACATTAGGCGCTGGGGCGCTGGCATTCCCCTGCATAGGCGCAACGGCCTTCGCGCAAGACCTGCACGTAATGAGCTACGGCGGTTCGGCATGGCTGGGACACTATCCTGCCTACCTTGCCTCCAAGAATGGCGGCTTCAAGAAGGAAGGCATCGACCTGAAATGGGAGTCCTTCGGTACGTCGTCCTCACGCATGAGTGCATTGATGGCGGGAAATATCGATATTGCCGGCACAGGCGCGGTGTCGGCCATCGCCTTGATGGCCCGCGGTGCGAGACAGTTCTATGTTATTGGGGTGCCTGAAAATTTTGGGCGAGTGGAAGGCTTGTTCGTCCGAACTGGCATAAACACCATTCAGGACCTGAAAGGCAAGACCATAGGGACCACGTTCGCTTCCAGCGCGCACATGCTGGTACTGGACCTTTTGGCAACCAATGGCTTGGTTCCCGATAAAGACATCAATATTGTCAATGTGTCTGCGCCGGAACTTCCCGCAGCGATCAAGTCCGGACAAATCGATGCTTGCGCAACGTGGACGCCGTATTTCAATAACATATCGGCCATGGCCGATATGAAACTATTGGCTGACGACACCGCGTTTAGCCTGTTCAAAGAATTTGGCGTGACACCGGGCCCCGACGTACTGGTGGTCAGGAAATCGTTTGCGGACAAGAACCCCCAGGCGGTCAAGCAATTTGCCAAGGCTTACTTTAGCGCCTGCGCAAGCTTGCGCGATACGCCCGAAGCCGCCGCGCCGGTTCTGGTGGCGCTGACCAACCTTAGTAGCGAAGACCAGTTACAGACCATCAAGGATGCCGATTGGTACGACCGGGCCTCGCAGCAGGCGTTGCTTGCCGACGGCGCGAAGTTCGTCACCGGCTTGCAGAAGCTTGCTGACATGCTGGTGACCTACAAGCAAATCGACCATGCCCCCAAAGTCAGCGATTGGGTACGGTCGGACTTCATTTAAGGAATGCATTGAGCAGCAGCGCCGCATTGGCAGTGCGGCGCTGCTTTTTTTGAGCACCACGCTTTTTAGGAGTACTCATGAGTTCCCTTTCGCCACAAAAGAAAAGCCTGTTCCTGATTAGCTGCGCGTCTGTCGTTGCATTCGTTGCGGCATGGGAAGCCGTGTGTCGGCTAGGCTTTGTCGACCCGATTTTTCTACCGGCACCATCCGAGGTACTGCGCCGCGCCATCCAGACGTTCAACAATGGCGTATTGATCTCCAACGTCCTGGCGTCTACCCGCCGTGTGATGATCGGATTTCTGTTGGCTGTCGCCGTGGCTATTCCTCTCGGCCTTATCCTGGGCACCTCGCGGCGCGCCTGTGCCGTGTTCGATCCCATCATTTCCCTCTTGCGCCCCCTGCCGTCGATGAGCTGGATCCCACTGTCGTTGCTGTGGTTCGGCATCAATGAAACGCAGAAGTACAGCATCGTGTTCATGGGGACAATCGCCCCTGCCCTGTTGTATGTGATCGAGGCGACCCGCAATGTCGATCAGGTGCTGATTCTGGCGGCCCGCAACCTGGGTGCCACCCGCATCCAGGTGATGCGCGAAGTCATCTTGCCGGCAAGCCTCTCGCAGATCATCAGCGGCTTCAAGATCATTCTGGGACTCTCGTGGACTTGCGTCATTTCGGCTGAACTGGTCGCCGCCAAGGAAGGGCTGGGCTTCATGATCATGAACGGCAAGGAATTCTTCCAGACTGACACCGTGGTGCTTGGCATGGTGATGATCAGCGTTACCGTACTGATCATCGATGTGATCTTGCGGCGTATTGAAAACAAAGTGCTGGCGTGGCAACGTTAAGCGGAGTGAGTCATGATCCAAATCGATAACGTAAATAAGAGCTATGGCGAGCTTAACGTCCTTAGCAATGTAAACATTCACGTAAAAAAAGGCGAATTTGTTGTCTTGCTTGGGGCGTCGGGCTGCGGCAAATCCACCCTGCTGAACCTTATTGCGGGGTTCAACCAGCCAACAACCGGCAAGATTGTGGTCAATGGGCGGGAAGTAACCGATGTCGACCCCCATAGCGGAATGGTCTTTCAGCAATATGCGTTATTCCCGTGGATGACCGTGTTGGAAAACGTGGCCTTTGGCCTGAAGCTGCGCGGCATGGCCAAGAAAGAACGGCACCAGGTGGCCATGAAATACGTGGACATGGTGGGGCTCAAGTCCTTTGTGGATGCCTATCCCAAGGCGTTGTCGGGCGGCATGCGCCAGCGTGTTTCGATTGCCCGGGTGCTCGCGAATGATCCCGATGTCATCCTCCTGGATGAACCCTTCGCCGCACTGGATGCAATGACGCGCCAGGTCCTCCAGGAACAATTGGTCCAAATCTATGAACAAAGCGGCAAGACCGTTGTATTCATCACCCACTCCATCGACGAAGCTTTGCTGCTTGCAACCCGAATCATCATCCTGGGCGCCAAGCCGGGACGAGTAGTGCAAGACATCGCCAACGACCTGCCGCATCCCCGCAACGCCGATGTGCAACTGTCGCCGCGCTTCAATGAGCTGAAAAGCCAGATCTGGGGCACGGTCCAAGCGGAAGTCATGAAAAGCCTGGAATCAAAATCCTAACCGGGAAGAGGCTCTTCCCCCCCCCTTAAATCCGCAAGGAGCTCGACTGTGCCGCATACGGTCACTTATCCCACTTATGAAACTCGTTCGGGATGGAATTCACTCTTACCCAAGAGGAGCAGCAACACGAACCAGCAGGTTGAGAACAGCTACGATTTCGTCGTTATCGGCGCGGGCTTTACCGGTCTGGGAGCCGCGCGGCGACTGGCGGAATTGAATCCCCACGCGAGCGTTCTTATTATCGAAGCGTCGGAAATCGGCGAGGGCTCGTCCGCCCGCAACTCCGGCTTCATCATCAGCCTGCCGCATAACACCAAAATGTCGGGCCACACCAGTCCGGCGCAATTGGCCAAGAAGCAAATACGGATCTATGAATCAGGTCTGGCTTGGCTTAAAGCAACCATCGACACGCATGGGATCGACTGCGGCTGGAACCCCATCGGCAAGTACCATGGGGCCGCCACTGATGACGGCACGAAGAGCCTGCAAGACGCCGCCCGCCAATACGATCAATGGAACATTGATTACACGGAAGTGTCGAAAGCCGAACTTGCCGAGAAGGTGGGCACGTCGTATTACCAGTACGGATTGCACACGATGAACAATGTTTTCGTGCAACCCGCGGCGCTCATACGCGGCCTGGCCGATACCTTGCCGCACAATGTCACGGTATTGGAAAACTGCCCCGTACTGTCGATCGACAAAAAAGGCCATTGCCTCGTTCGGACAAAAGATCACGACATCAAGGCTGGCAAGCTCATTCTCGCGAATAACGGCTTCGCCAAGAAACTTGGATTCCTGAAGGATCGGTTGATCACTATCTTCACCTACGCGGGCATGACCCCGGAGCTGGACGATGAACAACTGGCGTCGCACGGGACTGACCCGGAGTGGGGACTCATCCCGGCCAACCGCCTGGGAACCACATTACGCAAAATACAAAACCGTCGATTCATGGTGCGAAGCGCCTATTCGTATGAGAACGCGCAAACCCAGTCGGCCGTCGACGCCATGCTGACCGACTGCTACCGGCGCCGCTACCCCGCCCTGCGCAGCCACAGGCTCGAGCACGTTTGGGGCGGCGTCACCGCGCTTACCAGGAATGGCGCTACCTTTTTTGGCAAGGCGTCCAATAATATATATGCTTCGGTCGGCTGCAATGGGGCGGGTGTACTGAAGGGGTCCGTCTACGGCAAGCTGTTGGCCGAAATGATCATGAATCAGGACTCACCGGAGCTTAGCGATGTATTGGGCATGGAAGCTCCATCTTGGTTGCCGCCGGAACCGATACGGCGTATGGCGGTGTTAACCGCCATACATCTGCAAAAGAAAAAGGCAGGCGCAGAGAGGTAGAGCAGCCATTTGCGAAGAACTCAATGCGGTACCCAATCGCATTGAGTAAACCGCTGGCCCCTGCTGGTTGAAGACACCAATTACACTAGTAAATAGATATGCCGCGTTACTAGAGGAACAATAATGTCTTCACACTCCAACATCCAAGCCTTCTTCGACGACGCCACCAACACCATTACCTATTTGGTGGCCGATCCGCACTCCGGTAAGGCAGCTGTCATCGATCCGGTACTGGATTACGATCACCCCAGCGGCAAAGCGTCCACCACGTCGGCCGACCGCGTGCTCGGGGCCGCGCGCATGTCAGGCCTTTCGATCGAATGGATACTTGAGACCCACGCTCACGCCGATCACTTAAGCGCGGCGCCCTATTTCAAGAAACAGACCGGCGCCCCTATCGCCATCGGTGAGCATATTCGCGATGTGCAAGCGATCTTTCGCCCGGTGTTCAACCTGGATAACGTGTCGGTCGACGGCAGCGAATTTGATCGCCTACTGCGCGACGGCGAAACACTTGCGATTGGGGGATTGACTGTGGAAGTGCTGCACACGCCCGGTCACACGCCAGCCTGCGTGTCCTATCGGATTGGCGATGCGGTGTTCGTGGGCGACACCCTTTTCATGCCCGATTACGGCACCGCACGCGCCGACTTCCCCGGGGGCGACGCGAGCACGTTATACCGTTCCATCCGGCGCCTTCTTGCGCTGTCCCCGTCGACACGGCTTTTCATGTGCCACGACTACAAGGCGCCGGGGCGTGACCACTACGCATGGGAAACCACGGTCGCCGAGGAGCGCATGCATAATGTGCAGGTGCACGATGGCGTATCGGAAGCTGAATTCGTCGCCATGCGGCAAGAGCGCGACGCCACGCTGGCTGCTCCGGCGCTGCTATTGCCATCCATCCAGGTCAACATCCGCGCGGGCAGGCTGCCCCAGGCGGAATCCAACGGCGCGCGCTACCTTAAGATTCCGATTTCGGGGCTATGACCTGTGAAAATCGATACGACCACCGTGCAGCTTGTCTTGATGATTGCGGAAGAAGGAAGCATTTCGCGCGCGGCCGACAAGCTGAACCTGGCGGTGGCGGCCGCATCGCGCCGCATGTCCGACCTCGAGCGGCAATGCGGCACACGCATCTTCCAGCGC
>DATJBV010000024.1:0-45978 GCA_035515055.1 Candidimonas sp.
AGAATTGGGTCAAGACAGTGGCGACCGAGCTGGGGGTGAACGCCTATGTGCAAGGAGGCAACTGGCTGGGCTGCATTTCCGAGCCGTATCCGCCCATAAAAGGCTACTACTGGGGGAATGGCGGCAACCTGCCACTGCCCGCCGCCAAGCGCATCCCGCCAGACCATAACGACGCCAGCGACCCCAACAGCTTACAGCCGGTGTTCATGCCGATTCCCGCCACGTCCAAAGGAAGCAAAAGCAATTTAGGTAGTTTCGTTGGCGGCTCCGACATCACGGTCACACAGTTGGACAGTAACAACAACCGAACGTCAACGACAATCACAATCAAGAAAAAAGCTCAAGGAGGATCAGGAGGACCGCCGGTTGATTTCCCGACTGCGTTCCCCAGGGCACCGGCAGCGGGCCTGCCGGTGTTCGATTATGACCCTAACTATCGCTTCATCGGGATGGACGCTTCTTCCAATTGGGGCAACGTCGCTCCCGCGGTCTATTCCGCCTTCGAACCGGACAGTTGTGATTATGTGGGGCGAACGCAATTCTTGAGCCAGGACGCCCCCGCCCTGAATGCCGCGATCGATACCATGAAAGGCCACGCTGACTCCGAGTCCTTGATCCCGGGCGGCCTGCTCTGGTCGTGGCGCATGCTGGCGCCCGATTGGAGCAGCGATCAGGCTGGGGCGGAACGAGGCTGGGATGACAGCCAACCCGACCTGCCCGCCGACCCGACTAACACCAACCCCGACAAACCCATGGTCAATGGCAGGGCCATCGTCTTGGTCAGCACGGGCAAGAACGCGACGGCCACTGATACAGGATACCGGGCTCCCAAAATGCACAATCCTGGATCGCCCGCCCAAAAATCAGACTTCCAGATGGTGGTGAATTACTGTGGTGACGGCACTACCGTGCCTAATAATGTTGACGGTGTGGCTACAGGCTGCACAAGCGGGTCACTACAGACAGGCGTCATTACCTCGCCCACACTTAGCAGCATCAATGGCGACAGCGGGATCGGCAACCGGGGAGGTCCAGGCACCCCCAAGGATATGATCAAGGATGTCCAAATCTGGCCCGCTACATCCCTGCTCAATCTGGATATGCGCTCTCCCGACGCCATCGTCGAAGCGTTTGCCGGCTATGGAAAGAAGCTCGTCGGCATCCACAGTGTGGAAGCTTTCATGGACCCCAACGCCACTATCGGCTGGCCTGCCGGAACGACCACGGGGCTGACCGCCGACAATGCCCAAGCCTACATGCTGGCCGTCTGTGATGCCATCAAGAACGACGACCCTGCGCACCCCATCTATCTATACACCGTCTTCGTGGGCGGCAGCGGCGGCGGCGACGAGGTGGCCATGGGCGCCTGCTCCAGCGGCCCCGCCTACACCTTCACGAACTACAACACCAACGATCTACGCAGTACCTTCGCCGCCATCCTAGGCTCGATGACGGAATTGCGGCTGACACAGTAAGCAGCGAGATTCCACCAGAACAAAAACGCCAACCCCGAAGGATTGGCGTAAGTGCTTGAATATACTGGTGCCGGTTAAAGGAGTTGAACCCTCGACCTTCGCATTACAAGTGCGCTGCTCTACCAACTGAGCTAAACCGGCGAAGGCATCATTCTACAAGGTTTTTGCCGTTTTGTTTTTACGGCGCCGCCTTACTTTACGATAGTCAGGCGAGGCGGCTTTGGATCGTCGGGGGCGTGCCCCTTGCCCAGGCTGCTTGGTGGTGCTTCCGTTAGCCCTGCGGGGGTGTTGCGTTCCACCGTGGCGCCGCCCGGGTAGGGCGGCGATTCGACTACATCGAAACCCATGCCAGCACCCGTTTCGCGCGCGTAAATGGCCGACACAGCCGCCACCGGTACAAAGATGTGCTCGGTTACGCCGCCGAAGCGGGTTTGGAATTCTATGTAGTCGTTGCCCAGCGTGAGCCGGTTAGTGGCCAGGCTGCCTATATTCAACGTGATTTGGCCATCGTGGATATGCGCCACGGGGACCACGGTGTTCGCGTCGACCGTGACCACGATGTGAGGGGTGTAGCCGTTGTCGGTACACCACTCGTGCAGTGCGCGGATCAGGTAAGGCTTGGTCGATGACTCTTGCATGGTTAGCGGCGCATGACCTTTTCGGACGGGGTCAGCGCTTCAATGTATGCCGGACGCGAGAAGATGCGTTCGGCGTATTTCTGGATGGGGGCCGCATTCTTGGGCAGTTCGACGCCATAGTGGTCGAGGCGCCAAAGCAGAGGGGCAACGGCCACGTCCAGCATCGAGAATTCTTCGCCCAGCATGTACTTGTTTTTTAACAGCATGGGGGCCAGTTGCGCAAGTCGGTCGCGGATATTCTGGCGCGCGAAATCTTGCGCCTTGGTATCTGTGGAATTGCGGTTTTCCAGCACCGATACATGCACGAAAAGTTCTTTTTCGAAGTTGTACAGGAATAAACGGGTGCGCGCGCGCATGACCGGGTCCGCAGGCATTAGCTGTGGGTGCGGGAAGCGCTCGTCGATGTATTCGTTGATGATGTTGGACTCGTACAAGATCAAGTCGCGCTCGACCAAAATAGGAACTTGCCCGTACGGGTTCATGACGGCGATGTCTTCAGGCTTGTTATACAAGTCGATGTCACGGATTTCGAAATCCATGCCTTTTTCGAACAACACAAAACGGCAGCGTTGTGAGAACGGGCAGGTCGTTCCAGAATAGAGCACCATCATTTCGCGGATTCCAGTGTAGTAAAGATGACAGGAGCACACTAAAGTGCGGCTCCGAAAAGGGAAATAGGCGTATCAATCTACGCCTATTTCTTGACCGGCCGCTTAAACGCAGCGCCTTGGAGGCGCGACCGGCACGGACGGACCAGCTATTTGACGTTTTTCCAGTAGACGGCGTTAAGGCGCCATGCCACTACCAGGAAGAAAGCCAGGAACAAAAGCACCCACACGCCCATTTGCTTGCGTTGCAATTGGTTGGGTTCGGACATCCAACCAAGGAAGTTGCTGATGTCGGCAACGTTGTTGTCGAAGGCCGCGGCGTGCTTCGGGTCGGGCGAGGCCAGTATAGCCTTGTTGGCCGCGGCGCCGTTGTAGTCCTTGAGTTCCTCGGTTTTAATGACCGAAAAGCCCTGGGCGTCGTACTGCGCCGTGGTGCGTTCCCATTTGGTGCCGCCGTCGGGCAGGCTGACCGGATGGATGCTTACGTTATCAAGGCTACGCGGACCTTGAAGTTCCCACAACACGTTGGGCATGCCCACATTGGGAAAGACCAGGTTGTTCCAGCCGGTAAGCTTGGACGTGTCGCGGTAGTAGGTGCGCAGGAAGGTGTACACGTAATCGACGCCTGACGGTCCCATGGTGGTCGATTTGGCGCGCGCAATGACCGACAAGTCTGGCGGGGTAACCCCGAACCAGCGCTTGGAGTCTTCAGGCGTCATGGCGATGCGCATGAGGTCGCCGACCTTGTCCGTCGTGAAGAGCAGGTTTTTCTTGATCTGCTCTTCAGTCAGGCCGATTTCGGTCAGTTTGTTGTAGCGCATGGAGTTTGCGCTATGGCACCCAATACAGTAATTGACGAACAGCTTGGCGCCATTTTGCAGCGAGGCCATGTCGTTGATGCGGTCGGGTGCTGCGTCCAGCTTGTAGCCACCGACCGCGGCGAACGAAGCCGCGCAGGTCAGGGATAAGGCAAGAGTAGCAATCAGCTTTTTAATCATGATCGTTCCGTAACGTGTAGATGGCCTTAGTGCGGATGAAAGACGATGCGGTCGGGCACTTTCTTGAAAGTTCCCAGACGGCTCCACACAGGCATGGCAAGGAAGAAACCGAGATAGATCACGGTGCCGATTTGGCTCATCAGGTTGAAGGTGGGATTAGGCGCTTGCGTACCCAAATAGCCCAAGATCAGGAAGTTCACGATGAAAATAGCGTACAGGTACTTGTGCCAGGTGGGACGATAGCGGATCGACTTGACGGGCGATGAATCGAGCCACGGCAGGAAGAACAGAATAACAACCGAACCGCCCATGGCGACCACGCCCCAGAACTTGGCATCGATGACGCGGAACAGCACGGCGACGATGATAAGCAGGACTGGGATCGCAACACGCCAGACGCCGCGCAAGCCACCCTTGGCGAACAGCACGATGGCAGCCAGGACCGAAGCGCCGGCCAGGATCCAGGTGAAGTCGGCCGTTGTGGCGCGCAGCATGGAGTAGAACGGAGTGAAGTACCACACCGGCGCGATATGCGGAGGTGTCTTCAGCGGATCGGCCGGAATAAAGTTGTTGTACTCGATGAAGTACCCGCCCATTTCCGGTGCGAAGAAAATAATGGCGGCAAACACGATAAGGAAGCCGGCCACGCCGACGATGTCGTGCACGGAGTAGTAGGGGTGGAAGGGAATGCCGTCGACGGGGTGGCCGTTGCGGTCCTTCGGACCCTGCTTGATCTCGACGCCGTCGGGATTGTTGGAACCCACTTCATGCAACGCAATGATGTGCGCCACGACCAGGCCGATAAGGACCAGCGGAAGAGCAATGACGTGGAATGCAAAGAAGCGGTTGAGCGTGGCATCGGATACGACATAGTCGCCGCGGATCCAGATGGACAGCTCGGGACCGACGAAGGGGATGGCCGAGAACAGGTTGACAATAACCTGCGCGCCCCAGTACGACATTTGTCCCCAAGGCAGCAGGTAGCCCATGAAGGCTTCGCCCATGAGGCACAGGAAGATGGCTACGCCGAAGACCCACACCAGTTCGCGCGGTTTACGGTAAGAGCCGTAGAACAAGCCGCGCAGCATGTGCAGGTAGACGACCACGAAGAACATGGACGCGCCCGTGGAGTGCATGTAGCGGATCAGCCAGCCCCATGGCACTTCGCGCATGATGTACTCGACGGATTCGAATGCCAGCTTCGCATCGGGCTTGTAGTTCATGACCAGGAAAATGCCGGTCACGATCTGGAGCACCAGCACCAACAGTGCCAGCGAACCAAAGAAATACCAAAAATTGAAATTCTTGGGCGCATAGTATTCCGACATATGCTCTTTGAACAGGCTAGACAGCGGGAAGCGCCGGTCTATCCATCCTAAGAGTCCTGTCGTTTCGACGGTTTTTTCGCCAGCCATGAAACGGCTCCTTTGTTAACTTACAAGGCGTACTACGGGTTCAGTGAATGGCGCGCCCGCGGAAGGGGTGCGCCAAGTGCAAGGCATCAGGCAGTGGTGTTTTCGTCAACACCAATGGTGAGGCGCGTACCGTCGGCTGAAAACGTATAGGGCGGTACTTCGAGGTTGTCGGGCGCGGGCACGTTTGCGTAGACGCGGCCGGCAAGATCGAAATAAGAGCCGTGGCAGGGGCAGAAATAGCCGCCTTCCCAGCTGCCTGGCAGGCCAGGCTGGGCGCCGGTTTCGAAAACCGGCGACGGCGAACAGCCCAAATGCGTGCAGATGCCTACGCCCACGAATAATTCGGGGCGGCGGGAACGGTATTCGTTCTTGGCGTATTCGGGCGTATAGCCGGGGCGATCCGAGTTGGGATCGGCCAAGCTGCCTTCGTTGACTTTGAGCGCTTTCAGCTGTTCCGGGGTGCGATGCATGATCCAGACGGGCTTGCCGCGCCATTCGACCGTAAGCATTTCGCCGGGAGCTATGCGCGAGACGTCGACTTCAACCGGCGCACCGGCGGCGCGTGCGCGCTCGGACGGCGCGAACGACCCGACAAAAGGCACTGCCGTTGCAACGCCCGCCACACCGCCGACCGCACAGGCGGAAGCTACCCAGAAACGGCGCGAAGGATCGGGTGGCGTGTTGGGATCAACCGCACCGGAATCGTCGAGCTGTGTCGTAATCTGACTCATTCTAGTATCCTTATTCATGCCGCTTCAGGGCATACCATTTACTGTTTTTAGCTGCGTACAACCGTATCAGCCGCGTATTATAGCGTCAGCCCGCCGTGGGCGAACTTTTCAAAGGAAGACATCATGAGCAAAGCACGAAGTTTCCTCCAGGAATTTCAGGAGTTCGCTGTCAAGGGCAACATGATAGACCTTGCCGTAGGGGTGATCATCGGTGCGGCCTTCGGGAAAATCATTGATTCGCTCGTGAAAGACATTATCATGCCGCTGGTCGCTTTCATAATGGGCGGGCAGGTCGATTTCACGAATCAATTCTGGGTATTGCGCGCGCCCGAAAACTACACCGGACCGTTGACCTACGATGCCCTCAGCAAGGCCGGCGCGGTTGTGCTGTCGTGGGGCAACTTCCTGACAGTATTCATTAATTTCGTGTTGTTGGCTTTCGTGGTCTTCATGCTGGTCAAGGCGGTCAACGCCGCGCGCAACCGCTTGATCACTCAGAAAGAGGCCATCCCGGCGGCTCTGGCGGAGGAAGTGCTTTTATTGCGCCAAATCAGGGATTCGCTACAAAAACCTTAAATTGGGTTGTCCAGGTCCATGAACTCGACCCGGATGCCGAAGTGGGCGGCCACCGCCTCCCCCAGGGCCTTCACGCCGTAGCGTTCAGTGGCGTGATGGCCCGCCGCAATAAATCCCACGCCGGTTTCCTGGGCCAGATGAAAGTTCGGTTCCGATGCTTCGCCCGTAAGGTAGGCGTCCGCGCCCACCGCAACGGCGGCTTCCATCATGCTTTGCGCGCCGCCCGTGCACCACGCCACCCGCTTGATAAGCTGTTGCCTATTACCAACAATCAGCGGCTGTCTGTGTAAGACATTGCAAACGGTGTCCCCGAGTGCCGCCAGCGTGGTTTCGGGCGGACACTCGCCCACCCACACCAGCCCATCGGGTCCGCACACCCACGGCTTCCCCTGGTCATCGAGCATGGGTTTCAGGCCTAATACTTGTCCCAACTGCGCGTTGTTGCCTAGTGTCGTGTGGGCGTCCAGGGGCAAATGGTAGGCATATACATTGATGTCGTGGCCGATGGCCAGCGCCAGCCGTTGACGCTTGGGTCCGCGTATGCAGGGGCTCTCGTTCTTCCAGAACCAGCCGTGGTGCACCAGAATGGCGTCGGCATTAGCCGTAATAGCCGCCTCGAGTAGTGCCTGTGTTGCGGTAACTCCGGTGATAATGTGCTTGATCGTGGTTTTGCCCTCGACTTGAAGTCCGTTAGGGCAGTAATCCTTGAAACTCTGGACCTGTAGCGTCGTGTCCAGCCACCGTGCCAGTTCATGATTCGAAACTTGATTCATCGCTTGTCTTTTCCCTGAGTCTTATGCGTCGATTGTGGTTGCTATTCGCCCAAACCGTAACGGTGTGCCTGGGTATTTTATTTATCGTGGCGACCTTGCGCCCGGACTGGCTGCATACGTCGCCAGCTCCACCCACCGCGCCCGTGGCCGGTAGCGGCAGCAGCACCGGCACCGGCGTTGTCCAGTCCCAGGTCTCGTATGCCGGCGCGGTTGCGCTGGCAACGCCGTCCGTCGTGAATGTTTACACCAGCAAGCATATTAATGTGCCGCTGGTGCCGCTGGACGACCCGGCCTTGAACCGGTTGTTTCGCGACATACCAGGCTTCAGCGAGCGCCGCGAATCCACGAACCTGGGTTCTGGCGTCATTGTACGCAGCGACGGCTATATTCTTACCAACTACCATGTCATCGAGGCGGCGGATGCCATCGAAGTCGCGTTGGCCGACGGGCGTCAAGCCGTGGCGGAACTGGTAGGAGCGGACCCGGAAAGCGATTTGGCCGTACTCAAGATCGACCTGCCCAAATTGAATGCCATCGACTTCAACGGCACGCATCGGGTGCAGACAGGGGACGTGGTGCTGGCCATAGGCAACCCGTTCGGCGTCGGCCAGACCACCACCATGGGCATCGTCTCGGCACTGGGGCGCAACCGTCTCGGCATCAATATCTACGAGAATTTCATCCAGACCGATGCCGCCATCAATCCCGGAAATTCGGGCGGCGCCCTGATCGACACGACGGGCCGGCTGGTAGGCATTAATACCGCCATCTATTCGGAAACCGGCGGTTCGCTGGGCATAGGCTTTGCCATCCCGGCCACCACCGCCCAAACGATCATGGACCAGATCATCAAGACCGGCACCGTGACCCGAGGTTGGCTTGGCATAGAACCGCAGGACATCACGCCCGAGCTGGCCAAGGCATTCAGCCTCCCGCAACGCGACGGCGTGATCATTGCCAGCGTGCTGCGCAATGGGCCCGCATGGCGCGCCGGCATTCGGGTTGGCGACATCGTTTTGGAAATCAACGGTCAGGCGGTTCATGATTCAATCGGATTGCTGAACCAGATTGCGCCGCTGCCTCCTGAAGAGGAAATCAACTTGTTGATTCTGCGCGATGGCAAGAAGCGGGACATTAGCGTTCGAGTCGGGACGCGGCCCCGCATCCGAAAACCTTGAAAGCCAGCCGGCACGAACGCGTCGAGCCGGCGGCGTTCTAATCGTGGCGGGTGGCGATTTCGTCGGTGTCGAGCGCGTCTTCGTCTTCGTCTGTTTTGGGCGGCTCGCGCTTTTTGAGCGCACTGGCCACGAGCAGGCCCAGTTCAAATAACAGGCACAAGGGCACGGCCAACATGAATTGGCTTAAAACGTCGGGCGGGGTGACGACGGCGGCAATGATGAACGCGCCGACAATGACATAGCCGCGCGCGGCGCGCAGCTTTTCGACCGTGACCACGCCGCTCTTGACCAATAGAATCACGGCGATGGGTACTTCGAACGTAACCCCGAACGCCACGAACATGGTCATGACGAAACTAAGATACGCTTCAATGTCTGGTGCCGGCGTAATGGATTGCGGAGCGAAGTTGGCAATAAAGTGGAAGACCGTGCGGAATACCACGAAGTAGCAAAAAGCCATGCCCAGCAGGAATAGCAAGGTGCTGGAGGCAATGAGCGGCAACGCCAGCCGCTGCTCGTGCTTGTACAGCCCCGGAGCCACGAAGGCCCAGGCCTGGTACAAGACCACCGGCAACGCCAGTACGAACGACGCCATCAGGGTGACTTTCACGGGCACCATGAACGGCGTGATCACGCCCGTTGCAATCATGCGCGTGCCTTCGGGCAGGGAAGACAGCATGGGCTGGGCCAGCAAGTCGTAAATGAGCGACGGACCGGGGTAGATGAATAACACCACGAACACGGCCATTACCGCCATGACGGCGCGCAGCAGGCGGGTGCGCAGCTCGACCAGGTGCGAAATGAAGGTGTCCTGGCTGGAGACGTCTTTTGTCACTTGGGCGGCTCCGTGGGTGTGGCGGCGGGCACTGAAGCCGAGGCATCGGCCGGCGTGCTGGTTTCGGCCCTGGCTTCGGCCTTGGCGTCTTTCACCAGCGTATCGACAGATATGGACGCTTCCTTGAGCGCCTTCTGCGCTTCATCCAGCGGTGAACGCAGGGTGTCGCTGGCGGTTTGCATGGAGGACTTGACCGACTTGGCCGCGTCTTCCATTTGGTCTTTCAGGTTGCTGAGTTCGCCCAGCTCCATTTCGCGCTGAATGTCGGTTTTGACGTCGGTGACGTAGCGTTGGGCTCGTCCGACCAGATGGCCCAGCGTGCGGGCCACCTTGGGCAGGCGTTCCGGGCCGATGACAATGAGGGCGATGACGCCGACAAGCAATAGTTCAGTGAAGCTGACGTCGAACATGGTTATACGTCAGTTTTTTCTTTGGCTTGCACGTCGATGGTGTCGTCGTTTTTCATGCGTTG
Organism: Candidimonas sp.; assembly: GCA_035515055.1. GTDB lineage: Bacteria > Pseudomonadota > Gammaproteobacteria > Burkholderiales > Burkholderiaceae_B > Pollutimonas. Next base: position 9,700 of record DATJBV010000024.1, read on the forward strand.
CTGCGTAACGGCTTCAGGCGTTTTGTCGTCGGTGGCGTTGACGTCTTTCATGCCCTTCTTGAACCCTTTCACGGCGCCGCCAAGGTCTTCACCCATGTTGCGGATTTTCTTTGTGCCGAAGATAAGGGCCACGATCACCAGAACGATAAGCCAGTGCCAAATGCTGAAACTACCCATGATGCGATCTCCGATTACGCGGCAGGCGCCGCGCGTTGTTGCCAGGGGCGAGGCCCCCCAATAATATGAAAATGCAGGTGGGCAACTTCTTGCCCGCCGTCTGTACCTGTGTTGGCAACCACCCGGAACCCGCCCTGCGGACCCGGCCTGCAGCCGTTGTCTTTAGCCAGTTTGGGGACCAGTGCCATCATTCTACCCAGCCACGGCCCATCGGCTTCCTGTATGTCTTGCAGCGATGCGACATGGCGTTTGGGTATAAGTAGCAAGTGTACGGGAGCTGCAGGATTTATGTCGTGAAAAGCAAAGAATTCTTCATCTTCATAGGCTTTTTTCGATGGAATCTGACCGTTCGCAATTTTGCAGAAAATACAGTCCTGGCTCATGGTGTTTTGTGCTCCCGGTTAGTGTTGGGGCCGCGCGGCCTTTTCGACCAGGCCCGACGTGCCTTCGCGGCGCTGCAATTCGGCAAGTACCTGTTCGGGACGCAGCCCGTAATGGGCCAGCGCCACCATGCAGTGGAACCACAGGTCGGCCGTTTCAGCCACGATGCGCTCGGGGACGTTGTCTTTGGCCGCCATGACCAGTTCGGTGGCCTCTTCGCCGATTTTCTTCAGGAAGGCGTCGGGGCCGCGAGCCAGCAGCTTGGCCGTATACGAAGCCGCCGGGTCGCCCCCGTTTCGAGGCAGGCGCGATTCCAGCGTGTCGGCCAAGCGGGCCAGGATGGTGGCGGAGTCTTGTGGTGTCATTTGTAGATAAGCCCAGGGTCTTTCAGTACGGGGTCTGAGTCGATCCAGACGGCGTCCGCGTCCTTGCCGTCGAGGCGGCGGAAAAAGCAGCGCTGACGGCCCGTATGACACGCAATGCCGCCTTGTTGTACCACTTGCAGAAGCAGCACATCGCCGTCGCAGTCCAGCCGGACTTCGCTGACCAATTGCACATGGCCGGACTCTTCGCCCTTGCGCCACAGCCGCTGGCGCGACCGCGACCAGTACACGGCGCGCCCCGTGGCAACGGTTTCAGCCAGGGATTCGGCGTTCATCCAGGCCACCATCAAGATGGTGCCCGAGGACGCGTCTTGCGCAATGGCTGGAATAAGGCCTTGTTCGTCGAAACTGACGGACCGCAGCCATTTCGGAAGCGATGTCATTCCGGCAACCTGACCTTGATGCCTTGGGCGGCCATGAATTCCTTCGCCTGGCGCACGGTGTATTCGCCATAATGGAAAATGCTGGCGGCCAGCACGGCGCTGGCCCGCCCGGTGGTGACGCCGTCGGCCAGATGCTGCAGATTGCCCACGCCGCCCGAGGCGATGACAGGCACCGACACCGCATCGGAGACGGCGCGCGTCAGTTCCAGGTCGAAGCCGGACTTGGTGCCGTCGCGATCCATGCTGGTGAGCAACAGTTCGCCGGCGCCGTAGGCGGCCATTTTGCGCGCCCACTCGACGACGTCGATGCCGGTGGCCTTGCGCCCGCCATGCGTGTAGATTTCCCACTTAGGCTCGGCGCCGGGCGCCGATACGCGGCGCGCGTCGATAGCCACGACGATGCATTGCGAGCCGTGGTAGTCGGCAGCCGCGCGCACGAGTTCGGGATCGGCAACCGCGGCGCTATTCATGGAAACCTTGTCGGCCCCCGCATTCAACAGCCGCTGGATGTCGGTGACTTGGCGTACGCCGCCGCCCACCGTCAGGGGAATGAACACCTGGCTGGCAACCGCTTCGATGATGGGCAGGATCAGGTCGCGCGCGTCGCTGGTGGCGGTGATGTCGAGAAAGGTGAGTTCGTCGGCGCCTTGCTCGTTATAGCGCTGCGCGATTTCGACCGGGTCGCCGGCGTCGACCAGGTCGACAAAATTGACGCCCTTGACCACGCGCCCCGCCGTCACGTCCAGGCAAGGGATAATGCGCCGCGTCAGCCCGGTGTCGTTCGATGCTGGGTTCACTGCCGTCATGCCAAGCCCAGTTCGTCGGCCATTTCCTGCGCCGCGGCGAAGTCCAGTGTGCCTTCGTAGAGGCTGCGCCCAAGAATGGCGCCTTCGACGCCCTGGTCTTCGACCGCGCACAAGGCTTCGATGTCTTTCAGGTCGGTGACGCCGCCGGACGCAATCACGGGAATGCTGACGTGTTGCGCGAGCTTGACGGTGGCTTCGATGTTGACGCCCGACAGCATGCCGTCGCGGCCGATGTCGGTGTAAATAATGCCTTCGCAGCCGTAGTCTTCGAACTTGCGGCCCAGGTCGAGCACGTCGTGTCGCGTAAGCTTGCTCCAGCCGTCGGTGGCGACTTTGCCGTCGCGCGCATCCAGCCCGACAATAATGTTGCCGGGGAACGCACTGCACGCGTCGCGCAGGAAGCCGGGATCTTTCACCGCGGCCGTGCCGATGATGACGTACGAAATGCCGCTGTCCAGGTAGCGTTCAATGGTGTCCAGATCGCGGATGCCGCCGCCGATTTGCACGGGAATCTGGTCGCCCAGAGCCTTGATGATGGCCTTGATCGCGGATTCGTTCTTTGGCTTGCCGGCAACCGCGCCGTTCAGGTCCACCAGGTGCAGGCGGCGCGCGCCCTGGTCGAACCACTGGACGGCCATGGCGGCCGGGTCATCGGAAAAGATCGTTGCGTCGTCCAGGTCACCTTGGCGAAGGCGCACGCAGCGCCCGTCTTTAAGGTCGATGGCGGGGATGAGTAGCATGGTCAATAGCCAATAAAAGCAATAAATGGAAAAAGAAGAGTCAGGGACGCCAATCGACGAAGTTTCGATACAGGCGCAGGCCGTGGTCGGCGCTTTTTTCAGGATGGAACTGTACCGCAAAAATGTTAGCCGCTGCGACCGCGCAGGTAAAGGCCGTGCCGTAATGGCTAACCCCTACCGTCAGGGCGGGCTGCGCAGGCTCTACGTAATAACTATGTACAAAATAGAAATGACTGTTGTCCGGTATGCCTTGCCACAAGGCATGGTCTTGCACGTGGCGCACCCGATTCCAACCCATATGCGGTACTTTCAGCAATTCCCGTTCTTGCCCCGGTTCGTTGCTGGGCTGGTCAAGGCTGGCATATTGCGGCCCGGCAAATCGCTTTACCTTGCCTGGAAAAATATCCAGGCAGCCGACGTTGCCTTCTTCGCTTTCGGTAAACAGCATTTGCTCGCCGACACAGACGCCAAGCAGCGGCTTGTTGCGCGCGGCCCGGATAACAGCGGCGCGCAGGCCCGATTCGTCGAGCGTGCGCATGCAGTCGGGCATGGCGCCCTGGCCCGGAAACACCACGCGCGAGGCCTGGTCGATTTCTTCGGGAAGGCGACAGATACGCACGTCGGCATCGGGCGCGGCCGCCCGCAATGCGCGGGCGACGGAATGGAAGTTGCCCATGCCGTAGTCAACAATGGCGATAGTATTCACGGGGAATGGCCGTTAGCGGTTTAGAGTACACCCTTGGTGGACGGGACTACGCCGACGTTGCGCGGATCGTGCTCGGTGGCCATGCGCAACGCGCGGCCAAAAGCCTTGAACACGGTCTCGCACTGGTGGTGGGAGTTTTCGCCGCGCAGATTGTCGATATGCAGCGTGACCAGGGCATGGTTCACAAAGCCCTGGAAGAACTCGCGTGCCAGGTCGACGTCGAACTTGCCGATGTGCGACCGCGTGAACGGAATATGGTAGATAAGCCCGGGGCGCCCGGAGAAATCGATCACGACGCGCGACAAGGCTTCGTCCAGCGGCACATAGGAGTGGCCGTAGCGCCGCAGGCCGGCCTTGTCGCCCACCGCGGCGGCAAATGCCTGGCCCAGCGTAATGCCCACGTCTTCGACGGTGTGGTGGTCGTCGATGTAGGTGTCGCCGTCGCAGGCAATGTCCAGGTCGATCAGGCCGTGGCGGGCAATCTGGTCGAGCATGTGGTCCAGGAACGGGACGCCGGTGTTGATTGTTTGGCGACCGGTGCCGTCGAGATTGATGGCAACGCGTACGCGTGTTTCGTTGGTATTGCGGGTAATGTCGGCAGTGCGCATAGTCAGGACTTCAAATCAGAGGGGTTAAGACGGTACTCGGCGCTGGCGGCGTGGGCTTGCAGCCCTTCGCCGTACGCCAGCGTGGCGGCCACGCGCCCCAGGGTTTGCGCGCCTTGCTGCGATACGTGAATAAGGCTCGAGCGCTTCTGAAAATCGTACACGCCCAGCGGTGAGGAAAACCGGGCCGTGCGCGAGGTGGGTAAAACGTGATTCGGGCCCGCGCAGTAGTCGCCGAGCGACTCGGAACTGTATCGGCCCATGAAGATGGCGCCGGCGTGGCGGATCTTGTCGACCCACTGTTGCGGGTTGTCGGTGGAAATTTCCAGGTGTTCGGGCGCGATGTCGTTGGCGATGGCGCAGGCTTCGTCGAGGTCGCGCACGAGAATGAGCGCGCCCCGGTTGGCCAGGCTGGCGCGCAGGATGTCGGCGCGCGGCATGGTGGGCAGCAGGCGGGCCATGGCGGCTTCGACGTCGTCCAGATACGCGGCGCTGGGGCATAGCAATATGGCTTGCGCGAGTTCGTCGTGTTCCGCCTGGGAAAAGAGGTCCATGGCGATCCAGTCGGCGGGCGTCGTGCCGTCGCAGATGATAAGGATTTCGCTAGGTCCGGCGATCATGTCGATGCCGACTGTGCCGAAGACGCGGCGCTTGGCAGCCGCCACGTAGGCGTTCCCCGGCCCGACGATCTTGTCGACGGCGGCAAGCGTTTGCGTGCCGTAGGCCAGGGCGCCGACCGCCTGCGCGCCGCCTATGCCCAGGACGCGGTCCACCCCGCCGATGGCGGCGGCCGCCAGCACGAGCGGATTGCGCACGCCATCGGGCGTGGGCGTGACCATGATGACTTCGGATACGCCGGCCACCTTGGCGGGAATGGCGTTCATGAGCACGGAAGACGGATAGGCGGCCTTGCCGCCAGGCACGTACAGGCCTACGCGGTCCAGCGGCGTTATTTTTTGGCCCAGCACCGTGCCGTCGGCTTCGGTGTAGGTCCAGGTTTCCATGCGCTGGCGGTCGTGGTAGCTGCGCACCCGTTCGGCCGCCGTTTCGAGGGCTTGGCGCTGGTCGGTGGGCAGCGCGTTCAGGGCGGCGATCCAGTCGCCGCGCTGAATTTCCAGTTCGGCCAGCGACGAGGCTGACACGCGATCGAAGCGCCGGGTGTATTCGAGCACGGCCTGGTCGCCCTGTGCCTGCACGTGCTTGAGGATGTCGGCGGTTGCCCGTTCGATGGATTCGTCTTGCGACGCATCGAAGGCAAGCAGCGCGCGCAAGTCGGTCTGGAATTGATCAGACTGGGTGCTTAGGCGGGAAATCAGGGCTGAAGACATGACGAAATACGCAAAAATTCTTTATATAACAATGAGTGTATACCGTAACGACGGGTTTGCTCAGGGCAACTGCGCCGACGCGCGGGCGAATGCCTCGATGAGCGGTTGCAGCCGCGCGGCCCGCGTCTTTAGCGACGCCTGGTTCACGATGAGGCGCGACGAGATCTCGGCCACGTCTTCGACTGCGACCAGGTTGTTGGCCTTGAGCGTGCCGCCGGTCGACACCAGGTCGACGATGGCATCGGCCAGGCCAACGAGGGGCGCCAATTCCATGGAACCGTATAGCTTGATCAGGTCAACGTACACGCCCTTGGCCGCAAAGTGCTCGCGTGCCGCCTGCACATACTTCGTTGCCACGCGCAGGCGCGAGCCCTGATGCACGGCGGCTTCGTAGTCGAAGCCCTGGCGCACCGCCACGCATAGGCGGCAGCGGGCAATGTTCAGGTCCACGGGTTGGTAAAGGCCACCAGGAGACTGGAAAGTGTGCTCGTACAAGACGTCTTTGCCGGCAATGCCGAAGTCGGCCGCACCGTATTGCACGTACGTGGGCACATCGGAGGCCCGCACGATGATCAGTTGCAGGTCCGGACTGCTGGTGGGCAGAATAAGCTTGCGCGACGTTTCTGGATTTTCCAGCACGTCTATGCCGGCGGCCGCCAGCAAAGGCATGGTTTCGTCGAAGATGCGTCCTTTGGACAGGGCTAGCGTCAGGGGTTTGGCTGGACTCATGCGGTTTTCCCGGTTAGGCGTTGAATGTCGGCGCCCACGCAGCGCAATTTTTCTTCCATGCGTTCATAGCCGCGATCCAGGTGGTAGATGCGTTCGATGACGGTATTTCCGCGTGCCGCCAGGCCGGCAATGACCAGGCTGGCCGATGCGCGCAAGTCGGTGGCCATAACGGTGGCGCCCGACAAGGCCGCAACGCCCGTGACAACGGCGGTATGCCCGTCGATGTCGATCTGCGCACCCATGCGGCCCAGTTCCTGAACGTGCATGTAGCGGTTTTCGAAGATATTCTCGACAATGACCGACGTGCCCTCGGCCAGGGTATTCAAGGCCATGAGCTGGGCCTGCATGTCGGTCGGGAAGCCCGGGTATTCGCGGGTGCGAAAGCCAGTGGCCTTGGGGCGCCGGTTCATGGTGGCGCGTATCCAGTCGCCGCCCGAGTCAATGCTTACGCCCGCTTCTTTCAGTTTTTCAAGGATGGCGCCCATGGTTTGCGGCGCGGCATCGCGCAGCATGATTTCGCCGCCTGCGGCGCCCACGGCGCACAAGAACGTGCCGGCTTCGATGCGGTCGGCCACGACGCGGTGGGTGGCGCCATGAAGGCGTTCCACGCCGTCGATCACGATGCGGTCGCCGCCGTGGCCCTGGATGCGGGCTCCCATCTTGATGAGCAGTTCGGCCAGGTCGACGATTTCGGGTTCGCGCGCCGCATTTTCCAATATGGTCTGGCCGTCGGCCAGGACGGCGGCCATCATCAGGTTTTCCGTGCCGGTGACCGTGACCATGTCGGTGAGTATCGTGGCCCCCTTCAAGCGCGGGGCCTTGGCGATCACGAAGCCGTGCTCGATGGTGATTTCGGCGCCCATGGCCTCGAGGCCCTTGATGTGCTGGTCGACCGGGCGCTGGCCAATGGCGCAGCCCCCGGGAAGGCTGACGCGAGCCTCGCCAAAACGGGTCAGCAGGGGACCCAGCACCAGAATGGACGCGCGCATGGTCTTGACCAGCTCGTAAGGCGCTTCAAGACTGGTGACTTGCGAGGCATCGAGGTGCACGATGCCATCGGCGCCATGGTCGGACGCGACGCCCATCTGGCCCAGGAGCTTCAAGGTCGTGCCGATATCTTTCAGGTCGGGAACGTTTTCCAGCCTGATGGGATCGGCCGTGAGCAGGCTGGCACACAGGATGGGCAAGGCGGCGTTCTTGGCGCCCGACACGGTGATTTCGCCCCGCAGGCGGTTGCCGCCCGCAATCAGCAGTTTATCCATTCGGATTCGCCTCGTATTCGGCGGGCGTGAGCGTGCGCATGGACAAGGCGTGGATTTCGGCTTTCATGCGTTCGCCCAGCGCCGCATACACCAGCTGGTGGCGCGCGATGAGGCGCTTGCCTTCGAAGGCGGGGCTCACGATCAGGGCCTCGAAATGCGAGCCGTCGCCGTATACCTTGAGATGTTCGCAGGGCAGATTGTCGGCGATGTACTGTTGGACTTGTTCAGGGGTAGGCAACATAGCGATCAGTTCCGTAATTTGTAGCCACTGGCCAGCAGGCGAAGGGCGAAGAAGCAAAGCACAATGCACACGGCGGAGACGACGGCCAGGCTATGCCAGGGCGACACGTCGGAAACGGCGAAGAAGCCGTAGCGGAAGCCGTCTATCGTGTAGAAAATGGGATTCCAGCGGGACACGGCCTGCCAGAAATCGGGCAGGCTGTGTATGGAATAGAAGACGCCGGACAAGAAAGTGGCGGGCATGATCAAGAAGTTCTGGAAGGCGGCCAATTGGTCGAATTTTTCGGACCAAAGCCCCGCAATAATACCCAACGTGCCCATGATGGTGCAGGACAGGACGGCGAAGGTGAGGATCCAGGCGAGGTTGTTGATGGGCAGGACGGCGAAATACAGCGCCACCAGCCATACACAGGCGCCCACGCACAGGCCTCGCGCGATAGCCGCAAGAATGTACGCGCTGAAGATCTCGCGATGCGACAGGGGCGGCAACAGGATAAACACCAGATTACCCGTGATGCGGCTTTGGATGAGAGACGACGACGGGTTGGCGAAGGCGTTTTGCAGCATGCTCATCATCATCAGTCCCGGGATCAGGAACGATGTATACGGCACGGTGTCGTACACCTGCACGCGGCCTTCGAGCACATGGGCGAAGATGAGCAAGTAGAGCAGCGCGGTCAGGACAGGCGCGGCGATGGTCTGGAACGCCACCTTCCAGAAGCGCGACAATTCCTTGCGCAACAGCGTGGGAAAGCCCGACCCCATGTCGGTGCGGGGTTTGATCAGGGGCGACGCGCTCATGCCGGGGCTCCCGCAAAGTCGTCATTGCCCATGATGCGTACGAAGGCGTCTTCCAGGTCGGCGCCGCCCACGCGTGCAAGCAATGCCTGGGTTGTGTCCAGCGCCACGACCCGGCCGGCCTTGAGCATGGCAATGCGCCCGCACAAGGCTTCGGCTTCTTCCAGATAGTGCGTGGTAAGCAAGATGGTGTGACCCTCTTTGTTCAGCCGGGCAATGAATTCCCACAGCGTGCGGCGCAGGTCGACGTCGACGCCCGCCGTGGGTTCGTCGAGAATAATGACGGGGGGGCGGTGGACCAGGGCCTGCGCCACCAGCACCCGCCGCTTCATGCCGCCGGAAAGCGCACGCATATTCGTGTCGGCCTTGTCGGCCAGCCCCAGATTTCCAAGAATTTCGTCTATCCAGTCGTCGTTGTTGCGCAGGCCGAAATAGCCCGATTGCAACCTGAGGGTTTCGCGCACCGTGAAGAACGGGTCGTAGACGATTTCTTGGGGAACGACGCCCAGCGACCGGCGTGCTTGACGGAAGTCGGCGACCACGTCGTGGCCGCATACGGAGGCTGTGCCGGCAGAGGCCCGCGCCAGTCCGGCCAGAATGGAGATCAGCGTCGTCTTGCCGGCCCCGTTGGGGCCAAGCAGGCCGAAGAATTCGCCATGCTCGACGGTAAGGCTGACGTTGTCCAGCGCCTGGAAGCCCGGTTTGCCGGAGGCGCGCGAGAGCCGGTCTTTCCAGCCGCGGGCGCGCGGCGCATAGATTTTGGATATGTGGTCTAGAGTGAGGGCAGGCATGGCAATAAAAAAAGCCTGGCTTGTAATTAAGCCAAGCTTCACATTATAGGTCGCCCACCGGATTGTGCCCGGCAGCCCGCTTCGCTACAGGTTTTGTTGGTTAAGCGCGGCAATAAGGCCGTCGATGCCGTTTTTGGTAATTTGCTGCGAGAACTGGTTGCGGTAGTTCTGTATGAGCCAGATGCCTTCCACGTTCAAATCGTAGATTTTCCAGCCCTTGGGTGTCTTTTCCAGCCGGTAGTCGATGCCTACCGAAGGCCCGTTTCCCTGCGACAGTGTGGAGCGCACGACGACGTCGTTGGCTTGGTCGTCGCCGCGAAAGGGCAGCATGGTGAAGGCGGAACTTTGGTCCACTTTGGTGAAGGCGCCGCCGTAGGTGCGTATGAGCGTGTTCCTAAACGCCTGGACCAGGCTGGCTTGCTGCTGGGGCGATGCCTGCCGCCAGTGGCGACCCGCGGCCAGGCGGGTGGTCTTTTCCAGGTTGACGTAAGGCAGGACATATTCGGTGACAACCTGGTTGATGCTGGTCGGGTCGCCCGACTTGACGGCCTGGTTCTTTTTCACCGCGTCCAGGGTGTTATTGGCGACCGTTTCGACGAACTGGTCCGGCGCTCCGGACGGATCGACCGGCTTTTGGGCCATGGCCTGGCTGGCTGCCAGCAACCCCGCCAGACCGACCAGGCCGGCGCACGCCGCACCGGTTACATACTTGCGTAGGCCTGCTGCGGTGAAACGTCCGGTCATGGCGGTTCCTGTTGTGTTGCCGGTTATTCCGGCAAGGCTGGGTCTGTGTAGTCGGGCAGTTCGTCGTCGGAATAGTCGGGCAGTTCAGTGCCCGCGCGACGACTGTCCACCTGCGCCTTTCGGCGTTGTATGTAAGCGTCGCGGATAAAGCTGTAACGGTCAAGCGCTACTTCGTTAACAAGTTCATCTGCATCCAGCAAGCTGGCGCGCGTATCTATGACATAGGTGCCCAGGATGGTATTGCGCAGCCCCACGTTGTCGATTTCGAATACCGGGGTAACCGGCGAGACGCCGGCGGCGATGGTGCCCACGGTGGCGCCCGCGTCGCGAACGGAACTGGAACCCAGGAATGGCAGCACGACATAGGGGCCGGAACCCAGCCCCCACACGCCCAGCGTTACGCCGAAATCATTTTGTATGCGCTGCGACCCGTTCATGGAGGCCACGTCGATACAACCGCCCAGGCCGACGGTGGTGTTGAACAGCACACGCCCCAGCGTGTTGAAGAAGTCGTGTCCGCGCGCCTGCAGGAAACTGTTGGCGGCCGACCAGACATCGCCCAGGTTATTGAAAATATTGTGAATACAGGTTTGCACCGGCTGCGGTGTAAGCGCGTCGTAGCCGCTGGCCACGGGTTTCAGGACAGCGCGGTCTACCGTGTCGTTGAATGCATACATGCCGCGGTTATAGCTTTCCCACGGATCGGCCGGATTGGGGTCGCTCACACTGGCGCACCCGGCCGCGAGCGCGCTGGCGCCCACCAGAGCCGTCATGCGCAGGTAACGTTGGAAGGCGGGGCGGACTGCTGTGCTGGATTCAGTCATGATGGGGTCAGTTCTTCGGTAGGTCGCCAGTTGCGGGAGCGGCCGCGGGCGCGGTGCCCCCGTCGCTGGCCGAGTTATACAAAAATTTGCTGATCAGTTCTTCAAGGACGACGGCGCTTTGCGTGAACTGGATTTCGCCGTCCTGGGCTAGCATTTTCTCTTCGCCGCCCGGTGTCAGGCCCACGTATTGTTCGCCCAGCAGGCCGGAGGTGAGTATGGATGCCGACGTATCGGTTGGGAACTGGTATTTTTCTTCCATGTCGAGCGTGACGACCGCCTGGTAGCGTTCGTTGTCGAAGCCAATGCCGGCCACGCGGCCCACCACGACTCCGCTGCTCTTGACCGGAGCGCGCGCCTTCAGGCCGCCGAGGTTGTCGAATCTTGCCTGCACCTGATAGGTGGGTGCAAAGGAGAACGTGCTCATGTTGCCGGCGCGCAGCGCCAGGAAAATCAGCGCCATGGCGCCCAGCAGCACAAACAGTCCTACCCAGAAATCGGTTTTTTCACGCGTCATGATTGATCCGTTGTCTTGTTAATTGCTGAACATCAGCGCGGTAAGTACAAAATCCAGCCCCAGCACGACCAGCGATCCGGCCACGACGGTGCGGGTCGTGGCGCGCGATACGCCTTCAGGCGTGGGCTTGGCGGTCCATCCGGCATGCAGCGCGATCAGGGTGACCGCCACGCCGAACACCACGCTCTTGAACGCGCCGTTCAGGACGTCTTTGAAGACGTCGACGCCGCCCTGCATCTGCGACCAGAATACGCCAGGATCGACGCCGATGAGCAACACGCCGACCACCCAGCCGCCAATCACGCCGACCATGGAGAATACTGCCGCCAGCACCGGCATGGCGATCACGCCGCCCCAGAAGCGCGGCACCAGCACGCGGCGTACCGGATCGACTGCCATGACTTCCATGGCGGCCAGTTGTTCACCCGCTTTCATGAGGCCGATTTCGGCCGTCAGCGACGTGCCCGCGCGCCCGGCGAAGAGCAATGCGGTCACGACGGGACCCAGTTCACGCACCAGGGACAAGGCGACCAGCAGGCCCAGCGCCTCTTCCGAACCATAGCGGCTAAGCGTGTAATAGCCTTGCAGGCCAAGCACGAAGCCCACGAACAGGCCGGAGACCGCAATGATGAGCAGCGAGTAATTGCCGATGAAATGCACTTGCTGGATTACGAGGCCCGGGCGGCGTATGGCCGCGCCGCTGCCGGCCAGGATGGCGCCGCTTAGCCGAATGAAGCCGCCCAGGCCGGAAATGCCGTCGCGCACCCGGCCGCCCAAGGTCGTAATGGATTTAACGGGGGTCGTCATGAGCCGCCTGTATGTTGTTCGAGCCAGCGGGTGAAGGCCGGCGTGGCAGGATAATGAAATGCGATAGGGCCGTCGGGCTGCCCATCGAGAAATTGACGCACATAGGCGTCTTTCGAGTGGGCCAGCTCGGTAGGTGTGCCGGTGGCAATAAGCTTGCCCTGGCCCACCATGTATACCTGGTCGGCAATCAGAAAAGACTCGGCCACGTCGTGCGTAATCAGCACCGAGGCGCAATTGAGCCGGTCGGTAAGCGTGCGTATCAGTTGCGCGGTAATACCCAGCGAAATCGGGTCCAATCCCGCGAAGGGTTCGTCGTACAGGATGAGTTCGGGTTCAAGCACGATGGCGCGCGCCAGCGCCACACGCCTGGCCATGCCGCCGGAAATTTCGGAAATCTTCAAGTGGGCTGCGGCGCGAAGACCGACGGCATCGAGCTTGTCCAAGACGCATTCGGTGACTTGGCTTTCGGAAACCTGCGTGTGCTCGCGCAAGGGGAAGGCCACGTTTTCAAAGACGTTAAGGTCGGTGAACAGCGCGCCTTGCTGGAATAGCACGCCCATCCGTTGGCGCAGTTCGCGCAGGCTCTCGCCTTTAACCTGCGAGATATCTGTGCCGAAAACGCTGATAATGCCTCTTTGCGCCTTGATCTGGCCGGTGGCGCCGCGCAGCAGCGTGGTCTTGCCCGATCCGGAACCGCCCATCATGGCAACAACTTGGCCACGCCCAACCTGCAGGCTGATGCCCTGCAAGACCGTAAAGTCACCATAGCCAAGGGCTACGTCGGTGAACGTCACGATGGGGTTGGTGGCGGAAGATGAGGTCATAGGCCAGGCGGTTAGACGGTGGACCTGATATTGTATCCTTTCATGGCTGGGGCCTATTATTGAATGTGACGAATGCTCGGCGTAGAATCTGACCTGAATAGTCAGAACCCGGAGGGCGCTCATGAATAGCTGGCAAATACAGGAAGCAAAGGCTCGGATGTCCGAGCTTATCAAACGTGCGCAGGAGCAGCCGCAAGATATTACGTTGCACGGCAAATCTGTTGCCGTGGTTATGTCGCGTGCCGCATTCGATCGCCTGTCTGGGTCGGAAGGCTCTCTTGTGGATTTAATGCGTCGCTCGCCACTGTATGGCGACGACGACGTAGATCTGGAGCGCGATAAAAGCCTTACACGCGAGGTCGCGCTTTGAGCTATCTCGTCGACACCAATGTGCTCTCGGAGCTACGGCGAAAAATGCCCAACCCGCACGTGCTTCACTGGTTCGAAGACAGGCCGGCCTCAACGCTCTTTTTAAGCGTCTTAACGCTGGGCGAGATACGCAAAGGAATCGAAGCCCTTTCTGAGCTCGACCGACGCCAGACGCTGGTCGACTGGCTGGAAACTGAACTCACCGCATTTTTTACAGGACGCATTCTGACGGTGGACGCCGCCGTGGCCGATCGCTGGGGCCGCTTGGTGGCGCGGGCGGGCCGGCCACTGCCTGCAATAGACAGCCTGCTGGCAGCAACCGCTGTCGAACACGACTTGGTGCTCGTCACCCGCAATACCAAAGACTTCGAGAGCCTGGGCGTTTCGATCATTAACCCCTGGAAATCCAGTCAGGACTAAATGCTAGCGCGGTAAAGTCGTCGCCCCCATCAAGTATTCGTCCACCGAGCGCGCGCATTGCCGGCCTTCGCGTATGGCCCACACAATCAGAGACTGCCCGCGCCGCATGTCGCCGGCGGCAAATACCTTGCCGGCGTTGGTGGCGTAGTCGTCGGTGTTGGCGCGCGCATTGCCTCGGGCGTCCACCTCGACGCTGAAGGAATCCAGTACCTGCTTTACAGGCGAGACAAAGCCCATGGCCAGCAAGACCAGGTCGGCGGGCAGCTCGAACTGTGAGCCTTCCACTTCGCGCATCTTCATCTGGCCGGTGGCCTTGTCCTTGAACCATTCCACGCGCGCGGCCACCAGTTTCTCGACCTTGCCGTTTTTGCCCTCGAACGACTTGGTGCCCACGGCCCAATCGCGCGAGCAGCCTTCTTCGTGCGATGACGACGAACGCAACTTGGCCGGCCAATACGGCCAGGTCAATTCCTTGTCTTCGGCGTCCGGCAGCTTGGACATGAGTTCGAATTGCGTGACCGATGCGGCGCCCTGGCGGTTGCTGGTACCGACGCAGTCGGATCCCGTGTCGCCGCCGCCGATGACGATCACGTGCTTGTCCTTGGCGGTGATTTGCCGGGGGACGCGGTCGCCGTTACAGGCCTTGTTTTGCATGCGCAGGAAGTCCATGGCGAAATGCACGCCGCGCAATTCTCGGCCTGGCACCGGCAGGTCGCGCGGATTTTCGGCGCCGCCAGTCAGCACGATGGCGTCGAATTCGGCATGCAGCGATTCGGGCGTGCGAACATTCAGGCCATCTTGCGCATGTTCAGGCGCGCCGACGTAGGTGGACGGGCGGAATTCCACGCCTTCGGCCTCCATTTGGGCCAGGCGGCGGTCGATATGCAGCTTTTCCAGCTTGAAGTCGGGGATGCCGTAGCGCAGCAGCCCGCCGATGCGGTTGCTCTTTTCGAAGATGGTGACCGCATGGCCCGCGCGTGCCAACTGCTGCGCGCAGGCAAGGCCTGCCGGCCCCGAGCCGACGACGGCCACCTTCTTGCCGGTCTTGCGCGACGGCGGCTGGGGTATCACCCAGCCTTGCTCCCAACCCTTGTCGATAATAGCGTGCTCGATCGACTTGATGCCGACAGCGTCGTCGTTGATATTCAGCACACAGGCGGCTTCGCACGGCGCCGGGCAGACGCGTCCGGTGAACTCCGGGAAGTTGTTGGTCGAGTGCAGCACGTCCAGCGCCCTGTGCCAGTCTTGCCGATACACCAGATCGTTGAAGTCGGGGATGATGTTGTTCACCGGACAGCCACTGGTGCAGAACGGTATGCCGCAGTCCATGCAGCGCGCGCCTTGCACCAGGGCTTTTTCGTCGCTTAACGTATGGACGAATTCCTTCCAGTGTGTCACGCGCGTCAGCGGCGCCTCGTAGGTTTCTTTGACGCGTTCGAATTCAAGAAAGCCGGTAAGTTTGCCCATGTCTTTTCCTCAGGCAGCAATTTGTTGCGGGTTGACGGCGCGCCACATTTCGCCCAGGGCGCGTCGGTACTCGGTGGGCATGACCTTTACGAAGGCAAGGCGGGCGCGGTCCCAGTCGTCGAGCATGTCGCGAGAGCGGAAGCTGCCGGTGTACCGGTAATGGTCTTCGATCAGGCGGCGCAGGATGGCTTCATCGGTCTCGCGGTCGCCGCCGCGAATGGCGCTATGCCAGGTCTGCGGCGATGCCATCTCGGTTTGCTCGGCATGGGCCAGTACGCGCTCGAGTTCGACCATGGCCATGTTGCAGCGGCGGTGGAAGCTATTGTCGGGATCCCACACGTAGGCCACGCCGCCGGACATGCCCGCGGCGAAGTTGCGCCCCGTGGCGCCCAGCACGACAACCGTGCCTCCCGTCATGTATTCGCAGCCGTGGTCGCCTGTGCCTTCCACCACGGTCGCCGCGCCCGAATTGCGCACCGCGAAGCGTTCGCCGGCCACGCCATTGAAGAACGCCTCGCCCGCCAGCGCGCCGTACAACACCGTGTTGCCCGCAATGATGTGGTCGGGTCCGAAGCCCCGGAAGTCATTGGGTGAGCGCACGATAATGCGGCCGCCCGACAAGCCCTTGCCGACGTAGTCGTTCGCTTCGCCGACCAGGTCCAGCGTAATGCCATGGGCCAGGAAGGCCCCAAAGCTTTGGCCGGCGGCGCCATTGCACTGGATGTGTATGGTGTCGTCGGGCAGGCCTTCATGGCCGTAGCGCGTGGCCACCACGCCTGAAAGCATGGCGCCTATGGTGCGGTTGCGGTTGCGCACCGGGGTAATGAAAGACACCTTCTCGCCGCGTTCGATGGCGGCGCGGCTGCGCTCGATGAGCTGATGATCCAGCGCATGGACAAGCGCATGGTCTTGCGTATCAGTCTGGAATAAGGCCGTGGTGGTCGGCACGGCATGAAAGACGCGGGTGAAGTCCAGCCCTTGGGCTTTCCAGTGATCGATGCCGGCGCGCATGTCGAGCAAGTCGACGCGCCCGATCATTTCGTCGAACGTGCGTATGCCAAGCTGCGCCATGATTTCACGCACTTCTTCGGCGACGAAGAAGAAATAATTGACGACGTGCTCGGGCTTGCCCTGGAATTTCTTGCGCAAGACGGGGTCTTGTGTCGCCACGCCGACGGGGCACGTATTCAAATGGCATTTGCGCATCATGATGCAGCCTTCCACCACTAGAGGCGCCGTTGCAAAGCCGAACTCGTCGGCACCCAGCAGCGCGCCAATGGCCACGTCCCGGCCGGTTTTCATCTGGCCGTCGGCCTGCACGCGTATGCGGGTGCGCAAATTGTTCAACAACAGGGTTTGCTGCGTCTCAGCCAGGCCCAGTTCCCAGGGCGTGCCAGCATGCTTGATCGACGACACCGGCGACGCGCCCGTGCCGCCGTCATGGCCCGCAATGACGACGTGGTCGGCCTTGGCTTTGGCGACGCCGGTGGCCACCGTGCCCACGCCCACTTCGGACACGAGCTTCACCGAGATGGAGGCGCGCGGATTTACGTTCTTCAGGTCATGGATGAGTTGGGCCAGATCTTCGATGGAGTAAATATCGTGATGCGGCGGGGGCGAGATAAGGCCGACGCCGGGTACCGAATAACGCAGCTTGGCGATGTATTCCGACACTTTGTGGCCGGGCAACTGGCCCCCTTCGCCGGGCTTGGCGCCTTGGGCCATCTTGATCTGGATCTGGTCGGCGCTGGCCAGGTATTCGGCCGACACGCCAAAACGCGCGGATGCCACTTGCTTGATGCGCGAACGCAGCGAGTCGCCCGCCATTAGCGGCACGTTGGCTTCGATGCGATCCGAACCCAGGAAGGACGCCAGGGTGTCACCCTTTTTGACGGTGCTTTTTCCCGCGCGCATTTCGGCTCGGTAGCGTAATTCGTCTTCGCCGCCTTCGCCGGTATTGGACTTGCCGCCGATGCGGTTCATGGCCACGGCCAGCACGGTGTGCGCCTCGGTCGAGATGGACCCCAGCGACATGGCGCCGGTGGCAAAGCGCGTGACGATGTCCTTGGCCGATTCCACTTCCGACAGAGGAATGGCGCGCGACGGATCCACCTTGAATTCGAACAGTCCGCGCAGCGTCATGTGGCGGCGCGACTGGTCGTTGATGAGCTGGGCGTATTCCTTGTAGGTGGAGTAGTTGTTGGCCCGCGCGGCGTGCTGCAGTTTGGCGATGGAATCGGGGCTCCAGGCGTGGTCTTCGCCGCGCACGCGCCAGGCATATTCGCCGCCCGCATCCAAGGCGTTGGCCAACACCGGGTCGTCGCTGAAGGCGGCCTGGTGCACGCGCATGGCTTCCTCGGCCACACCGAAAATGCCAATGCCTTCGATCGTGCTGGCCGTGCCGGTGAAGTACTTGTTGACCAGGCTGGAATGCAGGCCCACCGCCTCAAAGATCTGGGCGCCGGTGTACGACATATAGGTGGAAATGCCCATCTTGGACATGACCTTGTTCAGCCCCTTGCCGATGGCCTTGATGTAATTGCGGATCGCCACTTCGGGCTGGGCCATTTCCGCCAGCGATTCCAGCGCAAGGTAGGGGTGGACCGCCTCGGCGCCATAGCCGCCCAGCAGGGCGAAGTGGTGGACTTCGCGGGCCGAACCCGTTTCAACGACCAGGCCGGTCTTGGTGCGCAGGCCCGCGCGTATCAGGTGCAGGTGTATGGCTGAGGTGGCCAGCAGGGCCGGTATGGCCATGCGTTCGGCATCGATATGGCGGTCGGTGATCAGCAAAATGTTGTAGCCGCTCAGCACGGCATCGGCCGCGTTGGAGCACAGCGATGCCAGGCAGGCTTCGATACCCTGCGGACCCCAGGCGACGGGATACGTAATGTCCAGTTCAAAACTGCGAAACTTGTGCGAGGTGATCGCGTCAATATGGCGGATTTGCGCCATGGCGGCCGCATCGAGCACCGGCTGGGCGACTTCCAGGCGCAGCGGCGGGTTCACATTGTTGATGTCGAGCAAGTTGGGCTTGGGCCCGATGAACGACACCAGCGACATCACCAATTGCTCGCGGATCGGGTCGATGGGCGGGTTGGTGACTTGCGCGAACAACTGGCGGAAGTAGTTGTAGAACGGCTTGGCGCGATCCGACAGCACGGCCAGCGGCGCGTCGTTGCCCATGGAGCCCATGGCTTCCTCACCGTTGGCCGCCATGGGCTGCAGAATGAACTTGTAGTCTTCCTGTGTCCAGCCGAACGCCTGTTGGCGATCCAGCAGCGACGTCACCTTGTGCGGCGGGTGGTCCACCTTCTGGGCCGGAAGCGATTCGAGCTTCAGGCGCAGGCGTTCGATCCATTGCCGGTAGGGGCGCGTGTTGGCGAGTTGCGACTTGATTTCCAGGTCGTCGATGATGCGGCCTTGCTGCAAGTCGATAAGCAGCATTTTTCCCGGCTGCAGGCGCCACTTCTTGATGATGCGATGTTCCGGGATGGACAGAGTGCCGGCTTCCGATGCGAGGATCACCATGTCGTCGTCGGTCACCAGGTAGCGCGCGGGGCGCAGGCCATTGCGATCCAGCGTGGCGCCGATTTGCCGGCCATCGGTGAAGGCGACGGCCGCCGGGCCGTCCCACGGCTCCATCATGGCCGCGTGGTACTCGTAGAAGGCGCGGCGGTTCTCGTCCATGCCGGTATGCTGTTCCCAGGCTTCGGGAATCATCATCATCATGGCGTGGGCCAGCGAATAGCCGGACATGACGAGCAATTCCAGGCAGTTATCGAACGTGGCGGTGTCGGACTGGCCTTCGTAGACGATGGGATAGAGCTTGGGCAGGTCATCGCCCAGTACGGCGGACTGCATCATCCCTTCGCGGGCGCGCAGCCAGTTGAAGTTGCCTTTTACCGTGTTGATTTCGCCATTGTGCGCGATCATGCGGTAAGGATGGGCCAGCGGCCAAGCCGGAAAGGTATTGGTGGAAAAGCGTTGGTGCACCATGGCCAGCGCCGAGACGGCGCGGGTGTCGGCCAGGTCGCGGTAATAGCGGCCCACCTGGTCGGCCAGCAGCAAGCCCTTGTAGACAACGGTTCGCACCGAAATCGACGGCACGAAATATTCCCGCCCATGCGCCAGCTGCATGTGCTGGATGGCATGGCTGGCCGTTTTGCGGATGACATACAGTTTGCGCTCCAGCGCATCGGGCACCATGATGTCCGGGCCGCGGCCGATGAAGAGCTGCCGGATGACGGGTTCGCAGGCGCGCACGGTGGGCGACATGGGCATCTCGGCGTCGACGGGAACATCGCGCCAGCCAAGGACGACTTGGCCCTCGTCGCGCACGGCGCGCTCCAGCTCTTGCTGGCAGGCCAGGCGCGAGGCGGTTTCCTTGGGCAGGAACACCATGGCCACCCCGTATTCGTCGGGGGGCGGCAAATCGATGCCTTGCGCGGCCAGCTCGGCGCGATACAAGGCGTCGGGGATCTGGATGAGCACACCCGCGCCATCGCCCATGAGCTCGTCGGCGCCGACCGCGCCGCGGTGGTCCAGATTCTCAAGAATCTTCAGTCCCTGCTGGATGATGGCGTGGCTTTTTCGGCCCTTGATGTTCGCCACGAAGCCCACGCCACAGGCGTCGTGTTCGTGGGCAGGGCTGTATAAACCTTGGGCCAGGGGGGCGGAGGAACGGATGGGCGACGTGGACATGGTTGAGCTCGCGTAGTGTGCAGTGCAGTCTGCGAAGATAACGCTGTCAACCGAGCGACGCAACAAAAATAAAAGGGGTCTGTCCCTATTATTTGAGGGCTCATTTTAGTGAGTCACTAAATGGGGACGCATCAAACGGCGCTTTGCGCGGCCTTCCGCGAGGCGCCGGTCCAATCCGGCGCGAGGCGCGAGGCTGCAAATGGGTAAGAAAATCTGTCTCGCCCAGGACCCATTGGCCGAACAAGGCCTGCTCGATGCGACGGCGTTGTGCGGGGGTAAGCCCATGGCTTAAGCGTTCGCGGTATTTTGCTTGGCGCGCAAATGGCGTGTTGCCGTCCTGCCAATAATCGTTGTGGTCGGTTACCAGCGGTACGCCGCCCGGTGGGGTGTCGCCCAACGAATCGCCGCCCAACGAATCGCCGCGCAGGTGCTTGCCTATATGGCCGGCTACTGACGACCATGGCCAGTATTCGGCCTGGTCGACGTAGCCCAAATGCACGGGCAAGGATTCCAGCCACACCAGCGTCGGCAGCACCCACCGCCCCGGCTCGATAAGCGCGCTGCGGTAGCGCCCTGTGAACACGCGGCCATGGCGCATCCCGGCGGCCATGCGCCGCCCCAACGCTTGTATGACTTTCGATACGCTTTGCGGTTCCGGCGGAGTGGCCAATAGGGTGATGCGATCGTTCAGCAGCAGCCAGCCATGCAAGGCCAGCTTGTGATCCTTGGCTTCCTGGCGCAGCCACTGCTGCAGTTGGTCTAGCGTGGCGGCGGGCGTGGGGTCGGAAATGGCCGCCAGCGGTTGTGCGAATTCCGCCTGCACCAACTGCGGGATTTGCGGGGCGTAAAGGCGTGAAAGTCTGGCCATGATGAGGTAAAAACCATATAGCGGACGCGATAAACGAAGCCACATGATACAAGTAGAGTGAGCCATAATAGACGGTGATGCAGCCTGAATCGTTCACATTTTTAGGGGTATGTTCATGCAGTCCAGCCAATCTGGTACTTCCTCGGCGCCCGACGCGGCGCGTTTCCATATACGCAAGGTAGCCGTCTGCGGCGCCGGCGTCATGGGGGCACAAATTGCCGCGCACTGCGTCAATGCCGGTGTGCCGGTTGTGCTGTTCGACCTGCCCGCCAAAGAAGGCGACAAGAACGGCATTGCCAAGCAGGCCATCAAGCAATTGACCAAGCTCAATCCCGCTCCGCTGGGGTCGCCAGAGCTTGCCGCGCTTATTACCCCCGCCAATTACGACGACGACCTGCCCCTGCTGAACGAATGCGACCTGGTGATCGAAGCCATTGCCGAGCGCCTGGACTGGAAGCGCGATCTGTATTTGAAGCTGGCGCCAGCCCTAAAGCCCGACGCCATCATCGCCAGCAATACGTCCGGGCTGTCCATTACGGCCTTGTCCGACGCGCTGCCCGAAGCCTTGCGTCACCGGTTCTGCGGCGTGCATTTTTTCAACCCGCCGCGCTATATGACGCTGGTGGAGCTGATACCCACGGCGGCCACTGAACCGCGCCTGCTGGACTTGCTGGAAACCTTTCTGGTGTCGGGCCTGGGCAAGGGCGTGGTACGCGCCAAAGACACGCCCAATTTTGTGGGTAACCGCATCGGCGTCTTCGGCATCTTGTCCACGTTCGCCCAGGCGGAAAAGTTCGGACTGCCGTACGAACTGGTCGACGAACTTACCGGCACGCGCCTGGGGCGCGCCAAGTCGGGCACCTTCCGCACGGCCGATGTCGTGGGGCTGGACACGCTGGCTCACGTCATACGCACCATGCAAGATCAATTGCCCAACGACCCCTTCCATGCGCATTTTGGCGTGCCGCCCGTCGTGGCGGCCCTGATCGAAAAGGGCGCGCTGGGGCAAAAGACGGGCGCCGGTTTCTACCGCAAGCAAGGCAAGGCCATACTGCGGCTGGACCCGGCCAAGCAAGACTATGTGCCGGCCGACGCCAAGATCGACCCCGACGTTGCCGCCATTCTCGCCGAGCGCAACCCGGCCGCCAAGCTCAAGGCCTTGCACGATTCCGATCACCCCCAGGCGCAATTCCTGTGGGCCGTGTTGCGCGACAGCTTCCATTACAGCGCCGTGCACTTGGCCGATATCGCCGACAGCGCACGCCAGGTGGACCTGGCCATGAAATGGGGCTTTGGCCACGCCCAGGGCCCATTCGAGATCTGGCAGGCCGCCGGCTGGCACGATGTGGCCGGCTGGATCACGGAAGACATTGCCGCAGGCAAGACGCTGTCCGACGCGCCGCTGCCCGAATGGGCCACGCGCGGTCCTGTGTGGCAGGCCCAGGGCGTGCACACGGCAGCCGGCTCGTGGAATCCGCGCGAGAAGCGCTTCGAAGGGCGCAGCACCCTGCCGGTGTACCAGCGCCAGATCGGCGCGCCGCGCCTGGTTGGCGAAGCGCCCAGCCTGGAACAGGCCATCGTCTACGAAGACGACGCCATACGGTGCTGGACGCTGCCGGCGCCGCATCCGCGCGACGTTCTAATCGCCTCCTTCAAGACCAAGATGCATACGCTTAGCCCCGGCGTCGTGCGCGGCATCGTGCACGCGGTCGACCTGGCGGAAGCTTCATACAAGGCGCTGGTCATCGGCCAGACCGACGACCCGTTCTCAGCGGGCGCCGACCTGAAGGCCATGATGCCCGCGTTTGCTCAAGGCGGGGCCGCCGCTGTGGAGCCCATCGAACGCGAAATGCAGAACATGGTCTTGCGCCTGCGATACGCCCAGGTGCCTGTGGTCGCCGCCATTGCGGGCCTGGCGCTGGGCGGCGGGTGCGAACTGTCCGTTCATTGCGCCCGACGCGTGGCGCATTTCGAGACTTACATCGGTCTGGTCGAAGTCGGCATCGGGCTGGTGCCGGGCGCCGGCGGCCTGGCCTATTGCGCGCGGCGCGCCGCCGAGCTTCAGGCCGAAGCGGCGCCCGATGCGCCGCTGTTGGCGTTCATCAAAAGGTTCGCCCTGGCGGTGGCCAGCGCCCAGGTGTCCAAGTCGGCGCTGGACGCCCGCGCCATGGGCTATCTGCAGCCCTCCGATCCTATCGTGATGAACCGCCATGAATTGCTCTACGTCGCCACGCGGGTCGCGCAAACCATGGCTGAAACCGGATGGCGACCGCCCTTGCCGCAACGCTTTCCCGTGGCGGGCCGCGACGGCATCGCCACCTTGAAGGCGCAATTGCTCAACATGAAAGTGGGCGGTTTCATTTCTGACTATGACTTCGTGGTCGCCGAGAAAGTGGCATCGGTCATTTGCGGCGGCGATGTCGACCCGGGCACGCTGGTCGATGAAGCCTGGATGCTGGCGCGCGAGCGCGAGGTCTTCCTGGCGCTGCTGGTTGAACCCAAGACGCAGGAACGCATTGCCGGCATACTTCAAACCGGCAAGCCGGTTCGCAATTAAAGGTGCACACATGACCCAATTACAACAAGCGTATATCGTCGCCGCCACACGCAGCCCCATCGGCAAGGCCCCGCGCGGCGCGTTCTCGCATACCCGCCCCGACGACCTGCTGGCCACCGTCATCAAAGGCCTGCTGGCACAAGTGCCCAACTTGGACCCGGCGGCCATCGAAGACGCCATCGTCGGTTGCGCCATTCCCGAAGGGCCGCAAGGGCTTAACGTGGCGCGCATCAGTACGCTGCTTGCGGGCTTGCCGGCCTCCGTCGCGGGCGTGACCGTCAACCGCTTCTGCGCCTCGGGGCTCACCGCCATTGCCATGGCGGCCGACCGCATTGCCGTGGGCCAGGCCGACGTGATCATCGCCGCCGGCACCGAGTCCATGAGCCTGGTGCCCACCATGGGCGTCAGCACGTCCTTCAGCCCCAGCATCTTCGCCGACGACGAGAACCTGGGCATTGCCTATGGCATGGGGCTGACGGCCGAGCAAGTGGCCACGCAATGGAAGGTGTCGCGCGAAGACCAGGACGCCTTTGCCCTGCGTTCGCACCAGCGTGCCATTGCCGGCCAGCAGGCGGGCGAATTCAACGACGAAACCTTGCCCATCGATGTCGTCAGCCGCGGCGCCAATCTACGCACCGGCCAGCCAACCGTGGCCAAAGCCACCGTTACGCGCGACGAAGGCCCGCGCGCCGACACCAGCCTGGAAGCATTGGCAAAGCTGCGCCCCGTGTTCGCCGCCAGGGGCAGCGTCACGGCGGGTAACAGCTCGCAAATTTCCGACGGGGCGGGCGCCCTGCTGGTCGTGTCGGAAAGGGCTTTGAAAGAACACAACCTCACGCCGTTGGCGCGCTTCGTGTCGTTTGCCGTAAGGGGCGTACCGCCCGACATCATGGGTATCGGACCGAAATTCGCCATTCCTCATGCGTTGAAATTGGCCGGTTTGCGGCAAGACCAGCTTGGCTGGATAGAACTTAACGAAGCCTTCGCGGCGCAGTCGCTTGCGGTCATCCGCGACCTGGATCTGGATCCGGAACGCGTCAACCCCCTGGGCGGCGCCATTGCGCTGGGCCACCCGCTGGGCGCCACAGGCGCCATCCGCGCGGCCACGGTCATACACGGTTTGCGCCGCCGGAATCTTGAATATGGCATGCTGACGATGTGCGTGGGGACGGGGATGGGGGCGGCCGGGATATTTCAGCGGATGTAATGCCTTTACGCTGACAGGCGCGGCGACTATATCATTGCATGCAACATCCATGCCGTGTATAGTCGTTACATGCAACTAATATGACGGGGGTCGATTATGACCACTATGCACGTGAATGCGCGGGTTCAAAAACACCGTGACGCGCTGCGAAGGGCAGGGTTGCGCCCGGTGCAGATCTGGGTGCCGGATACGCGTCGACCGGACTTTGCCGAGGAGTGCCGCCGCCAAAGCCTCGTGGTAGCGGAGGCGGACAAGGCCGATGCCGAACTGGAGCAGCTTATGGACGCAGCCTTAGGCGACGTGGACGGCTGGAAGGAATGAGCCGGGGGGACTTCGTGACCATCGCCATGCAAGGCGATTTTGGGAAACACCGGCCTGCCTTGGTAATTCAGGCGGATCAGTTCAGCGAACATATGAGCATTACGGTGCTTCCCGTGACCGGCGTACTTTTAGCCGCACCACTGCTTCGTATCACCATTGACCCTAGCCCAGAGAACGGTTTGCGTAAGCCTTCGCAGGTGATGATAGACAAGGCCATGGCTGTCAGACGTGACAAGCTAGGGGCCGTCTTCGGGCGCATCGACGCTGACGCCATGGTGGAAGTTGAGCGTTGTTTGGCCGTGTTCTTGGGAATAGCAAAATAGAGCGCACTCATGTATCGACTTTGCTGCCAATCTCGGTCACCCCTTTTGGCTTTCAACAAAAGCAGTTATAAATTATGCATTCAACTCAATCATGATTCTGCTGAACAAGAGCACCTGACTGCTGCAACTCCTTCAAACTAAGCCCGCGGCTATCCTTATCGGACAGCACCGGGCTTTTTTCCGGCCAAGCAATGGCAAGGTCGGGGTCGTCCCAGCGTAAACACGCTTCATCTTCAGGGTGGTAGTACTCAGTGCACTTATATTCCACGACGGCCGTGGGCGACAGAACCAAAAAACCATGGGCGTAGCCCGGCGGTATCCATAGCATGGTGTACGACGTAGTTTCTGGCGAGTATTGCACTTGCGACAAGTGCAGCCCTTGCCACTGGCCAAACTGCGGCGAGTCGGCGCGCATGTCCACGGTTACGTCAAACACGCTGCCTTGCACTACGCGCACCAGCTTGCCCTGCGGGTGGCGCACTTGGTAGTGCAGTCCGCGCAATACCCCCTGGCGTGATGCGCTGCAATTATCTTGCACGAAATCGGTAAGCGCCATGCCGGGCAGCGCGGAAAACTTGCGCGCCTGGTAGCTTTCCAGGAAATAGCCGCGATCATCGTGGAACACCGACAACTCAAGCTGCTTTACACCTTCAAGCTGGGTGTCCAACACATTCATTGATCAAAGCCCGGTAGTACGGCGCGACTAAGCGCCGCTGAATTTTTTTACCCAATGCGCCGTCGAGGCGTTGTGCGATGGGTCTAGAGGGACCGTGCCGGAGAGTTCGGCGGCAATTCCCTTGGCCAGCACTTTACCGTATTCGACGCCCCATTGGTCGAAGGGGTTGATGCCCCACACCACGCCCTGCACGAAGACCTTGTGCTCGTACAAAGCCAGCAAGGCCCCCAGGGTATAAGGTGATAGCCGCGGCAGCACAATCAGATTCGACGGCCGCCCGCCCGCATGGACGCGGTGCTTGGCCAGCCATTCGGACTTCTCTTGAGGAATGCCGGCCGCCAGGCATTCCTGCAAGGCGTCGTCGTAGGATTTGCCGCGCAGCAGGGCTTCGCGCTGCGCCAGGCAATTGGCGAGCAGGCTTTTATGGTGCTCGGGCCAGCCATGGTCGGCCTGGCCGCAAACAACAAAGTCCACCGGCGCGCCGTCGCTGCCCTGGTGCAGCCATTGGAAGAAGGTATGTTGCGCATCGGTACCCGGCATGCCCCAGACGGCCGGCCCGGTGGCCACGCCCACGGCGTCGCCCGCCACGTTGACCGACTTGCCCAACGATTCCATTTCCAGCTGCTGGATGTAGGGCACCAGATTGGCCAGGCGGAAGTCATACGGCGCAATATTCAGCGACCCGTAGCCCAGCACGCTGCGATTGACGATGCCGGCGATGGCCATTTGTATGGGGGCGTTGTTTTCGATCGGCGCCTGGACGAAGTGCGTGTCCATGGCTGCCGCGCCTGCCTGCATGCCCGCCACGACGTCGGCGCTGACCGCCAGGGCCGTGGTCAGGCTGACTGCCGACCACATGGAGAAACGACCGCCCACCCAGTCCCACAAAGAAAAGATATGCGTGTCGGGCACGCCCCACTCGCGGGCGGCATCGGGCCTGGCGGTAATGGCGACCACTTGTTCGAAAGGATTCTCTACCCCGGCGGCTTGCAGCCATTCCATGGCGCGTTGGCCGTTTTGAAGTGTTTCGGCCGTCGTGAACGACTTGGAGGCCAGCACAATAAGCGTGTCGTGCGGATCGAAGCCCGCCAAGCCGCCTTGTATGGCATGGCCGTCGATATTGGCCACAAAGTGTACGCGCCGCCAGGTGCCGGCATAGCCGAAGGCACTGACGGCCAGGCGCACGCCCCAGTCGCTGCCGCCGATGCCGATATGAATAATGTTGCGCCAGCGGCGTTCCGAATCGGCCAGCCGCACGAAGTCGTTAAGCCGCTGCCGTTCGGCGGCGACTACGTCGATAGGGGCGGGGGCCCGCAAGGCTGTGTGCCATGCGGCGCGGTCTTCGGTGACGTTGGCAATGCCGCCGGAAAACAGCCGGTCGCGCAGTTCGCCAAAGCGGCGGGCGCTTAGTAGCGCGTCTGTGGCGGCAAGCAGCGCCGGCGAGGTCGGCTGTGCGCTAAGGTCGACGTCGATGCCGGCTGCGTCGATTTGGCGCAGGCTGTTGAACTGAATGGAGGCATTCTTGGCGGCCTCTTCAAAAGCGGCCCATTCCGGCATGCCAGGCAGGCTGGCGGGCGGTTGGTCGGTCACAAGCGCTCCTCTCAATGGCTATCGACGGTCGATTGTAATGCCATTGAAGCGGAACGATATGCGACGTTTTCCGTGATTAACGGCGGCGTTGGCTGGGGGCGCCAGGTGCGCGGCCAGCTATATGGCGGAACGTGATGCGACCTTTGCTAAGGTCGTAGGGGGACATTTCCAGCGAAACCTTGTCGCCGGCCAAAATACGGATATGGTGCTTGCGCATTTTGCCGCCGGTATAGGCAACAACCGGGTGGCCGTTGTCCAGCGTAACGCGAAAGCGCGAGTCGGGCAGCACTTCTGTTACCAAGCCACCCATTTCAATAAGTTCTTCTTTAGCCATAAATTATTCCTGTAAAAGTTGATAAGCCTGTGTACCGGAGTCGCGCTGCGTATCGTCCGGCGGCCATGGGCGGCCTGACGCAGGTGTTATACATACGAATCTTGCGATTGCGAACCGAAGTTCGGGGAGTGCTGCGTTTCCAAAGCGGAAACGTGTATTGAAAATGTCCAGGTGGCGTGCAAGAATGGGCGTTGCCGGTGCCTTGCTACCTGGTTGCGTACACATATTGACGGTTGGCGGCAACTACGCCTGCGTTTAGCAGGGAAATGGTATCACATACCCGGCCAATATGCAAAAAAAGCTATAAATGAACGAAAAGAAACCCGAAGCCAACGTAAAAACCGCCTTGCGCGTTATTGAAATAATCGAGCTCTTCGCTCGTGAAGCCAGGCCCTTGGCATTATCGGAACTGGCGAAACTCCTCGGCGTACCCGTGTCCAGCTGCCTGGCACTGCTGCGCACTTTGTCCAGCTTGGGTTACCTGTATGAAGCCGGGCGCCGCCAAGGGTATTACCCCACTGGGCGGCTGCTTGCCATGGCGCAGCGTATTTCCAAGGCCGATCCCATTCTGGAAAAAGTGCAGCCCAGCCTGGAAGAGCTGCGCGACACCACGACGGAAACCGTGGTCTTCGCCAAGCTGGACTTGAATCACCGGGTTTTGTATCTGGACGTCCTGGCATCGCCGCATCCAATCAGCTACGTGGCGGTGGCGGGCGCGCAAAAAGACTTGCATGCCAATTCGCTGGGCAAGGCGTTGCTGTCGACGCTGGACGCGACGGCGCGGCGCAACGTGCTGGCGCAACAACCCCTGCAAGCCTACAACCCGCGCACGCTGGTCACGGCAGAGGCGCTTGAGGACGATATACAAGAGTCGCTTAAACGCGGCTGGTTCGCCAACCTGGGCGAATCCATGCCAGATGTTGGCGCGATTGCGTGGCCTGTGAAAATTTCGGGCAACAATTACGCCATATCCATTGCCGGCCCGTTATACCGCATTGAAAGCAATATCGAGGAGCACGGCAAGAAGCTGCGCGTGGCATGCCGCTTCCTGGAACAGCACATTTAATACGACTTGGGCAAGCCCAATACCTTCTCCGCAATAAAGCACATGATCAATTGCGGGCTGACGGGAGCGATGCGCGGAATAAAGCTCTCGCGCAAATAGCGCTCTACATGGTATTCCTTGGCGTAGCCCATGCCGCCCAGAGTCAGTACCGCCGTTTGGCAGGCGTTGAATGCGGCCTCGGCAGCCAGGTATTTGGCCGTGTTGGCGTATTCGCCGCAAGGCATGCCCTCGTCATACAAGTAGGCCGCCTTCTGTACCATAAGGTCAGCCGCTTCCAGTTGCATCCACGCCTGCGCGAGCGGATGCTGAATGCCCTGGTTCTGGCCGATGGGCCGTCCGAACACGACCCGTTCGCCGGCGTAGTCGACGGCACGGGCCAGCGCCGCGCGGCCCAGGCCCACCGCTTCGGCGGCGATCAGTATGCGCTCGGGGTTCAGGCCGTGCAAAATGTACTGGAAGCCAAGTCCTTCCTCGCCAATACGGTCTTCCACCGGTATGCGCAGGCCATCGATGAACAGCATGTTGGAGTCGACCGCCTTGCGGCCCATTTTCTCTATCTCGCGTACCTCTATCGTGCTTCTGTCCAGGTCGGTGTAGAAGAGCGACAGCCCTTGCGTGGGCTTCTTCACGTCGGCCAAGGGCGTCGTGCGCGCCAGCAGCAGCATCTTGTCGGCCACCTGCGCCGTGGATATCCATATCTTGCGGCCATGAACCACGTAATGGCCGCCGTCGCGCACCGCCCGGGTCGACAGCTTGGTGGTATCCAGGCCCGCATCGGGTTCCGTTACCGCGAAACACGCCTTTTGTTCGCCACTGATGAGCGGAGGCAGGGCGCGTGCCCGCTGTTCGGGCGAGCCGAACACCACCACGGGGTTCAGGCCGAAGATGTTCATGTGAACGGCCGACGCACCGGAAAACCCCGCGCCCGAGCGCGAAATGGTGTGCATCATCAGGGCCGCATCCGTCATGCCCAGCCCCGAGCCGCCGTATTCCTCCGGCATGGCGATTCCCAGCCAGCCGGCTTCAGCCAGGTCGCGGTGAAATTCGTGCGGGTACACGCCGTCACGGTCGCGCGCCAGCCAGTATTCATCGGGGTAACGGCTGCACAGGGACTGCACCCCCTCGACCAGCGCCCGGCGCTCTTCGCTTAATACAAAACTCACGGTTTCTTCCTTCCGGTGTGTGCCATGCCCAGGGCTGTGTCGCCCAGCGCGTTGATGTCGGCCTGCGGAATGCCGGCCTCTTGCAGGACTTCCTGCGTGTGCTCGCCGAGGCGCGGTGCGTTGCGCCGGATGCTGATCGGTGTGCGCGAATACGTGCCCACGGGGCCCGGAGACCGGATGGCCCCTTCGCTGGAATGTTGCACTTCCTTGATGAAGCCGACTTTTTCGAGATGCGGATCGCGGATCAGGTCGTCGACGCTATACAGCGGCGCGGCCGGGATGTCGGCCTGGTCGAAGGCGTGCAGCCAGTACTGGCTGGTGTTGGTGGCCAGGGTGTCGGATACGAAGTTATAGACCTCGTCGATGTGCTGCGCGCGCGCGGTATGCGTACTGAAGCGCGGATCGTGCAATAGGTCGGCACGCTGGATGATCTGGAAGAAGCGCTGCCAATGCTTGTCGTTATAGATAAGCACGCTGACGTAGCCATTGGATGTGGCGTACGGCCGGCGATACGACACCAGCAGCCGCGCATAGCCGGTGGGGCCCGCGGGCGGCGAGAAGGTCTCGCCGCCGAGGTGGTCGCCCAATACCAGTTGCGCCATGGCTTCGAACATGGGCACTTCAATTTCCTGGCCTTGGCCCGAACTGCGTGCGTGGATTACGCCTGCCAGTATGGCGATGGCCGCCTGCATGCCCACGGCGCGATCCGCCAGCGTAAGGGGCGCATAGCGGGGAACATCGCCGGAATTCTGATGGTAGAGCGACGGGATGGCCGTCATGCCCTGGATCAGGTCGTCGTACGCCGGCTTGCCCGCATACGGCCCGCCGCTGCCGAAGCCATACGCTCCCACGTACACCAGCTTGGGGTTGACCTTGGCCACGTCGGCATAGCTCAGGCCCAGCCTGGCCATGGCCTGCGGCCTGACGTTGTAGAGCAGGACATCCACGGTCTTGGCCAGGTCCAGGCAGGCCTGGCGTCCCTGCGGCGTTTTCAAGTCCAGCACGATAGAGCGCTTGTTGCGATTCAAGTGCAGGTACATGGCGCCCATGCCGGGGTTGCGCATGGGGCCGACGGCCCGCATGTTGTCGCCGGTGGGCGGTTCCAACTTGATCACGTCGGCGCCGAGGTCACCCAAAATCTGGGTGGCGTAAGGCCCCATGACCACAGAGCTCAAGTCCAGGATGCGGATGCCGTCCAAAGGCCCGGCGGAAGTGGGCGTTGTCATGGCCGATCTACTCATTTAGGCGCCAGGTTGGCGTCTTTGATCAACTTTCCCCACAAGGCGTACTGCTCCTGTACGAACTTGGCAAAGTCGTCCGGTGTGCCGCTGAAGGCGTCGAACCCAAGTTGTGCCAGCTTCTCCTTGATCTTGGGATCGCTCACTGTCTTGTTGATGGCGGCGTTCAGCACCTTCACGACCTGGGGATCCATGCCCGCCGGGCCGAAATAGCCGTTCCAGGAATTGATGTCGAAGTCCGGGACGCCGGCTTCCTCCATAGAGGGGAGGTTGGGCACCAATTCGCTGCGCTTGGCCGTTGATACCGCCATGGCATGCAGGCGGCCGGAGGTGACGAAAGGCATGCCCGACGTGAAGTCGGTAAACATGAAGTCCACCTGCCCGCCGACCAGATCCGTTAGCGCCTGAGGCGTTCCTTTGTAGGGTATGGCCAGCAAGTCGATGCCGGCCTTTACCGCCAGGGTACCGCCCGCCACGATGCCGGTACTGTTGCCAGTGGCGTAGGTGACTTTGCCGGGGTTGGCCTTGGCATGGTCGATGAGTTCCTTCACCGTCTTGTACGGCCGGCTGGGATTGCTGACCAGCAAGAAGGGCAGGTTGCCGCCGCGCGCGATAGGGGTGAAGTCCTTGACCGGGTCGTAGGTTACGTTGTTCATGAGCCATGGCGCGGCGGAGTGCGAGGTGTTGGTCGTAACGAACAGCGTGTAGCCGTCAGGCGCGGCCTTAGCCACATAGTTGGCCGCAATCGTGGCGTTGGCGCCCGGGCGATTCTCGACAATGACGGGCTGGCCCAGTTGCTTGCTGATGTCTTCGGCGAAGATGCGGCCGACCGCATCGGTGCCCGAACCCGCGGGGAAGGGTACGACCAGCGTAATGGGCTTTTCAGGATAAGCCGCGAAGGCGGCAACAGGGCCAAGGGCAACGCCGAGCAAGCAGGCCGAAACTAGGTTTTTCGTCCAATTTTTCTTCATTTCATGTCTCCTGTGCCGCGGCGACTCGCGTGTCGCGGCTGTCGTTATTGGCACATTACTCGTTCAACGGATTTACCGATTCAACGAATAACGCGTTCGGGGTTTTCTTCGTAGGGCGGGGAGTAAATGACGAGCAGGCGCGCCGGTTGCTTACTGGTCACCGTGAAGACGTGTTTTTTATTGGGCGGGAAGTAGCAGCAGTCCCCGGGAAGCAATTCGCCGCGTTCGCCTTCGACTTCAACGGTAGCCGAACCTGACAGCAAATAACACACCTGTTCAATGTCCGGGTGCGCGTGGGGCAAGGCGCCCTGGTTCTGTTCGATGGTACCCACCAGCACTTCCACATGCTGCGCACCGACGGTTTCACGACTGATAAGGCGCCGATTGATGGTGCCATGGTGATTGGCGGGCGAGTACCCCGCAACGTCGGATTCGCGGACGATCCATGAAGGTTTGGTCATGATGTTAATTCCTATGTATGAAAAGGATTTTACACACATGAAAGAAGCTGAGGCATAAGGGTTTGTGCCCATTTGGGGCGCAATGCAAGAATCGGGGGGTTTAGCAACCATGGGCAGCGACGTACGTATGACGCAAACTATCCTGGTCAGCGGCGGTACAGGCTTTATTGGCAGCCATGCCAGCGTGGCCTTGCAGCAGGCAGGCTACCGCGTGCTTATTCTGGATAACTTAAGCAACAGCACGGTCGACGTGTTGGACGCCATTGGCGCCATCAGCGGCACACGACCGGGCTTCGTGCAGGGCGACATACGCGACGCCGCCACATTGGGCCGCATTTTTGCCGGACATGCCATCGCCGCCGTCTTGCATTTTGCCGGCCTGAAAGCCGTGGGGGAATCCACCAGGCAGCCGCTGGCGTACTACGACAACAACGTGCACGGCAGCGTTCAATTGTTCTCCGCCATGCAGAGAGCCGGCGTAAAGACGGTCGTGTTTTCCTCGTCGGCCACGGTATATGGCGACCCGCGGCGCCTGCCGCTTACCGAAGACCATCCCCGTTCCGCCACCAACCCCTACGGCCATACCAAGCTGGTGATCGAAGACATTCTGGACAATCTATACCAGAGCGAAGCCGGCTGGCGCATTGCGCGCCTGCGGTATTTCAACCCCGTGGGGGCGCACCCCAGCGGCCTGATGGGCGAGGCGCCGCAAGGCGTACCCAACAATCTGATGCCGTATGTGGCCCAGGTGGCCACCGGCATACGCGCGCGCGTACAGGTTTACGGCAACGACTACGACACGCCCGACGGCACGGGCGTGCGCGACTACATTCACATCATGGATTTGGCGGCCGGCCACGTGCGGGCGCTGGAGCATTGCCTGGGCGCGGATCAGGCTCTTTTAACGGTGAATCTGGGCACGGGCGTGGGCTATTCGGTGCTGGAAATGATACGGGCGTTCGAGCGGGCCAGCGGCAAGGCTATTCCCTACGATTTGGTGCCGCGCCGTCCCGGCGACATTGCCGCCTGCTGGGCAGACACGGAGCTGGCGTATAAGGCCCTGGGCTGGCGCGCTGAAAAAGGGATTAAAGACATGTGCGAGGATGCCTGGCGTTGGGAAATGCGCCGGGCGGCGGTTGCCGCCTAGGCCACACCCAGGCGTTCGCGCTGGTAGCTGCCGTCTTGCACGCGGCGGCACCATTCCGCGTTGTCCAAATACCATTGCACCGTCTTGCGTATGCCGGATTCAAACGTCTCTTGCGGCGTCCAGCCCAGCTCACGCTGGATCTTGCCGGCGTCGATCGCGTAGCGCATGTCGTGCCCCGGCCGGTCAGTCACGTAGGTAATCAAATCGCGGTAGTGCGCCACCCCCGCCGGTTTATTCGGCGCCAGCTCTTCCAGCAACGCGCATATGGTGCGCACCACGTCGATGTTCCGCATTTCGTTGTGGCCGCCCACGTTGTAGGTGTCGCCAATGTCGCCTTGCATGGCCACTAGGTACAGGGCGCGCGCGTGGTCCTCCACATAAAGCCAGTCTCGCACCTGGTTGCCTTGGCCGTACACCGGTAGCGGCTTGCCTTCCAGCGCATTTAGAATCATCAAGGGGATGAGCTTCTCGGGGAAGTGGAACGGCCCATAATTGTTCGAGCAGTTCGTAACCAACGTAGGCAGGCCGTAGGTGCGGCGCCACGCCCGCACCAAGTGATCCGAGCTTGCCTTGCTGGCCGAATACGGCGAACTGGGCGCGTAGGGCGTGGTTTCGGTGAATAGGGCGGCGGGGTCTTCCAGGTCACCATAGACCTCGTCGGTGGAAATATGGTGGAAGCGGAATTGTGACTTGCCGGCATCGGCCAGGCCTTGCCAATAGATGCGCGCGGCTTCCAGCAAGGTATAGGTGCCGACAATATTGGTTTCGATAAAGGCGGCGGGGCCGTCGATGGAGCGGTCCACATGCGACTCGGCGGCCAAGTGCATGACGACCTGCGGCTGGTGTTGGCTGAAGACGCGCTTCAGTTCCATGGCGTTACAAATGTCCACCTGCTCGAAGGCATAACGATTGCTTCCCGATACACTCCCCAGCGATTCGAGGTTGCCCGCGTAGGTCAGCTTGTCCAGGTTAACGACGTGAGCGTCTGTGTGATCGATGATATGGCGAATGACCGCCGAACCGATAAAGCCGGCGCCGCCGGTGACAAGGATTTTCATAGTTACGCAAGAGTAGGGAGTTGACGTTGGATTATAGGCAGCCGGTACACCAGCACGCGACGGGCCAACAAGAAATAATAAAGGTAGCCGCCATGAACACCAATACGAACAACGGCGTATGGCGGCAAGCCACAACGCTGGGCAGCTTCTTGTTTTTCTCGTTCATGCTGTCGGTGCCGTCGGGGTATTCGTACGGCTCGGCGTTCCTACTGCTGACCAGCATGGCGTACCTGGCCTGTTTGGCGGTGCGTAACGGCCATGCCGACCAAGCCTACATGCCGCTAACGCGCGAAGACCGGGCGATCATGCTGGCGTTGCTCGGCGTCTTCGCCGTGGCGGTTGCGACCACCATTATTCACGGTAACGATGCCAGCATGTTGGACGTGGACAGCCGTTGCCTGTTGGCGGTGCCCATACTGGTCCTGGCCGTTAAAGCGCCGCCCCGCCTGGAAGCTGTTTGGGCCGGCTTGGTCGTGGGGTGCATAGTCGCCGCCGGTATTGCCGCTTGGCAGGTCTACAGTCAAGGCATACCGCGTGCCACCGGCTTTGTGACCAGCGCCGTGCCCTTCGGTAACCTGGGGCTGACGATGGCCATCTTCTGCTTTGCCGGCATGTTTTGGGCAAGGGCCCAGCCCGCCTGCGCGCGACAGTGGCAGGCGGTCTTGTTGCTGGGCTGTGGGGCTGGCGTGTATGTCTCTGTTGCCTCCGGGTCACGCGGCGGCTGGCTGGCGTTGGCGCCTGTATCCGTCTTGTTTTGCATTGCCTTCCTGAACCGACAAAATTGGCGGAAGGCCACCATTGCGACCGCGCTGGCTGCCGCGGTGTTGGGCGGCGTCTTCGTCGCTCCGCAAGACAGTTATGTGCGCGCCCGCTACGACGAAGCGGTGCGGGAAACCGGCAACTATCTGACCGAAGAGAATGTGGAAACGTCCATAGGCGGGCGGCTAGAGGCCTGGCGCGGCGCCGCCATTGCCATCCCGAAAAAGCCGCTGCTGGGCTGGAGCCATGCCGATTATGCGGCGGAATTGCGCTACATGGTGCAAACCAAGCAATTGCGCCCGTATGTGCTGGAACTGGTCAACACCCATAACAATTATCTGCAGGCCTGGCTATTCCAGGGTGCGGTCGGCCTAAGCGCCTTGATGGCCTTATATATCTTCCCGTTCTGGTTTTTTTGCCGCCGTTTGCGTGCGGCCGACATGACGGTGCGCGTACTGGCCGTGTGCGGCGCGTCGCTGCTGGTGGCCTTTTTTACCTACGGGATGACCCATGTGATCCTGGGACGGAACAACGGGATGAT
>DATJBV010000025.1:0-101127 GCA_035515055.1 Candidimonas sp.
CGTTGGCCGGATAGTCAGGCCATTGCACTGGCCAAGGTCGAGTCCCAGCAGAAGACGGGACGGGATGCGGAGGCCATACCGTTCTTGCAAGACGTTATCAAGCAGTGGCCCGATGTACCTCGCCTGCACCAATTATTGGCCCAAAGCCAGGAGCGACTGGGGCGGAAGGTTGCGGCGCGCCGCAGCATGGCTGCGTATTACGATCTTACCGGCGCGTTGCCCACGGCGGTAGAGCAGTTGCAGCAGGCGCGCCATATGACCAAGGATTTTTACGTCCAGTCCGAACTCGATGTACAGATCCGAACCCTGAAAGAGCGATTGAAGGCCGATCGAGAATTGCTCGAGCGATTTAAGTCGTAGGCGGCGGGCAAGGGGGGGCAGGCCGGTCGGCGACTCAGGTGCCGGTTTCAAAAAAGCGTGCCAGGCGCGTGGGTAGCCACCCGATATGGCCGGGCAAAGGCCCTGTCACAAACCCG
The DNA here is from genome assembly GCA_035515055.1 of Candidimonas sp. GTDB lineage: Bacteria > Pseudomonadota > Gammaproteobacteria > Burkholderiales > Burkholderiaceae_B > Pollutimonas. The sequence goes on from DATJBV010000025.1 coordinate 477, forward strand.
ACGTGGCCGCCTTGTGCAGGCTGATGCAGCAGTACGTGCCGGGAGCAGTCGTGCGAGCCGGGCAATGAAGGCTCCGGAATAAACGGGTCGTTGCGGGCATTAAGCACCAGCGTCGGTACGGCTATGCTTTTCAGGTGGGGTTTGCTCGAAGCGCGCGTCCAGTAATCCAGCGCGTTTTTATAGCCATGCATGGGCGCCGTGTACAAGTCATCGAATTCGCGCAAGGTCTTGGTCTGGCTCAGGCGGTGAGCGTCGATATTCCCCGGGAAGCGGCGCGCCTTCTCCAGTATTTTGGTTCGCATCGTCTTAAGGAAGTTCCTTGAATACAAATGCCTGCCCAGCCAGGTCTTCGAGAGCTCGTCCCCGCAGGCCACGAGGTCCATCGGTACGGACACGGCGGCACAGGCGGCGAGCCAGGATAATTGTTCCGCCCGCTCTCCCGCATACTTGAGCATGGCATTGCCGCCAAGCGACACCCCAATGGCATGCCAACGCGCAGAGGGCATCCGTTGTCGCGCAACATCGAAAATGAAATGGATGTCGTCGGAGTCGCCGGAAAAGTAGGCGCGGGCCATGCGGTTGGGAAACCCGGAGCAGCTGCGAAAGTGTGCAATGACCACTATCCAGCCGCGAGCGCGGAAATGTTGCGCGATCGCTTGTGCGTAATGGCTTTGGCTGCTGCCTTCGAGGCCGTGAAAAAGAAGTAGGGCTGGACTGTCCGGCGCGTGTGGGAGCGTGGCCCAGTCGTCCTCGCGCATCCAGCGTCTGGCAGCGGTATTGGCGAGTTGAGGTTCGGGCGTCGCGCTTGCGCCGGACGCAAGCCTGTCTGAAAACAGTCCGGGCCCTGTCCAGTCGAAATCGAGGAAGTCGCCGTCGGGCGTATTGACCCGTTCGCGCACGAAGGCGATCTGGTGATAGTGGGCCGCCAGCGCGCCGTATAGGGTCTGGACATGGCCGCCCGGCAGCCACCCGGGAGTGGGGCAGGCTGACGAGTCGATCCGGCCGATCACGATCAGTGTCCGTGAACCTTCTCGCCTTCTTTAAGTTCGTAGGCCGTGCCGCAATAAGGGCAAATTGCCTTGCCCGTCTGGACGACCTCGATATAGACGCGGGGGTGCATGCTCCAAAGTGGGGCATTTGGCCCGGGGCAATAGACGGGCAAGTCGCTGGCGCCGACAAAAACGGTTTGGTTCTGGGGGACGATAGGTGTTCGGGTGCTGCTCATGGTGAGTCCTGGAAGGTTGGAGGTAGGCAGGGCGGCATAGGGGCTATACCTTGCTTAACCAATGATGATATTTCGGGTTTTTGCCGTTGACGATGTCAAAGAAGGCCTGTTGCAGTTTCTCGGTAATAGGGCCGCGGCGGCCTGTTCCGATGACGCGACGGTCGATCTCGCGTATGGGTGTGACTTCGGCGGCGGTGCCGGTAAAGAATGCTTCGTCGGCAATATACAGATCGTCGCGCGTGAGGCGCCTGGTGGCTACGGTTATGCCCAGGTCGCCGGCAATGGCGTGCAGCGTCGACCGTGTGATGCCGGTAAGTGCGGACGCGATCTCCGGCTCGATCAGGACGCCGTCTTTGACGATGAAGATGTTTTCGCCCGAGCCCTCGGCGACGAAGCCGTCGGTGTCGAGCAGGATGGCTTCATCGTATCCGTGGTCGAGTGCCTCGGCATTGGCGAGTATGGAGTTGGCGTAGGTGCTGGCAACTTTCGCGCGAGGCATGGTCACATTCACGTGCTGTCGCGCGTATGACGAGATCTTGACGCGTATACCTTGCTGTAGCGCTTCGTCGCCAAGATAAGCTCCCCAAGGCCAGGCGGCAATTGCAATGTGGACCTTGGCGCCCTTGGGTGACACGCCCATTTTTTCAGAGCCATAGAAAACCAGCGGGCGGATGTAGCACGACTCGAGCTCGTTGCGGCGCACGACTTCCAATTGCGCCGCATTGATGGTTTCCTGGTCATACGGAATGTTCATCTGATAGATGTGTGCCGAATTGAACAGTCGCTTGGTATGGTCGGCCAGCCGGAAGACGGCCGTCCCGATGTGGGAGTTATAGGCGCGTACCCCTTCAAATACGGCCAGCCCGTAATGCAAGGAATGAGTCAGGACATGCGTGGTGGCGTTGCGCCACGGCACCATTTCACCGTCGTACCAGATAAATCCATCGCGATCGGACATCGACATAATGTTCCCCCAAAGATGAACTGCGATTGTAGCAAGTGCGCAGGCTTACAATAACCGCTTTTGAAGCCCGGGATTTCATCTCTTGACTGTGCCAAGCAACATCGCCCGATACCTTCCGGGCAAAGATAATCGGCGCCAATTTCGCCTTGGCGTACACGATGTCCTCACCGCTCTAGTTGCCACTTCCACATGGGGCTTCGTGACCGGGATAGCGCTCGTCAAGGCCGGACTTACCGAAGGAATGGCAACGCTGATGACGCTAATGGTCTACGCCGGCTCGGCGCAGCTGACGTCCCTGCCGCTCATCCAGTCCCTGGCTCCGTTGTGGCTGATCTTTGCCGCCGGCTTTGTCGTAAACATCCGTTTTATTATTTTTGGCGCCGCTCTGCAGCCCTTTTTTCGTCATCTCCCATGGCCGAAGCGGCTCGGGCTAGGCTTCTTCTCGACGGATATCGGCTTCGTGCTGTTCATGGGCCGCTACGGCGCGAGCAGAGAGAAAGCCAGCACAAGCCATCTCTGGTATTACCTGGGCGTGATCGGTCCGGGGTGGTTGAGCTGGAATGTTTTCTCGCTGTTGGGCGTTTACTTGGGCGGTCACGTTCCCGCGTCGTGGTCTTTGGAGTTTGCGGCGACCCTGGCCTTGATGGCCATCGTCATTCCGCTGGTGCAGACCAGGCCCATGCTTGTGTGCCTGCTGGTGGCGGGCGGCATTGCCTGGATGGGCCAGCCGTTGCCACTGCGCATGGGGCTGGCCGCCGCCGTCGTGGGTGGTGTAATCGCCGGCGTCCTGGCCGAGCGCATGCAGCGGAATAGAAAGTCATGATTGCAGCTGAACCATTCGATTGGTATATCTTCGGTGCCATTGCATTGCTTACGCTATGCAGTTTGTTGACACGCGCAGGGTATTTCTTGTTCGGCGATCATTTCCCCCTGACCGACTCCGTGCGGAGCGCATTGCGCTATGCGCCCACTGCGGCGCTCATCGGTATCGTCACGCCCGAACTGCTTCCGTGGCACGAAGGCGTCGGATACGTGTTCGACATCAAGGTGGTGGCCGCCGCGATCGCGGTCCTCATTTATATGCGGACACGCAGCAGCCTGCTTGTGATTGTGGCGGGCATGGCGGCCTTTTGGATACTGCGGGCGGCGTTACACGCACCGTCCTTGGGGATAGCCGCGGGGTAAAAAGCGTATGCTTTTCACGACACTATGACTCTTTTATCTGACCTGAGCGTCGCTGAAAGCAAGCCGAGCATCGGACGCGACCCATGCTGGGCTAAAATGGAGCGGTTATAAAAGCTACACGCGGGGTACTCCTGCGTCGGGCGCCAACCACTTTCAATGACAGAAATTACAAACCCTCAAACAGAAGCACCTGCCGCCACTTTTTCCGATTTCGGCCTGCATCCCAGCATTCTCGTAGCCGTTGCCGCAACCGGATATACGATCCCTACGCCCATCCAGGCCCAAGCCATCCCTATTGTGATGGATGGCAGGGACGTAATGGGTGCGGCTCAAACCGGTACTGGAAAGACTGCGGCATTCACTCTGCCCATCCTGCATCGGCTCATGCAGTATGCGAGCACCAGTGCTTCGCCGGCGCGACATCCGGTCCGGGCGTTGATTCTCACGCCTACCCGCGAACTGGCTGATCAGGTTTCCGACAGTGTCATCACATACAGCAAGGCAACGCCTCTGCGTTCGGCAGTGGTGTTCGGCGGTGTCGATATCGGTCCACAGCGGGACGCACTGCGCCGCGGATGTGAAGTCCTTATCGCTACCCCGGGCCGTTTGCTGGATCATATCGAACAGAAAAATGTCAGCCTTGGCCAGGTGGGCATCCTGGTGCTCGACGAAGCGGACCGCATGCTCGACATGGGCTTCCTGCCCGACCTGGATCGCATCATGCGGTTGCTGCCGGCGAATCGCCAGGGCTTGCTGTTTTCGGCCACGTTCAGCAACGAAATTCGCAAGCTCGGCCGCACCTATCTAAAAAACCCCGCCGAGATCGAAGTCGCCGCCCGTAATGCAACCGCCGAGAACGTTACCCAAATCGCCTATGCGTTGCCCAGCAGCGCCAAACGCGCCGCGGTTGTGCATTTGGTCAAATCCCGCGGCTTCAACCAGGTCATTGTTTTCTCCAATACCAAAATAGGGACTAGCCGCCTGGCGCGCGAACTACTGCGCGACGGTGTGAAGGCAGAATCGATTCACGGCGACAAAAGCCAGCTCGACCGCATGAAGGCGCTCGAAGCCTTCAAGGCAGGCGAGCTTGAAGTCCTTGTGGCAACAGACGTTGCGGCCCGCGGCCTCGATGTGGCGGGTGTGCCGTGCGTCATCAATTACGACCTTCCGCACAACGCGGAAGACTATGTGCATCGCATCGGCCGAACTGGCCGCGCCGGCGCCTCGGGCGAAGCCATTGCGTTCTTTACGCCCGAAGAAGAGAGGTACCTGCTCGACATCGAAAAGATGATCAAGTTCAAGATACCGCGTGGCGAACTCAATATGCCCGCTCCGGTGCGTGCGATATCTGCACCGACGCGCACTGAACGGCGCCCTTATTCGTCGCATTCGGCGGCGCCGCGCATGACCGACGACTTCTTTTCCCGTCCCTATGTCCCTTCGGCATCGCCGAATGCGCCAGCAGGCAATGCGTCGCCCGCATCAGCGGCGCCCAGCAAGAAGCCGGTGGGCGTCCTACTGGGCGGCAGAGGCTAATAGCGTCTGAAGGGCCGCCGGCCCGCTTTCAATAGGGGGCGTGTTTTCATCCAGGTGGCGTATCAGGCGTTCAAGATGTTCTATATGCGGCAGCAGCGCGCCATAGAATATATTGCCGCGCTCGGCCTGTATAAGTATCGTCGGAAAATTCTCGACATCTTCTTCGCCCAGCAGGTCGGCATTATCTTCAATATCGATCCACACGAACGTATGCTGTGGCCAACGGGCCGCCAACGCGTTGAAGCTGGGTTGGTATTCGGTGCATGTGTCGCACCAAGCCGCGCAATAGCACGCCACGATCAGGCCATGGGCCTGGTTCAGGCGCGCGTGCAGAGCTTTCAGGTCATGATGAGGATTAAGTACTGGCATAGAGACAAATACCCCGTGGTTTGACTTATGATAGCCATGTCAATAATTGAAGATACCAGCAATGAGCCAATCTGAACTTGCCGTGCTTGAACGACCTCGTGCAACCACCGGCATTGCGGCGGTGGGCCTGGCTTTCAAACGGGCGCTCGTTTCGCAGTGCCACCCCAAGATGCTCGCAGCGTTGTTTTTGCCGTTTCTTATTGCGTTGCTCGGGGCCATTATATTGCTCTGGGCGTTCTGGACGCCGTTGACCGACTGGCTGAATATGCAGGCGGCCCAGTGGGACATCGTGAACCAAGTCGATGAGTGGATGCTGGCCATTGGCCTGTTCTCTATAAAGCTCTATCTGGTGCCTATACTGGCTGTGGGAATACTGTTGCCAATGTCAGGAATACTTGGCCTTGTTATTGCCGCCGTATTCGTCATGCCTATTGTATTGCGCCATCTCGAGAAACGGGACTACCCGGGTCTCCAACGGCAGGGGCAGTACAGTACGGCGGTCGGCGCGTGGAATGCCGTGTGGGTTGGAGCACTGTTCGTCCTGGGCTGGCTGGTAACCATGCCTTTATGGCTCATACCGCCCTTGCCGGTATTGCTGCCAATTTTCTGGTGGTCGTTCGCCTTTACACGGATGCTGCGCGTCGACGCCATCATCGAGCACGCTACACCCCAGGAACGGCGCCTCATTTGGCGGCGCCATAATCGCCAGCTCTGGCTTATCGGCGTGTGCCTCTCCCTGATAAACTTGTTTCCTCCCGCTTGGCTGGTGCTGCCGGTATTCTCGGCCCTGGTGTTTGCGCATTTCAGCCTGGAAGCATTGCGTCAACTGCGCGCGCGCTCCTGATCGGCGCCCGTTCCCCATAGACAAGGTCCCTGCCATGATTGCCACTGCCAGCCCGAAAATACGGCTCATCATCATTGGTGACGAAATTCTATCCGGCCGACGGCAAGACAAGCATTTTTCCAAGCTGGTCGAACTATTGTCCCAGCGTGGCCTGCAATTGTGGGGTGCCGAGATCATCTCCGATGACCGCGCCACTATCGCTGCCACGCTCAGGCGCAGTTTCGCCACCCCCGATATCGTCTTTTGCTGCGGCGGCATTGGCGCCACGCCCGACGACCAGACGCGGCAGGGCGCCGCCGAGGCGCTGGGGGTGGATCTGGAACTGCATCCCGAGGCCGCACGCCTTATCGCCGAACGCTGTGCCGATAATGAACGCCGAGGCCAAGGCAGCGGCGACATGTCGTTGCCTGAAAACCAGCAACGGCTGCAAATGGGAATGTTTCCCGTGGGCGCGGAAATCGTGCCTAACGGCTACAACAAGATCCCCGGTTTTTATATTCAGAATCATACGTTCATGCCGGGGTTTCCCGTCATGGCGTGGCCAATGATGGAATGGACGCTCGATAACCGTTATTTGTCATTGCATCATATTGTCACGCGTGTCGAGCATTCGTTCTTGGCATTTCGGCTTCCGGAATCCCGCATTACTCCCGCGCTGGAAGAACTCGAGCGCAGATGGCCTGGCATCAAGGCCTTCAGTCTGCCCAGCATGGGCGAGACGGGCCACCCCCACATCGATCTGGGGGTCAAGGGTGAGCCCGCGGCAGCCGCGGAGGCGCTCGCCTATCTGCGGGCAGAGGTGCTACGAGTTGGTGGCGAACTGACGCCGCCCGCAAAATAACGCTTGCCAGGGTGTATAAAAGTTTCATAATATGGAATTGTTGCGTCGCATCATAATTAGGCCATGCTAACTTCCAATTCAATTTCCGTCTCATCCGCTAATGTCTCTCCGGTCAGGGATGTGCCCGTGCGGGATTCCCCCATCACCATACAAGTGCTGGAGCGGGCCATGCGCCTGCTCGATGTTCTTGCGCGGCAGGCGGACCCTGTACCCCTCAAGGACCTTGCGGCCGCTACAGGATTGCATACTTCCACGACCCATCGCATTCTTAACGACCTGGTGGTGGGGCGCTATGTCGAACGCGTGGACAGCGGCTTGTATCAGTTGGGCATGCGCCTGCTCGAACTCGGCTCCCTGGTCAAGGGCCGGCTCAATGTGCGGGAAGTCGCGTTGGAACCCATGCGCGAACTCCATAAGTTAACAGGGCAAACGGTCAATTTGTCCATGCAGCAGGGCGACGAGATCATTTATATCGAACGCGCCTGGAGCGAACGTTCCGGCATGCAAGTAGTGCGCGCCATCGGCGGACGCGCGCCGCTGCACCTGACGTCCACCGGCAAGCTGTTCCTTTCGGTAAGCGACCCGCGCCAGGTGCGGGCCTATGCCATGCGCACGGGCCTTGCGGGCACGACGCGCAATAGCATTACACAAACCGATCAACTCGAACGCGACCTCGCGCTGGTGCGCAGGCATGGCTATTCACGCGACAACGAAGAACTGGAACTCGGGGTGCGCTGCATAGCTGCCGGTATTTACGATGACACCGGGAAATTGCAAGCCGGCCTTTCGATTTCGGCGCCTGCCGAGCGTATGCGCGATGAATGGATCGACATCCTATTGCGGACGGCTGCGCAGATATCCGAAGCGCTGGGCTACGAAGAGCCATAAAACGCTAGCCCGCAGCAACGTCTGTGTTGCTGCGGGCTAGCGGTCCGCTGTCGTATCGGGCAGGTAGATTACTGCGCTTGCAGGCCTGCTTTCTTGAACAGTTCGCCCCACTGCGGCACTTGCTGTTCCACTTTCTTTTTCAGCGCGTCAGGATTGGCTTCGGCGGTCATGACTGTTGCGCCCAATCCGGCCATGCGCTTCTGGAATTCGGGGTTGGCGAGTCCAGCCTGCAAGGCGCTGACCAGCTTGTCGGTGACTGGCTTCGGTGTGCCTTTAGGTGCCCACATGCCGTGCCAGATACCCACTTCGAAATCCTTGAAACCGGCTTCCTGCATGGTTGGCAGGTCGGGCAGCGTAGCGACGCGCTGCTTGCTGGTGACAGCGTAAGCCTTGACCGTGCCTGCCTTGATGTGCTGCGTTGTATTGGTTGTTTGATCGCACATGACATCGACTTGTTTGCCGAGCAGGTCGTTCATGGCGGGGCCGGTACCCTTGTAGGGAATAGTCAGAAGATCGACGCCCAGCGCATTGGTGAACATTGTGCCGCAAAGATGGCTGGCGGCGCCAATGCCGGCATTGGCCAACGATACCTTGTCTTTGTTCGCCTTCAGGTAGGCAACAAGCTCTTGGATGTTGTTGGCCGGGAAGTCTGAACGGGCGATGATGGTCATGGGAACGTCGACGACCAGGCCGATAGGCTCGAAACTGGTGAAGGCGTCGTAGCCGGGATTCTTGTACAGCGATGCGGCGGTGGAGAAGCCAATGTGCATCAGCAAGATGCTATAGCCGTCCGGCTTGGCGCGTGCCACGGTGCTGGTGCCGATGGTGCCGCCGGCGCCGCCCTTGTTTTCCACGACGACCGTCTGGCCGAGCGTGGGGCGCATTGCTTCAGCGAGTGAGCGAGCTACGTTATCGGTGGGACCGCCAGCCGAGAAAGGCACGATCATGCTGAGGGAGTGATCGGGATAGTCGGCGGAATGAACCGCGCCCGTGCCGGCCAAGGCGGTGAAAACAAGGGCTGAGGCCAGCTTCAAAGTGTAATGCTTCATTTGATCTCCGTGTACTGTGCGGCAAGATGGATTTAAAATATTAGGCCGGACGGAGGATACTTGAGTTCCGGAATCCCGTCGCTAGGGATTTGCCCGCACGATGTCTTTAATTTGACCAGGCATGGGCGAGATCGCCGGGCGACGGAATAATGTTGCGTTGCAACAAATAATACTTGACAGCGGCGCGCATCAAACTAAAATACAGTTTGTGCGATGCAGCATGGAAGGTTTTCACGAGTTAGGTGATTTGCTTAGCCTTCTTTATTTTACGCATGGACCCCTACGTTCGTTTACTAGGATTCCTCTGGTTCATTTCATATATAAGGAAACATTATGAGCGCTATCCCCCAGCAAGTATTTACCAACCAGAAAGCTACGCTAGACAGCTTTCTTGCCCTTCAAGGTACGTTTTTCGGCGGCTTCGAAAAGCTGGTCGACCTGAACCTGAAAGTCATCAAGGCCACGATGGACGAACTGGCACAGAAGTCGCAACAGGCTATCGAAGTCAAGGACGCACAGGAAGCATTGGCCTTCACGTCCGCTTTGGTTCAGCCCAGCGCTGAAAAAGCCTTGGCATACAGCAAGCATGTGTACGACATCGTGTCGGGCGTGCAAGTGGATCTGTCCAAGCTTACCGAAGACCAGATCGCTCAAAGCCAGCAGCAAGTGTCGGAAGTCATCGACCAGATTTCGAAGAACGCTCCTACGGGTTCGGAAGGCGCGGTTGCCTTGTTGAAATCGTCGTTGGCAACCGCCAACAGTGCTTATGAATCAGTTGCTAAAGTCGCTCGCCAGGCCGCCGATGCCGCTGAATCTAACATCACTGCGGCAACGAACGCCAGCTTCCAGGCTGCAACCGACGCCGCCGAAGCCGCCAAGTCGTCGGCTCCTCGCGCCCGCCGCTCGGCTGCCTAATAAGCCGTCTGCCTCGGCAGACTAAAAAACCTCGCAGAAGCTTCTGCGAGGTTTTTTTTTAGCGCAACGCGCGTACGCATTCGCCGACAAGCCCGGGTCCTCGATAAATCAAGCCTGTGTATAGCTGGACGGCGTTCGCGCCAGCGGCTACCTTTTCCTTTGCTTGTTTGCCCGACATGATGCCGCCCACACCGATGATGGCGAAAGACGCGCCCAGCCGTTCGCGTAGACGCGCAATGACAGCCAACGACAACGCATGGACAGGGGGGCCCGATAGGCCGCCCTGTTCGGTTGCATGGGGCAATCCCTGTACGGCAGTGCGCGACAGTGTGGTGTTGGTGGCAATCACGCCATCGACACCATGGCGCGGCAGAAGATCGGCAATGCTGTCGATTTGCTCGGGGGTCAGGTCCGGAGCAATTTTGACCACCATGGGAACTGCGCGCCCGTGCTGATCGGCCAGTGCCTTGCGCTTTTCCCGCAGGGCAAGCAATAGCGCGCCCAGTTCGTCCTGGCCTTGCAGGGCTCGCAGGTTTTGCGTGTTGGGCGATGAAATATTGACGGTGACGTAGTCGGCATGACCATATACGCCCTCAAGGGCGGCTAGATAGTCGTCCGCCGCGCGTTCAATTGGAGTGGCTGCGTTTTTGCCAATATTGAGGCCGAGTATCCCTCCTTGCTTGCGCCACTCGCTTTGCTGGACATTTGCGATGAATGCCGCCAAGCCCTGGTTGTTGAAACCAAGGCGATTGATCAGGGCCTGTGCGCGGGGCAGTCGGAACATGCGGGGCTGCGGATTGCCGGGTTGCGGCTGGGGGGTGACCGTGCCAACTTCGACAAAGCCAAAACCAAGATTGCCCAATGCGTCGATATGAGCGCCATTCTTGTCGAGGCCGGCAGCCAGGCCCACAGGGTTGCGCAGCGGCAGGCCCATCAGTGTGCGTGGCAGTTGCAGTTGGTCTGCAAGCAGGCCGCGCGTTATCCGGCAGTCGTAGGCTTTTTGCAGGGAAGTCAGCGTGAGGTCGTGGGCCTTTTCCGCATCGAGCGAAAAAAGCGCCGTGCGGGCCAAGGGATAGGCATTGAATAAAAGTGACATAGCCGGGTGCTGTGGTGATTACGCCGAAACCGGCTCGATCCAGATGCCATTTTTCAGGATCTGGTGTGGTGTGTACTGGGACTTATACGCCATTTTACGACTTTCCTTTATCCAATAGCCCAAGTAGACCCAGGGCAGGCCCATCTGGCGGCATTGCTCTATTTGCCACAGAACGCCATAGGTTCCCAGGCTCCCCGGAATGTCGGGATCGAAAAATGTATATACCGCCGATAATCCGGTCTCGAGAAGATCGATGACCGAAACCATGCACAAGCGACCCGTCGGCAGCCGGAACTCGACCAGGCGCGACTCGACGCGGCTGGTAAGCAGGAATTGCTTGTATTGTGTCTGGCTGTCTTCGTCCATGCCAGCACCCGGGTGGCGCGCAGACTGATAGCGCTGGTAAAGGGCGAAGTGCTCTTTATCCCAATGCAATTGCTTGATGCTCGTTTCCATTATGGAGTGACGCGTCCAGATCTTGCGCTGGGTACGGTTCGGTCTGAACCGCTGGGCGTCGACGCGTATTGGCAGGCAGGCTTGGCATGCGTCGCAGTGGGGACGGTACGTAAACAGGCCGCTACGCCGAAAACCTTGCTCGACCAGCTGCGAATAGGTAGCGGTATCGATAAGATGCGTGGGTGCCGCCACTTGCGATCTGGCATCGAGGCCGGGCAGGTAACTGCACGGATATGCCGCCGTGGAGTAGAACTGCAATGTTTTGAAGGTCGGCTCTGTAGGATGGCTCATGGCTTCGCTCGATGGGGCTACGCAATCATTATGGCGTCATTGCTCTGCGGCGCGCAAGCCGGCTCCCCCGTGAACCAACTGTCCCGAGGGCCACGGCGGCGCCGGGGATTTCAGCGCGCGGCCCAGCAGTGCAAGGAAGTGGCGCCGGCTGACCGGCGCTGCGCCGAGGCTGGCCAGGTGACTGGTCTGCTGCTGGCAGTCTATATATTGCACGTTGCGTGCCAGCAAAAATCCGACCAAGTAGGCCAGGGCGATCTTGCTGGCATTGCCGCGGCGGCTGAACATGGATTCGCCAAAGAAGAAACCGCCAAGATTGACGCCGTAAATGCCGCCGGCAAGCTCGCCGTCCATCCATGTTTCGACGCTATGCGCTACCCCGGCGCGGTGCCAGGCAAGATAAACGGATCGCATCTCAGGCGATATCCATGTGTCGGGCTGCTTCGCCCGGGGCGCGGCGCACGCGGCAATGACGTCGGCGAACGCGGTATCGGTCGTGATGCGGATCGGGGCATCGGGTTGCTGCTCGACGCGCGCGATCTGCCGCAGTTTCTTGCTCAGGGATCGCGAAGCCCTGAAGTCGGCGCAGGCCAGGAGCATGCGCGGGTCTGGACTCCACCACAATACTGGATCGCCCGGATTGAACCAAGGGAATATACCTTTGGCATAGGCTTCGGTAAGCCGGGCAAGCGTCAGCGACGCGCCTGCGGCAAGCAGGCCGTCCGGCGATGCATGCTCGGGCGAAGGCAGGGGCGTGGACTCGTCCAGCCAGATCAATCCGGCCATCGTGTTGTTCTACTTGGCGTCCGGGACTGGTATGTCGTAATGATGAATGGGAAACTGGCCGATCTTGCTGTCGACCAGGTAATGCTCGAGCGTCGTGATGACCGTGCGAAAGGCCAGTTCGGACCATGGAATGTCTTCGATGTCGAAGAAGGCGGCTTCGAGGCTTTCGGGGCCGGGAAAAAGCTCATCGCTCAGGACCTCGGCCAGGTAGAAAAAATGGACTTGTTCCGCATGCGGGACGTCTATCACGGTATATAACGGCCCCAGCTTTATCTGCGCCCCCGCTTCTTCCTGCGTTTCGCGCATTGCGCCTTGAGCCGTTGTTTCGCCCAATTCCATGAAGCCCGCCGGCAAGGTCCACTTGTCGTAGCGCGGTTCTATGGCCCGTCGGCATAACAGTATCTTGTTTCGCCATACTGGCAACACGCCTACGACATTGCGCGGATTCTGATAATGAATAGCTCCGCAGCTGTCACATACATCGCGCACCCGGTTATCGTCCGGCGGTACGTGTTGTCGAAGACGCGATCCGCACTGACTGCAGAAATTCTGCACGCGCGTCGCGGGGAAATAGAAGTTGGGTGCTTGCAATGTCATGGCATGATTCTACCCAATGCGCCGCAAGATTGACGAATTGCTCATCACGGGAAAGGGATGAGTGCGCCTTGCCCAGCCTTGTCAGCCGGGGACGGGACGAGTAACGAATCCCAGACGCCGCGGAATATCGGCCGCGCGGCAAAAACCGAGGCTGCCATTATTCAGTTCGATTGGCTCGTCCGCACCCAGATTTCCTTCGAGCACGCTTAATAATGGGTCGCCCAGCCGTGTGCGCAAGCCGCCTAGGACAGAGGCAAGGTCGCGCCCTGCGATCAACGCAGGTCCATAGGACGTGCGAGCATACAAACGGCCATTGTCATCCAGCCACCACTCGGTCACCGATGCAACCGGCAGGCCGTTATGTGTCCGAAGGGTGGGCTGCCCATCCAGGTCTTGCGACTCGGTGTGGAGAATGTACGGGGCTGCGTCCAGGCGCACGTAGACTTTTTGCGGACCGTTCTGAAAAAGCCACTGCCCGCGCGGGTCGCTCGTGTAGTTGCGGTCGATAAACTTCAGGATCTGCGGGCTGGTAATAGATTCTCCGCCCCGGTTTTCCCCCGGCGCCAATGCGTCTCCTTCGGGATGCAGACGCCATTGTCCATTTGCTGCCAAGGAGAGCCAGCCGTATACGGCTGGTACGTCGGGCCAACGTGCCATCGCGGCAATTACGTTTTCATCCATGATCGAAACTCCGTAGGCGGGCGATATCAAAATTGTACGGGTTTATCGACACGGCGCAAAAAAGCCCCTGACGCGAAAGTGCGTGGGGGCTGATGTGTTTTGAAAACTGGAGGCGCAACTCGGAATCGAACCGGGGTGGACGGATTTGCAATCCGCTGCATGACCACTCTGCCATTGCGCCGATAATAGACTATGTATAAAAAAAGGAAGCGTTGCAGCTTCCCTTTTGAATTTGAAGCGGGATATGGGCCCAGACCACGGCCGGTAACTCTTTGATCTGCAAAGAGACTTTCAAAATCCCTGCCTACGAAGTGGACTGAATTATGGCCTAATTCCGGCCGCTCGTCAAGGCGAGCCGAGCACGGCTCAGGGGTTTATCGCGCGTCGGCGCCTTGCAGCCATTGCAGATAAGACGAGCGGGTCACGGCAGACACCGATTCCAGCACTTTCCGATGGTCGACTTGATGTCGCAACAGCAACCGCGCATTAGCTACGCCGCGCGACTTGCAGAACCAGTGGCAGCTATGCTGAAAGAGATATAGCTCTGCCGAGAGATGGTAGGCGCGTTTCTTTGCATCCCAGCACTCTTCATTATCCACCGCATGGCGCAAGCCTACCGCATGGATATGCAGCAACTTGCGAAAATCTCGCATCGCCGCAGGAAAAAAACGCTCGGCGTAGGGAACACAAAACGGTAGCGCACCCACGTTCGTGGCTTGGGTACTGTCTTTCTGCATGGCGTCGGCCAGCGATTGTATCTGTGCCGCCACGGCGCGTTCGGTCTGATGAAAGGTTTCCAGCACCTGGAGTTGGCGTGCTTCATCCTTTTCCCGGATGGCGCGGATGTAGCCCTGTGTCAGTGTTTCCATGTGACGTTCAAGCTGCAAGTTGGCCAGGTAGCGCCCTAATAAAGCAATGCGCGTGCGCTGATAACGCACGCGCAGCATTTGCCATGCCGCGACAACGGCCAATAGGGTTAAGGCAGTTTCCATTGCTCGTATTCCTACATCGTCCAACCGAAAATCGGCGCGCAAAAAAAGGCCCAAACCGAAGTTTGGGCCTTTTTAGAATTTGGAGCGGGAGAAGAGTCTCGAACTCTCGACCTCAACCTTGGCAAGGTTGCGCTCTACCAACTGAGCTACTCCCGCATGTGTTACCTAGTATCGCTTCGTAAGGTGAGTGGTGCCTGTCATACGAAGTTACGCAGTATAACTGTTCTTTTTGTGTTCTGCAACTTGGACAGAAAACCAATATTGCGGTGCAAAAAGCCTTCAAGAAATAAAGTAATATTTAGCGAAGACCGAAATAATACCATAAACCCACCTAGGTCTGTCAAATTGACGTTTTACCTTGGACAAACATTGCTGCACATCTCAGAATCCGACCTCACTCCACTGAACACCCTGGGGCTGCAAGCGCGCGCGCGCGCGTTGCTGCGCTATGCCAGCGTCGACCAATTGCCAGAGATTGCCGACGCCGCCGCGCGCTACGACCAGCTTTTTGTATTGGGCGGGGGCAGCAACGTGGTCCTTGCGGGGGAACTGCGTTGCCTTGTCGTGAAGGTAGAGTCGAAGGGTATCCGCCTGGTCGCGGAATCGGCGGGCGCGCGCGTGGTGGAAGCCCAGGCGGGCGAGAACTGGCACGGCTTCGTCCGCACATGTGTTGCCAACGGCTGGAATGGGCTGGAAAACCTTGCGTTGATTCCGGGCACGGTCGGGGCGGCACCCGTACAGAATATCGGCGCGTACGGCGTCGAACTAGACCAGCATTTCCACAGCCTGACCGCTTGGGACATGCACGAGCAACGCCTCGTCGAGATGGGCGCGTCCGATTGCCAGTTTTCGTACCGGAACAGTTTCTTCAAGCGCGCAGCGCCAGGCAGGTGGCTGATCACAGCGCTACGTTTCAGCTTGCCGGTGCACTGGGAACCGGTTTTAGGCTACCCCGATCTGCAGCGCCATCCGCTAGTGCAAGAGGCGGGTGCCGCTATCCAGGCGCGCCAAATTTTCGACGCGGTGTGCGATATTCGCCAGCGCAAACTGCCCGACCCCGCTGTGCTCGGCAATGCCGGGAGTTTTTTCAAGAATCCGGTCGTCGATGCCCAGGCTTACGCGGTATTGAAAGCCGCACATCCGGGCCTGCCGGCCCACGCCCAAAATGGCGGCGGGTATAAGCTGGCCGCGGGCTGGCTTATCGAGCAAGCCGGCTGGAAAGGCCGTCGGCTGGGGGCGGTTGGCATGCACGATCGCCAGGCGTTGGTATTGGTCAATCATGGCGGAGCGAGCGCCGTGGATGTTCTTGGACTGGCCAATGCGGTACGGGACGACGTAGCTATCAAATTTGGCGTGCGGTTGGAGCAGGAGCCTGTGCCTGTGGGCTTGCCGTAGTCAGGTCGACAATACGTCCTGCATGTCGAACAGGCCAAACTCCTTGCGCGCCAAGTAGCGGGCTGCCCGTAGACTGCCCTGCGCGTAGGTGGCGCGGCTGCTGGAACGATGAGTGATCTCGATGCGTTCGCCGGCGCCGCAGAAGTACACCGTGTGGTCGCCGACAATATCGCCGCCGCGCAATACCGAAAAGCCGATACGGCCTGTTTCGCGCGCACCTGTTTCGCCATGCCTGGCCCAGTCGGCAACGTCATCGAGCTTCTTGCCCCATGCGGATGCCACTGTTTCGCCCATTGCAAGTGCGGTACCCGACGGCGCGTCCACCTTGTTTCGGTGGTGGGCTTCAAAGACTTCGACGTCATAACCGCTGTTCAACAGGCGGGCAGCCATTTCCAGCAAACGCAAAGTTGCATTCACACCCACACTCATGTTGGGGGCGAAGACGATCGCGATTTTTTGGCTTGCGGCCTGGATGGCTTGCTTGCCTTCGTCAGAAAAACCCGTGGTCCCGATCACGCATTTTGTGCCATGTTTTACGCATGCCTGCAAATGCCGCAACGTGCCCTCGGGACGTGTGAAGTCGATCAGGCAGTCGGCGTGCGCCAGTGCGTCGAGATCGTCGGTCACGATGGCGCCGGTCACGTGCCCAAGGGCAGCGCCGGCATCATGGCCGATGGACGCCGAGCCAGCGCGGTCCAGTGCGACCGTCAGTTTCAGGTCGGGGCAGCCAAGCACGGCTTCTATCAGCATGCGGCCCATGCGGCCGTCGGCACCTGCAATTGCGATTCGCATTGTGTTCCTTAACGCAACGGTTCTTCGGTTTTCTCGCCGGCCGCCGGGGTCTCGGACTTGGCCGGCGGCGCTTTCGTCATGCCGGTATCGGCCTTCTGGAACGGCTGGCGCTTCGGCTGTTCGTCGCCTTCCCAGCGCACCAGGGTGTCGCCTTCGAACCAGACGGTGAATTTGCGCTCCTGTTCTTCGCCGTAGCCAGGCTTATTGAAGTAGGGGTAATCCCAGCGATTGGTGCGAAAGACGTCCTGGAGGGTAGGCGTGCCGAGAATGAAGCGAACTTGTTCGCGCGTCATGCCTTGCTGCAGCTGGGCAACCTGTTCCGCCGTGATCCAGTTACCCTGTTGCACATCGGGGCGATACGGGAAGCCCCAGTTGGTGGAGCCGCAGGCCGAAAGGACTACAGCCAGCACGCCCGCCGTCAGGCCGGCGCGAACCGTTGAAAATAGTGGTTTTGCAGTCATCAGCACTAAGCACCCCTGTTGTATTCTGATCGAATAAAACCGTTATCATAAAGGTTTAAGAATAAACGCATAATAGCGTTAGTCGGAATCAAGCGCTTTTGCCAGCTAATGGCCGCTTTTAACCCGTCCGCCACCGCCAGAGGCATTTTAGCTATGAACGACCAAAGTGAACTGAAGAATATGGGCTTGAAGGCGACTTTCCCTCGCCTCAAGATTTTGGATATTTTCCGCCGAGCGGATTTGCGCCACCAAAGCGCCGAAGACGTTTACCGCACACTGATCGCCGAAGACGTCGACATAGGGTTGGCTACGGTATACCGGGTCCTGACTCAATTCGAACAGGCTGGCATTCTAGTACGCAGCCAGTTCGATGGAGGCAAGGCGGTGTTCGAGCTTAACGATGGCGACCACCATGATCACCTTATATGCACGAATTGCGGCAAAGTCGTAGAGTTCACCGACCACGAGATCGAGAAACGCCAACACAAAGTGGCCAAGGACCAGGGATTTATCCTTGAAAGCCACACGATGCTGCTGTACGGAATTTGCCCGGAGTGCGGTCCCAAGCACGCGCGTTAGCCTTTCCGCCTATTCGGCCAGCAGCATTTCCTGCGCGTGTTTGCGCGTGGTCTCGGTAATTTTCAGGCCCCCCAGCATGCGAGCGACTTCATTGACGCGGCCCTGGGAGTCGAGCGCATTGATGGCGGATGCCGTGCTGTTGCCCGCGGTTGCCTTCCGGACTTCGTAGTGATGCATGCCGCGTGCGGCCACCTGCGGAAGGTGAGTTACGCACAATACCTGATGGCGATTTCCGAGCTCGCGCAATAAACGGCCCACCACGTCGGCCACCGCGCCTCCGACACCGGTATCCACTTCGTCGAAGATGAGCGTGGGGACGCGAGCCGCTTGGCTTGCGATAACTGACAGCGCCAACGAAATGCGGGCAAGTTCGCCCCCCGACGCCACCTTGGCCAAAGGCCGCGCCCGCGTGCCGGCGTGGCCGGCAACCATGAATTCAACCGTTTCGTTGCCATGCGCGGACGGCTCGCCCGCGAGCAGTTCGATATGGAACAAGCCGCCTTTCATGGCCAGCGACTGCATAGCCTCGGTCACTTGCAGCGACAGCTTCTTGCTGGTTTTCTGGCGGGCCTTCGTCAGGGAGGAGGCCAGTTCTTGATAGCTTCGCCTGGCTTCGTCGGCCTGCTGCGCGAGTGCTTCTATGTTGGTCGCCTTTTGCGCATTGGCAAGCTGTTCGCGCCATGTGGCCTGGAGCGCAGGCAGTTCCGCCGGTTCGACCCTGAACTTTCGGGCGGCATCGAAGATGGCGGATAGCCTCTGCTCCGCGCTGGCCAGCGCGGCCGGGTCGAGTTCGAACTTGTCGAGGTAGCTATGCAGGTCTGAGGCGGCCTCGGTGCTGGCGATGCGCGCGGATTCGATGGCATCGTGAATGCCCTGCAGGCGCGTGTCGTGGCGCAATAGTTGGCGGATATGGCTTGCCGCGGCATTAAGCGCATGTTCGGCGGAACCTTCTTCGTCTTCGAGCGCGGCGAGCGCATGGGTTGCGCCTTCGAGCAATGCCTGGGCATGGGCAAGCCGGTTATGTTCATTGCTGATGTTTTCCCATTCGCCGGGCTGCAAACCCAGGCGGTCGAGCTCCGACAATTGCCATTCCAGGCGTTCACGCTCGGTTTGCAATGTGGCGGCATTTCTTTGGGCGGCATCGAGCAGGCCCTGGGCGACTTGCCATTGTTGCCACGCCTTTCGCACGTGTCGCGCGAGTGACAGGTGTTCGCCCTGGGCGTCCAGAAGGTCGCGTTGACTGGCGGTTTTCAAGAGGCTTTGATGCGCATGTTGGCCATGGATATCGACCAGGTGCTCGCCAAGTTCGCGCAATTGGCCCAGGGTTGCGGGCGTGCCGTTGATGAAGGCGCGGCTGCGGCCCTGGTTGTCGACCACGCGGCGCAATACCAGGGCGTCGTCGGGATCGAATTCGTGCTCTTGCAGCCACTCGACCAGGTCGGACGGCGCTTCGAAGACGGCGGATATGTCTGTGCGAACGGCGCCGTCGCGCACAACGGCGGCATCGGCGCGCGCCCCCAATGTCAAGGACAGGGCATCGATCAGGATGGATTTGCCCGCGCCCGTTTCACCGGAAAAGACCGTGAAACCATTTTCAAACTGTATCTCTGCCTGGTCGACGATGACAAAATCGCGTATGTGCAGGGTGCGCAGCATGGGGTTATTCGTCCTCGTCCGAAGGTTGTGGCATGTGATTCCAGTACAGCTTGCGGCGCAAAGTGGAGAAGAAGCTGTAGCCGGTGGGATGAATAAAGCGTACTGTGTCCTTGGCGCGGCGTACATCGATGCGATCGCCTGGCTGGCAGTCCGACCAGGTCTGCATGTCGAAGTGAACGCTGGCGCCGGAGTCGACCCGGCCCAGCGCGGTTATGGTGAGGCTTAGCGTGCCGCTGTCGGGCAGCACGATGGGGCGGTTGGAAAGCGTTTGCGGCGCTACCGGCACCAATAAAATGGCGTTCAGCTTGGGGTGTACGATAGGGCCGTTGGCCGAAAGCGAATAGGCGGTCGAGCCTGTTGGCGTTGCAACAATGATGCCGTCGGCGCGCTGGCTGTACATGAAGACACCGTCAAGTTCCACACGCACCTCGATCATGCCGCCGCGTCCGGCACGGTTCAAGACGACGTCGTTTACGGCAACGCCGGAATACATGGTGTTGCCGTTGCGCACGACGCGTCCTTCAAGGAGTACGCGTTCCTCGGTTTCGAAGTTGCCTTTAATGACGCTGGCCAACGCGTCGTTGGCACTGTGCAGCGGGATATCGGTGATGAAGCCGAGCCGCCCGTGATTTATGCCGATCAGTGGGACGCGGCTATGCGCGAGCTGGCGCGCGGCGCCGAGCATGGTACCGTCGCCGCCCATGATGACGGCCAGGTCTGCGCGCTGGCCGATTTCTTGGTAATTGCCGACTGCATA
Organism: Candidimonas sp.; assembly: GCA_035515055.1. Lineage (GTDB taxonomy): Bacteria > Pseudomonadota > Gammaproteobacteria > Burkholderiales > Burkholderiaceae_B > Pollutimonas. The sequence goes on from DATJBV010000025.1 coordinate 20,829, forward strand.
CTCGGCAATGCCGGTATTCTGCGCGGTTTCGGCTTCGATCAACACGTGGCATCCCGCCGCCTGCAACGCGGCAGCCAGCTTGCGCAACGGCGCATCGACACCGCTGTCCTGGTGTCGGCCGATTAGCGCAACGGTTTTGAAGTGCATAAAGTAATACCGTGTTGATTGGTGGAATAATAGGGATAGATTGATTATATGGTCCTCACAGCCATATGGCTGTAGGTAGAAAAACCAGCATCTGCAACATTACCGAAATATAGTCATGGATGATCGAGCCAACGCGCTGCTTAAAGCGCTGATAGAACGCTACATTGCCGACGGGCAACCGGTGGGCTCTCGCACGCTCTCCCAAATGTTCGACCTGTCGCCAGCCACTATACGCAACGTCATGGCCGAGCTCGAAGACCTCGGCCTGATCCATAGTCCGCACACCTCCGCGGGGCGGATTCCCACGCCCAGGGGCTACCGGCTTTTCGTCGACCGTCTCCTTGCGGTGCAGCGCTTCGATGTACTGCAGCCCAGCCAGATACGCCAAATACTGCCGGCGGCGGAGCCGGGACGGGCGGTCTCGGCCGCCGCCGCGTTGTTATCGAATTTGTCGCAGTTCGCCGGCGTCGTTCTCGCACCGAAACGCGCCCAGGTTTTCCGCCAGATCGAGTTCATTCGGCTTTCAGACAAACGTGTGCTGCTCATCATCGTCACACCGGACGGCGATGTACAGAATCGCATTCTTTTCGTCAGCCGAGACTATCTCGACCAGGAATTATTGGAAGCCAGTAATTTTTTCAATCAACATTTTGCGGGCATGTCCTTCGAACAGGTGCGTCTCGCCATTGCCGACGAACTTTCTTCCTTGCAGGCCGATATCTCCAGGCTGATGCAAGCTGCCGTCGAAGCCGGAACCGCCAGCCTAGACTCCGACGAAGCGCTCGTCATTTCAGGCGAAAGCAAGCTGCTCGACATTTCCGAGATCGCTTCCGACATGGACCGCCTGCGCCGCATGTTCGCCATGTTCGAGAAAAAAACGGACCTGCTCCAGCTGCTCGATGTCTCGAGCCGCGCACAAGGCGTGCAGATTTATATCGGTGGCGACTCGCAGCTCATGCCCATGGAAGACATGTCCATCGTTACGGCGCCTTATGGCGTAGATGGTTCGGTGGTGGGAACGCTTGGTGTCATTGGGCCCACGCGCATGGCCTACGAGCGAGTCATCCCGATCGTCGATATTACGGCGCGCCTGTTGTCTAATGCCCTAAGTCATAATCAATCATAAGTCCCTCATGGCCAAGCTGTTTGCATCGCGTTACCTTCCCGAACCTGTCGATCCCCACGCATTGGACGAATGTCCGCCGCCCCGCGGGGCAGCCCCTGTCGGCGTGCTATTGGTCAATCTTGGCACACCCGATCAGCCCACTGCGGCATCCATACGCCGCTATCTTGGCGAATTTCTTTCAGATCCGCGCGTCATCGAAATTCCCCAGTGGATATGGCAAGTCATTTTGCGCGGCTTCATACTTACCCGACGCCCCGCGGCGCTGGCGCCACGCTATCGGGAAATCTGGCTCGACGGCGGCTCCCCCCTACTGGTTTGGAGCCGGGCTCAGGCCCATGGCATTCAGAAGGCATTGACCGCGGCCAATATGGCGGTGCGGGTCGAACTGGCCATGCGCTACGGCAACCCCGATATTCCGGGCGCCATGGACACCTTGCGCGACGCCGGGTGCGAGCGGATTCTTGTCGTACCGATGTACCCGCAGTACGCGGCAAGCACGACGGCCACGGCGGTTGACGCCGTCGCCTCATATGCCGCGCGGCGACGCGATCAACCAGAACTGCGTTTCATCAAGCGTTACCACGTCGATCCGGGCTATATCGGCGCGTTGGCGCAGCAGGTGAGGCAGTATTGGGAGGCCAATGGCAAGCCGCAGCGCTTATTGCTCAGTTTCCATGGGCTGCCTCAGCGCACTATCCGCCTTGGCGATCCCTATCACCGCGACTGCATGGAAACGGCGGCGTGTCTCAAGCAAGCGCTGGGCGCAGACGGCGATCGCATACACGTTGCTTTCCAAAGCCGGTTCGGAGCAGAGAAATGGCTGGAACCGTACACCGAGCCAACATTAAGACAATGGGCGCGCGAAGGCATAACAGGGGTCGATGTCATGTGCCCCGGATTCCTTGCCGACTGCCTCGAAACCCTGGAAGAGATTCAGATGGAATGCCGCGATGCCTTCCTGGCCGAGGGCGGCAAGGCATTCCGCTATATTCCGTGCCTGAATGACGATGGCCTATGGATCACCAACTTCACGGCATTGATCAAGCGGCAGTTGGCGGGATGGGTTTCGTGATGGCGGCGGATTGGAATAAACTGATCCTACGGGCCCTATGCGGTGATACGGGCCGACGAAGTGGATAAAGAGGGCCATATGGAGCCCACTGTCATCGGTGCCAATTCCAACATACAGGACGGCGTCGTCATGCACACCAACATAACCTTGGCTCAGGCCTATCGTCGCATTCAAAATGAATTCTGAGCCGATGCGACCATTTCCGGTCTTGAAACGGGGGCACATGCCCCCATTTTTATTGAATTGAATCCTTAGCATGTGGAGATTTTTTATGTCGGCAAACAATGAGCCCCTCGACCCTAAACAGACGGCGTCCCAGGATACCCCGGAACACACGGAGGTAAACGGGCAGGAAGGCGCGCAGCACGAGCCCCAGCCGGCAGAGGCTCAGCAGGTCGAAGCACAGGAAGATTGGGCGACGCTGCTGTCCGAGGCGCAGCAACAGGTGGCTCAATACCACGACCAACTCTTGCGAGCCAAAGCCGAAGTAGAAAATATCCGTCGCCGCGCTGCCGAAGACATCGCCAAGGCGCGCAAATTCGGAACAGAATCATTCGCGGAAAGCCTGATCCCGGTGCGAGATAGTCTGGAAGCGGCCCTGGCATTGCCGGATCAGTCGCCGGAGGCGTGGAAAGACGGCGTCGAAGTCACGTTACGCCAACTAAACGTTGCATTCGAGCGCAATTTGCTTAAGGAAGTGGCGCCTGCCGAAGGCGACAAATTCGATCCGCACCAGCATCAGGCCATTTCGACCGTGCCTTCGGCCTTGCCGGAAGGCGCTGTGGTTCAGCTATTGCAGAAGGGCTACACGATTGCGGATCGTGTGCTGCGCCCCGCGCTTGTCATGGTTTCATCCGGCCAGAATGCCTGAGTTCAGCGGCGCGCTGTGCTTAATGTCATAAAACTACTGGGTAAGACTTGAAATTACGCGTCGTATCCCCACTTATGATCCATTCAGGCAGTTTTAACAAGATTCTTAATTTCACTTAGCAGGGTTATATATTATGGGCAAGATTATCGGTATTGACCTTGGCACGACCAATAGCTGCGTCGCAGTCATGGACGGCAGCAGTGTCAAAATCATCGAGAACGCCGAAGGCACTCGCACAACGCCTTCCATTGTCGCCTACATGCAAGACGGCGAAATCCTGGTCGGCGCACCCGCCAAACGCCAGGCAGTAACAAATCCCACGAACACGTTATATGCCGTCAAGCGCCTTATCGGACGCAAGTTCGACGAAAAGGCTGTACAAAAAGATATCGATTTGATGCCCTATCGCATCATGAAGGCCGATAACGGGGACGCTTGGGTCGAGGCGCAAGGCAAGAAGCTTGCGCCACCCCAAATCTCTGCCGACGTACTGCGCAAAATGAAGAAGACGGCAGAAGATTACCTGGGTGAGGAAGTCACCGAGGCTGTTATCACTGTGCCGGCCTACTTCAACGACAGTCAGCGTCAGGCCACCAAGGACGCGGGCCGCATTGCCGGCCTGGACGTCAAGCGCATCATCAATGAACCCACTGCCGCGGCGCTTGCCTTCGGCATGGACAAAATGGAAAAGGGCGACCGCAAGATCGCCGTATACGACTTGGGTGGCGGTACCTTCGACATCTCCATCATCGAGATCGCCGATGTCGATGGCGAAAAACAGTTTGAAGTCTTGTCCACCAATGGTGATACGTTCCTGGGCGGCGAAGATTTCGACCAGCGCATCATCGAGTACATCATCGGTGAGTTCAAAAAGGAAAGCACGGTCGACTTGTCCAAAGACGTCCTGGCCTTGCAGCGCCTGAAGGAAGCGGCCGAAAAAGCCAAGATTGAACTTTCCTCGGCGCAGCAAACGGAAATCAACCTGCCCTATATCACGGCAGATGCTTCCGGTCCCAAGCACCTTAGCCTGAAAATCACGCGCTCCAAGCTCGAGGCGCTGGTTGAAGAACTTATCGAGCGCACCATGGCGCCATGTCGCGTTGCTATCAAGGATGCCGGCGTCAAAGTATCGGAAATCGACGACGTCATTCTCGTGGGCGGCATGACGCGCATGCCCAAGGTGCAGGAAAAGGTCAAGGAATTCTTCGGCAAAGAACCGCGCAAGGACGTCAATCCAGACGAAGCCGTTGCCGCGGGCGCAGCCATTCAGGGTTCTGTCTTGTCGGGCGACCGCAAAGACGTGCTGCTGCTGGATGTGACCCCATTGTCCCTGGGCATTGAAACCCTGGGCGGTGTCATGACAAAAATGATCCAGAAGAACACCACAATTCCTACCCGGTTCTCGCAAGTGTTCTCTACGGCCGACGACAACCAGCCAGCCGTGACGATCAAGGTGTTCCAGGGTGAACGCGAAATCGCCGCCGGCAACAAGGCACTGGGCGAATTCAATCTTGAAGGCATTCCGCCATCGACACGTGGTACCCCTCAAATCGAAGTCACGTTCGACCTGGACGCCAATGGCATATTGCACGTATCGGCCAAAGACAAGGGCACCGGCAAGGAAAACAAGATCACTATCAAGGCAAACTCCGGCCTGACCGACCAGGAAATCGAGCGGATGGTGAAAGATGCCGAAGCCAACGCCGAGGAAGATCACCGCATTGCAGAACTTGCCCTTGCTCGCAACCAGGGCGAAGCCCTACTGCATTCCACGCGCAAGTCGCTGGAAGAATACGGCGACAAGCTCGAGGCGTCCGAGAAGGAAAGCATTGAAGCTGCCATGAAGGAGCTTGAAGAGGTTCTTAAAGATGGCGACAAGGCGGCTATCGACGCCAAAGTCGAAGCGCTGTCCACCGCATCGCAAAAGCTGGGCGAGAAAATGTACGCAGACATGCAGGCTCAGGCGGCTGCGTCGCAAGGGGCCGCTGAGGCCACCGAGCCCGCCGACGACAATGTTGTCGACGCGGACTTCAAAGAGGTCAAGCGCGATCAGTAAGTCCTGGTCGTAGTCGGTTCGAGCCCGGTTTCTGGCGTTATGCCGGAAATCGGGCCTTCTTGTTCAGAAAGAATAAACGTCACAGACGCAAGCAATTCAAATGGCAAAACGCGATTATTATGAAACTCTGGGGGTGGCGAAGAACGCTTCCGACGATGAGCTGAAGAAAGCTTATCGCAAACTCGCCATGAAGTATCATCCCGACCGCAACCCCGACAGCAAGGAAGCCGAGGAAAAATTCAAGGAAGCCAAAGAGGCTTACGAGATGCTTTCCGACGAGCAGAAACGTGGCGCGTACGACCGCTTCGGCCATGCCGGAGTGGATCCCAACGCGGGCGGCGGCGGCATGGGTGGAGCGGGGTTTGCCGACGCCTTCGGAGACATCTTCGGCGAAATCTTTGGCGGTGGCGGTGGCGGCGGCGGCCGGCGCGGGGGTCCGCAGGTGTATCGCGGCGCCGACCTGAAATACACGCTCGATATCAGCCTGGAGCAGGCTGCCAACGGGTTTGATACAGAAATCCGCGTGCCCAGCTGGGAGACCTGCGACGTTTGCAAAGGTTCGGGCGCAAAACCCGGTACGCACGCCAAGACCTGCCACAGCTGTGATGGCGCCGGCGCGGTGCGCATGCAGCAGGGCTTTTTCAGCGTGCAGCAAACCTGCCCCACGTGCCACGGAACCGGTAAGGAAATTCCCGATCCTTGCACCAGTTGCGACGGCGTTGGCCGCACCCGCAAGAACAAGACGCTACAGGTCAAGATACCGGCGGGTATCGACGACGGAATGCGCATACGGTCGTCAGGCAATGGCGAACCCGGCGTGAACGGCGGCCCTCCGGGCGACCTGTATGTCGAGATTCACCTGAAGCCCCATGGCATTTTCCAGCGCGAGGGGGAAGACTTGCATTGCGAGCTCACTATTCCGTTCACCAAGGCGGCACTGGGCGGCGAGCTTGAGGTCCCAACGCTGTCCGGCCGGGGGGCGATCACCATCCCCGAGGGCACGCAGACAGGCAAGACATTCCGCCTGCGCGGCAAGGGTATACGAGGTTTGCGGGCAAGCTATCCCGGCGACCTGTACTGCCATATTTCGGTGGAAACACCCGTGCGCCTTAGCGAGGACCAAAAGAAAATACTCCGTCAATTCGAGGCGTCGCTAACGCAAGGCGGTGAAAAACACTCGCCCAAGAGCGAATCCTGGACCGACCGTGTAAAGAGCTTCTTCTCGTAGAAGACGCGCCCTGGCTCAACGAACAACGCCCGCGATAGCGGGCGTTGTTCGTTGAGCAGCGGCTTTGCCGGAAGGCTTTACGGCGTGGCCTGTTTGTTGGCGTCAGCCGCCACCGCGGTGCTGAAGCCGGCCGGATCGAGGCGCTTGCGTAGCGCCGCATTGACGGTATCAACGGTAAGAGCCGACAGTGCGTCGTCGATCTTTTTAGACCATGCGAAACTGCGGTCCAATTGCAGGTAATTCAGCCACGTCGAGGCCAGCACGCCGTCCCGGGCACGGGCGAGCTTGCGGTAGTTGAGCAGGGCTGTGATCCCCTCGTCGACTTCCTCTTTGGTGAATCCATCCGTTAGTGCACGCCGCACTTCCTCGGTGATGGCTTGCTCCAGGCGCTTGCTGTTCTGAGGCGCGTGTATGGCGTAGATGGTCCATTCTCCGGAGGGCTCGTAGGATGAGATATCGAGCTGGCTGCGAACGTCGTAGGACAAGCCGTCCTGCACGCGCACGCGCGTCCATAGACGCGATGTTTCAGAGGCTCCAAGCAGATAATTCGCCAGATAAAGGGCGGCGTAGTCCGGGTCTGTGTCCTGCGCCTTCAACGGTTGTTTGCTGAGCAGGAAGGCGTTGGCCTTGTCGGGGGTGTTGATCGCGAATTCCTTGGGCGGGACCGGCCGATAGGGATCGGCGAGCCGCTCGTAGGGGGGCGCCTTGCGCCATCCTTCCAGCCCTTTGGCGAGCGACGACTTGATGGCGGCCTCGTCGAATGCGCCCACCGCCGAGAACGCGATGGTGCCCGCGCCATAGAAGTCTTGATGGAACCGGACAAGATCTTGCTGGGCAAGCGCTGCGACTTCCGACCGCTCTTCATCGAAGGTGGGGGTGTAGCGCACATCTTCCTTAGGCCACGGATTGGCATAGCGGGTGAGTTCACGGGACGCGAGTGCACTGGGTTCGGCCAGCGCGTTCTTTATCGATGTGTTCACCTGGCGCTGGTATTCCGTCAGTTCCTTGGCGGGGAAGTTGGCTTCGCGAACTATATGAAGCACCAAGTCGATTAGAGCGGGCAGGTTGGCCTTGGTGGTCGACATGTCGGCCACCACGACCCCGGCTTGGCCGCCGAAGCTCACATCGGCTTGCAAGGCATTGTATTTATCCTGAATTGCCTGACGGGTCATCGTGCGCGTACCGTGATCCAGCAACGACGCCACGGCACCGGACACGGCGCGATGGCCCTGCAAATCTTTGGCGGTGCCGAACTGAATCAGTAGCTTGGCCTCGACACGATCGCCGCGCGTGGGCTTGGGAAGCAGGGCCAGTTTGACTTTTCCGCTAGGTAAATTCAACGGCTCGCGCTGAGTCATGGCGTCGATGTTCTCGGGGCTGGGGTCGAATGCGGCGACGGCCTGGCCCGTTTCCTTGCCTTCGTAGCCCTTCAGCAATGTCTGTACGTCGACGGGTTTCGTCTCGGGGGCTCGCACCGGCTGCTCTGTAGGGATGTACAAGCCCGTCGTGCGATTGCTCGGCGCAAGCCATGCCGCCGTCACACGCTGAACGTCCGCCAACTGGACCGTCTCGATGCGATCGCGGTCCAGAAAGAACAGGCGCCAGTCGCCATCGCTGACGGTGCTGGACAGGGCGCCCGCCAAGGCGACAGGATCGGCATAAGTCTGGGCCCATTCCGTTAGCCATTTATTGCGCACGCGTTCGAGGTCGGGCTGCGTAAATGAGGTCTTGGCAACCGATTCCAGTGTGTCGTTCAGTGTCTCGATGGCGCGAGATTGGTCCATGCCAGGCTCGAGTTGAGCGCCAAAGAAGGCGTAGCCCGGCTGATTCATGCCGGCGGCGAATCCGAAGACCTCGGCGCTTAGATTGTTTTCCACCAAATTGCGGTACAGCCGGCCCGAAGGAGTGTCCGCCAGTATGCCCACCCCCATGCTAAGGGCGGCAAAGTCGGGGCTGGTCGCGGACGGTGCATGAAACAAGGCGGCTATAAGTGGACTGCCCCCTTGGCGGCGTATTGTTACGTTGCGTTCACCATCCTGCACGGGCTCTACGGTGTATTCGGGCGGCAACTTGCGTTCGGGCCGTGGTATTTGCGCAAAGGCTTTCTGTATGGTCAGGAGCGTGGCCGCCGCATCGAACTTTCCGGTCACGATGAGCACGGCGTTATCGGGTTGATAGTAGGTTTTATAGAACTCGCGCAGCTGGGCGATGTCCACGTTTTCCACATCGGAGCGCGCTCCTATGGTGTTTTTTCCGTAGTTATGCCACTGGAAGGCCGCGGCTTGCATTTGTTGCAAGAGCACCTGGAATGGGCTGTTCTCGCCACGTTCCATCTCGTTGCGCACCACCGTCATTTCCGCATCGAGATCCTCACGCGCAATGAGCGAGTTGACCATGGCGTCGGCTTGCCAGTTCAAGTACCAGGTAAGGGTTTCGGGGTTCGCCGCGAAGCTGGCATAGTAGTTGGTGCGGTCCGTACTCGTCGAACCATTTGCCTGAAGACCGCGCCGGGAAAATTCGGCGAGGGCGTTGCGCATGGTGGGCGTACCGCGAAACAGCATATGCTCGAGCAGGTGCGCCATTCCGGTTTCGCCGTAGTTTTCGTGGCGTGACCCTACAAGATATGTCATGTTGACGGTGGTCGTCGGCTTGGAGCTGTCGGGTGCGAAGACAACGCGTAACCCGTTATCCAGCCGGTATTCAGTCACCCCCTCGACCGACGGGCCTTGCGCAATACCGGCGGGCAGGTCCAATGCGGTGGCCGGCATGGCCAGGAAAGGTAGAAGCAACAAACTGGCCAGATAGGTTTTTATTCGAGACAAGGACAAATGCATGCGTGTATATCCGGAAGTAAACAGGGCGGGAGGGAAAAGGTGGCAGGCTTATTTAGAAAGATTGCGCATGGCCTGTTCAAGGCCGGAAACGGTAACGCCGTACATGCGGTCGTGCATGATGTTCTTGATGATAGCGATGGACTGCCGATATTGCCAATAGGCTTCCGGTTCTGGATTGAGCCAGACCGCCTTTGGCCAGTTTTCAAGCAGTCGTTGCAGCCATGCCGCGCCGGTCTCCTTGTTGTAGTGTTCGACCGATCCTCCCGGTTGCAGGATCTCGTAGGGACTCATGGTTGCGTCGCCGACGATGATCAGGCGCCAGTCGTCGTTGTATTTGCGCAGGATGTCCCAGGTGTCGAACCGTTCGTCTGTGCGCCGCTGGTTGCGTTGCCACAGGGATTCGTACGGGCAGTTATGGAAATAATAGACGTCAAGGTGTCGAAACTCGCTGCGCGCGGCGGAAAACAGTTCTTCGACCCGGGCGATATGGTCGTCCATGCTTCCGCCGACATCGAGCAGCATGACGACCTTGACCGTGTTGTGGCGCTCCGGCACCATTTGCAAGTCCAGGAACCCGGCATTCCGGGCCGTGCTGGTAATGGTGTGGTCAAGGTCGAGTTCCAGTTCCGCGCCTTCCCGGGCGAAGCGGCGCAGCCGGCGCAATGCCATCTTGAAATTGCGTGTGCCCAGCTCCTGCTGGTCGTCGTAATCGCGGAACTCGCGCTTTTCCCATACCTTGACGGCCGTCCGGTTCCCAGCCGAGGGGCCGCCCACGCGTATGCCTTCAGGGTGATAACCGCCATGCCCGAACGCCGAGGAGCCGCCGGTTCCTATCCATTTATTGCCGCCGGCATGGCGGCCTTTCTGCTCTTCCAGGCGCTCCTTGAACAACTCCATCAGTTTGTCCCAGCCATGCTTTTCTATCGCGGCCTTTTCCTCGGGGCTTAGGTTTTTCTGAAATTCCTTGAGGAGCCAATCCAGCGGTATTTCTTTTTCGTCTGGCAGGGCGGCCTCCATCGAGCGGTAGAACTCGCCGAATGCCTGGTCGTAGCGATCGAACAGTGTCTCGTCCTTGATGAGCGTCATGCGCGCGAGGTGATAGAAGTCGTCGACGGTTGGCGCCATGAGGGAGGTCCGCAGCACATCGAGCAATGTCAGGTATTCCTGCACCGACACGGGCAGCTTGCGCGCGCGCAAGTGGTAGAAGAAATCAATCAGCATGGCGTCCGCCCAGTTGGTATTCCAGATGATGCCTGACTTCGGGCCATTCCCCCGCCAGCAAACTGTACATGACGGTATCCCGCACCGTGCCATCGCGACGCAAGGCATGGTGGCGCAGCACACCGTCTTTATGGGCACCCAATCGTTCGATGGCGCGTTGCGATGCCCAGTTGAAGTTGTCGGTGCGCCAGCCCACGACGCGGGCGCCCAGGCAGTCGAAGGCATGTTGCAGCAACAGCACTTTGCATGCCGTATTGACGTGTGTGCGCTGCCATTGCTTCCCGTACCAGGTGTAGCCGATCTCGAGCCGGGCAATGGCGGGAACGATATCGTGATATCGAGTGGTGCCGACAATCCGGCCGCCGGCCTCGTCGATGACGGCAAAGGGCAGCATGCTGCCTTGAGCTTGCCCCTGCAGCGCCGCTTGTATGTACGCTTGCATCCCGCCGGGCTCGGGTACCGATGTCACCCGCAATTGCCACAGGTGGCCATCGGCGGCTGCCTCTTCCAGCGCGGCGGCATGCACTGATTGCAGTGGAACCAGTTTCACGCCGTAACCCTGCAGAGTGCGGGGTGCCAGCGCTTGGTTAAAGCCTTGAGTGGGCGCGTTCATGCGGGTGGTCTTGCCGGTGTTACCGGCGCTGGCTGACACGCGTCATGGCGGCGAGCCGCTGTAACAGCGTCAAGTCTTGCTCATTCTTCAGCAGGGCGCCGGCCATGAGGGGGAGGTCGCCTGCGGTGCTGGCGATATCCTTGGCCGGTATGGCTTCGTTCAAGAGTAAGCGCAGCCAATCCAGGAATTCCGAGGTCGACGGCTTCTTCTTGAGTCCTGGCGCTTCCCTTAATGCGAAGAAGGTGTCGAGCGCTGCTCTAAGGACATCCTCCCGAACGGTGGGGTAATGCACTCCGACGATCTCTTTCATCGTGTCGCGGTCGGGAAAACTAATGTAGTGGAAAAAGCAGCGTCTTAAAAACGCATCGGGCAAGTCTTTTTCATTGTTGGACGTAATGATGATGAGCGGCCGGTGCTTGGCCTGAACTGTCTGCCGAGTTTCGTAAACGTGGAATTCCATGCGGTCCAGCTCGCGGAGCAGGTCGTTCGGGAATTCAATGTCGGCCTTGTCTATTTCATCGATCAGCACAACGACGGGATGATCCGCTTCGAATGCTTGCCACAACACGCCCTTGACGATGTAGTTGCCAATGTCGCGAACTTTTTCGTCGCCCAACTGCGAGTCGCGCAAGCGCGAAACGGCGTCGTATTCGTACAGGCCCTGATGCGCCTTCGTCGTGGATTTTATGTGCCATTGCATCAGCGGCCGGTTGAGCGCGGCGGCCACCTCCTCGGCCAGCATGGTCTTGCCGGTACCCGGCTCGCCCTTGATCAATAATGGCCGTTGCAGCGCAATTGCCGCGTTCACGGCCAATTTCAAATCATCGGTGGCAATGTAGCGTTCCGTGCCTGTAAAGCGTTCATTCATTATTTCGTTCCGTAAGCGCGTATAGGTGCAACGTTAAAGGACATTAGTATCTGGCTTCCCGCAATTATCGTACAATCTCAATTTTTCGGTGGTTGCTTGACATAAATCAACCTTTGTTCACCGCCTAACAAGAGCTACTATGACGCTGCGAACTAATTTGATGCGGGCCTTGTCCGCACTGGCCGTGACGGCTTCCTGTGCAATAACGGGCCAAGCCCTGGCGGCCGACGCTCCCATCGGCGATGCCAACGCCGCCAAATCCAAGATATCCATGTGCATAGGCTGCCATGGCATACAGGGGTATAAGGCAAGCTTTCCGGAAGTCTATAACGTACCAATGATCGCCGGGCAGAATGCGGAATACATAGCGACCGCGCTGAAAGACTATGCCAGCGGAACACGCTCGTTCCCAACCATGGAAGCAGTGGCGCAAACGCTAACGCCTCAAGACATAGCCGATCTGGCTGCTTATTATTCCAGCCTTAAATAACAGGTGGCCCGCATGAAAAAAATGTCATTCGCCCTGGCGGCCTCGGCCATGTTCGCTTTTGTTACCGGCGCATCGGCAGCCGACATCGAAGCTGGTAAGGCATCATACGAAAAGTTCGCCTGCGCCTCCTGTCATGGTGCGGACGCCAAAACGTCTGTCTTGCCCACATATCCGGTCCTGGCGGGGCAACACGCCGACTTTCTCGAACATGCCCTGAACGCCTATAAGCGCGGCGCCGCCGGCGCGCCCCCCAGCGCAAATATCCGGAACAACGCCGTTATGGGCGCCATGGCGGCTCCGCTGTCGCTGGCCGATATGCAAAACATCTCGGCTTGGCTGGCAAGCTTGCCGTCACCATTGGCCGTCCGCAAATAGCGACTGGCCGGGAAGCCCTGGCGTTAATGGCGTGTTGCGTGGCGCCGTATCAGGTCCAAATACTTGTCGTTATCAAACGCCGCGCCCAGCCGCTGGGCTTCCCAGACAACCTCACCTAGCGCTTCCATGATCACATGGGCGGCTTCGTGTGCGTCGCGCGTGGCAAGCAGCGACTGGAACGCCGCCTTGACGCCGGGGGGCTGGTCTATGGACAGTTGTTCCTTGATGGCCAGGTGCATGGATAAATGCAGGAAAGGATTCGTCTGGCCCTGTTCCACAGGGAAATCGGCGGTTGCCGCCTCGGGATCTTCCAGCATGGCATGATATTCGGGATGCAACTGTATTAGGTCGGCTGCCATGGTCTCGAGCGGGGTAAGCACGCCGCCCGACTTGTGCTTTTGCCATGCTTCGGAAAAGAACTGCCGCACCTGTTCGCGGGTTGGATTAAACATAGTGCATCCTGTGGCCGGGCCAATATTGCGGGTAAATCTGGATTCTACCTGTCCCCCGCCGCGGGCGCAGTGTGAGAATATGCGAATGGCTGAAGTCGAATTGTAATTTAGGATAAACTACTCTTATATAAGACTGCACTGTTTTACTTTCGTTCCCCGATTTTTACTCCTTATGGAGCACAACTGGAGCATCCATGTCCTATCAGCATATCAAGGTCCCCGCGGCGGGCCAGAAAATTACGGTCAACGCCGATTTTTCGCTAAACGTTCCTGAAGAACCCATTATTCCTTACATCGAAGGCGACGGCACGGGCGCAGATATCACGCCAGTCATGCTTAAAGTGGTCGACGCGGCCGTTGCCAAGGCATATGCCGGCAAGCGCAAGATCCACTGGATGGAAGTGTATGCTGGCGAAAAGTCCACCAAGATCTACGGCCCGGATGTCTGGTTGCCAGAAGAGACACTTGCTGCTGTCAAGGACTACGTCGTATCCATCAAGGGTCCACTGACGACACCGGTCGGCGGCGGTATTCGTTCGCTGAACGTGGCCTTGCGCCAACAGTTGGATCTGTACGTTTGCCTGCGTCCCATCCAATACTTCAAAGGCGTTCCTTCGCCCGTGAAGGAACCAGAAAAGACCAACATGGTTATCTTCCGTGAAAACTCGGAAGACATCTACGCCGGTATCGAATTCGAAGCCGAAAGCGCGAACGCAAAGAAGTTGATCTCTTTCCTCCAAAATGAATTAGGCGTAAACAAGATCCGCTTCCCGGAAACATCCGGTATCGGTATCAAGCCCGTATCGCGTGAGGGTACGCAACGCCTGGTCCGCAAGGCCATCCAGTATGCAATCGACAACGACAAGTCGTCGGTCACGCTGGTGCATAAGGGAAACATCATGAAGTTCACGGAAGGTGGCTTCCGCGACTGGGGTTATGAACTGGCCCAAAGTGAATTCGGTGCGCAAATGATAGACGGCGGCCCATGGTGCAAATTCAAGAACCCCAAAACGGGTCGCGATATCACCGTCAAGGACGTCATTGCCGACGCCTTCCTGCAGCAAATCTTGCTGCGTCCGGCTGAATACGACGTCATCGCCACGCTGAACCTGAACGGCGACTATGTCTCCGACGCATTGGCGGCACAGGTAGGCGGCATCGGTATTGCTCCGGGCGCCAACTTGTCGGATTCAATCGCCATGTTCGAAGCCACCCACGGCACCGCACCGAAGTACGCCGGCAAGGACTACGTGAATCCGGGTTCCGAGATCCTGTCGGCTGAAATGATGCTGCGTCACATGGGTTGGACGGAAGCGGCGGACCTGATCATTTCCAGCATGGAAAAATCGATTCTGTCGAAGAAGGTCACTTATGACTTCGCACGTTTGCTGGAAGGCGCCACGCAAGTGTCGTGCTCCGGTTTCGGCCAGGTAATGATCGAAAATATGTAAGTTGGGCCGCCGTTGTACACGGTGGCGTAACACACTCCGCACGGGCAGCCGCCGTGCGGTTTTTTTTTGCCCGGCGTACCTCCATCAGTGGCTTGTTAACGCCGGTTAACATGGCTGTTCGATTCGTTCATGTATATGCACAGCCGGTTCACTGTTGACCGGTAGACTGGCGTAAGCAAGTAGGCTTCATACGGAAGCCGACGTTTAGCGGGGTGCATTATGCAGTTGACCAGAAGAAATTTCCTGAAATCGACCGTGGCTACGACAGTGGCCGCCAATGGCCTGACTTGGTTCGCCGCCGATGCGGTATTCGCGGCCGACACTGTCACGATTCCAAGCGCCAGTCATTGGGGGCCTTTCAAGGCCGTCGTGAAGAACGGCGTGCTAGTTGGCGTGCAAGCCATGCCCGAACTCGATGCCATGCCCACGAAAATGCTTACCGAGGGCTTATTGGGACGCGTTTATCATAAGACCCGCGTCCAATATCCCATGGTGCGTAAATCGTACCTGGCCAACCCCGGTGGCGACACCAAACCCCACCTGCGTGGTAAAGAACCATTTGTGCGTGTCAGCTGGGATGAAGCGCTGGCCATTACCGCCAACGCCATCCTCACGACGGCCGAGAAGCATGGCAATTCGGCATTGTTCAGCGCATCGTACGGTGGCTGGTCGCACGCCGGCCTCTTGCGTCCGCAGGTCTTGCAAGGGCGTTTGTTCAACCTGATCGGGGGCCACTCGGTCACGACAGGCGATTATTCCGCCGGCGCATCGCAAATCAGCTTGCCGCACATTATCGGCGACATGGAGGTGTATTCACCCCAGACCGCCTGGGAAGTCATTGCCGACAAGACCGAGATAATGGTTTGGGTCGGATGCGATCCCTGGAAGAACAATCGCGTTGAATTCACCGTCGCCGATCACCAGATGTATCCGCGCTGGAAGAAGATAAAGGAAAAGGGCGTCAAGTTCATTTCCATCAACCCGCAGTACACGCCAACTGACGTCGCAATGGGATCGGAATGGGTGAAAATTGTCCCCAATACCGATACGGCGCTTTTCCTTGCCATGTCGTACCACGTGTATACGACCGGCAAGCACGACAAGGCTTACCTGGAAAAGTACACGGTCGGCCTGGACAAGTTCCTGCCCTATTTGCTGGGCAAGGATGCCGACGGCACCCCGCCCAAGACGCCGGAATGGGCGGCGGGCATAACTGGCATGTCCGCCAAGAAAATCGTCGAACTGGCTGAGCTGTTCGCATCCAAGCGCACACAGTTTGCCATCGGCTGGTCATTACAGCGTGCTCACCACGGGGAAATGCCTCATTGGGCGGCCATCAACTTTGCCGCGTTGCTGGGCAAGATCGGCAAGCCCGGCGAAGGCATCGGTTTCAGCTGGCATTACGGCGGTGGCGGCATGCCGCAATCCACCAAAGTGATGCCTATCGGTATTCCACAGGGACGCAACCCGCTCACGACGCGGTGCCCGGCATCGCGCATTAGCGAAATGCTGTTGAATCCTGGTAAGAAATATACCCGGGATGGCACGGAAGATGTCTTCCCGGATGTCAAGCTGGTCTATACGTCCGGCAATAACGTCATGTCGCACCAGCAGGACACCAACGAGCTGTTGCGCGCGCTAAATCAGCAAGTGGAAACGTTCATTTGCCAAGACCCGTGGTGGTGTGCTTCGTCCCGGTTCGCCGACATAGTCCTGCCCGCCACGTCGGCGCTGGAACGTGACGACATGAGTTCGGGCGGCACTTACAGTAACGACAAGATATACGCCATGCGCAAGGTGATCGAGCCTTACGGTGAAAGCTTGGACGACTTCGAGATTTTCAAGCGTTTGGGCGACCTGATGGGCGTCGGCTACCAATTCACCGAAGGCCTGACCGTACAGCAAATCCTGAAGAATGCGTACGCGCATGCCAATCCAGGCATTCCGTTCGAAGAGTTCTGGGAAAAGGGTCACGTAAAGTTGGATGTTCCGGAACCAATGCGCCAGTGGGTCCGTCATGGCGACTTCTATAACGACCCGGTCAACAAGCCGCTGCATACGCAGTCCGGCAAGATCGAGCTGTACTGCGACGTGATCGCCAAGGCTAACGTGCCCGATTGCCCACCTATTCCCAAGTTCCTGGAACCGCAAGAATACCTGGGTAACGCGAAGCCCGGCCAGGTTCACGTGGTCAGCCCGCACCCGTTCAACCGCTTGCATTCGCAAATGGCGAATACGGATGTGCGTAACGAGCAGCATATACAGGGACGCCAGCACGTCTTGATCAGCATAGAGGATGCAAAGGCGAACGGCATCAAGGACGGCGATCTCGTCGAGCTTTCCAACGAGCGCGGCGCGGTCATCGCGGGAGCCCGCGTCACCGATCAGATCATGAAGGGCGTAGCCAGCCTTGAAGAGGGCGGCTGGGTACAGCTGGACTCAAAAGGCCGTTGCAACAGCGGCTCCATCAACATGATCACGTCCAGTGTCCCCGCAAGCGGGCTAAGCCAGGCCACCAGCGCCAATACGTGCATTGCCAGCCTCAAGAAGTGCACAGACGCTGAATCCGAAAACCGGGCCTTCGAGCCGCCGGTCATAGAAAAGGCGGAAGGTCTGGCGCTGGATATTGCCGCGATGAACCTTGCGACCCGTGCGCAGGAGCTCAAGGGAGCCACGCTGGGCACCATGACAGCGGGCGAACAGCTGTTTTATGGCCGCTGCACGTTATGCCACGTTGCTCGTGAGCCGGGCGACTATACAATGAGCCAGTGGATGGGTATTACGCAGAGCATGTTCCCGCGCGCAGGGCTCAATGAAGAGGAAAGAAAGCTGGTGCTGACCTTCCTTGCGGAGAATGCCAAGGATGCCGTGAAGAAGTAGGTCACGTCGGCTGCATTCGTAGGCAAAAAAAGCCCGGCCACGCGCCGGGCTTTTTTATTTTCGGACGTAGCGGCCGGCAGGGGGATTTATTTTCAACAATTATTGGGCGGGAATGGCAGTCATTTTCTTCGCCATCCCTCTGTGGATGTATTTCATTTGTTGCTTGGTCAGGCGCTTCAAGGGTATGGAAGAAAAGGTAAGGGCGCCCCTTGAGCGCGAGGTTGAATGGCATTCCATGGCATTGCGCGACGCCATGCAGGCGAATGACGCCAAGACCGTCTTTCTGGCGGCGCTCAGCCACGAGCTCCGTACGCCCCTTAGCGGCATTAGCGGTGTCGTTCAGTTGCTGCAGGATACGCATCTTGATACGTCGCAACGTGAATATGCGCGCATGATCGCCTACGCCAACACGATGTTGTTGGAAATTTTGGATGACATGCTGAACTTTTCTCGAATCGAGGCAGGCAAGATCGAGGTGGAATATGTTGCATTCAGCGTTCATGCCGCCATTGACGACATGCTGTCCCTGCAAACCATTCAAGCACAAGAACGCGGCATTGCCTTGATTCGGGATATTTCGCCGGACGTGCCGGCCGTGCTCCTGGGCGATCGACGCCGGCTCAACCAGATACTGTTGAACACGATAGGCAATGGCATCAAATTCACGGATGAAGGCTCTGTCACTGTCTCCGTTGCATGTCAGGATCAGTCGTCGGAGCGCGTGCGCCTTACCTTCCAAATCGTGGACACCGGCATTGGCGTGCCCGAAGACATGTGCCAAGAAATATTCAAGCCATTCGTGCAAGTGGAGGCCAATCGGCACGGCCGCCGCGGCGGTACGGGCTTGGGGCTCGCCATCTGCCAGCGGCTTCTTCATACCATGGGAGGCGATATCAAACTGGAAAGCACGCCGCACCGCGGTACGCGCGTCAGCTTCTACCTCGATTTCGACATCGGCCATGCCGTTGCCGACGAGTCGGGCGCTCAGCTTTCCGCCGCGATACCCGCCGCGCCGCGCGAACTCGTCGTCCTTCTTGTTGAAGACGATGAAATCAACCGCCTGGTATGTACGCGCTATCTTGCATTATGCGGCCACCATCCCCTGGTCACGGGGGACGGTCGGCAGGTCATGCACGTGTTGCAAGGGCGGAGGCAGCCGGTGGATGCAATCCTGATGGATATGAATCTTCCGGGTACATCAGGGATAGACCTGGTCAGTCAGATACGTGAAATGGATGGCGGCGTATGGAAAGACACACCTGTCCTCATGATGTCGGCCGAGGTGTCGGGCGATGCACTGGAACGTTCGCTGATGGCCGGGATTTCCGCTTTTCTGCGCAAGCCATTCACGCTGCGGGAATTGAACAGCGCTCTCCAAGCGGCAACAGAGGTTCATGCGGGTGCCGTCGTTCCCGCGCCTGTGAGCGAGTCCGCGTCTATCCCGCAGCGCACCGAGGAGCGAGCTCTTCTCGACGTGGAGTGGCTGGAATCCGAAATGGACGCCCTAGGTGTTCCGTTGATGTTGGAGCTGCTCAATATTTTCCGATCCGGCGTAGCGGGTACGCTGGCCGAGATCAACCATGCGGCAGCTCTGCATCGCTGGGATGCAGTCGCGGCGCATGCCCACCGACTGCAGGGGTCAGCGGCTAACCTGGGCATGATCGGCGTCCAAGCCGCCGCCCGAGCACTGCGGGAGCAGGCACCCGATGCAATGTTGAACAAGACGCTTGCCAGCCTGACCATGAATGAACTGGAAGCCAGGTGCCACGACAGTTGCGACGAACTTCGCTTATTGCTGGCGCAGCGCGACAAGGGCATAGCCTTCGTTGCGGACAGTGACTAACAACTGCGGGTTGGCGGGGTCAGCTTCGAGCTTCTTGCGCAGCCGGGATACCAGAACGTCTATGGTCCTGTCGCTCGTCTCGGACGGCCGCTGGCTGACACTGCGCATGAGGCGCTCGCGGCTTAGCACGGTACCGGGAACGCGCGCCAGCGCGGCCAGCAAGTCCATTTCGCCTCTGGAAAGTATCAACTTCGCGCCGTCCTCATCTTCAAGGCTTCGACATGACAAGTCTAGACGCCATCTGCCGAAGCTGCGCATGTCCGTGTCTATTGTGGGACGCCGGTGATGCGTTTCGCGTAATACGATTTTTACCCGGGCCAGCAGTTCGCGTGAATTGAAAGGCTTGGTGACGTAGTCGTTGGCGCCCGATTCCAGGCCTACGATCTTGTCGATGTCGTCGTTCAGGCTGGTGACCAGAATAATCCCAAGGTAGCCATCGTGGGCGCGTAGCTCGCGGGCCAGTTCAAGACCGTCTTTGCCAGGGAGACCGACATCAAGGAGAACGACGGCAACGGGATGCGTGTCTATTGCCAGCCACATGTCGCTGCCATCGTGAGCCACCACAACCTGGTAACCCTGAGCTTCAAAGTAGGCTTTGTGCCGGGTACAGGTCAAAAGGTCATCGTCGACGACGAGCAATGTTACGTCAGTATTCATGAATAGCTTTAAGGGTAAATTATTTTCTTTGCAGAGCAGATGGGTCAAGTCGTTGAATCGACTGTCGTTTTTTGGGCTCGAAGGCTCAAAAATGGTGCATTCACTGATCTAACATAGTGCATACCCTAGGTGTGACAATGGAAAAAATCATGCACAATTCGGTCCATGCAGGTGAGGAGACAAAGCCCTGCATGGGCAAGCCGATAAATCGGTACATAAGAAAGTAGCAGGTCCCATAAGAAATATAAAAGTACAAAGGCCGACAACACAATTGTCGGCCTTTGTCATTTCCGGGTTAATGAACCGCCGATTTCGAAAACACGTTAAGCACCAAAACGCCCGCAACTATCAGGGCAATTCCGATTAACGCGGCGGCGTCCAGTGTCTGGCGAAACACGAAATACCCGATGAGCGATATGGCCACGATTCCCGCTCCAGACCAGATCGCGTAGGCAACGCCCACCGGAATGACGCGCAACGTGAGCGCAAGGCAGTAGAAAGCAACTGAATACCCAAGTACGGTAATAAGGGCCGGATACAGTTTCGTGAAACTATCTGACGCCTTCAATGCCGTCGTTGCAACAACTTCGGCCGCAATGGCAACTGCAAGATAAAGCCAGCTCATGGGCATTCCATCTAAACCAGGGGTCGGGCCCGTAATAGTACCCTCACTGCACCGGCCCCGCCATCTTGTTCGGAACATTCCGCATATGCCAGCACGTCGCGCATTTGCGCGAGCCAGCGCCGAACGGTTTGCTTGAGGATCGCCTGGCCGTTGGGTGAACCATAGCCTTTGCCGTGAACGATACGAACGCATCTGATGCGATGGGTCAGGCACGACTGCAGGAAAGTGTCTAGACGCTCCCTGGCCTGGTCCAGAGTAGCTCCATGCAGGTCCAGGCTCGTCCTGGTATCCCACTTCCCCCGCTTTAGCCCCAGGATGAGGTCGGGCCCATAGCCGTACTGAACATAGCTGGTGTCATCCTCGCTGGCGATTGCGGGGCTGTAGTGGTCGGAAAGTTGGACCAGGGGTTGTGACTCGCTGCCGGTGGCAAAGGCCCGGCGCGCGCGTAGCGTGGCCGCGCTGGTCTCGTGGGCGTGCGTGGAACTGGCGCGGCGCGCATGGGTGATGGGCTGGACGTCGCGGACAGCACGGCGAAAAAGCGCTATGTCGTCGTCATCGAGCGCGCCTGCACGCCCGCCCTTGTCAGGCCGCATTCTCCAGCCAACGCTGTGCGTCGAGCGCAGCCATGCACCCGGTGCCCGCGCTGGTGATTGCCTGGCGATAGACGTGGTCCTGGACATCGCCCGCGGCAAATACACCAGGAGTGGATGTCATGGTGGCCATGCCGTTGAGCCCGCCTTTGGTAATAATATAGCCGTTGGCCATATCGAGCTGGCCTTCAAAAATGCCGGTATTGGGCTTGTGGCCAATAGCGATGAAGGCCCCGGTAACCGGGAGGTCTTCGGTCGTGCCATCTTGATTGTTGCGCAGCCGGGCGCCGGTTACGCCGCTGGCGTCACCCAGTACTTCTTGCAATTCATAAAAGAGCTTGAGTTTTATGTTGCCATTTGCAACCTTATCCATGAGTTTATCCAGGATAATGGGTTCGGACCGGAACTTGTCGCGGCGGTGTACCAGCGTTACAGTTCGGCAAATATTCGATAGATACAAGGCTTCTTCCACGGCGGTGTTTCCGCCACCAACAACGATAACGTCTTGATTTTTATAGAAGAAACCGTCGCAGGTCGCGCAGCCGGAAACGCCGCGGCCCATGAATTCCTGTTCGCTGGGCAGCCCAAGGTATTGCGCGGAAGCGCCGGTGGCTATGATAAGGGCGTCGCATGTGTATGCCGCGCCGGTGTCGCCGGTAAGGCTGAATGGTCGGCTCGACAAGTCTACGCTGGCGATATGGTCAAATACCATTTCGGTGTTGAAGCGCTCGGCATGTTCCTGGAAGCGCTGCATCAAGTCCGGTCCCTGGACGCCCTGGGCGTCGGCCGGCCAATTGTCGACATCGGTGGTGGTCATTAATTGACCGCCTTGCTCCAGCCCCGTGACCAGTACGGGATTGAGGTTCGCGCGGGCGGCATAAACCGCGGCGCTGTAACCAGCAGGACCCGAACCTAATATGAGAACTTTGGCATGCTTTGATGTCGTCATTGCTGAAAATCCGAAATAAATGAACAGCCAATTATAATGAGTCTATGGCAAGAATACCCGTAACATCTCCCCGGTCTTCCCGTAACGTGCGCAACGGGCCATCGCCCTTGCAGTCCCGGTTGTCGGGGTTGCTGCGCGAGGCGCGCTGGATCGTCTTTGCCGCGCTCGCTGCGTGGCTGGGCTTGGTGCTGGCGAGCTGGGACCCAGCGGACCCGGCCTGGTCGCACTCGGTGCACGCCGCCACCACCCTGAACAAGGGAGGCACGTTGGGCGCTCACGTTTCCGACTTCCTTCTTTTCCTCTTTGGCTACACAGCGTGGCTCTGGGTGGTGTTGCTGGCGCAGCGGGTGGTGTTCGGGTTCTACCGGCTCACCAATCTTTTATCGCCCCAGCCATCGGCCGAAGCGTTGCCGCGGGTGCGATGGGAAGTGGGTATTGGCTTTGCGCTGATGTTCATTGGCGCAATGGGCATCGAGGCATTGCAGCTTACCCAACTGGGCGCGGGTTTGCCCGCCGGGGCGGGCGGACAACTGGGTAAATTGCTGGCGCAGCTAATGTCCTTGTCGCTCGGAACCACGGGTTGCACTTTATTGCTCCTGGTCTTCGTTGCTGTGGGTGCGAGCTTATTTTTCGGTTTTTCATGGCTGCACGTTGCGGAGCGCGTCGGCGGCTTTATCGAGAAGGCCGTTCAGAGGTTGCTTGAATTCAAGGCCGCGCGCGAAGACCGCCGCTTGGGCGAGGCGAAAAAAGCCGAACGCGACGAAACCGTTGTCGCTAAACAAGAGATGCTTGTCCATGAGCACCCCGTGCGCATCGAACCGGCCGTCATGTCCGTGCCCAAGTCGCCACGTGCCGAGAAAGAGAAACAGAAGCCCCTGTTCACTGTCCTGCCGGAGGCTGGCTCAGGCGACCTGCCCGCTATCGGCCTGCTCGATATGCCAGTGGAGCACCCTGAAACGGTATCGCCGGAAACCATTGAATACACGTCGCGCCTGATCGAGAAGAAGTTATCCGACTTCGGTGTCAAGGCCGTTGTCGTGTCGGCCCAGGCCGGACCCGTCATTACCCGATATGAAATTGAGCCGGCAACCGGCGTCAAGGGCAGCCAGATCGTCAACCTGGCCAAGGACTTGGCGCGGGCGTTAAGCCTCGTCAGCATCCGGGTTGTTGAAACCATTCCGGGGAAGAATCTAATGGGTCTCGAGCTGCCCAATGCCAAACGGCAAATGGTCAAGCTCTCGGAAATCATAGGATCCCAGACCTACCATTCGGGGGCGTCCATGTTGACAATGGCGCTGGGCAAGGACATTGCAGGCAATCCTGTGGTCGCCGACCTCGCCAAGATGCCGCATCTGCTGGTGGCAGGCACCACCGGGTCGGGAAAGTCAGTGGGCATCAATGCCATGATCCTGTCCTTGCTATACAAGGCGGACGCCACCCAGGTACGCCTCATCCTGATCGATCCAAAGATGCTGGAAATGAGCGTCTATGAGGGCATCCCGCACCTATTGGCTCCCGTGGTCACCGACATGAGGCACGCGGCCAATGCCCTGAACTGGTGCGTCGGAGAAATGGAAAAAAGGTACCGGCTCATGAGCAAGATGGGCGTGCGCAACCTGGCTGGCTATAACGCAAAGATCCGCGACGCCATCAAGCGCGAAGAGCCCATTCCGAACCCCTTCTCCCTTACGCCCGACGCGCCCGAGCCACTAGACACGCTCCCCATGATAGTGGTGGTCATCGACGAACTTGCCGACCTCATGATGGTGGTCGGCAAGAAGATCGAAGAGCTTATTGCGCGTCTGGCCCAAAAGGCAAGGGCAGCCGGCATACACCTCATCCTGGCCACTCAACGTCCCAGTGTGGACGTCATCACAGGACTGATCAAGGCCAATATTCCCACACGCATTTCATTCCAGGTATCGTCCAAGATCGATTCGCGCACCATATTGGACCAAATGGGCGCCGAGGCCTTGCTCGGCCAGGGCGACATGCTGTACCTGCCGCCAGGTTCGGGTTTCCCGACACGCGTGCATGGCGCGTTCGTGCACGATGACGAAGTCCACCGGGTAGTCGAATCGTTGAAAGCCCAAGGCGAACCCCAGTACATCGAAGGCCTGCTCGAGGGCGCACTTGAAGGCGAAACCGGCGATGGGCTGGGCAGCGTAACGGGCTTCGCCGACGCTGAATCCGATCCCTTGTACGATCAAGCGGTAGAGGTCATCATGAAGAACCGGCGGGCTTCGATTTCATCGGTACAACGACACTTGCGCATAGGCTACAACCGGGCCGCGCGCTTACTCGAGCAAATGGAGAACGCGGGGCTGGTATCGGCCATGCAGTCCAATGGCAATCGCGAAATACTGGTACCTGCGGGGAGCGCATCTAGTGAAGATTAATAACCACCGCATGGCGCGCTGGATGGCGTCATGTCTCGCCGGCATCGTGCTGTCGGCGGCTCCGCTTGTCGCAAGCGCGGCCGATGCCTCTGTGCAGCTGCGTGATTTTATTGCCAAGGTAACATCGGGCGCGGGGACCTTCACGCAGCAGGTGCTGGGATCCAAGTCCAGCAAGCCGCCGCAGCAAGGCAACTTTTCCTTCAAACGTCCCGGGCAATTCAAATGGGCAGTCACGAAGCCTTATGAACAACTTATTGTGTCGGACGGGAAATCGGTCTATCAGTACGACCCCGATCTTGCCCAAGTAACCGTGCGTCCGGTCGATCAGTCCATTGGCGCTTCGCCTGCCGCCATCCTGTTCGGTTCGGGATCGCTCGACGACGCGTTCACCGTCGACGGCATGCCGGCAAAAGACGGCCTCGACTGGTTGAGAGCCACGCCGCTAAGTCCGGACGCGGGCTTCACGCACGTGGATATCGGGTTCAAAAGTGGCATGCCCGCCCGCATCGACTTGCGCGATTCCTTCGGGCAGACCACGCGCATCGATCTTGGCGGGATCGAGTCCAACCCCAAGCTGGCGCCCAATGAGTTCACATTCGTTGCTCCGGAAGGCGTTGACGTCGTCAAGATGTAGGCGTCCGCATGAATAAATCCCAGGACTTGTTCACGTCGTCGCAGGCGGCCTACGCACCCTTGGCGGAGCGTATGCGGCCGCGGACGCTGGACGACGTCGTGGGCCAGGCGCACTTGCTGGGGTCCGGCAAGCCGTTGCGCGTTGCGTTCGAGTCCGGCCGTCCTCATTCCATGATCTTCTGGGGGCCGCCCGGTGTGGGCAAGACTACGCTGGCAAGGCTGATGGCCGCCGGTTTCGATGCGCAGTTTCTTGCCATGTCGGCTGTGCTGGGCGGGGTTAAGGATATCCGCGAGGCGGTGGTTTCCGCACAGGTGGCGCAAGGGCAGGGAAGGCGCACCATACTCTTCGTCGACGAAGTGCACAGGTTCAACAAGGCCCAGCAAGACGCGTTTCTGCCTTATGTCGAAAGCGGTCTCTTTACCTTTATCGGGGCCACCACCGAAAACCCTTCGTTCGAGGTCAATTCAGCGCTGCTGTCCCGAGCTCGCGTCTATGTGCTGCAATCGTTGTCGGTCGAAGAGTTGCGGCAGCTTATCGATCGCGCCGCCGCGCTGCTGGATCAGGATGCCCGGGCCGCGCAGCCAGACGCGACGCATAGCGGCCTTCAGTTCGACGCTGCCGCATGCGACCAACTGGCACGTTGGGCCGATGGCGACGCTCGCCGAGTCATCAACGCCATCGAAGTCGTTGCGGAATCGGCACGTGCGGCGGGCCGCGGCGTCGTCGACGCTGCATGGCTGGAAACGTCGCTTTCCCAGGACTTGCGGCGCTTCGATAAGGGCGGCGACGCCTTCTATGACCAGATCAGCGCATTGCATAAGGCGGTGCGCGGGTCTGACCCGGATGCCTCGCTATACTGGTTCGCGCGCATGCTCGATGGCGGCGCCGACCCGCGCTACCTGTCGCGGCGCATCGTTCGCATGGCTGTCGAAGACATCGGCCTGGCCGATCCCAGGGCAACGCAGTTGGCCCTGAACGGGGCGGACATCTATGAACGGCTTGGTTCGCCCGAAGGCGAACTTGCGCTGGCCCAGGCCGTCGTGTATATGGCCTGCGCGGCCAAGTCCAATGCCGTTTACACCGCCTATAAGGCGGCGCGCCGGTTCGTCGAGGAAAACAGCAGCGCCCCCGTGCCCATGCATTTGCGAAATGCGCCCACTAAGTTAATGAAAGAGCTCGGCCACGGGCAGGCGTATCGATATGCCCACGACGAACCCCACGGGTATGCGGCGGGCGTCAGCTATTTCCCCGATGGCATGCATGCCACCTTCTATAACCCGACCGACCGTGGGCTTGAAGGTAAAATCTCCCAAAAACTCGCCTTCCTCGATGAGCTGGATAAGCGCAGCCGCGATTAGCCGTCATCACTACTTCATTTTTTCCTGGTGCCTATGTTAGACCCCAATCAGTTGCGTAAAGACTTGCCCGCCGTCGTCAAGGCGCTGGCCGTGCGCGGTATTTCGTTCGATACCGATCGTTTTGGCTCGCTAGAGTCTCGCCGCAAATCGGTACAAGTCGAAACCGAAGCGCTACAAGCGCGCCGCAATGCCGTGTCCAAGCTTATTGGGCAACTAAAGTCGAAAGGGGAAGACGCGAGCAAGGAAATGGCCGAATCGCAGCAAATTCCGGCACGCCTGAAGGAGCTGGAAACGCAGCTTTCCGCGCTGCAAGGCGAACTCAATGAATGGCTGATGACAATACCGAACCTGCCGCACGAAAGTGTACCGCCCGGTGTTTCCAGCGATGACAATATCGAAGTACGCCGCTGGCTGCCCGAGCATATGAAGACCGACGCCAACGGCAACCCGGCGTCGCTGCCGTTTCCGGCCCAGGATCACGTCAGTCTTGGCGAACCCATAGGGCTCGACTTCGAGACCGCCCGCAAGTTGTCCGGTGCCCGGTTCATGATGCTGCGTGGCCCCATGGCCAGGCTGCACCGGGCATTGGCTCAATTCATGCTCGATCTCCAGACAACCGAGCATGGCTACCAGGAATGCTATACCCCTTATATCGTCAATAGCTCGACGCTGTTCGGCACGGGGCAATTGCCCAAATTCAAGGACGATATGTTCTGGGTCACCAAGGGGGGGCAAGACGACGAGCCGCAGCACGATGATCAGGGCAATGTTGTAGTCACAGAAGACCTATACCTTATCTCCACATCCGAGATCACATTGGCGGGTTCCGTACGCGACACCATCGTGGCTCAGGCCGACTTGCCGGTAAAGTTGACCGCTCATACGCCGTGCTTCCGCTCGGAAGCGGGTAGCGGCGGACGCGATACGCGGGGGATGATCCGTCAACACCAATTCGACAAAGTGGAAATGGTGCAAATTGTTCATCCGGAGTCGTCTTACGCGGCGCTCGAAGAAATGGTTGGTCACGCCGAGAGCGTATTGCAACGCCTTGGCGTGCCATACCGGGTGGTCTTGTTGTGCGGCGGCGACATGGGTTTTGGCGCCACCAAAACGTATGATCTTGAAGTTTGGCTGCCTGCCCAGGATACATGGCGCGAAATCTCGTCGGTCTCGAACTGCGAGGCTTTCCAGGCCAGGCGCATGCAGGCTCGCTTCCGCCCCGAAAAAGGCAAGCCTGAATACCTCCACACATTGAATGGTTCTGGGTTGGCCGTCGGCCGGGCCTTGGTCGCTGTATTGGAAAATTATCAACAGCACGACGGCAGCGTAATCGTCCCAGACGCGCTACGGCCCTATATGGGTGGCCTCGAGCGGCTGTCGGCCTGAAGGGGCAAGAAAAAGCCGCGCTAGACGGCGCGGCTTTCCATGCTATCGGCCCCGATGATGATGGTGACGATGATTATTGCCACCTTTGTGTTGCTTGAAATGCCGGGCCTGGCGGTAGTCCCCGCGGTAATGCCGTTCGCCGTATACCGGTAATGGCCTGAAATGGCGTTCCGGAACGACAATGACACGGGCGCGGTCGCTATGCATCACTGGCGGATAATAGTAATGGTGCGAACCGTACACTGCCCCCGGATGCCCGTAGATGACGTCCGGCGTGCCATAGATCACGCCGGGCGTGCCAATATTGATGTCCACATTGACGCGCGCCCCAGCCGTCGCCGATCCGAGTAGCGCCAGCACTGCGGCTCCCGCCACTATCAAACGTTTCATATCGCCCACCTTTGTTTTTAGTCTGCTTGACCTATTGTGTCCGGTATCCGGTTACGCAATTGTTAGGTTGCAAGGCTAATAAGCATCCAAACGCTACGGTTTGGGCTTTTCGCAGGGGGCTTGTTACGTTTTATGACGGTTGTTCGGCGTATGTCAAGACCTTCTCGGCGGCTTCCGCGGACGTGGGAGTCGCCGGGCGAACGGCCTGCCGGCCGCTGCATGCCTGTAGTTGCCGCAGGTAGATCCAGTCGACCATCGTGTCGCCGGGCGTATAGCCATCGACGTATCGCAAGAATAACTGGCGTATGCGCGGGTAATTGTCATGCAAGATGGCATGATCCAGGTCGGCAAGCGCAAGTTTCAGTTCCTCCCATTCAATATGGGTCTCGCTTGCCCGCAAGATCATCGGGTGATCCGTGGGCGTGGTGTTATTGCCGATCAGCAGTTCTTCGAACAATTTTTCACCGGGCCGCAGGCCGATGAACTCGATGGCAATATCGCCGTCAGGGTCATGCGCCGATTTAACCGTAAGTCCGGACAGCATTATCATCTTCGCCGCCAGATCCGTGATTCTTACAGGGTCGCCCATATCGAGTACGAAGACATCGCCTCCCTGTCCCATGGCGCCCGCCTGAATGACCAACTGCGCTGCTTCGGGTATGGTCATGAAATAGCGGGTGATGTCGGGGTGCGTGACCGTGACTGGGCCGCCCGCCTTGATCTGTTGTCGAAATAGGGGAATGACCGAGCCCGACGATCCGAGCACATTGCCGAAACGCACCATCGTGAAGCGCGTGCTGTTCGTGATCGATTGCCGGCTGACGTCGCCATACAGAGACGGGGTCCCCTGGGCGGCGAGAGCCTGCAGTACTAGTTCCGCCATGCGCTTGGTGCTTCCCATGGTGTTGGTCGGGCGCACGGCCTTGTCCGTCGATATAAGCACGAAATTTGAAACGCCCGCGAGAATTGCGGCTTGGGCGGCCTTGAGCGTGCCGAACACATTGTTGTATACGCCCTCGGCGATATTATGTTCCACCATGGGTACATGCTTGTAAGCGGCGGCATGATACACCGTGTCGACATGCCAAGCCGACATGACATCGAACAGGCGTTGCTGACTGCGCACGGTATTGAGCACGGGGATGACCTGCGTTTCCAGGCTGATACGGCGCAAGCAATTTTCCAGCTCGGCATGGATGCTGTAGAGGTTGAATTCGCTCTGTTCGAAAAGAATAAGTATCCTGGGCCCGCCGAGCAGAATCTGGCGGCAAAGCTCCGCCCCTATCGATCCGCCCGCCCCTGTAACCATCACGACCTTGTCGCGTATGCATCGTTCGAACAGTTGCCGGTTCGGCTGGACCGGCTCGCGGCCGAGCAAATCGCAGATATCCACTACACGCAAGTCCTGCACTTCGACACGGCCGCTTGCCAGATCCATAAAGCCGGGTATCGTGCGAACGCTGAACGGGTATGCGGCCAGCATGCCGACGATGGCGGTGCGGCGCGAGCGTGAAGCCGAGGGGATGGCGAGCAATACTTCATCGATCTCGTTGTGGCGTGTCAATACCTCCAAGTCGCTGGGGTCGAACACGGGTAGACCGGCTATGACTTGCCCTGCAAGCGCCGGATCATCATCGATGAAAGCTACGGCCTGCCGCTCATTGCCTTGCCGCAAGGCCATCAATAACTGGTTGCCGGCCTCGCCGGCGCCATATATTGCCACGTGCAGGCGCTGCGCCGGCGAGCGGATTCCGGAACGGTTCGCTAGCGGATGGTTGCCCGACGACCGGCCGCGGAAATATTGCCGCATGATGAAGCGGGTGCCAACAACGCACACCGTGCACAACAGCCAGTAAATAATCACGGTCGACCGGGGGATCATGGCGGGCGGGTGTTGATTGAGCAGGATGATGGCCGCTAGCAGCGCCGCCGATATCGTTATTGCCGACGCCATGGTCACCAACGCTTGATAGCCGACATAGCGCATGACCGCCCGGTACAGGCCGAACCTCGCCATTACCGGGATGGTCAGTATTGGTGCGATAAGAAACAGCCATGCGTGGCCAGTCAACGGCTTGATGGCGCTCACGTCGTCGAGCCGCAAATAAAACGCCAGCCAAAGCGACGCCCATATCAGCACTGTATCGGCAGCGATTTGCAGCGCGCGCTTCATGCTTCGAGGCAACGCTAAGAGCAAAGCTCGCAAATCCTTCCTTTTTCGATCGGAAACCGCCGCCATCACAGACTTCTGGTCGGTAGCAAGATAGTCCATGGATCACTCTTCCTTTAGTGTGGCGGACGTGGCTTTTTTGTGCGAATAGCGTCTGGCAACACCTTCGACCTAGGAACTATAAGAACGAAGACGGCGGTCAAGACATAAGGCAGACGAGCTAGTGCGCATGGCCCGCGCCACATGGCGTACACCGTATAACGCATGTCGAACCGGGATGATGCTCTTTAAGATTCCTTACATAAATATCCGCATTTGGATACAAGGGATGGGGGACCGGAAACCATGAGGGTGACGATTATCGGCAGTGGCTACGTGGGTTTGGTTGCCGGTGCGTGCCTCGCGGACGTGGGCAACGACGTCTTGTGTCTCGACGTCGATCCGGTAAAGATTGCGTTATTGCAGGCGGGCGGTATATGCATCTACGAGCCCGGCCTTGAAGAAATGGTACGCAGGAATGTGGACGCGGGGCGTTTGGGGTTTACCACCGACGTGCGCCGCTCCGTGGAATTCGGCCAGTTGCAGTTCATTGCCGTGGGCACGCCGCCGGACGAAGACGGTTCGGCGGATCTGCAGTACGTCATGAATGCTGCCCGAAATATCGGCCGGTACATGGAAGACTATAAGGTCATCATCGACAAGAGCACCGTTCCGGTGGGTACGTCGGCCCGTGTCAAGGCCGCCGTTGGGGCGGAATTGGCCCATCGTGGCGTCGCCATGGAATACAGCGTCGTATCGAACCCGGAATTCTTGAAGGAGGGCGTGGCCATCGACGACTTCATGCGGCCGGACCGCGTGGTAATAGGCTCGGACGACGACAAGGCCATCCAGATCATGCGGGAGCTCTACGCGCCTTTCCTGCGCCAGCACGATCGCGTGCTCATCATGGATTCGCTCTCGGCTGAACTCACCAAGTACGCCGCCAACGCCATGCTGGCCACCCGCATTTCCTTCATGAACGAGTTGGCGCTGCTGTCGGAAAAATTGGGCGCGGACATAGAGTCCGTCCGGCGCGGCATCGGGTCCGACAGCCGTATCGGTTGGCATTTCCTTTATCCCGGCTGTGGATACGGCGGTTCATGTTTCCCCAAGGACGTAAGGGCACTGCTTAGATCCGCACTGGAAACGGGCGAAAGCCTGCGCATCCTGACGGCGGTGGAAGAGGCTAATGAACGGCAAAAATCGGTCCTGGTCGACAAGATAGTCGCGCGCTTCGGCGCCGACTTAAGCGGCCGTAGCTTCGCCTTGTGGGGTCTTTCCTTCAAGCCGGAGACCGACGATATGCGCGAGGCCCCCAGTTGCATTGTGATCCGGATGCTGTTGGAGCGCGGCGCCAGTCTGGTTGCCTACGATCCCGCCGCGATAGATTCCGCCAGGCGTCTTTTTGGCGGCGAAGCACGGCTCGAGTATGCGGAGCATCCGATGGCGGCCCTCAGGGATGCGGACGCGCTCGTGATCATTACTGAATGGAAGGAGTTCAGGAGCCCGGACTTCGAGGCCATCAAGGGCAAGCTCAAGCTGCCCATTATTTTCGACGGCCGGAACATGTTCGACCCGGCCAGCCAGGCATTGAGCGGCTTCGAGTATTTCGGAATCGGCCGGCAGACCTGTAACGAAGCCTATATTGCGAGAACGGCAGCATGCTGAAAATTGCACTCGTCGGCTGTGGCCGGATATCGAAACGCCATGCGGAGCTTCTGGGAAACGGGCAAGTGGAAGGAGCGCAGCTGGCCGCCGTTTGCGACATTATCGAAGAGCGCGCGGCCGGCATCGCCGAGCATTTCAATGTGCCGGGCTTTACGGACATGCATCGGATGATGCGGGATGTCGACGTGGACGTGGTTGCCGTGCTGACTGAGAGCGGTCACCATGCCGCTCATGTTAAGGAACTCGCCGCGTACGGCAAGCACATCATCGTGGAAAAACCCATGGCGCTTACGCTGGATGACGCCGACGACATGATACGGGCCTGTGAGCGCGCCAGGGTCAAGCTTTTCGTCGTCAAACAGAACCGGTTCAATGTGCCCGTCGTAAAGTTGCGCGAGGCGCTGGAGCGCGGCAGGTTCGGAAAACTCGTGCTCGGGACGGTAAGGGTGCGCTGGTGCCGGACGCAGGCGTATTACGACCAGGATGCGTGGCGCGGGACATGGGCGCTGGATGGCGGCGTACTGACGAACCAGGCCAGTCATCACGTCGATCTGCTGGAGTGGATGATGGGTGAAGTCGATAGCGTCCTTGCGTTGAGCAGCACAGCCCTGGTCAACATAGAGGCTGAAGACACGGCGGTGGTGATCCTGCGGTTCCGCAATGGCGCCCTGGGTTGTATCGAAGCCACGACCGCGGTGAGGCCCAAAGATCTGGAGGGCTCGATTTCCATACTCGGCGAAAAGGGATCCGTGGAAATCGGGGGGTTCGCCGTGAATGAGATGAAGGTTTGGAATTTTACTGAAGCGGAAGCCGACGATGCCGGCGTCATGCAACAGTATTCTGTCAATCCGCCCAGCGTGTATGGTTTCGGGCACCAAGCCTATTACAACCATATGGTGGATTGCATCGTCAACAACAAGAGGCATTTAGTTGACGGGATGGAGGGGCGCAAAAGCCTCGAATTGATCAATGCCATATACGAGTCGATCGAGACGGGCCGCGAAGTGAAGTTGCATTTCCGGCCAAAATATTCCCGTCTGGGCGGGCACTAATGGGCGCTCCGCATATCAAGTCCGTATCGATCAGGGACATTAGCTACGGTGAGCGTGTGACGGTCGTCGAGCCCGTCAATCTCTACGGCTGTGCGCTGGGAGACGATGTCTTCGTGGGGCCATTCGTCGAGATCCAGAAGGGCGTGCGCGTCGGCGATCGCACCCGCATCCAGTCCCATGCATTCGTCTGCGAACTTGTCGATATAGGTTCCGATTGTTTTATATCGCACGGGGCCAGCTTCGTGAACGACGCATTCCGCGGCGGTGGTCCGGCGCGTGGGAATAAGGCGTTATGGGCGGCGACCTATGTGGGCGACAGAGTTTCCATCGGGACCAACGCCACTATTCTTCCGGTGTCGATTTGCAGCGATGTCGTTGTTGGCGCAGGGGCCGTAGTAACGAAAGACATTACCGAGCCTGGCGTTTATGCAGGTAACCCGGCTCGAAAAATTGGGGGGTGAAGATGGTCAAGTTCCTGGATCTGTATGCTCAATATAAAAGCATCCAGTCAGAAGTGGATGACGCAATGCGCCGCGTCATTGCCGCATCGGCTTATATTGGCGGCGAACCGGTGGCGACGTTCGAGAGCGACTTTGCGCTTTTTCAGGACGCGGCGCACTGTGTCGCCGTGGCCAACGGCACAGACGCCCTCGAGATCATTTTGGAGGCTTTCGCGTTTCCGCCCGGTTCGGAAGTCATTGTGCCCGCCAACACATTCATCGCCAGCGCCGAGGCGGTCACGCGCTGCGGCTATAAAGTCGTCTTCGCCGATGTCGACGCCCAAAGCTACACCTTGGATTTGGCCGATGTTCGGCGTCGGCTGACGTCGCGAACAGCCGCCATCATTGCGGTTCATTTATATGGTCACCCTTGCGATATGGATGCGCTGATGGCGCTAGCGCGGGAGTGGGACTTGCGCATCATCGAAGACTGCGCTCAGGCCCATGGCGCGGCATACAAGGGGCGGCGCGTAGGCGCCATTGGCCATGCGGGAAGCTTCAGCTTTTATCCGGGCAAGAACCTGGGTGCCTATGGAGACGCCGGCTGCATCACCACCGATGATGCAATCCTGGCGCAGAAGTGCCGCATGATCGCCAATCACGGCCGTATCGATAAATATGATCATCGATTCGAAGGCCGAAACAGCCGACTTGATGGTTTGCAGGCGGCCGTCCTTTCCGTCAAGCTCAAGTATCTAGAGGAATGGGTTGCGCACCGCAATCGCGTTGCCGCGATTTATGCGGCGGAACTTCAGGGTATCGACGATCTGGTTCTGCCTATCGTAGCGAAGGGCTGCATGCATGCATTCCATTTGTTCGTGCTGCGCACACCGTACCGCGATGCCCTGGCGGCGTTCTTGCGCGACAGGAACATTCAGACCGGGGTGCATTATCCGATTGCGCTTCCGAAGCTGGAGGCATACCGGTATTTGGGAGAGGCGGACATGAGCATGTTCGCGAGCCATGCGGATGGGCAGGTGCTAAGTTTGCCGGTTGGCGAGCATCTGGATGACGCCGATGTGGCGAAGGTGGTCGAGGCGATCAAGGACTTCTGTGCCCAAGAAGGGCTGATAGGGCGGAGATATTCGACGCCTTTGAGTGCCTGACGCCCAATAGGCCAGGCAGGCTGGCCGTATTGGGCGAGCGCATGCCGCCCACCCGCGACGTTTTAATTGAAAATACGCGTGAAATAAGCTCGAACGTCCTGCAGCACTTCTAGCTCAGCTCCGACTGCTCATACCACCGCAGGAAGTTGATCCAGCGCCAGACCTGCGCCGTGTATGGCTTCTTTCCGGACACAACCGAATCAAAGTGCTCGAGTAGGGCAGGCGCGTTTAGAAATGGGACTTGATGGCTCGTCTGCAGCCAGAGGCGTACCGTAGCCGAGATTTCCATAAGCCATGAATGTTCTGGCGTTTCGAATCCGATTTTGTCTTTTCGGTCGAGCAGTTCGTCGGGCACGATGCCACGCAGTGCGGCGCGGAAGATGCTCTTGGTTTCTCCATTATCCGAGATGAGATAGTGTTCCGGCAATCCAAGCAACATTCTCGCCAAGGGTAGCGTCAGGAAGGGCACGCGGCTTTCGACGGAGAACTGCATGGAGTTTCTATCGCCTTCGCGCAAGTAGCCGGGCAAACGGCGATTATGGAGTCCGCTGATCAACCGCTCCACCACGCGGCGTCCCTTGGCGGCCTTGTGCTTGCTTTCTCGCACGAACACCATGTTCACTCCGGCGTCGGATAGCGCTTTCACGTTCAGCCATGCAGGGGTGAAGCTGCGGCCGGCAGCGGTGCTCGCCAGCCCGAACATGCGGTCGGGCAGGGCGACGGCAGCCAAGTATTGCCATGCCTGTCCATAGCTGCGCCCGGGCCAGCGGCCCCAATTCCGGGCAAAGCGCTCGGCGCCGGATATATTGCCGCATTCCAGCATGCTAAGCATGCGATGGCCCGGATAGCCGGCGTAGCCGGCCAGCAATTCGTCGGCGCCCTGGCCATCGAGCGTGACGGTGATGCCGCTTTCTCTGGCTAGCTGGAATACCCGGTATTGTGCGTAGGCGCTTGAACCCGCGAAAGGTTCGCCCTGCAGTGCGATCAAATGATCCAGATCGCGTGCAAGCTCGTGCCCCGTCGCGCTGATTTTATGGACACGCGCGCCTACGAACTGATTCACGCGATCTATCCAAACTTCCTCGGAACGATCATGGCCGGCGGCGATATAGCTGAACGTGTCGATGGGCTGGTGGGGTTCCAGGTAACGCATGGCGCAAACGATGGCGGAAGAGTCCACCCCCCCGGACAGTGCGGCGCCCAGGGGCACGTCGCTACGTAGTTGCAGGCGTACGTTGTCAAGAAATTGCGCGCGCACGGCCTCCGCGGCTTGGTCGAAGCTCAGATGCGAGCGCTGGCTGACGTCGGCTTCCCACCATGCCGTCTGGATGCCCTTGCCGGATTCGGCAAGGTGAATCTCCATCCAGTGCCCGGGCATGAGCTGCTGTATGCCCTCAATAAAGGTGTCCTGGCGATTATCGTAGTCTCCGTGAACCAGATAGTCGTAGCAGCGCTGCCAATTGGCTCTTGATGTTCCATCACGCAGCCTCAACAGCGCGGGAGGTTCGGAGGCGAAGAGGAAATGGTCATGCGATTGCTGAAAGTAGAGAGGCTTGATGCCGAAGGCGTCTCGCGCGCAACTGATCGTCTTGCGCTTTGCGTCATACACCACGAAGGCAAACATTCCTTCCAGTTTTTGAAGGCAATTTTGCCTCCATTGCTGCCATGCGGCGAGAAGAACCTCGGTGTCGCTGCTGGAATGGAATCGGTGCCCGAGCGCGCCCAGTTCCTGCTTCAGCTCGCGATAGTTGTAGATCATCCCATTGAAGACAATATGGAAACGTCCCCCGGTGGACTTCATGGGTTGACGGCCCGCGGGGCTCAGGTCGATGACCGATAGCCGGGCGTGGCCCAATGCAAGTTGCCCATTGCATGCGTCGAAATACTGGACGGCCTGATGATCGGGACCCCGTTGTTGCAATTTGTTCAAGGACAATGCCAATCTTGCCTGTAAATCCCTCGGCGGGTTCAACCACCAGCCGCCCGTAATGCCGCACATACTTGGACTCCTTTGATATTGCTTGCCTGAAATGCCGGGACTGTTCTTTATTTACCCGCCGCCTTGGCCGCGACCGCAGTGTCAACGTCGCGCAGCGGCAGGGAAAAACTGTCGCTGTGCGGATGCTTGCTCGCCCAGATGATCACCGCAAAATAGATACCGAACAGCACGACTTCGTGCGACACGAAGGCCCACAATAGAAAGCCGATGCTTTGTCCCGCACAAGACAGCAGGACGGCCGTCAGCGTCAAAAAGTAGGTAATCTGCCAGCCAACGCCTTTGGTCACGTTGTGGTTCAGGTTTAGCACCACGCTTAATGGGCTGACCATGAAGCGCACGCCCGCCGCAATGGAAAGCGGCCCCGCGAACTCGCCGGCCATTTGCCAGTCCTTTCCAAAAACAAAAGAGAAAATCTCCACGCCGTACAGCGTGAACAGAAGGCAGAACGGGACGGTGACGCCGCCAAGCAATAGGAAAATGCGGACAATGTAGCCCCGTAGCGAGGATGGCTTGGCATGATCGAGCTGGGTGATTTTTTGGTATAAAACTTCCGATACGGCGCTCGAGATCAGGAATAAAGGCAGGGACAGCACCTTGATAGTGAAGCCGAACAGGCCGGTTATCGATGCCGAGAAGAAGCTGGCTATGACGAACAAAGGCACCTGGGATGCACTACTGTCGAACAAGGCGCCCCAAAGGGCGAATAGCGGGAATCGCTTGTACTTCTTGGCGTTTTCCTTGATGGCGGCAACGGAGACGAAGGGTCCTGACGCCTTGATCGATTCCTGGTTCATTTTGACCAAGGCGGAAAGGCTTAGCACGTGCCCCAGGACGTGGCCCGCAACCAAGCTGATCGACCCACCAGGACCGTAGCCAAGAGCGCACTGGCTCGCGCCGGTGCTGAAGCCATGGATGGCCCGTGTAATGGACAACTGCCGGAATTTCTTTCCCCGGTTGTTCCAATAGATCATGATCTGCGTGCCTGTCGTCAGGGCAACACTAAGCGGCAATAAGTGTAGCCATTTGCCGGCGAGCGGCGTGTGCGCCATCTCGTGTATTTCAGTCGCGAAAAAGTATATGCCGCCTTGCAGCAGGCCGCATACTCCCAGGGTTATCGCAGATGACAGCACAACAATGTTGAACGCATCGTTGTCGTCCGTGGGTAGCATGATCGCCGTTTCGTACCGGGCTGCCGCAATGATGGCCAGGACCGCGTTCAGCGCTGTGAACACGGCCAAGACCCCAAAGTCGGCTGGCGTAAAGATCCGGGTAAGAATCGGGCTGACGGCAACCGTGAATACCTGCGCAGCGATTGTGCCGGTCATCAGGGTGACGACGTTCTTGAAGAACTCGCCTTTGAAGCTGAACTTTCTACGCATATGCTGGTTTAGTCGCCTCGAATGGCAGGACCTTGCTCGCCGCAAGCCGCATGACTTGCGCCAATACGTCGCAGGTTCGAGCCAGTTCATCGTCGGTTAACGTGGGGTGGACCAAAAACATCAATGCGGTCTCGCCAAGTTCCTGGGCAACCGGCAAGCGCTGCCGCGGGCGCCAGTTGGTGCCGTCGAATGCATGTTCCAGATAGACTTCGGGGCATGAGCCGGTGTAGCAAGGCACGCCGCGCGCATTGATCTCTTCCAGGATGCGGTCGCGATCCCAGTCGGGTTTCAAGGAATCGCTTTCGACAAACACGTAACACTTGTACGCGGCATGTGAAATGGTGGGGGGAAGCGCAGGGACCCGCAGGCCGGCCAACTTCGCGGCGGTCGACCAAATGCGTTGCGCCGCCTCCAGGCGTGCAGCATGCCATTCCCGCATCCGGCGCAATTGAATGCGGCCGACGACGGCTTGCGCTTCCATCATGCGCCAGTTGGATCCGAAACTTTCGTGCAGCCAGCGGAAACCCGCTGGGTGAGTGCGCTCGTAGACGGCGTTCCAGCTTTTCCCATGGTCCTTCAGCGACCACATCTGCGACCAGAGCGCATAGTCGTTCGTCGTGGCCATGCCGCCTTCGCCGATGGTGCTGATGATTTTGTCCTGGCAGAATGACCAGGCGCCGATATGGCCTATTGAACCGACCGAACGTCCCTTGTAAGTGGCGCCGTGGGCCTGGGCGCAATCTTCCACGACCCACAAACCGTGTTCGGCCGCAAGCGACATGATGGGATCCATGTCGCATGGCCAGCCGGCCAGATGCACGCAGATGACGGCGCGTGTCCTGGAGGTGAGTACGGCGCGTATGGTGTCGGCCGTGATGTTCTGGGAATTGCGGTCAACCTCTGCGAATACCGGAATCGCGCCGCAGTTCACTATGCACGATACCGATGCCAGGAAACTGCGGGGCGTGACGATGACTTCATCGCCAGGGCCTATTGCCAGCGCTTTCAGCGCAACGTCCAACGCCAATGTACCGTTGCCCAGCGCGACGGCATGGTCGCAACCGGTCCATGCGGCAAACTCCTTTTCGAACATCCGGCATTCCTGTCCCGTCCAGTAGTTCACCTTATTCGACAGTATGACGTCGCGGACCGCGTCGGCCTCTTCTTGCGTATACGACGGCCAGGGAGAAAAAGAAGTGTTGAGCATATCTGCGCCTCGTTGGGGTTGGGGTTAAGGGCTACCGTGCTACGGTATGGACGATGTATTTAAGATCCTTCAGAAGACTATGGGTGCGTATGTATTCTTTGTTGATCTGAACTTTGTCGGGCCAGATGACTTCACGGTTGTACCGGGTCGCATCTGCTTGTTGCCCGAGGATTTCTTCTTCGTTCTTGTATTTGAGCGATGCGGGTCCGGTTATACCGGGGCGGACAGACAAGATGATTCTGTCTTCGCCCTGCAGGCTGTCGGCGTAGCCGGGAACATCCGGCCTTGGCCCTACGAAGCTCATGTCGCCGACCAGGACATTCCACAGCTGAGGCAGCTCATCCACCTTGGTCTTGCGCAGCATCCGGCCGGTCCTGGTGATGCGCGGGTCGTCGCGTGTGGTAATCGTTGACGTCGAAACGCCTTTGTCGCGCATGGTCTTGATCTTGTAAATCGTGAACTGGCGTCCTTCCTTGCCTATACGTGCTTGCTGGAACAGGCCGTTGCTGCGGGTGTCGAGCGATGCCGCCATCCAGGCAATAAGAATCACAGGCGAACAAAGCAGGAGGCCGAGGAACGAAAAGACGAGGTCGAATACACGTTTGGCCGCCGCGCCACGCTGCGCAACGTCGCGCCCCTTGGCATGCGAATAGAGCGCTTTCTTGACCTTGACAGGGACCACGGCCAGAACGAAGCGTATGGCGATGTTCTTGCTGAAGTCTTTCGCGGAAAGAAAACCGATGTCCCTCTGGTAGCGGATGACAGCGTATTCATGCTTGAAGCTTTGCAGTCCGTTGCGAGTCATGAAAGCAGCCCCTGCGCGCACTAGAAATAGCTTGTCCGCAAGGTTGGCGAGCTTGTAGCCTTTTACGATCAACAATGACCACAAGGCCACATCCTGGGATCTCTTGAAGAGGGGGTAGCCGCCAACGGCATCCACGGCGGACTTGCGGAATATGGCGGCCGCATGGCTCAAGGGGCTGCGCGTCTTCGCAAACTGAACCAGTTCGTCGTGTGTCAGCGGCAAAATCCTGGAAGAAAACACCGCTCCGGTTTCATCGAACTCGTCCAGGGCCGCGCTGCTCGCCGCAACGTCGGGGTTATCGGTCATGAACCGCAGTTGGCACTCAAAGCGGTGGGGAAGCGATATGTCATCGCTGTCCATGCGTGCAACGAATTCGTAGCGGCAGTGCTTCAAGCCTTCGTTCAGGGCGACGGCCAGGCCTTGGTTGGTCTTCAGCTTGACACTGACAAGGAGCAGGGCCGCCCGGAACTCGTCGATGACCGTCGATAACGAGAGCGGGATCGGGCCATCCTCGACCAACACGACTTCGGTCGCCTTGACCGTTTGATCGGCAAGGCTTTGCAGAGCCTGTCGTAGAAACTCGGGCTTTTCGGCTTGGTAGACGGACATCAACACTGAGAAATGCACGGCTATCTCCTAGAACGGGGAAGTCTTGCGTGGGCTGGATATGTGGCTTGAGCAGGGGAACCGGACATCGGAATCCGGTCCATCGCGCAAAGGGCCAGGCGCCGGATTACGACGACGGGCGTCCTTTTTTCAGGGACGCCGTTGGGCTGGTGCAGGGCGGATGCGGGAGAACGCTAGCTTGGGATAGTCAATGCGTATAGCCGTCGTCTTCCGTCAAAAACGGAATCGAAGAAGACTTTGCTGCCATCGGGCGATATTCGAGGGTGCAGGTCGCACCGGCTTTCGCCGCCGAACATGAAACTTTGGAAAAAACGGCCAAGCTCCATCACGTCGCCGGTATCGAGATTGGCTTTTACGAGGCGTTGCATGCGGGACTTGTCGGGATACGTATCGGTAATGAACCAGTTGCCGTGCACATGCGGGTGTCCGTCGCCCATCCCATCGAGGGCGCCTTCGAATAGAGACGAAATTCCCCCTGTGTCGACATCGACCCGGTAGTACCCGTCCTTGCCGCCCGGACCGCGCATGTAAGCCAGCAGGGACTGGCTGTCGATCCAGAAACAATGGCTGACCATGCCGTGCGCGCTCAGTACGTTCAATTTCCGGCCATACTTGTCCGCGAGCATGAGCCGGTCGAATTTTCGGTTCCGAACGAAATAGCGGTGAAGGAAGACAAAGCGCTCACCGTCGGGGGAAATCATGACGTGATTCACTTTGTGCGCGGCCGCGCCGAATTGCGGGTCTGTGTCCACACCGCATACGCCGGCAAGCGAATATAGCAACACGGCCTGACCCGACGTCTGATCGACCTTCCAGATGCCGTCGTTATCCAGGTCCGAGAGTTCGT
Organism: Candidimonas sp.; assembly: GCA_035515055.1. Taxonomy (GTDB): domain Bacteria; phylum Pseudomonadota; class Gammaproteobacteria; order Burkholderiales; family Burkholderiaceae_B; genus Pollutimonas. Next base: position 62,743 of record DATJBV010000025.1, read on the forward strand.
CCGGCGTCAGGGCCGCCATGTTGCGATAGCCATAGTCCGGCCGCAAGGCCTGGATGCGTCGATAATTGATGGACAGGAAATAATCACGGCCAAACGAGTCTTGCACGGGCCGGGCGTACCGGGCGGCTTCGTCGCCGGTCTCCATATCGATGACGCGGCTAATGTACTGTTTGCTCGCCTGGTCGAAGTCGTTGAAGATGAAGCGGCGCGCGTCCAGCCAATGCGCCCGCGCCCCTTGCTGCCAGTTGTATGTCCGGCTCGTCAAGGTAAGCAGGGGGTGCTTGATGTCGTCGGCGCCAAAGACCATGATGTCTATCTCGCCATGCGCTGGCTTGCGGTGCGTCTGCGCGCGAGTCGCATGACACAACAGATAGCCATCGGTGGACACGGGGCTTTTGTCATAGTAGCCAAAGAAGGTACTAAGGCCTTCGTCACCGACGGCGTCCATATGCACGGATGCCGTCATGCGCGACGGCTGCCTGTTTATCAGGAAAACAAGCCGGGCGTAGATGCCTTTCACCGCCTTCTTCACGGCGGGGAATTTCGATAGCGCATTGGCAATCCGGCGTTCGACGGGCGAATAATCAGTGGGCATTTGCGTTCTCCCAGGCCTTGAGCGGCTGCGGTTTATAGTGCAGCTCGGCCAAGTGCCGCGCGGAACTGATCGACACGCCGGAAAGCAGGCCGTAGAAGAACCAGAGCTCCGGCAATAAGATGTACTCGTTCATTGTCATCATGATGGCGGTTACCAGGAACGACACTCGGAATGCCCTGAACCGGGAGTGCAACGGCGGAAGTGTTCGGTAGATCAGGAAGCACATCGTTAACAAGAGCGCGAATCCGAATATCCCCAATTCAGCAAAGTAAGACAGATAAAAATTGTGTGCCTTGGAATCGGGAAAATGATTACTGACTCGGTGATAGGTGCGCCGATAATTCGTCAGCCCCAGTCCTGTGCCGAACCAGAACTCTTCCTTTGCGGTCGCCACTGCGCCGGTCAACAGCATCACGCGGTTGTAGTCGTTCATGCTCGTGTCGAACTGTTCATTGTTCATGATCATTCTTGCTGTAACGGAGAACCGTTCGAGGCGTTCGATGGAGCTGTCGGCAATGCCGGTCAAAGAAAGCACCAGTACGATGGCCACCGCTGTGGCGGTTTTCAGTAATCCCCGCAGGCTCATGCGCATGTAATAGATAAACACGCCGCTCATCACGCCAATCAACCCGGACCTGGAGAACGTGAGCAGTAAAGCCAGGACCACGCAGGTGATCGACAAGATGAGCACTTTCTTCGATATATAGTGTTCGCTATGCAGATACAGCAGCAAGGGGAAGGTCATCGCGATCAGGACGACAGTGCCGTTGCGATTCATTACCGGCATGAAGTTGGCGTCATCCGCTATGCCGCTTGCATAACGAAAGAGGCCAACGACGCAGCCGGCGACCAGGACAAAGACTGTGGCGTGAATGACTCTTCCGGCGGTATCCGGCGACACGCGCGAAAAAAAAGATGCGGCGGAGAAGAAAATAGCCAGGTTCAAGGGCCATGCGAACCAGTAGGCGAAGTTGGTGACCGACATGCCGCCAATAAAGACCGTGGTGATAAACGCGTATATGCAGAACACCAGCGACAAGATGACCAGGCCGCTGTAAGCCTTCGGCACTCTCAGGCGATTCCGCACGGCCAGCGAGAACCCGGCCGCAATGATCGGCAGGTAGGCCAGCGGCATGCCCGCCACCCGCGCAATGTCCATGTCCAGGTAAGGAATGAACATGACGGGAAATATGTTTGCCGCAAGTCCCAAGCCGAACGAATGCGATGCATTCCTGCTGGAATAGATTCCGTACAGGAATATGAGGGTGGAAATGACCAGGTAGTAGATCTGCAGGGTGAGCAGCATGCCGTCAGCTCCTGGCTTCCGTTAACCGATCGATGATGAACTTGGCCTGCTTGTCCCGCGAGTAGCCGGATATTTGAACGATGTCGGGCTGGTAAAAGCTGAAGCGGCCGAACTCGAACGCAGCCAGGAAGATGCTCTTGAGCTCATCGGTGGTGCTGGCGCAAATGCCGGTCCCTGTTCGTTCCAGCAGCTCGCCGGCGGATGAGCTGTTATCGATACCCAACGCGAGGACGGGTATTCCGCTTACGAGGTACTCGAACACTTTGCCGGTCAGCATGCCGCGCGCGTCGCCCGCGCCCGACTCGAGAAACAGCAGCAAATTGCTGCGTTTTTGAGCGGCAAGGCTCTCATTGCGGCTGACGAATCCCATGACCTTGATGATGTTGTGCCGGTTGCTGTCCGTACGCTGGATGATTTCCCTTAGTTCGCGTTGATTGTCGCCATAGAACTCGATGCTTACCTGGCTGGCGCTGATCAGGCCTTTATCTATCAACTCGTTGAGTGCGTTGAACAAAGGCGTTGGATCCCTGCGCTTGCGGTAAAGCGTGCCTGCGTAGCAAATGGTGATACCGTGCGTCAATTTTGGAACGGCCGTTACGCGAGATATCCATTCCGGGAATTCGTCTGGGTCGAAACCGTTTTCCACGACCCATACAGGCAAGGCCGGGTAGCGCGACTTAAGATCTTGCGCATGGGGCGTCGAGACCGCCACCAGTCCATCGGCAAGCCCGCTCAATGTACGCCGCTCCTTGGCTATCTCGAGCTTTTTGAACAGGCCCCGGGCAGCGGTGATGTGATTGTTCACCCATAAATCGCGAAAATCCGCAAACCAGAGGAGTTCGGGATGCTGCCGCTTCAACCGGCTGGCCACCACATGCACCGCTGGAGGCGAGTACGAACTGACGATCGCGTCATAGCGATTCGCTGCTATCAGACTCAGGCCGGCCTTTACCGCCGGAGCCACCCATAAATCGTGGATGTCGAGCATAGAACCGATGTGCGCACGCAATAGTCGTATACGGCTTTTCAGGAACGCCAGCTTCAATCGCCGGGGCGGGGCGCCGCTGTAGTGCGCGCCATTGCGCTTTTGGCTCTCCTGCTTGGGAAGATAATGCTCGAGCATGTACGGCAAGAACGGCACCTCGATCACCTCGACATCGTGCGGTACAGCCGAATCTAGTCCGAAAGGACCCATGAAATCGTATTTCCTGGTCGTCAACACGGTTACCGAATGCCCTTGCGAGGCCCAGTACTTTGCCCATTGGCCGATTCTCAGCACGGGTATTCGGTTTTGCGGGTAGTAGAAACAGCTGATCAGTAGAATGCGCTTTTTCGCTGGGTTCGTGCCTGGGTCGGGTTCGTTCATGCCTGGATCTATATGGGGATGGCGATATTGGCACCGCTGGTCACAGTGGTGAAGTTTTGGGCGGGGGTATCGGCTTGCGGTTGCGGAAGCAGGCTTTTATAGAGCGCCTTGTCGATCTGCCGCTCAAGCGACGTGTTGTGCCATAACAGGGTGAAGCTGCCGTTGACTGAACGGCATGCCTCTTTAAGCCTGGTAAACTTTTCCAGGGCGGCCTGGCCCGAACCGAGATTCATGAAGCGCGGCGCCATGACGGTGCAATCCATGGCGATCAAGGGCCGTATCCGCAGCTTCAACGTTTTGCGGGCGACAGGGTCGAAGGCCGGGTATTCGTGACATGTTCCACAACGGAATCCGGGACGGTCGGCGTAGCCCAGCGTGCTGTCATAGGTCATTCGGGCCTGCTCCCAGCCATGAAGCGTGATTGGCGTCTGCCACCGCAGGTAGTGCATGCGACCGCCCCAAACAACTTGTTCTATGCCTTCTTCACGACAAATATCTTTCAGGCGGCGCGCTTCCGAGACGATGGAGTGCGGGTTCTGCCAGGTGTTGTAACTCGGGTGCAGTCCGATTTCGTGGCCCCGGCCATGAATGCGGCGCATCAATTCCCTGATGGGAGCTTCCGTACCGTCGTACAGCGCATCGCGCGTGGGATGCGTGCGCCCACAGATAAAGTAGAACGCGCTCGTCAGGCCGCTTTGCTCGGACGCATCCATGATCCAATCGAACGTATTGAAGGGATCGCGGCTATGAAGCTTTTCCTTCGATCCCAGCCAGATGCCAGGCGCTTGGAGTGCCTGGAGCGGATTGCGCCGGCGCACAATGTCGCCCACCATCGTGCGAAGCAGGCGGGTCGCATCGCAGAATCCATAACGCGCCGGCGTGTCGACATCGTGCGAGACTTTCATGGAGAACTCGTGCAAGTTCAGCTGCAGCTCCGGCCATAGGCGTCGCATGACCTGTCCCAATATGGCCAGCCACTCGTCCACTACCGGCCGTTCCAGGTAGTCGTGTTCGAACGCATGAGATGCCTTGGCCGGAAAGCGTCCGTGGCTGTCGAGATCGCAGCGGCCCACCTCTTCTTGACGGGACAGCATCCAGTACGTCAGCCCGAGAACATCGTAATGAATGGTGTAGCCCGCCGCGTCCGTTTCTATGAGCGGGCTGGGCAGGCTCGCCGCACCCGGCGCAGGCAGGGACGATCCTAAGGCGGCCTGCCAGCCTTCCTTGTCGGCATCCCATTCCGTGTACGGCAGATCCGAGCTCGCACGCGTGAACATGGCGTCGTCCGAGCGTATGCATATTTGTCCCTTGCCGCCCAGGCATGTGACGTGAATGACGCCGGGGGCGGACTTGGTCAGGACGATTTCCCGGCTGAAGCGTTCATGCAGCAGCAGAGTCAGCCATTCCGTGATGGCGGCGCGTCCTGATGGGTCTGGGGGCGAAGTCGTCATCTCAATCCTTGCGACGGCGTAAGGCTTCGGGCAAACAAAAATGTGGCGGCCAGTCTGGAGGGCGTCCTTGAAACGGTGAAGTAAGGGGTTTGTATTCCGCCGAACGCCCGCACGAAACGCTCCACTGGCTCTATCATCGATCCGCAAAAATCAAAGCGTTTAGTGACGCTGGAGGCGAACTTGATGGCTTCCCACATGCAAAGGCTCATCGCGCCGCTGTTGCGCAGTCCAGGGTCGCCGCCTCCCATGAGGTAATACGCGCAATTTTCGTCCCACACCAGATAAACACCGGCATGCAAGGCTCCGTGTTCGTCCTGTGCAATGAAAATTTTCCGGCATTCCCGGGCGGCACAGGCTTGGTCGAGGGTATCGACATACCCCTTGGAATAGGGGACGCGTTTGTTCTGGCGTTCGAAAACCAACTGGTTGAGCGGAAAGAAATCATTGACGGGCAAGTCGACGCGCACGCGCAGCCCGCAGCGTCCCTCAGCCTTGCGCACTTCGCGCCGTATGTTTTCTTGAAGCCCTTGCCACGTATGTTGATAGTCGGGCGATAGCGCGAGCACATAGGTATAGCCTGTCGTCTGATAAAAGCCATGCCAGTAGAACGGCAGCCAATTGGTTTGGCTGTGATGCCATTGCTGTTCGAAATGGTCGAACATGGGCAACTGGGCGATCAGGTTTTCCATGACGTCTTTCTGGCGGCTCAGACGCGTCACATGCTTTGCTTCTGACGGTTGCAGCCAAGGACCCAGGTAAGAGGTCAACATGGGCGGTGTCGATATGCTCAGGCCCTTTTTTCGGCGAACGGAGTAAGGCATCGAAGCCACGGCGACTCCGTGCTTCTCCACGACGGCCACGTCCCAGTTTTCTTTTCCCGCCGTGGCATCCAGCCACCAATCGCGGGAAAAAAGAGGCAACGAAGGTTCTTCAATACACAGTTGGCGGTAAAGCTGTTTGTTGGTCGAGGCGTGGCGTGCGCGCATCATCGCTCAAGACCGGTGTTGGCCGTAATTGGCGTAGCTGTGGTGATAACTGCCATAGCGGATGCTGAAGCGGTTGCTCGCGGCGTCGAAGTCGTTGAAGATCACGCCCTTGACCTGGGCGCCGGCCTGGTTCAAACGCTTGGTCGATTCTTCAAGCTCGCCAAGAGTGCTGACTTCGGCTCGCGCCAGCATGAATACCGTTCCCGCATGGCCGGCCAGCGCCATCGCGTCTGACACGGCCAGGACGGGCGCCGTATCCAGAAGCACGACATCATAGAGCTCGGAAAGGCGGTCCAGCCATTCCTTGGCGGATGGGGACAACAACAGTTCGGCCGGATTGTGCGGAAGCACGCCCGTCGTTATCACGTCTACATTTTGCAGCACGTTTTGATGCAAGACTTGCTGCAGCGACACGTTGCCTCGTATGAGCTCGCTGAAACCCTGGTAGCGCTCGAGACCGAAGTACCGGTGTACCCGGCCGCTGCGGAAATCGGCATCGATCAGCAGCACGCGTTTATCCGCGGAACCCAGAACCGCCGCCAGATTCACGCTTGTGAATGTTTTTCCGATGTTGGGAGTGGGACCCGTCAACATGACGATATTGTTCTCGGCACCCTGCAGTTCGAACTGCAACGCGGTGCGCAGGCTGCGCAGGCTCTCGATGGCAGGATCATTGGGCGAATTCTCCGCGAGGACAAACTTCGCCGACTTGCTTGCGCCCAGCCGACGCTGCCGCCATGCGCCCGGCAGCACATGCGGCACGGTGGCCAATACGTTCAGGCCGAGGCCGAACTCAATATCGTTGGCTGCTTTCACTCCCGGACGCAGCAGGCCGCGTACCAAAGCCAGGGCCATGCCGAGCAGCAGGCCCGCGAGGGCGGCGATGAGCAGAACGAGCGGGCGATCAGGCTTGAAGGGCTCTTCAGGCGGAACGGCTGTGTCGACAAGACGCACATTGCCCACTTTGCCTTCTTTGACGAGACGCATTTGCTGCGCACTATTGAGCAGGCTGGCATAGAGTTCGCCGTTGACCTTCACGTCGCGCACCAGATTGAGCAGTTGCTGTTCGAGCTCGGGCAGGGTCTTGATGTGTGCGGCCAAGCGGTCGACTTCGATATTGAACGCCTTGATCTGCTTGTCGATGGCCTGGATGCTGGGATGGTCGCTGCCGAATTGAGCGCTTAATTCCCGGCGCCGCTGCTGTAGTTCAAATAGTTTGGTCTGCATGCCGACCGATGTCTCGAGCGACAAGGTGCCTTCCGTGCCTAGATTGAAGGTGCCGTTCTTGTCGCGAAACGCCGTGTAACGATTGTCTGACTCATCCATTTGCTTTCTGAGCTGCGGTAGAAAATCGTCAAGAAAAATAAGCGTTTTCTCCGCTTCAGCCGCTTTTCGCTCGGTGTTCTGCTTCACGTATGCCGACCCTATCGCATTCAACACGGCGGCAATTTTTGTAGGTTCCGTGCCGTCCAGCGCCATGGACAATACGCCGGAGGGTTTTCCCTTTTCATTGATGATCAGTTTTTGCTGCAAATCGTGGATGACTTGGAGCCGCGAACCGCGTACCAGCGTGAACTGCGCATCGGGTTTGGCGTTCAAGCTGCTGATGAGGATGGTACCGAGTTCGCCCTCGCTTACCATCTGACTTGGCACGCCCACCTTTCCGACGGCAAGGCGTTGGCCGCGCGGGCCGTGCAGCTCGTAGCCGGTGGCTGTCACCGTCAAGGTCAGCTTCTTGTTTTCCAGATCGGCTGGCACATCCAGCTGGGCGACGCGGATGGACTCATTTCCCCAGACATAGCCGCCCAAACGTGGTGTCCAGCGATATCCGGCCAGGTTATAACTGCCCAGTTCGATAAGCCGCGGATTTGACAAGGTTTCGGCGTGCTTGGCCAGCCAGGAGCCCACCAGTGGTATATAGTTGGGCGTCGCCTCCACATAAAGCTGCAAGTCGTCGCTGGCTTGCCCGACGACAAGGCGGGAGCGAAGAATCTCAATTTCGGCGGTCGCCGGCGATTGAATATTGAAGACGGTCGCCAGTTCGCCAAGGATGTTGTTCGGATTCTGACTTGGCTGATTCTGCTCGACCTGGATCAGCACATCGGCCTGGTATACGGGAGGACGCAGCAATGCGTATGCGCCTCCCGCCAGCAGAAAGATCATCAGCGTGCCTGCGATCAGCCACCGCGAATTGAGCAAGGTGTCGATGATGCCCAGGAAATTTATATCGTCATCGCGTTGGGCAGCCGGGCCGATTGGTACGGGGGGCTGCAACGGTGCGAGTGCGTAGGGTTTGTTCATATGGCCGCCTATCGTGTCATGTCGCGAGTGGCGCTGACTGCGCCGTAGCTGGGGAGCAGCATGCTGATGACGCGGTTCCAGCGGACGATAGGCGCGGGATCCACAAAAACCATATCGCGCCCCTTAAGCTCGAAATCGGCCGCCAGTACGAACGCGGTGGGCAGGCTTGCATCCAGGTGATAGATTTCAGCATTGCCGTTTTCGCCTTTTCGTATCACATAGATCTGCCGCGCGTTCCCGGTTTCAGGATTTACACCGCCCGCTTCGCCCAGTGCCTGTGCAAGCGTGAGTTGACCGTCGTGTAACGCTTGGGCCCGTGGCGTATGGACGTCGCCCAGCATGAATACCTTGGTTTCGTCGCGGTGTACGACACGCAGCAAATCGCCATTGGTGAGCATGATCTGCGATGGACTGACGCCGCTACGCGTTAATTGCGGCAGACTGATGGGCGTTGCCAGGCCGTTTCGCGTCAGCACGACCGATGAACGATCCGCATCCGCCGTCATGCCGCCGGCGCGGTTGATTGCCTCCGGCAACGTCATCGGAATATCATTGATGGCGATCAGCCCGGGGTTGCGCACTTCGCCATCCACATAAACGCGGCCATTGCGATAGGCCTGTATGCGCACAGTCAACTGCGGCTCGTGCAGGAAAGGCGAAAGACGCCGTATCAGCAGCAGTCGGATTTCGTTTTCGGTGAGTCCAGCAACATTGATAATGCCGACGAATGGAAATTGGATCAGGCCTTCCGAACTCACGTTGTATCCGTTCCCCACCTCAGTTTCGCCCGTTGTCGTGATCGTGATATTGGAGCCGGCCGGTGCCAGGGCCAATTCGGGATGGTTCCAGACCACAATATTGAGTATGTCGCCCGGCCCCACCTTATAGGGTTGTGCAACGCCAAATAGGCGCCGGATTTCCTGCTTGATCTCGGTCGTCTGTGCCGCACGCTGCTGTTGTATCAGTTCCGGCGATATCGTCATCAAGGCGCCTTCGGGAGCGCCTTCAGTATTGAACGCCTTGACTGCCTTGGCTGCGTCGGCGGGTTTGCCCATGTACATGCCCGGCGCCATGCTGCAGGCCGAAAGAAGCGCCGCCAGCACGACTGTCATAGTCAGCATGACGAACCGTGGAAGAGCCGGCGGGTGGGGAGTAGTTGCAGGAGCTTTCATCGAATTCACTTTATTAAAGACGTTGATTCGCGGCTGGCGCCGCCGTCGCGGACAGGCTGCCGCAGTGCTTTTGCCCAATTCGGGCGCAAGCACATGTTTCGATCACGCCGAGTCGCGGCGCAGGGGTGCGGCTTCCAGCAATGACGCTACGCCTTGCCACCCCCGCAAGGCGTCTCAGAAAGGTGTTGCCATGCGTACTAGATGAGCACCGCCTGGTCTTGTCTCAGCCTGACGGGGGTCTGATGCCCCAGGATTTCCATCAGCACGATGACGCGGCGGGATGACACGGAATGCACCAGGCCTTGAAGCCCCCCCAGGATAGGGGTGTCCAGGCGCACGCGGCGACCCGGACGAAGCGGGCTGATGGCCTCCATGTCGCATTGGTTACGATGATTTTCGTGGTCGCGTATTGTCTGCAGGGTCATGTCCGGCAGCAGCGCAAGCTGAGCCCCGAATCGAACAAGGCAACTCACGCCGCGCGTCGAGCGGGCGGGGCTTATGGACTGCGCTGGATGCGACGGCCTGAAGAACATATAGCGTGGAAACATGGGCTCGTACACAACGGTTAGTTGCGAATCATGCTCGCCTCGAATTCGCTTTCCAGGGTTGCGCTTCAATGTCTTATATAGCGGCAGGTACGTCTCGAATCCCTGGTCGCGGAGATTGACTGCCGCAAGGCTCTCCTGCCGTGCTTCGGTGTAAACGACATACCAGCCCGACGCGGCGTCGGCGTGGGCAATGACGGACGTCGGCGGCTTAGCCGCTGGTGGAGCAGGTGTTTCGGTCTGGCAACGCATATTGCAGTTTCCTGATGCTCTGGACTTGAGTCGCAACGCTTTGAAATATGTGCAATTATTGGATTTTTGATGAGGGCCAGCCATAAGCCGGGCGCCGTAAGCCGGCCGCGTTAGGCTGTGCGGCGGCCGCCACCTGGCGGATCCCGCTTCTGCTATATATAAAGTCTTACAATTGCGGTTTTCCACCTCGAGACGCCTGTCCGCCATGACCCGACCGCATCCTGAATTACGCCGCGTAAGTACGCGGTATGGACACACCATGGTGGTTGACCCGAACGACTTCATCGGGAAAAAAATTATCCATTACGGCATTTACGACAAGCCGACGCTGGACCTCATCGAGAAAGTACTGAGGCTGCAACAGCCACGGACCATTCTTGACGTTGGGGCAAATATCGGCAATCACGCGCTTGCCCTAAGCCCCTTATGCAAACGTCTGTTGGCCTTCGAACCCGGCCAGCGGGCTTGGTCGATGCTGGAGGAAAATGTACGGGTCAATTCACCGAATAATATTCAGCCCTTCAACTTTGGCCTTTCCGACGAAGCTGCGCACCAGACCCTGTACGTCAACGCCGAGGGTAATCTTGGTGGATCGAGCCTGCAGCCGGACCATAAGTCGGGTGAATTCATCGAGGAAAGCGTGGAACTGCGCGTCGGCGATACAGTGATCGACGCATTGGCCGTCGATGACATCGACTTCATGAAGGTTGATGTGGAAGGGCATGAAGAACATGTGTTCAAAGGTTTGGCCGGCACGCTCGCTAAGTGCCGTCCGTTGGTGTTGGTTGAATGGGAGCCGGAAGAGGGCGATCGTTCATGGCTGGTGGACGCGGCAAGGTTCGACGCATTATTTCCGGGTTATGCGGCGTATGCGTTGATATGGAATTCCAACAAGGCATATTGGGATGCCCGCCGGTTTGGGACAGTGCGCCGTTACCTGACCAAGCTGTTTGCACGCAAGAAACGCGTATTGACGCCGTTCGATCCGGTGAAGCACCAAGAGAGGGTCAGCGACCTGTTGCTTGTGCCGCAAGACAAAGTGGGATTGGCGGCCAGCCTGATGTATGGGTGATCACGGACAGCATCAAAATCGTGTATTCAGATGCAGCGATCCGGTATTGCTGGCATTACCGCCGCCGAACTGGCCCGCGTAGGTCATACCCATGGCCATATTCTTGCCAATATTGATTTCGCCATGTAAAGCTACTTGCAGGGCATTGCGGGTCAACGGCGCGCCGGCCACCGCAAACTGCGCGTCAGTGCCTTGTGCGAAAGCCATTTGGCGCCGGGGGATCAGGTTGCCGCTGGCGCGGCGCCAGCCCAACTCACCGGCGATGCGTGCGGTCGTCGCCATATTCAATTCAAGGTTGGCCGACGCGCGCCATCCTAGCGTCAAGGTGCCGATCCGGTCGTTTTCCGGACTGGCACGCAGTGCTGCATTGCCCCCCGATTCACTGAAGCCGGGGGTGCGTAGCTGGGTCCAGCCCAAACGGCCGAAGGGTTCGATCGTGACTTGCTCGTTCACGGCAAGCGCATAGCTCAATTCCGTGAATGCCGCCACTTGGTGGGCGCGGTAGCTCGTCTTCAGTGTTTGCTGGCCGCCCACGCCGACGTTGCGGCGGGCATCGATGCCGTGGTGGGCATAAGCCGTTGAAATCCGCCAGCTTAGGCGATTGCCCTCGTGCATGGCCCATTGCTTTCCAGCATAGAGCGCGGCCGTGTAGCTGTTGGTGTCGTTGCGGCTGTCGCGATCATCGGTGCGCACACGCCCGTCCTGGTAGCCAATCGCGCCTCCGGCGTACCATCCGCTTGCCAGGGGCGCATCGGCACCCATATAGAACCCGTTGGTGTAGCCCCGCGTATCGGCTGATCCAGTCGAACCATCAAGGACGGTCCATTGACGGTGCGGGCTGATCCACACGGGAAGGGCCGTGTTGTCGCCGAGTTTGGTCATGACAGCGTTAAGGCGCTGAGTGACCGCCAACGTCCAGAGGTCGCTTTGGTTGAACAATGCCGACTGAACGCTTGCATGGGCTTCGCCGCTCAGCTGATCCATCAGGCCAGGCATTGTGCGTGCGGTCGCATTGAGCACATCGTCGTAAATACTTGATAAGGTTGCCGGCGGAGCGGAAGACTGAGGGTCGAGCACGTTCGCCACGGCGTGCTGATTGCTCGTTCGGGTGTACGCGGCGAATGCCGTGCTGCTACGGGCAACCGAAAGCGACAGCCCAGTTGCGGTCATGGCGAGCCGGGGATCAAGGAAAAGCAGGCTGGTATCTATTTGACTGAATGAGCCGTTGATGGTGGCTGCTTGCAGGAAGTTGTACGTTTGCCCCTGACGGTAAGGTCCAGCCGACAGCGACAGCGTGCCGCCAAGATTTGCTGTGCCACCCACAATGAGAACGTCGTGGCGGTTCTGGGCATCGACCTCCAGCTGCAAGACCGAGCCTGGAAGAGCGGTGTAGTCGCCTGCAACGGTCAGGGTGCCAATAGAGTTGCCGGGCGCGACAACGCCGAAGTTTTCCAAATGCCCCACACGGCCCGAGCCGCCCAGTATGCCGTATTGCTTGACGGTGGTGGTGGTGCCAGCCTGAACCGAGCCATTGACCACGAGCTTGCCGCCCTCAATGGTGGTGTTGCCCGTATACGTATTCATGCCAGCCAGAGTAAGCGTGCCGTTGCCGCGCTTTATCAGCGATCCGGGACCTTGGCCCGGGAGCTTGGAAAGGTCGCCGATGTCGTTTGAGAATGTGGCGCTGTAACCCATGGTGTCGACGTCAAAGGTGGACACGAATAGGCCTGGTCCGCGCACGGCCCTGCCGGCATTCAACAATCCCCAGCCATACGTGCTGTCGTAGCGCACGCCATCCGCGGGAGTAAGGTCCGTTGCGGTCGTCAGTATGGTTTGCTGAAGATGGTAGGCGTTAAAGAAGGGGAAAGCTTCTTTTACCAATGCGACGGTGCCGGTGACATGTGGCGCCGCCATGGATGTACCTGGGTAGCGTATGTAATTGCCTTCGTAATATACCGACGCGATGCCGGCATCTTCATTGACACTGCCCGGTGCCGCCAGGCACCAACGGGCGGCCACGCCGCATTTGTTCGCGTAAGAGGCCAGTTCGCGGGTGTCGATATCGACCGCGGTCACGGCCAGCCAATTGCGCTCCAGATCAGTGTAGTGGTGGGGCATGCCCGCCAGCAGGTCGGGGTGCTCCTGCTTTTCATTCCCGGTGGCGAAAACCATGAGCGTCCCGGCATTCTGCAGCTCATAGAGCGCGTCGCGGGTGTTTCCGAATAAATCATCGACGTTGAACCCCTCGCCTATCCGCACAAAATCGTTAACGTTGCACGGCCTAGGGAGAGGCACCGTACTTGTTACGGAGCAGTCGTTGACGCCTACGCTGTTGTTGATCACAACGAGGTTTTGCTTTGCCATATAGCTCCAGGCTCTTGAGAACCCGGGGTCGTACCCTTCGACGGCGAGACGCTCGTAAGTGCCGGGGCTGCCGTCGTCATCATCATCGTCGTCATCGTCATCACCGCCGAGGCCCACGCGAACTGAAAATAGGCGCGCATCGAAAGCGACGCCATGCATGCCGATGCCATCGCGTCGTGCCGCCATAATGCCGCTGACGTGCGAGCCGTGGCCAATGGGGCCAGGGTCGACGCCCCAAGTCTGGGTTACTGGCTGGTTACTCGCAAAGTCATATCCACCGAGGATTTTTCCCAGAAATTCCGGGTGCAAGGCGCTGATCCCGGAGTCCAGGATGCCGATCGCGATTCCTTTCCCGGTATAACCTAGGCCATAGGCTTCGGCAGCCCGTATCATGCCTAATCCGGTCTGGTTAAGGTATTCCCGTGTTTCAAACGAGCCCTGTGCTTGTACCGGAAAATTAATGAGAAGCACCGAGGCAACCGGCGCAAGAAAGGAACAGATCGAGTATCGACGGGTCATGATCAGCCAGGAATGCTTGCCGTATTGGCGGGATTCATACTGGCATGCTCAATGGCCTGCCACTAACTGCAGAAAACAAAAAGCCCTTGAAAATCAAGGGCTTTTTTAATGCTGGCGGACAGGGTGAGATTCGAACTCACGGTACGCCTAAACGTACACTGGATTTCGAGTCCAGCGCATTCGACCACTCTGCCACCTGTCCTGTACGCTGGCGCCTAGCCGAGTCGAAGGGCAGGCGCATATCTAGCGAAGGTCGCTATTCTAACAAGAATTAAAAAAAACGCATAATGGCGAGGAAAAGTTACACTCGTCGCCATTACCACGTCAATTTTGGACCACTCTGAAAAGGAACAACATGCTTAAAGGCAAACGTGTAGTCGTCACAGGTTCGACCAGTGGAATCGGCATGGCCATTGCGCGCGAGTTCGCGTCCAACGGCGCCGACGTTGTCATCAACGGCTTCGGCGATGCGGCCGCCATCGAAAAAGAACGAGTCAACATCGAACTCGAATTCGACGTCAAGGCCTATTACATAAACGCTGACCTAATGAAGGCTCAGGCCACGCGCGATTTCATCGCGGACTCTGTCAAGGCCTTGGGCGGCGTCGACATCCTCGTCAACAATGCCGGTATCCAGCACACGGACCTTATCGAAGACTTCCCTGTCGATCGTTGGGACGCAATCATTGCGCTCAATTTGTCGGCCGCTTTTCACGGAACGGCGGCGGCATTGCCTCATATGAAAAAACAGGGCTGGGGACGCATTATCAACATCGCCTCGGCGCATGGCTTAGTCGCTTCCGCCACCAAGTCGGCTTATGTGGCGGCCAAGCACGGCGTTGTGGGGCTAACGAAAGTCACGGCGCTCGAAAACGCGGGAAATGGCGTCACGTGTAATGCCATCTGCCCCGGCTGGGTCCGTACCGCCCTGGTTGAAAAGCAAATTCAGGCGCTATCGGAGAAGCGGAATATCAGCACAGAAGCCGCCGCTATCGAACTGCTGACCGAAAAGCAGCCATCGCTTCAGTTTGTAACGCCGAAGCAACTGGCGGGCGCGGCGCTATTTCTTTCGTCCGAGGCGGCGGAGCAGATGACAGGCACGACGCTGACGCTGGACGGCGGCTGGACGGCGCGGTAAGCACGATGCTGTTGTTACTTTCTCCGGCCAAGAAGCTGGACTACGATACGCCGATACGCACCTCGTTGCATACTCAGCCTTTGTTTGTCGACCAGGCCAGCGAACTCATCAACGTGCTCAAGCGGAAGCCGGCATCGGAGATCGCCGGCCTGATGGGGCTTAGCGATGCGCTGGCCCAGTTGAACGTGCGGCGCTACGCGGCATGGACGCCGCGCTTCAACCTGATGAACGCCCGGCAGGCGTTGCTGGCATTCAATGGCGATGTCTACGCCGGGCTCGATGCCCCGGCATTGTCCGACGCAAAGCTTACGTGGGCGCAAGACCATGTGGTCTTGCTTAGCGGACTGTATGGCGCATTGCGGCCGCTCGATCTGATGCAGCCGTACCGGCTTGAAATGGGAACGCGACTGGCGACACGTACGGGCTCCACGCTGTACGATTTTTGGGGCGACACTATTGCGCACTATTTGAACGAACGCCTGGCTGCATCGGCCAGTGCGAAGCGCAAGCAAGAGCCGCTGGTCCTGAATCTTGCGTCGCAAGAGTACTTCAAGGCCGTGGATCTCAAGGCGCTGAAGGCCAAGGTTGTACAGTGCGTGTTCCAGGACTATAAAAATGGCGAGTGGAAAATCATCAGCTTTCACGCCAAGCGCGCGCGCGGCTTGATGGCGCGGTTCGTTATCGACAACAAGATCGGTGATCCTCAGGCCCTGCACGGGTTCCGCAGTGAAGGCTACGCCTTTTCCGCTGAAGCGTCGTCGCCCGACAAGCTGGTCTTCAGGCGAGCCACGCCTTATGTCCGCGCTGCGGCATAGGTTGCAACATCGCGATGCGGCGAATCAGGCCCTTATTTCCGATACGCCGCGTAATTCCTGGCGTATCAGCTGGGCGGCCTTGACCATTTGTCGCAAAGGGTAGGCGAGGGCCGCCAGTTCGCCCTCGGTTTCGAGCGACATAGGGGGATTCGCATCGTCGCCGTCCAGATAGCTGCCTACGGCCTCCAGCGATTGCCGGATGCCGTCCGGCACGCTGGAAAGGCCGGCCAGTATGGGGACCGCCGCACTGATCTGCGACGCCAGCACGTGGTACTGAATGAGCAGGTTATTGAACGCCGGTACATCGTTTTGCCGCTTGATGGGTTCGTCCATCATCCGGTAAAACGCGCTGGCGAAGTTGCTGAACGCAATGTACACATTCTTTCGGGCGACGCGCCAGCGCACTTCGGCCTCATGCTGCTCGGCCGCCAGCGCGGCGTCGTCGAACTGCGCATCGGTCGGCTCGGCCGCTTTCAAGCGGCTCAGTCGCGCATATTCCAGGCCCGTGTTTAGCAATTCCTGATTGGCTTTCTTCGCGGCCCTGGCTAGCGAACCCATAAAGTTGTATTCCCACCACGGCAATATGTGACTGCATAGCAAGGCGATGGCGCAACCAATGATGGTATCGAGCAGGCGTTCGCCGATGACGAAGGTATTGTCAGGCGTCAGGAAGTGGAATACGAGCAGGACGAATAGGGTGTTGAACACAGCCGAAATCATGAAGTTCAGCTGCAGCAGGCTGTAGCCAAGTATGCAGGTTACGACCATCACGGCAAGGAAAACGTTGGGGTTCTGAGTCAGATTGAACAGCATCAGCGCGAGCCCGCAGCCTATCAGCGTACCGGCAAGCCGCCAGCCGTTGCGCTGCCGGGTCAGCGCGAAACCCGGTTTCATGATGACGAGGATGGTGAGTACGATCCAGTATCCGTGCATGTTGACGCCTGGAATGATGCCTTCCAGCCCGGCGTAGGACATGGTCGATGTTGCCGTCATGGCAACAAGGGCGGCGATGGCGACGCGCGTTGCATACCGGAAGTGCGACGAGTCCAGCCGCAAATTGCTGGTCAACATGCCCACGCGCCAGGTCTGGCGCGACAGGAAGCGATCCAGTGCCTTTTCCAGGCGCATGTCGACAAGCGCGGTATCTGATGTCTGGCGGGTATGATCCGCCATTCGGTCGACGAGGCGCGTGGCATTGCGCAGGCGGCGCAGCACCTGAAGGAGGAGCGCGTAGACTTCCGGCTGTTGGCCCACCATGCCGGCGTCGCGGTACTTCTGTAATTCGAATTCGATGGCGCGCAACTCGGCCTTGACGCTGTTTCGCTCGCGCGCGGGGCGGTTGCTGGCAACGCTCAGCGCAATATGCGCCAAATTCTCCGACAGTTTGTACAAGGCGTCGCGAGAAAAGATCAGCACATCGCTGTCGGGCACGCTGCGTCGCAGCGTTGCATAGTCGGTATGCGTGGCCACCAGGCTATCCAACAAGGCCACCATGTCGATGAACACGTTCAGCGTGGCGATACGAAGCCTGTCGGCGCGGCCGCGGCCCTTGGGAAGTTCGCGTAGCACGGCGTCGCGTGCCGCCTGGTGCTTTTCCGTCATGGCGCTCTGGGCATGGATGAGGCGGCGATAGCTGGCCTCGAGGTCGATGTTCACATCGTAGAACCGTGCGCGCGCATCGAAGTAGTCGGCGGTGGCGAACAGGGCCACGGACAGCACCTGCTGCTCTTCGCGGTGCCAGAATACGCGGTGCACCATGGTACTGAACACGAAATAAAACACGCTCCCGGAGAACGAGTAGATCGTATGCAACAAGACATCGTGAGAAGCCAGCGGCTCGCGCATCGTCAACGTCATGATCAGCAGGCAGGCAAATCCCAGCAAGCCCCCCTGTTTTCCAAATACCGTGAACATTGAAAACAGGAAGCACAGCGCGGGAACGATAAGCCATAGTATTACATCGTGAGACGATGCCAGGCCGGTGACCGCGGCAGTGAGCGAACCCAGCAAAACGGCTCCCAACATGCCATTCGTTCCATAGCGGCGCGGCCCGCCGGGCTGGTCGATGATGGCGACGCAGGCGGCGCCGATGGCGGCGATCATGCCTATGCTGTAAAGCTGGAACACGCCTGCCAGCAGCAGGGCGGGCACCATGACACCGACGGCCTGGCGCAAGCCGCCGAAGAAGTAGTGACTATGAAAAAAGCGTTGAAGTTGGGGTATGCGAGTTGCCATGTGGGCACTATAGCGC
This sequence comes from Candidimonas sp., assembly GCA_035515055.1. GTDB lineage: Bacteria > Pseudomonadota > Gammaproteobacteria > Burkholderiales > Burkholderiaceae_B > Pollutimonas. Next base: position 80,876 of record DATJBV010000025.1, read on the forward strand.
GTTGACTTTACATCCTAGGCGTCCTAGTATTTTCGCCAGGAGGGGCTGCCATGAATAATAACTTCGACCTCACTGGCAAGGTGGCGCTGCTTTCCGGCGCCGCAGGCGGCTTGGGGGCGCAAATGGCCCGCGCGCTGGGCCTGGCGGGCGCCAAGCTGGTCTTGATAGGCAGGCGGCAAGGGCCGCTCGAAGCGCTTGCGGCGAGCCTCGGGCATCAGGGAATACAGGCGCTTGCCGTGCCCGCGGATGTTGCCGACGATGCCCAGGTGGAAGCCGGCCTCGACCGGGCGCAGTCTGAATATGGCATCGTCGATGTGGTCGTGTGCGCCGCCGGATGCACCCACCAGGCACCCGCCGTCTCTCTTGCTATCCAGGACTGGGACCGAGTCCTCGATGTCAACCTGAAGGGAAGCTGGCTGGTGGCGGCCCACGCGGCGCGACGCCTGATTCAAGCGCAACGCCCCGGTTCCATCATCATGATCTCATCCATCCTTGGCCACCGCGTCGCGGGGAATCTGCTGCCCTACACGGTTTCCAAGGCGGGGCTCGAGCACATGACCCGCGCACTGGCCCTGGAGTGGGCGCGCCACGGCATACGAGTGAACGCCCTGGCGCCAGGCTATATAGAAACGGATTTGAACCGGGAATTCTTCGCCTCTTCGGCCGGTCAAGCCATGGTGCGGCGCATACCCCAGCGCCGGTTGGGACGCGCCGGCGATCTGGACGGCGCATTGCTCTTGCTTGCTTCCGATGCTTCTTCCTACATGACCGGTAGTTCGATCGTGGTCGACGGCGGTCATCTGCAATCCACCCTATAAAAGAAGGCAGCACACATGGACTTCACTTTGTCGCCCCAGGCGGACTCCTTGCGCGAAAAAATCAAGGCGTTCGTGGATCGTGAGCTCATCCCCCTGGAGGCAGATCCGGCCTCGTATGACGAGCACGAGAATATCGGCGAACCGCTGTTGCGACGCATGCGGGTCAAGGCCCGGGAGCAAGGCCTTTGGTCGCTGCAAATGCCGCGCGAGCGCGGAGGACAAGGGTTGGACATGGCCGGCATGGCGTCGTGCTATGAAGAAATGAACCGATCTATATTCGGGCCGGTCATCTTCAATTCGGCCGCCCCCGACGATGGCAACATGATGGTATTGAACAAGGTCGCCACAGAGGCCCAGAAGGAGCGTTGGTTGCAACCAATCGTCAATGGCGATGTGCGTTCCTCGTTCGTCATGACTGAGCCCGCCCCGGGTTCGGGTTCGGATCCCGGCATGATGCTGACTACCGCGCAGCGCAAGGGAAAAGACTGGGTGCTCAATGGCGTCAAGCATTTCATAACTGGGGCCGGGGTGGCGGCGCACTTTATTGTCATCGCGCGCACTTCCAGCGATACGCGCAAAGGCTTGTCGGCGTTCTTGTTTCACAAGGACGATCCTGGCTGGGAGATAGTCCGGCGCATTCCGATCATGGGTCCCGAGGAGCATGGCGGCCATTGTGAACTTCGTTTCACCGACATGGCCATCCCCGATGAAAATCGGCTGATGGAAATAGGCGATGGCTTGAAACTGACACAAATTCGCCTGGGCCCAGCCCGTCTGACGCACTGCATGCGCTGGCTGGGCCTCGCCAAGCGTTCGCTCGATATAGCGGGCGACTACGTGTCAAAGCGCGAATCGTTCGGCATCAAGCTTGCGCAAAGGGAAGGGGTGCAATGGCTGCTCGGCGAAGCCGCAATGGGGATACAGGTGGGACGGCTCCTGGTGATGCATGCCGCCTGGAAGCTTGATCAAGGCGACTTTGCGCGCAAGGAAGTCTCGATGGCCAAAGTCGCCGTGGCTGGCACGTTGCACCAAGCCGTCGATACCGCCATCCAGTTGTGCGGCGCTCATGGCTATTCCAAAGACACGCCGCTGGAGTGGATATACCGGTATGCGCGGCAAGCCAGGCTGGTGGACGGTGCCTCCGAGGTCCATAAGATGGTGTTGTCTCAGCGTCTGCTCGACGAAGGAAACGACTTCTGGAAGTGGGGCTGACGACATGCAGCCCAAAGACATCAGCCGGGCCCTGGCTCGGTATGTCGAGCAGCAAACAGGCGCAGAGCGTGTGTCTGTGCTTAATTTCGCCCGTTTGCCTGGCGGCGCCATACAGAACAACCACGGATTCGCGGTCGAATGTGTCGGAGGTCTCCGGCCGGGGCGGCACGACCTGATCGTCCGCAGCGATGCGCCGTCAAGCATTCAGGCCAGCCTTGGCCGCGAGCAGGAATTCCAGGTATTGCTGGAGGCTTACGAAGCAGGGGTGACGGTGCCGCGGCCCTTATGGCTTTGTACCGATCCATCTGTAATAGGTAGCGTCTTTTTCATTATGGACCGCGTTGCCGGCACGGCCGACGGACATGCATTGGTCAAGGGTGGACTGACTCCCGCTCAGGCCCAGGCGCTCACCTATCAGTTGGGGGTCGAGCTCGCCCACCTGCATCAGGTCCGGCCGCCCAGGCCGTCGCTGGCATCCTTGCCCATGCCTCGGCCATCGCCCGCCGCTGGGCGGATAAGTCAATACAGGCATGCGCTCGACGCCATACCCGAGCCGCACCCTGTCCTGGAGTGGGCCTTGAACTGGTTGGAAGACAACGCCCCAGTCTCCGACGCCACCGTGCTTTGCCATTGTGATTTTCGTACTGGCAACTACATGGTTCACGAGGGGCGGCTGACCGGCGTTTTGGACTGGGAGTTCGCCGCCTGGAGCGACCCCTACGAAGACCTTGGCTGGTTGTGTTCGAGAAGCTGGCGCTTTGGGGCCAGCCAGAAAGAAGTGGGCGGCGTGGGCGATAAAGTCGATTTGTTCGCAGCCTACGCCGGCATCGCCGGAAGGCCGGTGGATGCCGGCAAGGTTGCTTACTGGGAAATTATGGGATCTGCCCGTTGGGCGGTCATTGCGCTGCAACAGGCACAACGCCATCTATCAGGCAATGAGCCTTCGCTCGAGCTTGCCTTGACCGGACGCCTGCTCCCCGCCATCGAGTACGACTTGCTGACTCAAATAGGGGAAATGGACTATGGATGATCGTCCCGATGGCTCTGAGCTATTGACGGTAGCCCGGCGACTGTTGCTCGATGGCCTCTTGCCGCTGTTGCCTGCCGGAAAAACCTACGACGTCTTGATGGTGGCAAACGCCATGGCCATTGCGTCACGCGAATTGAGGCTGCTCGGCCGTACTCGCCGGGAAGCCGACGAGCAAATCGAACGGTTTTTCGTGTCGTCGGGACTGGGCCATTTTCCCCAGCACGCTGAAACGCCAGACGCGGCAGGCCATAAAGAAGCGCTACTAGCCAAGCAGATACGCGCCAGGTCTGTGCCCCGCGAACACTATCGGCCGTTGCACCAATTGCTTTTATCGTTGACGCGCGCCAAGCTGGCAATTACTAATCCAAAACACCTTGGCAGCCAGGGGGCGTTGCATGAGTGACACGTATCGGCGGGGCCTCGATAAGCAGCCAGCGAATTATTCCAGCCTGACTCCCATCCATTACCTGCAAAGATCCGCAACTATTTATCCTGAAAAAAAGGCGGTCATAGACGGCGCGGAAAGCCTGACCTATCGCGTCTTGTATGAGCGTTCCCGAACGATGGCGTCGTCGCTCGCGGCCATGGGAATAGGGGCCGGGGACACGGTTTCGGTGCTGTGCTTCAATACGCGCGAGTTGCTCGAATGCCACTATTCGGTTCCCATGGCGGGAGCTGTGCTCAACGCGCTTAACACCCGCATTGACGCATCCACACTGGCGTTCATATTGGGTCACGGTGAGTCTCGCCTGCTCATGTACGACGCTGAATTCAGCGCATTGGTTCAACAGGCGGTCGCCACATTGGAAGCGCCTCCCATCCTGGTCGTGATCGGTGCCGACGAGGGTGGTCAAGCTCCTTCCGTGTTGACATACGACACTATGCTCGCCTCGGGCGATCCTGGCTTTCACTGGAAAAGAGTCGCCGACGAGTGGGACGCCATCGCGCTCAACTATACGTCCGGCACGACGGGCGACCCGAAGGGGGTTGTCTATCACCACCGTGGCGCCTTCCTGGCTGCCCTGAGCAATGCCATGGCCTTCAATATGTCCGCCGATACGGTTTACCTGTGGACCCTGCCCATGTTTCATTGCAACGGGTGGTGCTATACCTGGGCTGTCACGGCGGTGGGCGGAACGCATGTCTGTTTGCGCCGTGTCCAGCCAGAGGCCGTACTGCAATGTATTCGGAACCACAAGGTTACGCACATGTGCGGCGCGCCCGTTGTGCTGAATATGCTGCTCAACGATTTTCATCAGCATGGCCACACGCTGGATGCCCCGGTCCAGTTTGCATTGGGGGGCGCCGCGCCGCCGAGTCCCGTGATTGCGCGCGCGCAGGAAGTCGGCTTCCGTATAACGCATTTATATGGGCTGACCGAATCTTACGGACCCTCGGCGTTATGCGTATGGCAGGATGAATGGGTACGCCTGGACCCCGGCGGCCTGGCACGCAAAATGGCCAGGCAGGGCGTCGGTGTCCTGACGATCGACGAGGTGAACGTTGCCGCCATGGATGACGGCGCGGTGGTGCCTCCCGATGGCGAAACTCTCGGTGAATTGCTTATCCGGGGCAATACGCTGATGAAGGGCTATCTGAAGAATCCGGCAGGCACGGCGGAGGCATTTCGCGACGGGTGGTTTCATACTGGCGACCTTGCGGTCATGCATCCAGACGGTTATGTGGAAATCAAGGACAGGGCCAAGGACATCATTATTTCAGGCGGCGAGAATATATCCAGCCAAGAAATCGAAGATCTGCTTTATCGGCACCCTATGGTGCTGGAGGCCGCCGTGGTGGCCCTGCCGGACGACACCTGGGGCGAAGTCCCGTGCGCGTGCATCACTCTGAAGGAAAACGGGACCACCATCGGCGAACAAGATTTCATCGCTTACTGCAAAAACAATCTGGCGTCATACAAGGTGCCGAAGCGGGTTGTGTTTGGCAAACTTCCCAAGACCTCAACCGGGAAGATCCAGAAGAATTTGCTAAGGAACGCGCTGAGGGCATAGCAACTAGAGTAGATACAAAGGATTTACAGCTGAAAGACAATAATCATTCCCAGGAGGTGTCTTCATGTTCAAGATTCTTATGAAACGCTCATTTATGCCATTGGCGATGGTGGCTGCATGCAACGTCGCTCCCGTCTTGGCCGCCGATGAACCGATCAGGATAGGCGCTCTGTACATTATGTCGGGCAGTGCGGCCAATTACGGCAAGTTCGCGGAGCAGGGCATCAGGCTGGCGATGGACGAAATCAACGCCTCGGGCGGCGTGCTCGGACGCCAACTCGAGCTGCGACTGGAAGACAGCCAGGGCAAGGCGGCCGTCGCGATCCAGGCGGCGCGCAAGCTGGTATTCCAGGACAGCGCCGATCTGTTGATGGGGCTCGACAGTTCCGGGGTTGCACAAGGCCTGGTCCCTGTGCTGCCGGAAATCGGCAAGCCCTTCATCATCACGCATGCGGCAACGCCCGACGTCACGGGCAAGCTATGCAATGCGTATACCTATCGCAACAGCGTCAACGTCAATCAGAACATGCGGGGAGCGGCCAGCGTCGCGGCCAAAACGGGTGCGAAGAAGTGGACGACCATAGGGCCGGATTACGCGTTCGGCCATCAGTCATGGGAGTTCTTCGGCAAATATCTGAAGGAAAAATCACCCGGTGTCGAGCTGATGACGCAGACGGCGTTCCCCCGATTCGGTGCGGAAGACTTTACGCCTTTCATCAATGGCGTCATGGAATCGAAGCCGGATGGCGTGCTGATTTCCCTGTGGGGCGGCGACCTGGTTAACTTCGTGCGGCAGGCCAATAACCGGGGCTTCTTCAAGCAAGGATTCGAGGTGTTGCTTACGGTTGGTGCCGCAACCGAGGTGCTTACCGCCTTGGGCGATCAGATGCCTGAAGGTGTGTGGCTGGGAACCCGTTATTGGTATGGCGCTCACGATAATGAACTGAACAAGAAATTCGTAGCGTCTTACAAAAAGGCCTATGGCGTGCCGCCCAGCTATAACGCGGAAGGCGCCTATGTCGCCGTGTACATCTACAAGAGTGCCATCGAAAAAGCCGGCACGCTGGAACCCCAGGCTGTAATAAAGGCATTGTCGGGTATGAGCATCGAGGCTCCGACGGGGACACTGACGTTCAGGCAAGGCGACAACCAGGCCTTGATCGGCCCGACCTGGGGCCGCACAAGTGTCATGAACCCGCAAGATAATATCCGCTCACTGACCGATGTGAAATTCTTCGACGGCAAGGAAATTACGCCGCCCGTCGATCCTGCCTGCAAGCTGTAGCCAGCCGGCCATGTGGCGTGCGCCTCGGCTGTTGGCGGCTGGCGGCGCACCTATTCAACGAAGGGGATGCCATGCACAGTATCGGGATGGCCTTGCTCAATAGTCTTGATATCGGTCTGCTGCTTTTCATTATTGCGGTCGGCCTGAATATTGTCTTCGGCGTCCTGAATGTCATCAACTTCGCCCACGGCGCACTCTATATGTTGGGCGCCTATCTAGCCTACACATGCATGGCGCTGCTGGGCATGTCGTTCTGGCTTACGTTGCTACTCGCGCCGTTGGGCGTGGCGCTGCTGGCCATCTTGATCGACAGGGTGATGTTGCGCTTCATTTATCAACGCGACATATCGGACAGCCTGCTTCTTACGTTCTCCTTGCTTCTTATTCTTAATGAAACGGTGCGTCTCGTCTGGGGCACAGGCATACACGTCATAGACCCGCCCACTCTTTTGCAGGGAACGTTCTTGCTGCCAGGGGGCGTGCCTTATCCGGTCTACAGCGTCTTCGTCGTAGCCGTCGGGCTGGTATTCGTGCTTGCACTGTGGCTGCTGTTCAATCGCACGCGTATAGGCCGGATCATGCGGGCCGCGGCCATCGATCGGGAGATGGCGCAGGTGCTGTGCATCAATACCAAGCTGGTCATTACCGGGGTCTTTGCCTTCGGAGCGTGGCTGGCCGCGGTGGGCGGCGCGATTGCCGCTCCCATGCGCGCCATCGACCCCGGCATGGGCGACAAAATCATCATCGAAAGCTTCATCGTGGTCGTGTTGGGAGGACTTGGCAGCTTCCCGGGGACGTTGCTGGGTGCAATCGTATTGGGCCTGATTTACGGTTTCGGCGGGCGCTTCCTGCCGGAGATCAATCTGGTGTTGCCGTTCATAGGCATGGCCATCGTCTTACTGCTCAGGCCCCATGGCTTGATGGGCAAGAAAGGATCAACATGAAGGGCCGGATAATCTTGATTGCCCTGGTGGCTGGTTTGGCGGCGCTTGTAGCATTGCCCTGGATCGCGCCTTATTTCTACATCTTCATCGTCACCGAGATTTTGATCCTTGGTTTGTTCGCCGCGAGCTTCAACCTGATCTTCGGCTACACCGGCATGCTCAGTTTCGGGCATGCGGCATTTTTCGGCGTGGGCGCCTATGCCACGGCGTTGCTGCTGCAGGGGCAGCAATGGCCCCTGCTGGCTTGTCTGCTGGTGGCTATCGTCGTGGGTGCCTTGCTGGCGCTAATTATCGGATTCTTCAGTGTGCGGCTGAATGAGGTGTATTTTTCCATGCTGACACTGGCCTTTGGCATGATGGTATATGCGGTTGTGCACCAGTGGCGTTCAGTGACCAATGGCAGTGATGGCATAGCGGGTTTCCGTATGACATCGCTAGGCTTGGGGTGGGATGTTGCGCTGGGCAATCCCAGCAGCTTCTACCATGTGGTGCTGGCAATCGTCGTGGCCGCCACCGCTTTGCTTTATCTTATTTGCCGTTCATCCTTCGGACTAATCCTTCGAGCTATCCGGCAAAATCCCGAACGCGTGGCTTTCTGCGGCCTGGACGTGAGAGCCTACCGACTGGCCGCATTCACCGTCGCGGGGGCATTCGCCGGCCTGGCCGGAGGAATGATGGCGCCGTTCCTGCGGATCGCCAGTCCAGAACTTGTCCATTGGTCGATGTCGGCTGAACCGGTGCTCATGTCCATACTGGGAGGAACGGGTTATTTTCTTGGACCTTTCGTTGGCGCAGGCATATTCATACTGCTCGAAACCTGGATCACCAGCGTGACCCATGCGTGGATGCTGGTCCTGGGCATCATCCTGGCCTTGATGGTCATGTTTTTCCGCCGCGGCGTGCTGGGCACATTCCTGGATCGTTGGCGGGAGCCGAAATGACACATCAAATCCTGCACGTCAGTAATTTGACCAAACGCTTTGGCGGCGTGGCGGCCGTCCTGGATGTTTCGCTGGAGGTACTGGCTCGCGAAACGCTGGCTATCATTGGCCCCAACGGCGCGGGCAAGACCACCTTCTACAACATGCTGTCGGGCCGCATATTGCCGACCAGCGGCCGCATCCAATTCGACGGCAAGGATATTACCGGCTTGCCGCCGCAGCGCATCAGCCGCATGGGTGTGTCGCGCTCGTTCCAGATCAATAATATCTTCAACGAAATGAGCGTGCGCGAGAATGTCGAAGTTGCGCTTACGGCCTATCATGGACACGGTAGGCGCTGGTCGAATATTGCATCGCGCAATCGTCCCATCCAGGCGGAAGCCGACCTTCTGCTCGAGCGCCTTTCGCTAACCAGCCTCGCGCCGAAACGGGCCGGCGTCGTCAGTTATGGCGACAAGCGCCTGGTCGAAATCGCCATGGTTCTGGCCACCAGGCCGCGGCTGGTATTGCTCGATGAACCCACAGCCGGCATGACGCCCGATGAAACGCACAAAGTGACGGCACTGGTCAAATCGCTGGCCGCGACGGGCGACTACACCTTCCTGATTACCGAGCACGATATGAGCGTGGTGTTCAACGTTGCCGACCGGATTCTTGTCATGCATCGCGGCCAGACGCTTGTCCTTGGCACGCCGCAAGAAGTCAAGGCGCATCCGGAGGTCAGACGCGCCTACCTGGGTGAAGCCGATGACGAGAGGAAGCCATGATCCTGGAAGTCGATTCCATACACACCTACTATGGCGAAAGCCATGCCTTGCAAGGAGTGTCGCTACGCCTGCGACAGGGCGAAACCGTGTGCCTGTTGGGAAGGAACGGAGCGGGCAAGAGCACCACGTTACGCAGCATCATCGGGCTGTCGCCCCCGCGAAGAGGCAAAATAAGCTTCCAGGGACGCGACATTACGGGCGAGCCGGCGTACCGCATCGCCCGCCACGGCATCGGCCTGGTACCGGAAGATCGACGCATCTTCCCGGGGCTGACGGTGCGCGAAAACCTCGAGATTGCGGAATATCGGCGGCCAGGTACGAGCCGGCAATGGACGATCGAACGTATATTCGACGAATATCCCATGTTGGCTGAATTGGCCACCCAGGACGGCAGCACGTTATCGGGGGGACAACAGCAGGTCCTGGCGGTGGCCCGCTCACTGATGAGTGAGCCGTTGTTGCTGCTGCTTGACGAGCCCAACGAAGGCCTTGCGCCGGTTATCGTCAAGCAAATCGGTGCGCTGATCGACCAGCTCTCGCGCACCACCACTATTTTGTTCACCGATCAAAGCGTGCACTTCGCCCTGAAGCATGCAAAGCGTGCCTATATTCTCGAGAAAGGCCTGGTGGTGCACGAAGCGGAAAGCCATGCGCTTATGGCCGATACCGATACGCAACACCGGTACCTTTCGGTCGCTTAGCCGACGCCCCGCATCGAGCGTGATTTGCCTACACCGCGGCAACGCGTTAAAGTATTGCGTTGATCCGCTACATATCTGACTCGGTTCATCAAGGCTCTGTCGCCCGGGCTATCCGCCCGGTTTTTTGCGCCTGTTTTACTTTGCTGTTGGCCGCGCCACAAGCGTGTTGCCACAGCTTCCGTTCTACCTCCCGCGTTCGCGTGAACGCTCGTGATGTGTTTCGACGAGTGCGCATCGGGTCGGCAAGGTGTCTGGGTGGCATGGTTCCGTGAACCATAAAGCGCCAGGTCATGTTGCCGTTGCCGGTTAGTGCTCGGGCCATAGTGGCCGGTCGGGATGCAGGCACTGGTTACGAAAGGAATATATTATGGAACTCAATGGCGCCGATATCGTCGTGCGTTGCCTTGCCGAACAGGGCGTTGACCATGTTTTTGGTTACCCCGGCGGCGCGGTACTGTACATCTACGACGCAATCTACAAGCAAGACAATTTCAAACACATACTGGTTCGTCACGAGCAAGCCGCCGTGCACGCCGCCGACGCGTATTCGCGATCATCCAACAAGATCGGGGTTGCGCTCGTCACCAGCGGGCCAGGGCTTACCAATGCCGTGACCGGCATCGCCACCGCCTATATGGATTCCATACCCATGGTTATCCTTAGCGGTCAGGTCCCGACGCATGCCATCGGCGAAGACGCCTTCCAGGAATGCGATACAGTCGGCATCACCCGTCCTTGCGTCAAGCACAATTTCCTTGTCCGCGATGTCAAGGATCTGGCCGAAACCATGCGCCGGGCCTTTTATATCGCCACCACCGGCCGTCCCGGCCCCGTGCTGGTCGACATACCGAAAGACATCACGGTTGCCACGTGCAAATACACACCGCCTCGCGGCGAGGTGAAGATGCGGTCGTATGCGCCTGTGGTGAAAGGGCATCAGGGCCAAATCAAGAAGGCAGTGCAAATGCTGTTGGGTGCGGAGCGCCCCATGATTTACGCGGGCGGCGGCGTAGTGCTGTCGAACGCTTCCGCCGAACTGCGCGAGTTGGTCGATCTTACCGGCGCGCCATGCACGACTACGCTGATGGGTTTGGGCGCCTTTCCCGCCAGCGACGGAAAGTTTGTCGGTATGCCGGGTATGCACGGCACCTATGAAGCCAATATGGCCATGCAGCATTGCGATGTGCTCATTGCCGTCGGCGCTCGTTTCGACGATCGGGTTATCGGCAATCCCAAGCATTTTGCCCAGAACCCCCGCAAGATCGTACATATCGATATCGACCCCTCGTCGATTTCCAAGCGCGTTCGCGTCGACGTGCCCATCGTCGGCAACGTAAAGGACGTCCTGCACGAACTTAACGCCTTGTACGCGCAGGCGGCCGCCGAGACGCCTGCCAATAAAGCCGGCCTCTCCAAGTGGTGGCAGCAAGTGGACACCTGGCGCGGCAAACAGTGCATGGTCTATGAAAACTCCGACACGCTAATCAAGCCTCAGTTCGTCGTCGAGAAGCTTTGGGAAGTTACTGGCGGCAACGCCATCGTTACTTCCGACGTTGGCCAGCACCAAATGTGGGCCGCCCAGTATTACGGCTTCGACGAGCCGCGCCGCTGGATCAATTCGGGCGGACTAGGCACGATGGGCGTGGGTTTGCCCTATGCCATGGGCGTGCAAATGGCGAATCCGGACAGCCAGGTGGCATGCATCACAGGCGAAGCCTCCATACAAATGAACATCCAGGAGCTGTCCACGTGCAGCCAGTACCGCCTGACCCCGAAGGTGTTATGCCTGAATAACCGCTATCTCGGGATGGTGCGCCAGTGGCAGGAAATCGAATACGGTTCCCGTTATTCCGAATCCTATGTCGATGCCTTGCCCGACTTCGTGAAACTGGTTGAAAGCTACGGTCATGTGGGCATGCGCATCGACAAGCCGGCCGATGTCGAGCCCGCCATACGCGAAGCGTTCACCAAGTACAAGGATCGCCTCGTGTTCATGGATTTCATCACCGATCAAACTGAAAACGTATGGCCTATGGTGAAAGCCGGACGCGGCCTGACCGAGATGCTGCTCGGCTCTGAAGACCTGTAAGGAAAGAGACATGAAACACGTAATTTCTATCCTGCTGGAAAACGAGCCCGGCGCCTTGTCCCGAGTGGTAGGCCTTTTCTCGGCACGCGGCTACAACATCGAAACGCTTACGGTGGCGCCCACCGAAGACCCGACCCTGTCGCGCATGACGATCGTCACAACGGGCTCGGATGAAGTCATCGAGCAGATCACCAAGCACTTGAATCGTCTCGTCGACGTGGTCAAAGTGGTGGATTTATCGGAAGGCCCGCATATCGAGCGGGAACTCATGCTGATCAAGGTGCGTGCCGTAGGCAAGGAACGCGAAGAGATGAAGCGCATGGCCGATATCTTCCGAGGCCGCATCATAGATGTCACGGATAAGGTCTACACCATTGAACTGACGGGTAACCAGGACAAGATCGAAGCCTTTATCGGCGCCCTGGACCGCAGTGCGATTCTCGAGACCGTCCGAACGGGCGTCTCTGGCATAGGCCGTGGCGAACGCGTATTGAAGCTGTAATAATGCCGGATCCGGCACACACACGAACAAACAACTATCCATTAAATTCTGGAGCACGCTACATGAAAGTTTTTTACGACAAAGACTGTGATCTTTCCCTGGTCAAGGGCAAAACGGTTGCCATTATCGGTTACGGTTCACAAGGCCATGCCCATGCGCTGAACCTGCATGAGTCCGGTGTCAACGTGATCGTCGGCTTGCGCAAGAATGGCGCGTCCTGGAGCAAGGCCGAGAACGCCGGTCTTAAGGTCCAGGAAGTCGCCGATGCCGTGAAAGTGGCCGACCTGGTCATGATTTTGCTGCCTGACGAGAATATCGCCGAAGTCTATCGCACTCAGGTTGCCGGCAACATCAAGGCCGGTGCGGCCTTGGCTTTCGCTCACGGTTTCAACGTGCACTACGGCCAGGTTCAGCCGCGCGCCGATATCGATGTCATCATGATCGCCCCCAAAGCGCCAGGCCATACCGTGCGCGGCACGTATCGCCAAGGCGGTGGTGTTCCGGCCTTGGTGGCAGTGCACCAGGACACGTCCGGCGCTGCTCGCGATGTGGCTTTGTCCTATGCGTGCGCAATCGGCAGCGGCCGTGCCGGTATCATCGAAACCAATTTCCGTGAAGAAACCGAAACTGACTTGTTCGGTGAACAGGCCGTGTTGTGCGGCGGCGCGGTCGAGCTCATCAAAGCTGGCTTCGAAACCCTGGTCGACGCGGGTTACGCACCGGAAATGGCCTACTTCGAATGCTTGCATGAGCTCAAGCTCATTGTCGACCTGATCTACGAAGGCGGCATTGCCAACATGAACTACTCCATTTCGAACAATGCCGAGTATGGCGAGTACGAAACGGGTCCGAAGATCGTTACGGAAGAAACCAAAAAAGCCATGCGCCAGTGCCTGGCCGATATCCAGAACGGTGTCTACGCCAAGAACTTCATTCTTGAAAATGCCGCCGGCGCTCCTACGCTGACATCGCGTCGCCGTATCAACGCCGAGTCGCAGATTGAACAGGTCGGCGGCAAGCTGCGCGCCATGATGCCCTGGATCGCGGCAAACAAGCTGGTCGACCAGACGAAGAACTAAGTTTTTTTCGGTTGTTGAACCCTGAAAAGACGCCCGTAATGGGCGTCTTTTCGCATTTCGGTTATTCTTCGCCTTACAATGCATAAACCACCTTACCCCCATCCCATCATCGCGCGCGAAGGCTGGCCATTTCTGGCCGGTATCGTGCTCTTATCCATCATCGTCACGTTTTGGTCGGGCGCCGCTTCGATACCGCTATGGCTGATATCGCTGTTCGTCCTGCAGTTCTTTCGCGATCCTCCTCGCTCGGCCCCCGACGGCGAACTAAATGTGTTGTCTCCCGCCGATGGCCGCATCGTGGCTGTCGAAGAAATCAGGGACACCTACGCTCAGCGCGATGCCATCAAGATCAGTGTGTTCATGAACGTGTTCAATGTTCACTCCAACCGGTCGCCGATTGCCGGCGAAGTCATTTCCGTCAATTATTTCGCCGGCAGCTTTCTGAATGCGTCGCTGGACAAGGCGTCGCTCGAAAATGAGCGCAACGCCACCGTGCTCCGCACCCCGCAAGGCCATATCGTAACGGCGGTCCAGGTCGCTGGCCTCGTCGCCAAACGTATCCTTTGCTATACCAAGCCGGGCGAAAAACTGTATGCTGGTCAGCGCTACGGCTTTATTCGCTTTGGTTCCCGGGTTGACGTCTATTTGCCTCCCGGTTCGCGCCCACGCGTAGCCATCGGCGACAAGGTCCAGGCCACCAGCACGGTCTTGGCCGAACTGCCCGAGAGCCTCGCCGATTTACAAGGTTAAGCACATGCACAATCTTTCCCCAGACGAAACCCGGCGCCGTCGTAGTATCTATCTGTTGCCCAACGCGTTTACGACCGCCAATTTGTTCGCCGGCTTTTACGCTGTCGTGCAGGCCATGAACGGCAAGTTCGAAATGGCGGCTATCGCCATTTTCCTGGCCATGGTGTTCGATGGCATGGACGGACGTGTCGCGCGCCTTACCAATACGCAGTCCGCTTTTGGCGAACAGTATGATTCGCTCTCGGACATGACCTCGTTCGGCATTGCGCCCGCCTTGGTCATGTACGAGTGGTCGCTGCAAGGCCTGGGGCGGTGGGGTTGGCTGGCTGCCTTCATCTACGTTGCGGGCGCAGCGTTGCGCCTGGCCCGATTCAATACCAATATTGGTGTTGTCGACAAACGCTTCTTCCAGGGCTTGCCGAGTCCAGCCGCCGCGGCACTGGTAGCGGGCTTCCTATGGTTGGCCGTCGACAACAAATTGTTGCTGGAACCGGCCACGATCGCCTGGCTGTCGTTTGTTTTCACGGTATACGCCGGAATTTCCATGGTGACCAATGCCCCGTTTTACAGCGGCAAGACCTTTGCTCTGGGGCGTAGTGTGCCGTTCTGGGTATTGTTGGTGTTAGTGGGCGTGTTTATATTTGTCTCCAGCAATCCGCCCATCGTCCTGTTCGGTCTGTTCGTGGTCTACGGCTTGTCTGGGTGGTTTGTTATGGCATGGCGGTGGCGCCGTGCCCGCCAATTGACCCGCCTGCGCCAAGAGGGCGGCGAAGAACGCGAAGCTACCGGTGAGCCTTCTTTCACGGCAACCCACACGTTTCAGGCCCCTAAACCGCCCGAAGGCGGTGTACCCGCCGACCAGGACCGGTTTAAATAAGCACGGGTCGGCGCTGGCCCTTGCTGTCAATTGATCAGGAGAAAGTTCTCCCGGTCGAACATAGGGTCGGGGCCGGGGTGGAAGCGTGTAACTTGCGCGCCATCCTGGCCGAAGTAGACGTGCATGAGCGAATTCCAGGTTTTGCTTTGACGGTAACGGTAGCTCCATACGAGTTGCCGCACTGATGGCAGGCCCACCGTGCTGATCTGGGCGGGGGGGCCGAATTCGCAACGCACGCGGTCTTGTGTCCATACGCCGGACGCCAGCACACGGAAATGTTCATCGGTAAGCAAGGGCACCATGCGGTCGATCCGATTGGACGGGTCGACGTTGGTTCCCCATGCATACTGGCCACTGGGCTGTTGCGTCCAGATCAGGCGCTGGGTCCCGTTATCGCCGGGACACGAGAAATTGGGTTGTCCGAATCGCGCTTCCACCTCGTGCAGCGGCGCACCCGGCGGTGTCTCCGCCATGTTCGCGCAGGCCGCGAGCATGGCTAGCGGAACCACGGCCAGCATCATTGCCGCACGCCGGTGGAAATTCAGTGTATTCATGACGGTACTCGCTACGGAAAGGTGAAATAATGTGCCGCAAGCAGCGCGCCCGGCACTCGGTAAACAATCGGGTGGCCATTCCGCTATAATATCTGCTTCCTGCGGCGCGGCTTGGCTTTACGCGAACGGCGCGTCCTGGGTTTGAATTGTAATTTTTTTAATCATTGCACGTCCGGGCACCTCGGCCCTGACGCTCGTTAAAGAGGCGTAATCAATGTCTGTAGCTGACATCAAAAAATCCGACATCGTCGCACAATACCAACGTGCTCAAGGCGATACCGGTTCCCCCGAAGTCCAAGTCGCGTTGCTCACCGCACGCATCAACGAACTTACCGGCCACTTCAAGGCACACATGAAAGACCACCACTCGCGTCGTGGTCTGTTGCGCATGGTCAGCCGTCGTCGCAAGTTGCTAGATTACCTGAAGAGCCGCAATCCCGACTCGTATCGCGGTCTGATCGAAAAGCTCGGTCTGCGTAAGTGATACTCGGGGCTGGCTCCCCATGATGCAACCGTGGACACTGCGATCATAATCGTGGTGTACACGGTTTTTTTTATTGTAAGGATATTCCCCAATGTTTAATAAAGTGAGCAAATCGTTTCAGTACGGTCAGCACACGGTAACGCTCGAGACCGGCGAGATTGCTCGCCAAGCGTCTGGCGCCGTACTGGTAACGATAGACGATACTGTTGTGCTGGCGACTGTTGTTGCTGCTAAAACCTCCAAGCCGGGCCAGGACTTCCTGCCCCTGACGGTGGATTATGTCGAAAAGACCTACGCGGCCGGCCGCATCCCGGGCGGGTTCTTCAAGCGTGAAGGGCGCCCCTCCGAAAAAGAAATCCTTACGTCGCGCCTGATCGATCGTCCATTGCGTCCTTTGTTCCCCGAGGGCTTCTATAACGACATTCAGGTCATCATCCATACCGTATCGGTCAATCCGGAAATCGACCCCGACATGGCCGCCATGATCGGCGCTTCGGCCGCGCTGGCCGTTTCGGGTATTCCGTTCAACGGTCCCATCGGTGCGGCACGCGTCGGCTACATCGGTGGTCAGTATGTGCTGAACCCGACCAGCACGCAGCTACAAGAGTCCGAGCTCGACCTGGTTGTCGCCGGCACGGAAGCCGCGGTCTTGATGGTCGAGTCCGAAGCCAAGCAACTGTCTGAAGAAATCATGTTGGGTGGCGTAGTCTTCGGCCACGAGCAGATGCAGGCCGTCATCAACGCCATCCACGAACTCGTTGCCGAAGCCGGAAAGCCCGAATGGGACTGGCAGCCAGCGGCAAAGAATGTGGCATTGGAAACAGCGGTCATTTCGGCGGCGCAAGATGGCTTGCAGGCGGCCTATCAAGTTCGCGAAAAGCAGGCCCGCACGGCCCAGTTGCGTGCGGTCTATGCCGACGTCAAGGCCAAGTTGCAGGAGCATGCCGTCGCCAAGGGCGAACCGGCACCCGACAACGTCGAAGTCGAGAATTTCCTGTTCGACCTGGAATCCAAGATTGTCCGTGGCCAGGTCCTCAACGGCGAACCGCGTATCGACGGTCGCGATACGCGCACCGTGCGCCCCATCAGCGTGCGCCTGGGCGTGTTGCCCCGCGCTCACGGCAGCGCCTTGTTCACACGCGGCGAAACCCAAGCCCTGGTGGTTGCCACCCTCGGAACGCGCCAGGACGAGCAAATCATCGATTCGATTATGGGTGAATCCCGTGACCGTTTCATGATGCACTACAACATGCCTCCGTTTGCCACTGGCGAAACAGGCCGTTTCGGCTCGCCCAAGCGTCGTGAAATCGGCCATGGCCGCCTGGCCAAGCGTTCACTGGTTTCCTTGCTGCCCGAGCCGCAAGACTTCCAATACACCATCCGCGTGGTTTCGGAAATTACCGAGTCCAACGGTTCGTCGTCCATGGCTTCCGTTTGCGGTGGTTCGCTTGCCATGATGGATGCGGGCGTTCCGGTCAAGGATCACGTGGCCGGCGTTGCCATGGGTCTCATCAAGGACGGCGGCAAGTTTGCTGTTCTTACCGACATCCTGGGCGACGAAGATCACCTCGGCGACATGGACTTCAAGGTGGCCGGCACCGTGCAAGGCATTACCGCCTTGCAGATGGATATCAAGATCCAGGGCATCACCAAGGAAATCATGCAGGTCGCATTGGCTCAAGCCAAGGAAGGCCGCCTGCATATCCTCGGCAAAATGCGTGAAGCGCTCGACGGTTCGCGTACCGAGCTTTCCGAATTCGCTCCGCGCATGCTCAGCGTGAAGATCAATCCCGAAAAGATCCGCGACGTCATCGGCAAGGGTGGTGCGACCATTCGTGCCTTGACCGAAGAAACCGGTACGCAGATCGACATCGGCGACGACGGCACCATCACCATTTCCAGCGCCGACCTCGACAAGGCGCGCGAAGCCGAACGCCGCATCAAGGAATTGACGGCCGACGTGGAAGTGGGCCAGGAATACGAAGGTCCGGTGCTGCGCTTGCTGGACTTCGGCGCCATTGTCCAAGTCTTGCCTGGCCGTGATGGTTTGCTGCACATTTCCGAGATTGCCAACTACCGTATCGCCAACATCAACGACGTGTTGAAGGTCGGCCAACTGGTTCGCATCAAGGTCATCGAAGCCGACGACAAGGGTCGTCTGCGTCTGTCGATGAAGGCAATAGGCGGCATCGAAGCCCAGGGCGGTCCTCAGGCCCCCGTAGCGCCTGCTGCCGCGCCAGTGGCAACGCCTGAAGCGTAAAGAGCTGTAGGAAAAAAAACGACGCCTAGGCGTCGTTTTTTTTTGTATGCCCGCCCGGCAATAACGACTTCACTAGCAAGCTACGCTCCTACGTCGGCAAAAATGAAGTGAATTGCGCCATGCGTAAAAAAGCCCACCGCCTAGGGTGGGCTGATGGGCAAATGCTGTTGGTGCACCCAGCCGGAATCGAACCGGCACGACCAGTGGTCGAGAGATTTTAAGTCTCTTATAAGAATGGCTTAACCATGCGGGTTTCCGGGCGAAACGTTCCGCATTTACTTGCCTTGCATCGCCCTATGAGAGCATGCCTCATGCGGAACACTTTTACCTGACTGCTTGAAGCTTAGAAGGTCGAGTCCTATAGTGTTTTTTAGTGACCGAAACGCTGCTGTGCTGCAATAGCTTGCTGGCATCCTCGTCGGACTCCGTAAGGTCGCTTGCCCGCTTTCTCATATCCCTCAGGATCATGGCCCGGATGCTTGCCGCAAGCTCGGCGTCTTCCGCCTCTTCTGCCTTCGTTGCCGCTGCTTTTCTGGCCTTGTCCCACCGGCCCCGCAACATCGGATACGTTACCGGCCTGCCGGTTGGTGTGCTCAGAAACATAACGTGACCGGCCTTCACGGTTTCGCGACGGGCCAGCATAGCCGACAAGACTGGCGACGAGGCTACGTCGAAGTACGCGGGCTTGTCTGTCTTGTTGGCCTGGAATCGCAGCTTTCCGGCTGCTGGCATAGCAATGGTGCGAACGTCAGTTAGCCGCATGCCAGTCGCAGTCGCGATGTCCATGCAGTCCCTCAAAATTACATCCGCCTGTTCATAGACGGCATCAAATAGGGCGTCTGTCACCTCAAACCGTCGAGCCTTCTCTTTATTCTTCCAGCCTGAGCGTTCCATGCCGGCGGCGGGGAAGGGCAGCGCGGTAAGCCCCTCCTTTCTGGCGAAGTTCCAAACAATCGACAGCAAGGACATTTCCCGGTTGCCGATCGTCTTAGCTGATCGTTTGCGCAGATACTGGATTAAAGACGGAAGCGTTACGCCATCCCATGTCGATTTGCCGAAAGCTGGCCTAATCTTGTGCAGGTTGCGGGTGTACAGGTCGCGTGAGCCCTTGTTTTCATAGGTGGGCAGAATGTCCTTCTCCCACGCCGAAAATGCCTCTTCCAGCGTTCCGGCAATGCGCGGCTTGCGATTGTGTAGCTCGTCCCATTTTTTGGTCGCCTCGTCAAAATCGGTGCCAAGCGGTACGTCGGGCTCGCCTGTGCCGCGCATATCGTAGAAGTAATAGATAACCACGCGGCCAGATGCTCGCTTACGGGCGTGGTGCCTGAGACGCGGGTATTGCTTTGTCATCTTACGTTCGCAAAATCTGGCGTTACCGTCCTCTGGACAGGCCGGCCCTCAATCCAGGCCGTTACGTGAGCGCTGGCGACGATTGTACGGCTGCCGACAGCTTTGTACGGTATCCCCTGCTCGTCAAGCATACGCCTTTGCTCCGCAGCGCGGGAGTAGCCGGTAAGCTCCCGCAGTTCTGCGGGCGTCATAATGGCGCTCATTTTGATGCTCCCAAAGGTAGCCCAACGCGAAGCCCTGGCAGATTCCATTCGAGTGCCGTCACAGCCAGCACAACCAAAATTCTCTCGGTCATGCGGCCGCTCTTGCCGGGGCGCGGCTCTTGTCTATGTAGCGCCGGACCTTCGCTTTCATCTTATCGTCGTTGACGTAGCAGTCCTTGCACCACGAATGCGGCTTGCCCCGATTGAAGAAGAAAAACTCAGAGTCAGCCGGCCAAAAGTCGTTGCACTTGGCGCATTTCACTTCTTCGCCAAGTTCGGTGATGCGGCGTTCACGTGCCACTACGATATCCTCCGGAATTCGACCACCCATACCCAGGGGTTAGCGTGCCAGTCGCCGCCAGTGGATTCCCAAAGCTGCACGAAACTATCCCGG
>DATJBV010000026.1:0-5206 GCA_035515055.1 Candidimonas sp.
GGCGAGCTATGCGCCTTCGACTATGTACATATTCATGATGGCGGCGCGCTCACGCACATTGCGGGCGCGGCGGTATTGTGCTGAGTTATAGAATGCGGTGGCAGCGGCCATATTGGGAAACTGCAACATGACGGTACGTCCAGGCCCACGTCCTTCCAGGGTCTGGGTTTTGCCTCCTCGCACCAAGACTTTGACATCATGCGCCCGCATGGCAAGCGTGGAGAAGCGGCGGTATTCTTCGTAGGCTTCGGGGTTGGTGACGGTGATGTTGGCGATTATGTAGGCAGTCATGGCGGATTCTGGAAAACGCTGGGCTCAGCAACACAGGGACTATACAAGAATCGTGATCAGGTTGGTGTCAGGTACTTTGCCCTATGTCTCTATATTTACCTAACACGCCGTAGTGTCTGGCTTGTTGCCTTAGTCTTCCTAACATGCCGTTGTGCATCACTTCTTGCTTTAATCTCTCTTAACACGCCACTGGTGTGGTGAGGGGGATATGTGCTCCTCGTGGCCTGGTTCGGCGCCCTGCGCGCCCCGCCAGCCGGGGCTGCTCGGACATAGAGACGGGTATTAGCAGCGGTCGTTGCCGCTCGGACGTCACGCAAAAAGGCCAAGCACCCAGCCCGTCCCAGCGACATGTCAAGCCTACCTATTGCAGCGTGGCAGGTCCTGGGAGGTGGTGTTGCAGCGACTTTCGGGGCGCCCGGCATAGGGGCCGAGCGGGCCGCAGGCGAAGGGAAGCCCGAAAGGGCTGGACGAACCGGGCCACGCGTGTTCGGCGCCGTAGGGCGACGAACCAGGCCACGAGAAGCGCAACACCGCCTCCCAGGACCTGACGCGCGGATTTAGAAAGGAACGCTGTCGCCAATGACGTATGGATCAAGAAACCATGACCAATAACGCCAAGACGCAGATTAAGAAGACACGCCGTAGCCAAATAACGCCAACACCCGCATCAAAACCGACACACAGAACAAACGCGCATAAAAAAGCACCATGAATCCACAGACTCATGATGCTTTTCACCAAACAGATACTGCTGAAGTCTTAGCAGCCTTCCATATAGCACCTGCTAAAGCAAGCCATACGAAACAGCCGTCTCAGAAGCTCAGACAACAGGCGCTGCACTCCCCGCACTCTCCTGACGGCTTGTCTTATGATCGATAGCTGCCTGAATATAGCTGGAGAACAGCGGATGACCATCGCGCGGCGTGGAAGTGAATTCCGGATGGAACTGAACACCCATAAACCACGGATGATCAGGCAACTCCATGATTTCCGGAAGATTTTCCGTAGGCGTGCGGGCGCTGATCACCATGCCGGCCTCTTCCAGGCGCGACACATACACATTATTCACTTCATAGCGATGACGATGGCGCTCGTTGACCTCGGCGCCATAAATCTCGTAAGCGCGCGTGCCAGGCTTGACCGGGCAACGCTGCGCGCCCTTGCGCATGGTGCCGCCCAAGTCGGAAGTCGTATCGCGTTTTTCGATTTTGCCTTCGCGATCTTGCCATTCAACGATCAAAGCCACGACCGGATGCGGCGCGGATGGATCGAACTCGGTGCTGTTGGCGCCGCCTAGGCCCGCCACATCGCGGGCAAACTCGACCACGGCCAGTTGCATACCCAGGCAAATGCCCAGATAAGGAACGCCATTTTCGCGAGCATAGCGAATCGCCTTGATCTTCCCTTCCGTACCGCGCTTGCCGAAGCCGCCAGGTACCAGAATGGCATCCAGGCCCTTCAGGCAATCAACGCCTTCGGCCTCGATCACCTCGGAATCAAGGTATTCGATGGATACGCGCGACTGGGTATGTATACCGGCATGCACCAAGGCTTCGCTTAGCGATTTATACGATTCGGTCAGGTCGACATACTTGCCCACCATACCGATGCGCACCTCGTGCTTGGGGTTCTCGATGGCATCGACCAGGCGATCCCATACCGTAAGGTCGGCGGGCGGCGGCGTAATCGCCAGCGCATCGCAAATCAGATTATCAAGACCTTGCTTGTGCAGCATTGCCGGAATTTTGTAGATGGAATCGGCATCCCAGACGGAAATGACCGCATCCAGGGGCACGTTCGAGAACAGCGAGATCTTGGCGCGCTCGTCATCGGGAATGGGACGATCGGCGCGGCACAACAACGCATTTGGATAAATGCCGATTTCGCGCAGTTTTTGCACAGAGTGTTGGGTAGGCTTGGTCTTGAGTTCGCCAGCCGACGCGATGAACGGCACCAGCGTCAAATGGACGAACGCCGCATTGTTGCGCCCCAGGCGCAAGCTCATTTGCCGTACGGCTTCAAGGAAAGGCAAGGACTCGATATCGCCGACGGTGCCGCCGATTTCAACGATGGCTACGTCAGTGGCGCCGTCCCAGGCCGCCTTGGCCCCGCGCGCCACGAAATCCTGGATCTCGTTGGTAATGTGGGGAATGACTTGGACAGTCTTGCCCAAGTAATCGCCGCGCCGCTCTTTACGCAGCACGGATTCGTAGATCTGGCCCGTCGTAAAGTTGTTGACCTTGCGCATGCGCGCCGAAATGAAACGCTCGTAGTGGCCCAGATCCAGGTCGGTTTCAGCGCCGTCTTCGGTCACAAAGACTTCCCCGTGCTGGAAGGGGCTCATGGTGCCTGGGTCGACGTTGATGTAGGGGTCGAGCTTGAGCATAGTGACGCGCAAGCCTCGCGATTCAAGGATTGCGGCAAGAGAGGCTGCGGCAATGCCTTTACCCAGGGAGGAGACGACTCCGCCTGTGACAAATACGTATTTGGTCATCGTAGATACATGCCCGGGGTGACCGAGCAAGAGCAGGAAATTTGGATTATAGCCGGGCGGCGGGAACTTGTAGACAGTTCCCGCCGAATATTGATGTTTTGATCAGATTTCTGTTGTACGTTCGAGCAGCCACTTCCGGGCAGGCCCATCCACCAAGGGAAGCAAGCGATCTCGCACCTGGGCATGGTACTCATTAAGCCAGACACGCTCAACCTCGGACAACAAACCATGGTCGATGCAGCGCGTATCGATGGGGCATAAGGTAAGCGTTTCGAACTTCAGGAACTCGCCAAACTCGGTCTTCACCGCAGGCACTGCAAGCACCAGGTTTTCTATCCGTATGCCCCACTTACCCGGTCGGTACAAGCCGGGCTCGTTGGAAGTAATCATGCCTGGCTGCATTGCCATGTTCGGATTGACATTGGCACGATACGCAATCGACTGCGGGCCTTCGTGGACATTCATGAAGTACCCCACGCCGTGGCCGGTGCCATGACCGTAGTCCGCGCCAGTCTGCCATATCGGCATACGCGCAATCGTATCCAGCAGGGGCGACATCGTACCGCGCGGAAAAACAGCAAGCGACAAGGCGATCATCCCCTTGAGCACTGCCGTGTAGTCGCGCTTTTGCTCAACACTGACCTCCCCTACCGGCACGACACGCGTAATGTCGGTGGTGCCGCCCAGGTACTGCCCGCCCGAGTCGATCAGCAACAAGCCATTGCCTTCTATCACGGCATGCGCCTCTTCCGTGGCATGGTAGTGCGGCATGGCGCCATTGGCATTGAATGCCGCGATGGTCCCAAAGCTGGGCGTCACAAAATGAGGCCTGCGGCTACGCGCCGCGGTAATTTCTTCATCTACGGTCAATTCGGTAATGCGGGTCTTGCCTTGCTCGGATTCGAACCATGCAAAGAATTCGCATAGCGCAGCACCGTCTTGCTCCATACTGCGGCGCACATGTGCGGCCTCACTGTCGTTTTTACGCGATTTAATCAACTGCGATGGATTCAAGGCTTCAACCTTGCCGACAAAAGCGGCGGCTGCCAATACACCTACGGTACAGCGGGCCGGGTCGAAGAGCAGCGTTTCATTTTCCGGCAGGCCAGCCAAGGCGGCAGCCGCGCCATCATAAGGCTCTATCTTGATGCCATCTTGCTGCAGGATCGTAGACAAACTGGCGTCGATTTTTCCGGGCGCCACAAACAAACGGACGCTATCCTTGCCCACCAACGCATGCGCCAGAAACACGGGGTTGTAGGAAACGTCATTGCCGCGCAAATTCAAGAGCCAGGCAATATCGTCAAGCGAGGATATCCAATGCCAGTGGGCCTTGCGCTCGGCCATGGCTGCACGCACTGCGGCAAGATTTTCAGCACGCGTGCGGCAGGCGAATGGCGGCAAGTGTTCGTAGACGGTACCTTGCGGCAGTGCCGGACGCTGCGGCCATAGTCCGTCAAGCAGATCGTAATCGCACACCAACCGGACACCCTTGCCAGCAAGGCTGGCCTGCCATTGTCTGTGCGCCTGTACCGCCAGCACCTGTCCATCGATACTGACGCGGGCATCTCGCGGCAGTGTGGCGGCCAACCAGTCGGCCGGGCTGGGCACATCGTCAGCACCCGCGCGCATGGTCTGTATGCCAGTGCCGGCCAGATCGTTATCGGCCTGCTCCCAGTAGCGGCTATCCGTCCAGAGCCCTGCGAAATCAGCCGTCACCACCAAGGTACCCGCCGACCCGCCAAACCCGCTAAGCCATTGCCTGCCCTGCCAATGATCTGGCAGATATTCAGACAGATGCGGATCTGCAGTCAACAACACGCAAGCATCTACCTTGCGCGACAACATGACAGCCTGCAAGGCCCGGATACGTTCAGCATAAACGGAGTGGTTCACGATATTCCTTTCGGAGGCAAGTTTTGTGGGGGAGTCTGGATACGGAAGAGATGGTTTTTTGGAAATACGGGCGCCGGATTAGGCATTGCGCACTAACCCGGTATGCCCATCAAACCTTATGCTACAGCTGAAACATCCAGCTTTGCTCCGGTCTTGGACTGAATTTCTTCAGCCGTAACACCCGGTGCGAGTTCAAGCAGCTTAAGGCCGCCTTCAGTCACTTTCATCACGCCCAAGTCGGTAATGATCAAGTCAACTACGCCCACGCCTGTCAGCGGCAGACTGCATTCGGGCAACAGCTTGATGTCTTCCGTACCGTCTTTCTTGCGCGCCACGTGTTCCATCAGCACCACGACCTTGCCAACGCCGGCGACCAGATCCATGGCGCCGCCCATGCCCTTGATCATTTTCCCGGGAATCATCCAGTTGGCCAGATCGCCCTTTTCGGAAACCTGCATGGCGCCAAGAATAGCCAGGTTGATTTTCCCGCCGCGTATCATGGCGAAAGAGTCAGCCGAAGCAAAA
>DATJBV010000027.1:0-12903 GCA_035515055.1 Candidimonas sp.
CGGCCAGCACGACGTCGTGCCCTGAGTCGGTGGCCAAGGTGGTGTGTTCCGCGTCGAGGCGCAGGCGGGTGGACGTGGCGGCGCTCATCATGATCCTTTGGTAGCTGGCTCGCAAAGCCGTTGCACGATACGGTCGACCACCCGTGCGTCGACTCCATGCCCCAAGTCCGGAAAAAGATCCAGCGTTGCCTGCGCGCCCAACGCATGCAACTGCCGTTCGGCATCGACCGAAAGATCAGCAACAGCTCGGCCGCTTGCGCCGCCGCAGGGGCGGGCTGCCGCACGATGATAGCGTCTTGCATACGGTATCTCCTGTCGGGCGATTGGGTCGCACCCTATGCGGTCAGACTCCGGTGTGACTGAGGAACATCGGCATCATTATGGACCTGCGGTTCGTAGTTTTGCAAAAAGCGGCGCAATATACCGGCCGAATAATGGCTGGCGACCTGTGTCAGGAAGGCATGAAAGTCAACGCCTGCCGTATCGTCCGCCCGATCTGAAATGGTACGGAGCACGGCGCATGGCACGTCGTATTCATGGCAAATCTGAGCGACCGCCGCACCCTCCATCTCGACGCACAACGCGTCCGGCAAACTGGCTTGCAACGCCTCGATCGACCGCGCATCATTGATGAAACGGTCGCCGCTCACAATCGTGCCCTCGTGCACCGCCGGGGCGCTTACGCCGAAGGCGTTGAGGGTGCCGGCGCTAACTTCTTGCATCAGGCCCGAGGCCAGATAATCTTGAGCCGATTCCGTCAGCAGCGCTGTCAAGTCCACATCCGCGTCGAAATAGCTTCGACCCAGCAAAGGGACCTCGTACTGAGGAAACAAGGGACGAGCATCCAGATCATGCTGTAGCAGCGACCGGGCCACGACCACATCGCCGACGTTCACATGGGGCGCGACGGCGCCCGCCAACCCGGTGAACACAACGGCGGTGACATGGAATTCGCGTATTAACGTGACGACCGTAGCCGCCGCCGCCACCTTGCCCATACGCGCAAGCACCAGCACGCAATTGCGGCCCGCCAATACGCCGGAGTAATAATCGCGCTGCCCTATCCGGCGTGTAACCACGCCAGGCCCCATGGCTTGCAGCAATTCGGCGATTTCGTCGTGTACAGCGGCCAGTATCCCAATCGCGCTCATGCTGCGCACCCTGTAGTTAAGTCCATGGAACGGATATTTGAACACACGGGGCGCCAGCCCCCGTCACCGGCGCCGGTTCGGGACCCGAACATGAGGAACGCCGATTGCGCCGGTTGCAGCGCGATAAAATAAGCAATCCACCGCCTACTCCGGACACCGCAGCATGAAACCCCTCCTCCCCCTACTGTTGCTCGCAACCGCCAGCCTCTTCGCCAACGGCGCGCACGCCGAAAAAGTCGGCTGCGTCAGCACCACATGGCGCGTCATCAATAACGACAAAGTCTGCGTCGAATCCTTCCCCGACCCCGACATAGACGGCGTCGTATGCCACGTCTCGTACGCACAGACCGGCGGCATATCTGGCGCGCTGGGCTTTGCCGAGGATCCGTCCCGGTTCTCGCTTGCCTGCCGCCAAGCCGGCCCCATCGTCGGCAAGAAGCCCATCCCGAAAATCGAAAGCGAGGTTTTCACGCATCGCATGAGCTTTCTTTTCAAGGGACTGAATGTCTCGCGCATCGTGGATCAGGCCAGCCACATGCTGGTCTACGTGGTCGTCAGCGAAAAAGTCATCGATGGTTCGCCTTTCAACAGCATATCCACCGTACCGCTGATGCCGTGGGGAACGCAACAGCCCGACATCAAAATGCAATAAGAAGGCGGCGGATTCAACCGCCCTGCATCCACGCCTGCAGCCCGTCTACCCAAGACGCGGCCGGCAGGCTGAAGCCACGCTCGATCTGCGCCGCACGCTGTTCCAGTCGGCTGAAGTCCACCGACGGCGCCTCTTTGAAGCCTATGGCGACGATGTTGCCATCGTGCACTTCCGGCAGCCACGCCACCGCCTCGAAGTAAGGCTCCATGGCCTGCAGGTTCCTGTCGTGGTCTGGATAATCGCAAAAGAGATTGACGGTCATGATGCCCTTCGGGCTCAGACAGCGGGCGCATGCCTCATAGAACTCGGCGGTATCCAGGACGGGGCCTTTCGCCTGGGCGTCGTAAAGGTCGACCTGCAAGACATCGAATGCCCCGTGATTTTTTTCGTCCAGGACAAATGCCATGGCGTCCATATGCACGACGCGTAGCCTGTCGTCGTCGGGGGGCAGCGCAAACTGCGAGCGGCAGATCGCGGTTACGGCCGGGTCGAGCTCAACCGCGAGGATCGCCGCTTCCGGAAAGTGCCTATGGCAAAACTTCGTCAGCGTTCCGGCACCCAGACCCAGCTGGGCAATGGCGCGGGGATTCCCCAAAAACAACGTCCACATCATCATTTGCTGGACATACTCCAGCTCGATGGCGTCCGGGCGCTCCAAACGCATGGCGCCTTGTACCCATTTAGTGCCAAAGTGCAGACTACGCACGCCATCTTCCTCAGAAATGGTTACATTATTCATGATAGCATTCGCCTCACTTTACGACTGAACTGACATTTATGACGACCTTACCCTCTTGCCCCCAATGCGCCATGGAGAACACGTACCCAGATGGCGCCGTCTATGTGTGTCCCGATTGCGGGCATGAATGGCCAACGGACGCTTCAGCAGATGACGATGCGCAAGACGGCGCCATCATAAAGGATGCGAACAACAATCCCCTGGCCGACGGCGATGCCGTCATTCTTATCAAGGACCTGAAAGTAAAGGGATCGTCGATCACGCTGAAGAAAGGAACAAAGGTAAAAAGCATACGGCTGGTTGCCGGCGACCATGAAGTCGATTGCAAAATCGACGGGTCGAGCTTCATGCTGAAAGCGTGTTTCCTGAAGAAAGCGTGAATCTGCGCAGGGCAAACCCTTAGAAATTTTCGTCAAAATAAGCGGCGAGTATCTCTATACTCGGCAAATCGTCCTTCCCATAAAGGCAGTTTGCAACATGTCGCTTGAATTCCTAAAAAACCTCGCTCAAGAATACGCTGGCCGTGTCGCCATAGATGACGGCACCACGGCAGTGACCTATGCAGAATTGGCCACCGCGGTTAACGCGCTTGCCGTGGCGCTGCAAATGAAGGATCCGGCTCCCGGTTCCCGCGTTGGCTTATGTGCCGCCAATTCACTGGAATATTTGGTCAGCGTCCTGGCAATCAATGCCGCCGGCAAAGTCCTGCTGCCTATGAATTGCTACGGAAACACGGTGGAACTGCACGAAATCCTGAATACTTCCCACCCTGCCACCATCATTGTGGACGACCTGGGCGACCAGCTTATTCTTAGCGAAAGCGAGCTAAAAATCCATTTTTCCCAGCTTCCAGGGTTGGTCGCGACGTATCGCGATCATGTCCCGGAAACTCAGCAAACACCCGTACAATAACGCTTTAACCACTTGGGAGCCACACCATGTCCAATACCGCAATGGATGACCTCGGCAAACTGGTTCTGCGCCTGGCGCTAGGCATATTCATCTTGCTGCACGGCATCTCCAAACTCCTCAATGGGGTCGGGGGGATCGAAGGCATGCTGGTGGCCCAGGGATTACCCGCTTTCTTTGCGTGGGGGGCTTATATCGGTGAAGTCATCGCTCCATTGCTGGTGATATTCGGTATTTATACGCGTCTGGGCGGGCTGTTGATCGTGGCCAATATGGTCGTGGCGATTATGCTGGCGCATTCCAAGCAACTATTCACCTTGGCCAGCAGCGGGGGCTGGAGCCTGGAGCTGCAGGGCATGTTCCTGGCCACGGCCGTGGCCATCGCCCTTCTGGGTGCCGGGCGCTACAGTATCGGCGGCCGGGGCGGCAAGTGGAACTAGCGGTTCAAATAACGGTTTGCAGTGCGTAAGCCGCTGCGCAGGCCGCGCCTGGGCCTTGCGCTGGGCAGCGGATCGGCGCGCGGCTGGGCACATGTAGGTGTGTTGCAGGCGCTTGCCCAGGCGGGCATACGGCCGGACATCGTCTGCGGCACATCCATCGGTTCGCTGGTTGGCGCCGCCTATGCCGTGGGTGAGCTCGACCGGTTCGAGCAGTGGACGCTCGGCCTGGGCATCAAAGATGTCGTCTCCTTCATGGATTTCCGCTTGAACGGAGGCATGCTGAAAGGCGAACGCCTCATGTCTTTTTTCCGGCGCCACTTCATGGACATGCCCATCCAGGACATGAAGCTGCCATTCGGCGCCGTCGCCACTGCCCTGCATTCCGGCACGGAAGTGTGGCTGCGTGAAGGTTCCACGGTCGACGCGGTCAGGGCATCGATCGCCCTTCCGGGCCTGTTTTCGCCCGTATGGCACGATGGGCAACTGCTTGTCGATGGCGGGCTGGTGAACCCTGTACCGGTATCGTTGGCCCGCGCCATGGGCGCCGAGATTGTTATCGCCGTGGACCTGAACTCCGATATCCTCGGGCGCCACCTGGCTCGCGACATTCACGCCAATACCGCAACCGGCACCGCCGCCACCAGCGAATGGATGCAAAAGTTGCAGCAGAATTTCTCGTCCCTTTTCCCCGTCACGCCCCCGCCGGAACAGCGGCTGCCGTCTATGCTCGATGTGGTCGCAGGCAGCATCAACATCATGCAGGTCAGGATCAGCCGCAGCCGCATGGCGGGCGAACCGCCAGACATGGTGATTACGCCCAGGCTTGCGCATATTGGGCTGCTGGATTTCCATCGCGCCAAGGTCGCCATCGACGAAGGCCATCGCGCGGCCCAGGCATGCCTTCCGGCCCTGACCGAGTTAGGACTCGGCAACTAAGCAAAAAACTTATGCCGCCGGCAGGCGCAAAGCAATACGCAAGCCCCCCAAGGCTGAAGGCTCGGCATGGACATCGCCGCCATATAAGATTGCCAGATCGCGCACGATCGCCAAGCCAAGACCCGACCCCGGCGCGTGTTCGTCCGCACGCGCACCGCGTGCGAATATCGCGCCGTATTCGGACGCGTTCAAACCCTTGCCATCGTCGTCTATCGTGATATACAGGTCCTTCGCTTTTTGACAGGCGCTTACCTGCACGCGCGACTTCGCCCATTTGCATGCGTTATCCAGCAGGTTGCCCAGCATTTCCTGCAGATCCTGTTCTTCGCCTCGAAAAACCAGGGTGTCGGAATTAGACACCACGTCGATGCGCAGCCCGCGATCGGCGTAAAGACGCTCCATGACCCGAAGCAGACCTTCCAGCGGACGCGGCAAGGGGGTGCGCAGCCCTGAAGTCTGCAGGGCTGCGGCGGCCCGCGCCCGCGCGAGGTGATAGTCGACCTGGCGTAATGCCATCGCGACCTGTTCGCTCGCCAATTGGGCGAACGCCGTTTTCTCTTGCTCGGCCGCGTTCGCCAGTATTGTGAGCGGTGTTTTGACCGCATGGGCCAGGTTGCCCGCTTGCGTCCGCGCACGCGCCACGATGTCGGCATTTGCCGCAAGCACGCCATTGAAGTCGTCGACCAAAGGCTGCACTTCCGCGGGAAAGCGCCCTTCGATCCGCGATGCCTTGCCCACGCGCAAGGCACCGAGCTGCCGGCGGAGTTGTTCCATAGGCTTCATTGTGATTATGACTTGCACGATAGCGGCCGTCATCAGTCCGAGGCTTAGGATGGTCAGTGCCGAAATCAACATACGAAAAAAGCGGTCGGACGGTTCGGCAACGAGGCGCTGGTCGGCCGCCACCATGAGGCGCCAAGGAGGCGCCGTGGTAATGTCGGGCTGTATCGCGCGTTCGACGACAGACAGCATCTGACCATCCGGACCCGGCATCGAGCGGGTGTGATCCGCGCCGTCGAGGACGGCCGGCGCCTCGGTCCGCAATACCGTGTCCCATAAGGATCGGGAACGCAGCACGCCGGCGGCGGGGGGATCATTGGCGCCCGGCAAGCGATCGACCTGCCAATACAAGCCCGAAAAAGGCTTGCCGAACCGCGGGTCGCTCAGGGGCGTGGGGGCCAGCACGTCGCCTGTATCGCCGACGACAATCGCGGCGGTGAGTTGGTCCAGGTGGGTCTTGAGTTCGGCATGGAGCTGGCGGCCGATATGCTGCTGGAACAGGCCGCCCAGACCCCAGCCGGCAACGACCACCGACACCAGTATCCAGGCCAGCGTGCCCACCAGCATGCGCAAGCGTAGCGAGTTCCACCTTGATGGCTGAGGCATTTCGTTCATGACGGCGCGGCCAGCCGGTACCCGAGCCCGCGAACGGTCTCGATCATGCCCGGCGGCAGCTTCCTGCGCAAACGGCCGACGAAGACTTCGATGGTGTTCGAGTCGCGATCGAAATCCTGCGCATAGATATGCTCGGTGAGCGTGGACCGCGAAACCACGGTGCCCTGATGATGCATAAGAAAATCGAGCACGCGGAATTCATGGCTGGTGAGCGGCACTGGGCGGCCATCGACGCTGACGCGTGCGCTGCGCGTGTCCAGTATGACATCGCCACAACGCAGTTCGGAGCTGGCGAGCCCCGCGGCGCGGCGCAGTAACGCGCGTACCCGCGCCAGCAGCTCTTCCATATGGAAGGGCTTGGTCAGGTAGTCGTCGGCACCGGCATCTATGCCCGTTACCTTCTCGTGCCAATGATCGCGCGCCGTCAGTATCAATACGGGCATCGTCAGTCCGCTCGCACGCCATTTTTTCAGTACGGTGATGCCATCCATGACCGGCAGGCCCAAGTCGAGCACCACGGCGTCATATGTCTCGACTTCGCCCAGCATATGCGCCTGCTGGCCGTCGGCGGCAATGTCCGCCACATATCCGTTAGCCACCAACGCACTTGCTACTTGCGTTGCAAGCGTAGGTTCGTCTTCGACCACCAGTATCCGCATCAGTGCTCACCTTCGGAGGCAATGGGCCCCTTGGTTTTCAGGATAGCCCCATTGCGCGCGTCGATCTTGAGTTTGATCAACTTGCCGTCACGCCGCAGCACCTTGATCTTGTATATCCATATGCCGTCGTCCTCGTCGAACTCGATTTTCACGATCTGGCCTGGAATGTCGCGCTCCACCTGATCCATAACGGCACGCAACGGCAGCACTTGACCCGCTTCGAGAGCGCGGCGCGCTTGCTCGTGGTCGTCTTCATGGCTGTGCCCGTGACTTGCCGCCAACGGCGCCATGGCGCCGAGCAGCGCAGCGGCAAAGACGCCAATGGCAAAACTTCTTTTCAACATTCTGGCCCCCCGATTCCGCCGTGTCATCCGCGCGCGGCGGCATGAAGCATTTATAGCGCCAGCCAGATGAACGCAAGATGAACATGTGCTTCAGAAAGCGTTCATGTGCCCAGCCGCACAATAGCTGCACGGTCGGGAATCCAACCAGCACTTACCTCAGCGCTACGTAGCGTCCCCCAACCGCTAGCCTCCACTCCTCACACCGGACCCGCTCATGAAAACCGTACTCGCCACCTTACTCGCCGCCATCACCTTGGCATGGGGATGGGATTTCTTCTATATCAACCCAGCCTCGTCCGCGTCGCTACCTTGGTTGATACGCCAGCAAGCACTGCTTCTGAGCGGACTCTGGTCCATTGGCCTTATGTCGCTGGTCATGCTGCTGGCAACCCGGCCCGCCTGGATGGAGCGCCCCCTGGGCGGCATGGACCGCGTTTACCGCTTGCATAAATGGGCGGGAATATTAGCCATTGTGTTCGCGGCGGCGCATTGGCTGCTGGACATGTCGAGCGACCTTCTCAAAGCGCTTATCGGCAAGGCCGGACGTCCCCCGAAAGGCGATTTAACGGCTTTCGCGCATGCCATGCGCGATATATCGAAAGACATGGGCGAATGGGCCATCTATGCCTTGTTGATCATGCTGGCCATCACTTTGTGGAAACGATTTCCCTACCGCATTTGGCGCTACGTTCATCGGGCCATGCCCTTCCTCTACCTGGCCCTTGTATTCCATACGGCTGTCATGGCGCCGAACCAGTACTGGTCCGAGCCGCTGGGCCTGCTCATGCTTGCCTTGATGGCCACGGGCGTCTTGGCAAGCATCCAAGTCTTCCTGGGCCATATCGGAAGGAACCGCCGGTTCAATGCGACCATCGCCATCATTGCCCATCACGGCACGGGCGTCACCGAGATAACATGCCAGCTCGAACAAAAATGGCCTGGGCATAAGCCGGGGCAATTTGCGTTCGTCACCTTCGATCGCACCGAAGGGGCGCATCCATTCACCATCTCGAGCGCTCAACGTCCCGGACGCAGCGTTGTATTCCAGATCAAGGCCCTGGGCGACTACACCGATAAACTTGCGCATCGCCTGACCATAGGCCAGACCGCGACGATCGAAGGACCTTATGGCCACTTCGATGTGAATCGGCGCAACAAGCGGGCTCGCCAAATATGGGTCGCCGCCGGCATAGGCGTGACGCCCTTCCTGTCCTGGCTTGCCTCGTTACAGCAATCAGACAGTGGCGGCAACACGCCTACCGCGGATCTGCATTATTTCGTGCGAGATGCCCGGACAGATCCGTTCGTGGAAAAGCTGCGTGAGCTATGCGCACCCCTTCCCGGGATAACGCTGAACATCCACTCGACCGGGGAAGGCAAGCCCGCCAATGCAGGCTCCATTCTCGCGCACTACATGCCCGAGCACCGTCATGAAATCTGGTATTGCGGTCCCACGGGACTGGCTGACACGCTGAAGCGATACATCAAGGAAGGCGGCTGGCGGCGAGTCAAATTCCACCAGGAAGCGTTCGAAATGCGTTAGCGCCGCGCGATGCCAACTGGCATCATGTGCCCGACAAGGTCTTAATGAAGTCGCTGGGGGTCATTCCCAGGTTGCGCCTGAACATGGCGGTAAAGGCGCTTTGAGTTTGGTAGCCGAGGTCCAGGGCAATGCCAAGAACCTGGCGGCCCTCGGCCAGCCACTCCAGCGCCGTCAGCAGCTTGGCTTGCTGGCGCCACTGCATGAATGGCATTCCCAGTTCCTGGACGAACAACCGGTGCAGCGTACGCTGGTCGTATCCAAGATCTTTTGCCCATTCTTGCAACGTTTTCGTGTCATCCAGATGTTCTTGGATATGCGTGCATATGGCGGCAAGGCGATGATCGTGCGGAGTGGGCAGGTGCAGCGGCAGATCGGCATGCCGCGTGACCTCCTCGAGCAGGAGTTCCATCAGCAACATGGTGCGCCTGCATGATCTGCCGCTCATCGGCGCGGCCGCGACGGCGCAAACGATTTCGCGAAAAAGCGACGATACCGGCAAGGTGCAACTGTGCGCCGGGAGTCCATGCAGATAGCCCCGATTGATGAATACCGAGCGCAGCCGCACTTTGCCGAGCATGCGGATTTTGTGGCTTACATGGG
The DNA here is from genome assembly GCA_035515055.1 of Candidimonas sp. Classification (GTDB taxonomy): domain Bacteria; phylum Pseudomonadota; class Gammaproteobacteria; order Burkholderiales; family Burkholderiaceae_B; genus Pollutimonas. The sequence continues at coordinate 9,369 of DATJBV010000027.1, forward strand.
GCGCGAGCCAAAGCGCTCTATTGGGAGGCACCACCCAGTGTCCGTCGCTGCTGGACACCACCATGACACCGCTCAAGGCCAGCTTGATCTGGCCCATGTCGTGCGCCTGGTCGGACAATATGGTCGAATCGGTAAAGTCGCGGCAAAGGCCGCCACCCAACATCCCCGTGTCGGCCGTACTGGCAGTATCAACTTCCGCGTTCATCACAATGAGCTGCTCCTTAAGCTGAAATATTTGCCCCCGCCAAGCTCGCGCCTGGCAGGGGCAAATAGGGCATACCGCGTCAGTAAACGCCAGTAAACTGCTTTAGGACATCGGGATTTTCCAGTGTAGAGACATCTTGCGTCACTTCCTGGCCTTCCGCCACGACTCGCAACAGACGTCGCAGGATTTTCCCGGAGCGGGTCTTGGGGAGGTTGTTGCCGAACCGGATATCGCGCGGCTTGGCGATAGGCCCGACTTCATTGGCCACCCAGTCACGCAGCTCTTTCGCCAGGGCCTTGGCCTTTTCACCATCGGGCACCTGGCCTTTCAAGATGACGAAAGCCACGATCGCCTCGCCCGTCGTCGCATCGGGCCTGCCTACGACGGCGGCCTCCGCCACGAGCTCGTGAGCCACCAGCGCCGACTCTATTTCCGTGCCGCCTAGGCGATGCCCCGAAACGCTAAGGACATCGTCTGTGCGGCCCATGATCCAGTAGTAGCCGTCGGTGTCGCGTTGGGCGTTGTCGCCCGCCATGTAGAAGCCATTCAGCTCGGGCGGGAAGTAGCTTTTCTTGAACCGTTCCGCATCGCCCCACACGGTGCGTATCATGGCGGGCCAGGGCCGCTTGATGACCAGGTAACCGCCGCGGCCAGCCGAGAGCTCGACGCCCTTGTCGTCGACGATGCCGGTCACGATACCGGGCAACGGAAACGTGCAGGAACCGGGCTTCAGGGGAGTGGCGCCCGGCAAGGGCGCAAGAATATGCCCGCCCGTCTCGGTTTGCCACCAGGTATCTACGATGGGGCAACGGCCGTTGCCCACATTGTTGTGATACCAGATCCATGCCTCGGGGTTGATGGGTTCGCCCACCGAACCCAGAAGCCGCAGGCTGGAAAGGTTGTAGCGCTGCGGATGGGTTTCAGGATTGACTTGCGCCGCCTTGATCAGCGACCGGATGGCGGTGGGCGCGGTGTAGAAGATACTGACCTTGTGGCGCTGTATCATTTCCCAGAAGCGGCCCGCGTTGGGATACGTGGGTATGCCTTCGAACAACACCTGCGTCAGTCCTGCCGCCAGCGTGCCGTACGCGATGTACGTATGGCCCGTGACCCAGCCCACGTCGGCCGTACACCAGAACACGTCGTCGGGCTTGGCATCGAAGACCCAGTTCGTGGTCAGCTTGGCCCAAAGCAGGTAGCCTGCGGACGCGTGCTGCACGCCCTTGGGCTTGCCGGTCGAGCCCGAGGTATACAAGATGAACAGCGGATGCTCGGCTTCGACCGCCACGGGGTCGCAGGTGTCGGCCTTGCCCTCTTCCAGCTCGTGCAGCCAGAGATCGCGCGTGGCGTTCCATGCAATTTCGATCCCTGCGCGCCGGTAGACGATGACCTTGGTGACGATTTCGCCGCCTTCGTCGTTGAGCGCTTCATCGACCGCCGCCTTGAGCGCAATGGCGCGGCCGCCGCGCAACTGCGCATCGGCGGTGATGACCAGTGTGGCGCCCACATCGACAATCCGTTGATGCAGGCTCTTGGCGGAGAATCCGCCGAAGACCACGGAATGCGTGATGCCGAGCCTGGCGCACGCTTGCATGGTGGCGATGGCTTCGATCGACATGGGCATGTAGATGATGGCCCGGTCGCCCTTGCGATAGCCCAGGCCCTTGATACCGTTGGCAATCCGGCACACCTTGGCGTGAAGCTCGCGAAAGCTGATGGGTTGCGCCGTGCCGTCGTCGGCTTCGAAAATAATGGCGGTTTTATCCGCATTGCCGTTGGTGAGGTGGACGTCGAGGCAGTTCTCGGACACGTTCAGCGCGCCATCGTCGAACCAGGTATAAAACGGGGCGTTGGACTCGTCGAGAACCTTGGTGAAGGGTTTGGTCCAGCGCAGGTTTTCACGCGCCATGCGGCCCCAGAACCCTTGCGGGTCCTGCTCGGCCTCTTTGCATAGCGCCTTATAGCTTTCCATGCCCGACACGGTCGCGTCCGCCACCATATTGGCGGGTGGCGGAAAAACGCGATCCTCGACAAGAATGGAATCGATAGTAGACGACATTACATACACTCCTGCTTATACATGAACATGGCGTCAAGCCGCCGCGCCGAGATAACGATTCATGATCTCGGGCTTCGCGTGCAGCTCGTCGCTCGTGCCTTCGAAGACCACGTGTCCGGTGTTGAGCAGGTAGCAGCGGTCGGCCATGGAAAGCGCGGCCGCCACGTTTTGCTCGACAACGACAATGGTCCGGCCCTGGCGGGCCAAGTCCTGACATACGTTCATCAGGTCCCGTACGATAAGCGGCGCAAGTCCCTCGAAGGGTTCGTCCAGCAAGATCACCTTGGCGTCGCGGATCATGGCGCGCGCAATGGCCACCATTTGCTGTTCGCCGCCCGAGAGTTCGCGCCCCTTGTTGTTGCGGCGCTCATCCAGGCGGGGAAACGTGCGGTAGATCTCGTCGTAGCTCAACGGCTTGGCCGCCGTCATTGCGGCCAACTGAAGATTTTCGTGCACGCTGATGCCGCCGATGACGCGGCGTTCCTCGGGCACCAACTGCAGACCTTCGCGGGCGATCAGGTGCGCCGGCATGTGCTCGATAGACTTGCCGTTGAACTTGATCGTGCCCGAGCGGGCGGTGAGCGCGCCCGCTATGGTCTTGAGCAACGTGGATTTGCCCGCGCCATTGCGGCCGAGCAAGGCCACCACTTCGTTTTCGTTAACGTTCAGCGAGACATCGAACAATATATGCGAGTCGCCATAAAAGGTGTTTACACCATCAACTTGAAGCAAACTCATGATTCTTCCACGCCTCCCAGATAAGCGTCCTGAACGGCCTTGCTGTTGCGGATTTCGTCGGGCGTGCCTTCCGCCAGGAAATTGCCGTCATACAAGACAGTGATTTTGTCTGCCAATTCGAACATGGCGTCCATATCGTGCTCGACAATGAGAACGGTGCGCCCGCGCCGTATGCTCTTGAGCAAAGCCACGGTTTGTACGCGTTCTTCCGGGCTCATGCCCGCCAGCGGCTCATCGAGCAGCAACACGTTCGCGCCCGTCGCCAATGCCAGGCCTATTTCCACGCGGCGCTTCTCGCCGTACGACAGTTCGTGCACCAGCGTATCGGCACGGTGGCCGAGTTCCACCAGGTCCATCGCGGCGTCGACCTGATCGTTGGTGGCGGTGTCGGTATCGAGACTGGCCAACGCGTCGAATCGGAAAGAGCCCCGTTTCTGGGCCAATACCGACATCAGGATGTTCTGGCGTACCGTTAGCGCGTCGAAGAGCTCGTTGACCTGATAGCTCTTGCTCATGCCCATCTGGCACACCTG
>DATJBV010000028.1:0-70824 GCA_035515055.1 Candidimonas sp.
GCTCAGGTCGTTGCTTAGATCCAGGCCGAACAGATTGCCGCGGGGTATGCCTTGCAACCCGTCTTCGCCATGTGTGAATGGCGCTTGCAGGAAGTAGAAGAACACCATTTGCGACATGGCCAGCGTAATCATGGTGAAGTAAATGCCACTACGCCGGATAGCCAGGGCGCCCATGATAAGCCCGAGTATTGCCGCTACGCCGGTGCCGAACAACAGGCCGACGATGGTGGGAAAGCCCCATACCGCCAGCGAGTGACCAGTGGCGTAAGCCGCGCCGCCCAGGAAGGCGGCATGGCCGAATGACAGCAGTCCGGTATAACCCAATAAAAGGTTGAAGGCGCAGGCAAACAGCGCGTAGCACATGACTTTCATGACGAAAATGGGATATGCGCCCATTGCAGGCAACATTGCAATAATGATCGCAACCAGTAAATAGCCTATTAATTGACGATTCATTTTTCTTTCCCAAAGAGGCCGGCGGGGCGCAACAGCAAAACAATTACCATAATGATGAAGACCACCGTATTGGATGCTTCGGGCCAGAATACCTTGGTGAGCCCTTCAATAACGCCCAGTCCAAGACCGGTGATGATGGTTCCCATGATGGAGCCCATGCCACCGATAACCACAACGGCGAAGACGACGATGATGAGGTTGGTGCCCATAAGCGGCGACACCTGCATGACCGGTGCGGCAAGGACGCCGGCAAACCCCGCCAGAGCCACGCCGAACCCGTAGGTAAGGGTGACGACCAGAGGCACATTGACACCGAAGGCTTCAACGAGGCGTGGGTTCTCGGTGCCGGCACGCAGCAGCGCTCCGAGGCGTGTTTTTTCGATAACGAACCACGTGCCGAGGCATACAACGAGCGAGGCGACAACGACCCATGCGCGGTAGATAGGCAGGTACATGAAGCCCAGGTTGACGCCGCCTTGCAACAGGGCGGGCGTTGCATAGGGCTGGCCCGAAACGCCGTACACGCTGCGGAAGATGCCTTCGATGAGCAGAGTGATACCGAAGGTGAGCAGCAGGCCGTAAACGTGATCGAGCTTGTAAAGATGGCGGATGAGCGAGCGCTCGAGCAGTATGCCGAAAGCTCCGACGAGGACGGGAGCAACGAACAGCATGACCCAGTAATTCACACCCAGGTAGGCGAGCCCCATCCATGCCAGGAACGCGCCCAGCATGTAAAGCGCGCCATGAGCGAAATTGATGATATTGAGCAGACCGAATATCACAGCCAGGCCGAGGGACAGCACCGCATAAAACGATCCGTTTACCAGGCCCAGCAAGAGCTGCCCCAGTAAAGCTTGGATAGGTATGCCGAATATATCAGTCATATTTATAGTAAATCCATGACGAGGCGAATATGTATGTAGCAATAACGACAATGCCCCCGCATACAGCCTGGAGCATTGCCTTTGATAGCAGGAAGTAGATTATTTCTTGACCAATTTACAAGTCGATTCGGCTAGCGACCCGTAAACCTTGTCGCCGGGCAGGGTTTCAACGATGTTGTAATAGTCCCATGGACGTTTGGATTCCGACGGCTTCTTCACCTGGACGAGGTACATGTCTTTGACCATGCGGCCATCTTCACGCACAAAGCCGTTCGGCGAGAAGAAGTCGTTGACTTTGTTCGACTTCATCCACTTCATGATGGTGTCGGCATTGTCGGTGCCGCTGTCCTTGACGCCGCGCAGATAGAAGCTGACGGCCGAGTAGTCGCCGGCCTGCAAGAAGGATGGCATGCGCTTGTTCTTTTCAAAGAAGCGTTCGCCCCATTTGCGCGAATCTTCGTTCATGTCCCAGTACCAGCTGCTGGTCAGGTACATGCCCTGGGTATTTTCCAGGCCTAGCGCATGGACGTCGTTGATGAACACCAGCAGGCCGGCCAGGTTCATGGTGTTGGTTACGCCGAATTCCTTGGCGGCCTTGACGGAATTGATGAAGTCGCCGCCAGCATTGGCCAGGCCAAGGATTTTTGCGCCGGACGACTGCGCTTGCAGCATGAACGACGAGTAGTCCGATGTGCTGAGAGGTGCGCGCACAGCACCGACCACCGTGCCGCCGGCGTTCTTGACGACGTTGCCGGTATCGCGTTCGAGTGCATGGCCGAAGGCGTAGTCGGCAGTCAGGAAGTACCAGCTCTTACCGCCATTTTTTACGACCGCGCCACCTGTACCGCGGGCGAGCGCGATGGTGTCGTAGGCGTAATGGACCGTGTAGGGCGAGCACTGGGAATTCGTCAGATCGGAGGCGGCCGCACCTACCGAGATGAAGGGCTTTTTCTTTTCAGCCGCAACGCCGGCCATGGCGAGGGCGGTGCCCGAGCTTGTGCCACCGATGAGTACGTCGATTTTCTGTTCATCGAACCACTCGCGAGCGCGCGCCGAAGCGATGTCGGCTTTGTTTTGATGGTCGGCTACGAGCAGTTCGATTTTCTTGCCATTGACTGCACCGCCCGCGTCGGCGATAGCCATGCGTATGGCTTCTGCGCCGGCTGGGCCGTCGATGTCGGAATACAGGCCGGACATGTCGGTGATGAAACCGATACGAATAACGTCGTCGGATATATCGGCCGCAAGGCCAGGTGCAGCCATGGTCAGGCCGGCCAGTGCGAATGCGGCAGGTAAGGTACGCAGTTTCATGAGGAGAGTCTCCAGGTGTTGTTATGCCGGTTGCCCGGCTTTGTTGGCAATTACACGCCTAGCAGCGTATTGAGTACGTCTTGTTTGGCTGGCAGTTCCGAAGAATTGAATTGTTCGACGATCTGGCCGTGCTCCATGACGTAGAAACGATCCGCCAAAGGCGCGGCAAAGCGGAAATTCTGTTCCACCATTACGATGGTGTAGCCCTTGGCTTTCAAGGCCTTGATCATGCGAGCGAGGGCCTGCACGATGACAGGCGCCAGGCCTTCGGAGATTTCGTCGAGCAACAGCAGATTGGCGCCTGTGCGCAATATGCGCGCCACCGCAAGCATTTGTTGTTCTCCGCCGGATAAGCGGGTGCCGGGAGAATGCTTGCGTTCCTGCAAGTTGGGGAACATGTCGTAGATTTCAGCCAACGACATGCCGCCGCCAAGCGTATCGCCTACGGTGGGAGGCAATAGCAGGTTCTCCTCGCAGGACAGGCCGGCGAAAATGCCGCGTTCTTCCGGGCAATAGCCGATACCCAGGTGAGCAATACGGTACGTGGGCAGATTGATGGATTCGGTACCCTGAATACGTATCGACCCCTTGCGGCTGCCTGTAAGGCCCAGAATGGCGCGCAGCGTTGTGGTGCGGCCCGATCCGTTGCGCCCTAGCAGGGTTACGACTTCTCCTTGGCCGACGGTAAGGTTCACGCCGTGCAGGACATGCGACTCGCCATACCACGCCTGCAGGTCTGAAATTTCAAGTGCGTTCGTGCTCATTAGTGGGCTCCTTCAAGTTCGCCGGTGGTCGTGCCCATGTAGGCTTCCATGACCGCCGCGTTGCTTGAAACTTCTTGGTAACTGCCTTCAGCCAGCACTGCGCCGCGCGCCAACACCGTAATCTTGTCGGCGATTTGGGATACCACGTTCATATTGTGCTCCACCATGAGTATGGTGCGCCCGACACTTACTTTCTTGATAAGTTGCGTTACGCGATGGACGTCTTCGTGGCCCATGCCCTGGGTAGGTTCATCGAGCAGCATGAGTTCGGGTTCCATGGCGAGCGTGGTGGCGATTTCAAGGGCTCTTTTCCGGCCATAGGGCAGATTGACTGTCAGCTCGTTGGCGTAGTCGGCCAGATCGACTTCCTTCAGGATTTCGATGGCAGCTTCATTGAGACGGTCGAGGATGCGGTCCGAGCGCCAGAAGTGAAACGATTGTCCTGTGGCGCGCTGCAAGCCGATGCGGACATTTTCCAGAACGGTAAGCTGGGGGAAAACGGCGGATATCTGGAATGAGCGGATGATGCCGCGCCGTGCAATTTGAGGCGGCTTTTCGTGCGTTATTTCGTGGCCCGCAAAAAATATCTTTCCGGAAGTCGGCGTAAGAAACTTTGTAAGCAGGTTGAAGCAGGTTGTTTTCCCCGCGCCATTGGGCCCGATCATTGCATGGATGCTTCCACGTTCAACCTGGAGATTGACGTCGCTCACCGCGACAAATCCGCGGAACTCCTTGACCAAGTGTTGTGTTTCTAGAATGTATTCGCTCATTACCGGCCAAATAGGTGTGAAGACTGTTGAAGATAGGGGCGAAGTATGCCGCTTTCGGGCGGCAAGTGCTATGCGGGTTTCTCATAGGTTGCCGCCAGTCTTGTCCTTGAATTCACAGAGGTCGCGGATGCCGCACTGGGGACATTTTGGGGTGCGCGCGACGCAGATATACCGGCCGTGAAGAATGAGCCAATGGTGAGCGTCATGAATGAAGGCCGTGGGGATGGCTTTTTGGAGCTTGCGTTCGACATCGAGCACGGTTTTTCCGGGCGCGATACCGGTCCGGTTCGAGACGCGGAATATATGCGTATCGACGGCGATGGTGGGGTGGCCGAAGGCGGTGTTCAATACGACATTAGCCGTTTTCCGGCCTACGCCGGGCAGCGATTCCAGGGCTTCGCGATCATCGGGCACCTGGCCCTGGTGTCGGTCGAGCAGAAATTGGCAGGTTGCAATGACATTGCGTGCCTTGGTCTTGTACAGGCCGATGGTTTTTATGTAATCGCTCAAGCCCTCTTCGCCGAGGGCCAGCAAGGCCTGCGGCGTTCCATGGTCGGGAAAGAACTTGCGCGTCGCAAGATTGACTGATTTGTCGGTGGCCTGAGCTGAAAGGATAACGGCGATGAGCAACTGGAACGTGCTTGCATACTCCAGTTCGGTCGTGGGGTGGGGGTTGGCTGCCTGGAACCGGCGGAATATTTCTGTGCGCTTGGCGGCGTTCATTTGGCTTCGCGCCGTGCCCTGGCCCGGGCAAGAGCGTTGGCGATGACGTTCTGCCGCGTCGTTGTGCTGCTTTCCGCAGCGGCCGAGAGTGGCGCCTTGTTGGCAAGCGTGCGGGCGGCCAAACCGGATGCTTCCCCGTGCCGCAACCCTAGCCGGCGCAGCCGCCGATGGAATTGGTCACGAGCGGCGTCGGCGAGCATGGGCGTCCATTGCCGGCCTGCCTCCACCATGGTGATGCAGTCGACCGGGCAGGATGCCACGCAAAGATCGCAACCGGTGCATAGCTCGGGAAGTACCGTATGCATGAGCTTGTTGGCGCCAATGATAGCGTCGACCGGACATGCCTGGATGCACAAGGTGCAGCCGATGCAGTGCGCTTCGTCGATAACCGCGACCTGCAACGGAATATGCTGTCCACGAGCGGCGTCGAGTGGAATTTCGGTCGTCCCCACGATGGCTGCCAGTGCGCGTACGCCTTCCTGCCCTCCGGGCGGGCAACGATTGATGGTGGCTTCGCCGGACGCAATGGCTTCGGCGTAAGGCCTGCAGCCGTCATAGCCGCATTTGGCGCATTGCGTCTGAGGTAGAACCGCATCGATGCGGTCAGTAAGAGGCAAATAGGGCATAAAAAAAGAGGGCCCGCCAGGGCCCCCGGTATGGTGTACGCCTGGGTTCTTACGCAGAGTCGCGCATGAATTGGGCTATTTTAGGGCATATTGTTTCGCGCCAGCGGCGACCCGAGAATATGCCGTAGTGGCCGCAATTGGCAGCGGTGTAGTGCTCTTTGCGGTGGGCGGGGATGCCGCTGCATAGGTCTTGGGCAGCCTGGGTTTGCCCTTGGCCCGAGATATCGTCGAGTTCGCCTTCAATGGTAAGCAAGGCGGTCGCGCTGATCGCAGCCGGTTCGACCGTTTGGCCGTCGACTTCCCAGGTGCCCGAGGGCAGGCGATGTTCCTGGAAGACCGTTTTGATCGTATCCAGGTAGAACTCGGCGGGCATATCGAGCACGGCGTTGTACTCGTCGTAGAAACGGCGATGGGACTCCGCGTCGCTGTCGTCGCCCTTGACGAGGTGCTCGTAGAATTCGTAGTGCGAACGCAGATGGCGATCCGGGTTCATGGCCACGAATCCCGTATGTTGCAGGAAGCCTGGATAAACCGGCCGTCCGGCGCCGGGAAACCGCGAAGGCACACGGTGGATCAGGTTGTTCTCGAACCATGAATATGGCTTGGTCATGGCGAGGCGGTTGACCTGCGTGGGCGATTTGCGAGTGTCGATGGGCCCGCCCATCATGATCATGCTGCGCGGCTGACAGGAGTCGTTATTGGCGGCCATGAGGGATACGGCGGCCAGCACCGGCACCGTGGGCTGGCACACCGACAATACGTGTACGTCAGGTCCAAGGAAGCGTATGAAGTCTTGTATGTACTTGACGTAATCGTTAAGGTGGAAAGGTCCGACGGACGCGGGAACCATGCGCGCGTCTACCCAGTCGGTCACGTAGACGTCATGGCTGGGCAGCAATGCGCGGACGGTATCGCGCAGCAAGGTCGAATGATGGCCCGATAGAGGTGCGGCCAACAAGACCCGAGGGTGTGCGCTGGTGTCGGCGCTGTCGTTGCGCTTGAAGTGGACCAGGTTGCAAAACGGTTTGGCCAGTACGTTGTGCTCTGTAATGGCAACTTGCTTGCCGGCAATTTCCGTGAATGGCAGGCCCCAGGCCGGCTTTTCGTAATCTTTTCCCAGTCTATGCACGAGTTCGCACGTGGCGGCAATTTGCCGCGATACAGGGGTGTATGCGAAGGGGCTGTAGGGGTGGGAAAAAATTTGCGACCCGGTGTCGGTAAACGCAGCCAACGGTGTCAGGAACGATCGTTGAAGCTCGTGTAGGTCGTACAGCATAAATTAAGCCTCTTGGAAACATGGTTGTTCGGCTCACCGGAAACGCAAAGGCGTCTAGCAGTTTTGGTGCCGGCACAAAAATAAAGAACGGCGCATGTAACGCGATGTGTGGTTTGACGACTATTTTATAAGCTAATCACAAAATAGTTTAAAGGGCTACCATTTTCCGAGGTGTTGCTGTGGCTGCTGCGATGAAGGTACTGGCGCTCGTGGAGATGCGCTGGGCGCGTCTATAGTGTGCCTTTATGGTAAACCCTGATGCAAGCAGGGAATGCGCAGGCACAAAATAAAGCTATCAGGCAACAACGGAGTGTCGGGTATGCGCAACGTATGCCGGGCGGGCGCTCAGCGCTCGAGATACTTGAGCTTGTCGGCGACGCCGTTCCAGTCGTCGGCTTCCGGCAAAGGGTCTTTTGTCCGGTTGATCATGCCGAATTCGGGTGAAAGTTCGGCATTCATGGCAATGAAGGCCAATTGATCCTGTGGCACATCTTCTTCGGCAAAAATTGCGTTCGCCGGACATTCGGGGACGCACACCGCGCAGTCGATGCATTCGTCCGGGTCGATAACCAGAAAATTCGGACCTTCCCGGAAGCAGTCCACCGGACAGACGTCCACGCAATCGGTAAATTTACACTTGATACAATTCTCGGTGACGACATGTGTCATTTCAGGCTCCAACATCAGATGTTGCAATTTTACCTAATATCTGCAGGCAAGCCCGGATTGACCTTTTTATAAAGCCGCCTTTTTACTGATGTGGATTCCGACGCATCAGCCGGTTGCTCCAGACGGGGTGTGCTATGGTAGGAAAAATACTCAATGTTGCGCGATGATAATCACTTCGTTAATTGACACCGACTTGTATAAGTTCACCATGATGCAGGTGGTGTTGCATCAGTTTCCGGCTGCCCAGGTCGAATATCGCTATAAGTGCCGCACCCCCGGAGTGAACGTGAGCGCCTATCTCGACGAGATCCGCGCCGAAATCCACAAGCTATGCAAGCTCAAGTTCACCGACGAAGAGCTGCGGTACTTGCGCGGGCTGCGATTCATGAAAAGCGATTTCGTCGACTTTCTGGGACTGTTTCATATGCCCGAAAAGTGCATTACCGTATCGCCGTCGCATGTCCCGGGCGAAATAGACATTACGGTAAAAGGACCATGGCTGCACACGATCCTGTTCGAGATCCCTGTGCTGGCTATTGTCAACGAGGTCTATTTCCGCAACGTTTGCCACCAGCCAGGATGGGCGGAAGGGCGCAAGCGGCTGCAATCCAAAATGAAACTGGTCACGGCGGATCCGGCCTTGGCCGATTTCCGCGTGGCCGAATATGGCACGCGCCGGCGCTTCTCCAAGAAGTGGCACGAAGAAGTCGTAATGACGATGAAAGCCCAAATGGGCTCGAACTTTGCTGGCACCAGCAACGTCTGGCTGGCGATGAAACATGGTGTTACCCCTCTGGGTACCATGGGGCACGAATACCTACAGGCATGTCAGGCGCTCGGACCCCGATTGCGCGATTCCCAGGTCTATGCGCTTGAGGTTTGGGCCAAGGAATACCGAGGCGACCTGGGTATTGCCTTATCGGACGTCTACGGCATGGATGCGTTCCTGCGAGACTTCGATATGTACTTCTGCAAGCTTTTCGATGGAGCGCGACACGATTCCGGCGATCCATTCGTTTGGGGCGAACGCCTGCTGGCTCATTACACCGCAAATCGTACCGATCCTCGCACCAAGACGCTGGTATTTTCCGATGCGTTGACCATACCCAAAGCCATTGAGCTCGCGAAACGCTTTGCGGGACGGTGCAAAATATCGTTCGGTATCGGAACCAATCTTACGAACGACCTAGGGCACGAGCCGCTGCAAATCGTGATGAAAATGGTGCGGTGCAATGGACAGCCGGTAGCCAAGGTATCCGACGCACCGGAAAAAACCATGTGCGACGATCCAGCTTATCTGGCTTATCTACGGCAAGTATTTGAATTGCCGCCGGCCTGACCCCATGCGGCAGTGTGATAGTGTGGTGGTTTTTTTATGTATGTGGAGATCGCAGCATGAGTGAAGTGGAACGGGTCAACGTCGAAAAGCGCTTGTCGGACATGGCAGTCTATAACGGGGTGGCGTATTTGGCCGGCCAAGTACCCGATGACAGTTCGTTGAACATTCAGGGCCAGACAGCGCAGGTCCTGGCAACCATCGATCGTCTCTTGGCGACCGCCGGCACCGACAAGTCTCGCATCTTGATGGCCCAGATATTTCTTACCAACATGAAAGAATTCGACGGCATGAACGCAGCGTGGGACGCGTGGGTCGCTCCAGGCAATGCGCCGCCACGCGCGACAGTGGAAGCACGCCTGGCCAACCCCGACTTCAAGGTCGAAATCGTCGTAACGGCGGCGCTGGCATAAGCACTGCGCCCTACAGCAGCAAGGCGGCCAGCGTGCCGCCCAGCGTTTCGCACGCGCGCAAGTCGTTTTCCTTGATCGTTTTTGGCGCGAGTATCGCCTCCGGTGTTTGAGCGTTCGTGTTTACGATTAGCGCCGGCGCCGCTTGCCGCAGACGCCAGCCGGTGCATATGCGTTCCGCCTGCCTTTGAGCCGCGGTGCCATCCGATCCAGCGCTGATCATGAGCGCGTACGGCCGGCCATTCAATTGGTCCAGCACGTCGTAATAATTCCTGTCGAAAAATTCTTTCATGTCACCGCTCAGCGCCGCCAGGTTCTCGGGTGCGCAAAACAAATAGGCGTCCGCGCCCAGCAAGTCCTGGGCGCTGGTGTCGCGCGCCGTTTTCACGACGATGTTCAACCGGTCGGCCGCTTGCAGCTCGGCTGCAATATCGTAAGCCCCACGCGCGCCCGCCGTGGCCATTTGCCGGGACGCACCCGTGCGGGAATGCCAGACGACCAGCAGGGTCTTTTTCTGGGTGGAGGTCATATGCATATGTTCGCGGCCTTGCTTCAGACACGTTAGTATAGAGTTGCATTGCACCTTGCCTGCTTATTCCGGCTTTTCCTACCACGTACTATGCCAGCCACCACGCTATACGACCCTGCCACCTCCCCCTTCAACGCCACGTGGTTTTCGCATGCCAGCAAGGGGCTGGATCAAGCGGGCCAAGAGGTATTGCAACGAGCGGCGGACTGGGTGCGCGAGCCGCTGTCGGGATTGCGCGGCAAGACCGGTGAACCCATCGATGCGCACAGCGCCGCGGTCGTCCAGATTCTGTCCGACCTGGGCACAGATGCCGAGACTCGTGCAAGTGCCTTGATTACGATGCTTCCGGGCGGCGACGCCGCAGGTTCGGCAACGGGCCAAGACGCCATGCGCAAAACTTTCGGTCCGGAAATCATGGCGCTGGTCCAGGGCACTCGCGCCTTGTTGCGCCTGGGCGATCTAGCGGGACAATCCGCCGATACCGGCGCGCAGGGCAGCGATCAGAAAGAAATGCAACGCAAGATGCTGCTGGCGATGGCCGCCGACTTGCGCATTGTGGTCATGCGCTTGGCTTCGCGCCTGCAATCCCTGCGCTGGCATGCCGCCGTGAAGACGGCGTATCCTGTCAGCCTGGCGCGGGAAACAATGGAGTTGTATACGCCATTGGCCAACCGCCTGGGTATATGGCAGCTTAAATGGGAAATGGAAGACCTGGCCTTTCGCTTTCTAGAACCGGACACCTACAAGACCATTGCCAGGCAGCTCGAGGAAAAACGCGTCGAGCGCCAGCTTTTCATCGAAAAGACCGTAGGCGCGCTTCAAGCGGCGCTCAAAGATGCGAGCATTCCGGCCAACGTTTCCGGAAGACCCAAGCATATTTACAGCATCTGGAACAAGATGCGTAACAAGAACATCGCGTTCGATCAGCTCTTCGATTTACGCGCCCTGCGTGTGATTGTGGAGGACGAACGCGCGTGCTATGGCGCCCTTGCGCTGGCGCATTCCCTCTGGACGCCAATTGCCGAGGAGTTCGACGACTATATCTCCCGTCCGAAGTCCAATGGCTACCGGTCGCTGCATACCGTAGTGGCCGACGCCGAAGGGCGCACATTCGAAATCCAGATCCGCACCGAGCAGATGCATCAATTTGCGGAATACGGTATGGCCGCGCACTGGCTGTACAAGGAATCGGGAGCCAAAGGCGGCAAGACGGCCGCCACCAGCGGATACGACCAGAAGATCGGGTGGATGCGTCAATTGCTGGCCTGGGGGCGGGAAGCGCCGCCGGCCGCCGAGCCTGCCGCAGGATCGCCTGCCGCAGGATCGCCTGCCGCAGGCAAGGCGGCGGCCGACACGGCCGAATCGACTGACAGGATATACGTCATGACACCGCAGGCGCGGGTGATCGAACTGCCGGCTGGCGCGACCCCTGTCGATTTTGCCTATTACCTCCATACCGACCTTGGCCATCGCTGCCGTGGAGCGCGGGTCGACGGGCAAATCGCGCCCTTGCTCACGCGATTGTCCACGGGGCAAACTGTCGAGATCATTGCCGCCAAGTCGGGAGGGCCGTCGCGCGATTGGCTGAACCCGCAACTGGGTTATCTAGCCAGCGCTCGATCGCGTGCCAAAGTGCGTGCGTGGTTCAACGCGATCGAGTTGCAGCAACGTATTTCCCAGGGTCAGGCCATGGTCGAGCGTGAACTGCAGCGGTTGGGAAAAACGTCGATCAACCTGGAGCACCTTGCCCAGCAATTGGACTTCGCCCGTGCCGACGATTTGTACGTCGCGGTTGCAAAGGAGGAGTTCAGCCTCAGGCAAATCGACTACCTCCTGGGCGACCACAAGCCTCGGGCTGGCGATGGCGGCTCGCCGGCGGGCGCGGCGCCTGAGGCGCGGGTATACCAGAGCGGGGTCGGGAGTGTCGCCAATACCGGCAAGAGCGGCGTGCTGGTCGTTGGCGTGGACTCCTTGCTTACCCAGTTGGCACGTTGCTGTCGACCCGCGCCCCCCGACCGTATCGCGGGGTTCGTAACACGAGGGCGGGGCGTGTCGATACATCGCCACGATTGCCCCTCTTATGCCGCGTTGGCCGCTCGCCAGCCCGAGCGGCTCATTGACGTTGACTGGGGAAATACAGGCGACGCGTTGTATCCGGTCGACATCAGCATTCGTGCACAAGAGCGAAGCAGTCTGCTGCGCGACCTGTCCGAGGCGTTTGCCAAGTTGCGCCTGAATGTTGTCAGCGTGAATACGCATAGCCGACGCTCACTGGCGCACATGGTGTTCACCATCGAGGTCAAGAGCGGGGAGCAAATTGCCCGGGCGCTGACCGCCCTGAACGAACTTCCCGGCGTAACGGCCACACGGCATTAGGCATAAGCTCGTTCCTTGCCTTGGGCTGGTAAAATAGCCGCTTGCCCTGTTAATGGTCCTGCACGGACCGTCGCAATTTATTGCGTAACCAGAGAGTCTTGATTTGAAATCCTATACATTGCCCGATCATGAAGGGCATTTTGGTCAGTATGGCGGCTCGTTTGTTGCCGAAACGCTGGTGCACGCACTAGATGAACTGCGTGCGGCCTACGATCAATACCGGACCGATCCCGAGTTCCTGCGCGAGTTCCACTATGAGCTTAAGCACTTCGTGGGGCGCCCAAGCCCGGTCTACCATGCACGGCGTTGGTCGGAGCAACTGGGCGGCGCACAAATATGGTTCAAGCGCGAAGACCTCAACCATACCGGCGCGCATAAAATCAATAACTGCATCGGCCAGATTTTGCTCGCGCGCCGCATGGGCAAGCCTCGCATCATCGCCGAAACCGGCGCCGGCCAGCATGGCGTGGCGACGGCTACCGTGGCTGCCCGTTATGGCCTGGAGTGCGTGGTCTATATGGGCAGCGAAGACATCCGGCGTCAGGCTTCCAATGTATATCGCATGAAATTATTGGGTGCGACGGTGGTGCCTGTGGATTCCGGGTCGCGTACCCTCAAGGATGCGCTGAATGAAGCCATGCGCGACTGGGTGACGAACGTCGAGAAAACCTTCTACATTATCGGCACTGTGGCCGGGCCGCATCCTTACCCCATGATGGTTCGGGATTTCCAGTCGGTCATCGGCACGGAGTGCATCGAACAGATGCCCGCAGACGCCGGCCGCCAGCCAGACTATGTGGTTGCGGCCGTCGGCGGCGGCTCTAATGCCATGGGTATCTTTCATCCCTACATTGACTACCCCGACGTAAAACTCGTAGGCGTCGAAGCCGCTGGCGAAGGATTGGACACGGGCCGGCACTCGGCCTCGCTCAATGCCGGATCCGTGGGCGTGCTGCACGGAAACCGCACCTATGTCATGCAA
This sequence comes from Candidimonas sp., assembly GCA_035515055.1. Lineage (GTDB taxonomy): Bacteria > Pseudomonadota > Gammaproteobacteria > Burkholderiales > Burkholderiaceae_B > Pollutimonas. The sequence goes on from DATJBV010000028.1 coordinate 13,113, forward strand.
GATGAAAACGGACAGGTGCTCGAAACGCACTCCATTTCCGCAGGCCTGGATTATCCGGGCGTGGGGCCAGAGCATGCCTGGCTGAAAGACATTGGCCGCGCACAATATGCTGTGGTAAGCGATCAAGAAGCGTTGGCCGCCTTCCATGACTGCTGCCGCACCGAAGGCATCATGCCGGCGCTCGAGTCCTCACATGCCATTGCGCATGCCGTCCGGCTCGCACCGACCTTGTCAAAAGACAAGGTCATTTTGGTCAATTTGTCGGGCCGTGGCGATAAAGACATGCATACTGTTGCCGATTTCAGCGGCATCAAGCTGTAATAAGAAAAGGTTCTTCCCTCCATGAATTCATCGAATGCACGGCTACGGGCCGCATTTGCAGCAAATGCGGGACGCACGGCGCTGATTCCCTATATAACGGCAGGCGACCCCTCCAGGGCAGCCACTCCTGCGCTCATGCATGCATTGGTCAAGGCAGGCGCCGATGTCATTGAACTGGGTGTTCCATTTTCCGACCCCATGGCCGATGGCCCTGTCATCCAGCGCGCCGCCGAGCGCGCCATCAAGCGCGGTACAGGTCTGCGCCAAGTGCTGGAAATGGTGGCCGAGTTCCGCCGTGACGACGCAACGACGCCCGTGGTCCTCATGGGATATGCCAATCCCATTGAAAGAATGGGGCAAGCGGCCTTCGTTAAGGCGGCTGCGCGGGCCGGCGTGGACGGCGTGCTGGTGGTGGACTATCCACCCGAAGAAATCATCGACTTCGCCGTCCAGTTGAGCACGGCGCAAATCGACCCTATTTTCCTGCTTGCGCCTACGTCGACCGAAGCGCGCATCAAAAAAGTTGGACTCGTGGCACGGGGCTATGTCTATTACGTGTCGCTCAAGGGGGTGACCGGTGCGGGAAATATCGATACGTCCGAGGTTGCATTGCGCGTGGCGGAAATCCGCAAGCACGTTTCTGTGCCGGTGGGCGTAGGCTTCGGTATACGCGACGCCGACAGTGCAAGGCGCCTTGCCGCCTGCGCTGATGCCGTGGTGATCGGCAGCAAAATTATCGAAACGATGGAGGCGGCCGTCGCCGCCGCCCAGCATGACGGTCTCGATGCGGACCAAGCCGACGACGCGGCCATCCAGGCGGCTGCCAATTGGTTATCGACCATACGACAGGCCTTGCCAGAGGCAGCCGCTTAACGCGTGCTGCCGCCTATCGCACAAGAACAACGGGTCCGAGCATGAATCGGACCCTCAAGGGAACAAACCATGAGCTGGATCGAAAAAATTCTACCTCCGCGCATTAATCGCAATAACGATGTGACAGCGCGGCGCGTCCCGGAGGGCATTTGGGTAAAGTGTCCGGGTTGTGAGACGGTGCTCTACAAAGAAGACCTGCGAGCAACATTGAATGTTTGTCCAAAATGCAGTCACCATATGCGGATAGGGGCCAGAGCGCGCATCGAAGCATTGCTCGACGCGGAAAACCGTGTCGAGATCGGCCAGGATACGCGTCCCATGGATCCGCTCAAGTTCAAGGATACGCGCAAATACCCAGAACGCGTCATCGAGGCCACCAAACAGACGGGTGAAACCGACGCGATGGTCGTCATGAGCGGTTCCATCCTGGCCGTGCCGGTCGTTCTTGCCTGCTTCGAATTTGAATTCATGGGCGGTTCCATGGGGTCTGTCGTGGGCGAACGTTTCGCCCGCGGTGTCCAGGAAGCCATCAAGAACCGCACGCCGTTCATTTGTGTTGCCGCGTCTGGCGGCGCCCGCATGCAAGAAAGCTTATTTTCGCTCATGCAGATGGCAAAGACCAACGCCATGCTCACACAGTTGTCGGCGGCTGGGCTGCCCTTCATCAGCGTCCTCACCGACCCCACCATGGGTGGCGTTTCGGCAAGCTTCGCATTCATGGGCGACATCGTCATGGCCGAGCCCAAGGCGCTGATCGGCTTTGCCGGCCCCCGCGTCATCGAACAAACTGTGCGCGAGACATTGCCGGAAGGATTTCAGCGTTCAGAATTCCTGCTCGAGAAGGGTGCCATCGATATGGTCGTTGATCGCCGACAAATGCGGGTGGAACTCGCGAACTTGCTGGCCTTGCTGACGCGTCAGCCAGCCGATGTGGTGGCCAAGACCGCTTAATCCGGATACTTCGGGTTCACCAGGCGAAAAAAAAGGGCCTTGCGGCATATGCCGCAAGGCCCTTTGGCTTACGCGTCAGCTATTGCTTAGTGCGTCTCGACCTGATTCAACGGTTCGTCGGCCGCTTTGGCAACGGGCTTGCGCGCGCGGCCAAGACGTACGGGAGCGACTGGCGCCAGGTCGGCTGGAGCCGACTTGGTTTCGATCAATTCCATACCGGCGGGTAGGACGATGTCTTTTGCAGGAACGAAAGCCTCGGCTGGCGCGGCGGCCAATGCCTTGGGTTGAATCGCCTGGGAAGCGGCAACCGGTGCCGGTTCGACTTGGGCTGGCTCGGTTGTGGCCGCTACGACCGGAGCGGCGACCACTGGCGAGGGCTGGGCTTCAGCTACCTGTGCTGGTACGGCCTCGACAGGGGCGCTCTCGACAGGGGCGCTCTCGACAGGGGCGCTCTCGACCACTGCGGCCGGGACCGGAGGAGCTTCGATTGCGGCAACTTCGATGGGCCGGATCTGCGCGGGCGCCACCGGCGCAATTTCGGCGCTCTCTGGAGCCTCGAAGCCGCCCTGTGCGGTTGCAATAGCAGGCAGCACCTGAGGATTGAAGGACGGCGTGGCGTGCGGCACGAATGCCTGGGCGTCGTCCGCCTCGTCGGCGTCGCCTTCCTGAGCTGACACTGTCTCGGTACCGGCTTCTGTGCTGCGGCGGCCACGGCGGCTGCGGCGGCGACGGCGCTTGCGTTCCGGGTCGAGCTGGTCACCATCGGCTGTCGCTTCGGTCGTGGTTTCCAGGTCAGTATCGGCTTGGCCCAAGTCGGTGGTTTCATCGTCCGTTAACGCGGTCCGAACAGGGGCGGCCACTGCGGCCTGTGCTGCCGCGCCGGCCGGAGTTGCCGCCAGGTCGAGCTCGACCGATTCATTTTGCCCTTCTTCGCGCCGGCTGCGTCCGCGGCCACGGCGGCTGCGTCCGTTGCGACCGGTGGCCGTTGTGTCGCCCGATTCCGCGGCGGGTGATGTGGTCGCGGCGGCGACACGGGGTTCGACGGCGGCTGCTTCGGTGTCCTGGGCAACTGGACGGCGGCCGCGTGGGGCCGACGTTTGCTGGCCGTCTTCGGTCTTGGCCTCGATGCTGTCAGGGCGGCGTTCGCCGCGTCGTTGGCGATTACGGTCGCGATCGCCTGTGCCTCGTTCGCGCCGATCGTTGGGACGGCCATTGCGGCTGCGTGGGGCTTGTGCCGTCTTCACGGGTTCCACCACTGGCGCCGGCGCGGGCGCTTCGTTTTGACCGGTAAGCCAGCCGATCAGGCGCTTGAACAGACCCGGGCCTGCAGCGGCAACGGGCATGGCGGGGCGGACCGGCGGAATGGACGATATGGGCGCCGGTTGCGATGGTGTGATGCCCTTGACAATGGCCTCGGGCCGGGCCTTGGTTTCCTGCGCCTTGTTCGGCGCCCATGTCAGTTCGGGCTCGGGTTGTGCGACCAGGTCGAAGCTGGTCTTGATTTCTTCCATGCGAGGATCGTCGTGGCGCAGGCGTTCGATATGGTGATGCGGCGTTTCCAGGTTCTTGTTGGGAATAAGGACAAGATTGACCTTCAAACGCGACTCGATCTTGGTGATGTCGCTGCGCTTCTCGTTCAACAAGAAGGTGGCGACATCAACTGGCACCTGGGCATGCAGGGCGGCTGTGCCTTCCTTCATGGCTTCTTCCTGCAGCAGGCGCAGGACATGGAGCGCGCTGGATTCCGCGTCGCGGACGACGCCGGTACCGTTGCAACGCGGGCAGGTGATGTGTGAGCCTTCGTTGAGCGCGGGACGCAGACGCTGGCGCGACAATTCCATTAGGCCAAAGCGGGAGATCTTGCCCATTTGCACCCGGGCGCGGTCGAAATGCAACGCATCGCGCAGCCGTTGTTCGACGGCGCGCTGGTTCTTGCTTTCTTCCATATCGATGAAGTCGATGACGATCAGGCCGCCCAAGTCGCGCAAGCGCAACTGGCGGGCCACTTCGTCGGCCGCTTCAAGATTTGTCCGCATCGCGGTTTCTTCGATATCGGCGCCACGAGTAGAGCGTGCCGAGTTGACGTCGACCGCCACCAGCGCTTCCGTATGATCGATGACGACTGAACCGCCCGAGGGCAACTGAACGGTGCGGGAATAGGCCGTCTCGATCTGGTGTTCGATCTGGAAGCGGGAAAACAACGGGACATCGTCGCGGTACATTTTGACGCGCTGCACGTTGTCGGGCATGACCACGCTCATAAACGCGGTGGCCTGCTCGAAAATGTCTTCGGTATCGATAAGGATTTCGCCGATTTCAGGCGAATAGTAGTCGCGGATGGCGCGGATCACCAGGCTGGATTCCAGGTAGATCAGGATAGGCGCCTTGTTCTCGCGGGCGGCGCCGTCGATGGCGTTCCACAACTGCATGAGATAGGACAAGTCCCACTGCAGTTCTTCGACGTTGCGGCCGATGCCGGCCGTACGCGCGATAATGCTCATGCCAGCCGGTATATTCAGCTGGTCCATGGTTTCGCGCAGTTCCTGGCGGTCCTCGCCCTCGACACGGCGCGACACACCGCCGCCGCGTGGATTGTTCGGCATAAGAACCAGGTAGCGGCCGGCCAGTGAGATGAAGGTCGTCAGGGCGGCGCCCTTATTGCCGCGCTCTTCCTTTTCGACCTGGATGATGAGTTCCTGGCCTTCGGTCAGGGCGTCCTGGATACGCGCTGTGCGTACGTCGACCCCTTCCTTGAAATAGGTCCGCGCGACTTCCTTGAAAGGCAGGAAACCGTGACGCTCTTCGCCGTAGCTGACAAAGCAGGCTTCCAGGCCGGGTTCGATTCGGGTGATGACGCCTTTGTAAATGTTACCTTTGCGCTGTTCGCGCCCGGCGGTCTCTATGTCCAGATCAATGAGCTTCTGACCATCGACTATCGCAACGCGTAGTTCTTCTTGGTGCGTTGCATTGAACAACATTCGTTTCATGAGTGTATTTCTCCGTAGTCATGGCGCACCGGTAATCGGCGCACGACCGCGGGTCAATAAGTGTGTAGCGCTAAATCTGCAGCGGGGGCGTGCTGACGACGTCGGCAGTGCCCACCTTGTGTCAGGAAGGCACGGCGTACCTGTAGGTACGAAGTTCAGTCAGCAGGGAGGTCAGGTTCACTGTAGTGGATGACAAAAAATTTGCTGGAACGGCAGACTCGGGTGTGAATTCGCGTCTGGTGCATAAAACGATGACAAGCTTCGCAAGAGATTCAGTGCCGCACGCGGTTGGCAACCGATTTGGATAGACAGCGGGCAATGCGCCACACAACTGTTTAACTGATCGGGCTTGCCCCGGCGACCTAATGACCCAGAAGCTGAAAGGCAGGCAGTACAATATGGCCCTTGTTCGTCCGACGGAGACGCATCCATTGCATCTCTACGTTTGGCGGTTTTTTCAGCTTCTATAGGCTGACGCGATTATATGCCGCTTTTCCCCATGCGCAAAACTGTTATTACTGAAAGTACCGCACCGAGCGTGCGATTTGTCGAAATCGGCGTCGAGCAGGAAGGGCAGCGCATCGACAATTTCCTGCTCCGCCTGTGCAAGGGAGTTCCAAAAAGTCACATTTACAAAGCCATACGTGGCGGCGAAGTGCGCGTGAACAAAGGCCGGATAGCGGCGGATTACCGCGTGGCCCTGGGCGATATGGTGCGTGTGCCGCCGCTGCGGCTGCCTGCGGCGGATGAAACACGCGTGGTCCCGCCGGCGGTGTTTCCGGTCGTATACGAAGACGATGCGCTGCTGGCGATCGACAAACCCGCGGGTGTGGCCGTGCACGGCGGCAGCGGCGTGTCGTTCGGCGTTATCGAACAACTGCGCGCGGCCCGCCCCGACGCGCCATTCCTGGAATTGGCGCACCGCCTCGACCGGGAAACGTCGGGGGTGTTGCTTATCGCCAAGCAACGCAAGGCGTTGGTTGCCTTGCACGACATGATGCGCGAAGGCGGCGGGCGCAAGCATTACCAAGCGTTAGTCGTGGGCGACTGGGTGAACGATAAACAGCATATGCGACAACCGCTTCTCAAGTGGTTGACCGCGTCGGGCGAACGGCGCGTCAAGGTCGATCCGCAGGGCAAGCTGGCACATACGATCATTACGCTGCAAAAGCGCTACGGCCGGTACAGCCTGGTTGGCGCTGAGCTGCGAACCGGCCGCACGCACCAAATCCGAGTGCACCTGGCGTCTTGCGGCTATCCTATCGTGGGCGACGATAAATATGGCTCAGACGAGGTGCGCGCCCAGTTCGGACGCCTGGGCTTCAACCGCATGTTTCTGCACGCTTGCCGGTTCGAGTTGCCGCATCCCCTGACCGGCGAGCCGCTGGTGCTCGAAGCCGCCCTGGCGCCCGCCTGCGTGAAGATTCTTGACTACCTGGAGCGAAAGTCGTGAAACGTTATGGTGCAGTGGTGTTCGATTGGGATGGCACAGTCATGGATTCCACCCATTCGATCGTGGCCGCGATCCAGGGGTCCTGCGCGGATCTCGAGCTCCCGGTGCCCTCGGCGCGCGACGCCAGTTGGGTAATCGGCCTGTCACTGGAAAGCGCACTGTATCGCTGTGTTCCGACGCTGACGGCCGAAAAGCTGCCGCTGTTTCTGGAGCGCTACCGTCATCATTTTCTTAGCCGCGACCCGGAAATCAAGCTGTTCGACGGCATCGTGGCATTGCTCGATAGCTTGCGCGCCCGCAACGTGGTGCTGGGGGTTGCAACCGGGAAGAGCAGGGTAGGCCTGGATCGCGTGCTGGGCACGATGCAGCTGCATGACCACTTCGACACGACGCGTTGCGCCGACGAATCATTCAGTAAACCACATCCAGCCATGCTGCTGGAAATCATGGCGGAACGCGATCTGCGTCCCGAGCAGGTACTCATGGTGGGCGACACGTCGCACGATATACAGATGGCCACCAGCGCGGGGGTCGACAGCATGGCGGTTACTTATGGCGCCCACGACAAGCGCACCCTGCTCGAGGCCGAGCCTACCGTGATGGTGAACAGCGTGCGCGAGATGCAGGCCTGGCTTCTCGACCGCGTCTGACTCCGACAGCGGTGGAACTTTTTCTCCAGATGAGGCGTCTTACCAAACTATGCCTCCAGGCTCATAAAGGCGAATCATCATGTCCAGTATCAAGCCTCCTCCTATTGCATCGTCGGAGATAACGCCGGAAGGTGTCTGGCAATCCCGGCGCAAGTGGCTGCGGCAGGCAGGCATGGGTGCGCTGACGTTGGGGGGAGGCAGCCTGTTGCCGGCAGTGGCCGGCCCGGCGCGACCCGCCTTGGCGGCTAAGCCGAACCCGGCATACTGGCTAAAGGAAAAGCTTACTTCTGAAAAGGACGCGACGTCGTATAACAATTACTACGAGTTCGGCACCGGGAAGACCGACCCGTTCGAACATGCGGAAAAATTGAAGACTGAGCCCTGGACCGTGACGGTCGAGGGCGAGGTTGAAGCGCCGCGTACATTCGACATCGATCAGTTGCGTAAACTGGCTCCCCTTGAAGAACGGATATACCGCCTGCGCTGCGTCGAGGCCTGGTCCATGGTCATTCCCTGGAGCGGGTATTCGTTGTCGGCACTGCTGGCACAGGTCCAGCCCACAAGCAAGGCAAAGTATGTGGAATTCGTGACGGCCGTTCAGCCCGAGAACATGCCCGGACTGAATGATCGCATCATAGACTGGCCCTATCGCGAGGGGCTGCGCATGGACGAGGCCTTGCATCCATTGACCATGCTGGTGTTCGGTGTGTATGGCAAGGTCCTTCCAGGGCAGAATGGGGCGCCCATGCGCGTTGCCATCCCGTGGAAGTATGGCTTCAAATCCGGCAAATCCATCGTCAAGATACGCCTTGTCGAAAAAATGCCGGTCACCAGTTGGGTCAATATCGCGCCTAACGAATACGGCTTTTATGCGAACGTCAATCCGGATGTCTCGCATCCGCGCTGGAGCCAGGCCACCGAGCGGCGCATCGGCGACGGTTTTTTCGCGCCCAGGGTCCCGACCCAGATGTTCAATGGCTATGCCGATCAGGTTGCGTCGCTTTATGCCGGTATGGATTTAAGGCGTTACTACTGAACAAAGTCCCTCTCTGCAAGGACAGCTTTTTTGGCCCGTCTCAAACTTTTCTTGTTCCTATTGGCGCTATTTCCGGTCTTCCGGTGGCTGTGGCTCGGTTTCAATGACGGACTCGGCGCCAATCCGCCCGAATTCCTGATTCGCTCCACCGGCATCTGGGCGCTCGTGGCGCTATGGCTGACCCTGGCGGTCACGCCCTTGCGCCGCCTGCTGCATCAACCGGCGTTGCTGCGGGTGCGCCGCATGCTTGGCCTGTTTGCATTTTTTTATACCGCCCTGCATTTGTTGGGCTGGGCCTATTGGGAACGCGGCTGGTCGATAGCGTCCATGTGGGACGACGTGGTCGACCGCCCCTTTATCACTGTTGGCGTGATTGCGTTCGTCCCCATGCTGGCGTTGGCCTGCACCTCGACTCACGGCTGGATGCGGCGTCTGGGGCGGCGCTGGCAAACGTTGCACCGTTCGGTGTATGCCATTGCCGTTCTATCGGTGCTGCATTTCTGGCTTGTACGATCCGGGAAAAACGATTTTTCCGAACCCTACGCATATGCAACGGTTCTTGCGCTCCTTTTATTTTTCCGGGTCGTTCATTCCCTTAAAGCTAGGGTAAAGCCTTCAGTATCGCCAGTGTCTGGGCATCAGGAGCGCCGTCGTATTGCGTCGGCCGGTACCGCATCTGAAAAGCGGCAATAACGTTGCGCGTGGCCTTGTCCAATATTGCGGTCTGAGGCGTGTCGTATCCGACGCGGCGCAGCTGAGCTTGCACCCATGCGATGTCGGGCAAGCCATCGCGTAGAAATTCCCTTTCGTAGTCGAGTGCACGACTTTCGTCATACCAGCGACCGATACCGGCGTCGGCCAAGGTTTTCCATGGAAACAGCGGACCCGGGTCTATCTTGCGCTGGGGAGCGATGTCGCTATGCCCGACGACGTTGAGCCCCTTGATCTGGTGGCGGGAAATAATGTCGCGCAGCAGGGCGATGAGAGTGGCGGTTTGCGCCGCGGTATATGGCTCCCATTGGCCTTGCTCCCGCCCATGATTGACGATTTCCACGCCTATGGATCCCGCATTCAGGTCGGTGCGGCCGAACCATTGACTGATACCCGCGTGCCATGCGCGCCGGCTTTCGTCGACCAACTGGTACACGCGTGGCTTGGGGTGGTTGGTGATCAGGTAGTGACTGCTGACGTTGTGTTCCGACAGGATTTTAAGCGAGGCTTCATTCCCGGTGGAGGTATAGTGCAGCACAAGAAACTCCACGCGGCTGTTCTGGCTTTTTGCCTGGATGCCGCGGTCGACTTCCAGGCCTCCCGGGCGATAACCGCTGCAACCCGCCAGCACGGCAAGTGCCGCCAGGCAGGCCATTTTCATGTAACGGGCCGCCATGGATCAGTGCTCGGCGAGAAACAGGAATATCGTGGGCTTTTTTGCTAGCTCGGGCGCGGGCCTGGTCTTCCATTCGCTTACTGAATGGGTCTGCACCCATTCATCGGCTGTGGTCAGCGAACGGGCCACACAGAGCTGTGTCGTGCCTTTGAGCGCCAGCTTCAATGTGTCGAACATGGCTTCGTTGCGGTAAGGGGTCTCGATCAGTAATTGCGTTTGCTGCTGTTTTTGCGAAGCGGCTTCCCAGGTCTTGAGTTGGCGCGCCCGTTCGGTGGGGTCGACCGGAGCGTAGCCATGAAACGCAAAGCGTTGTCCGTCGAGGCCGCTGGCCATGAGGCTCAGCAATATGGAAGACGGCCCTACCCATGGCACTACGCGCACGCCCATGCGATGGGCCACGGCCACGACCTTGGCGCCCGGATCGGCCACAGCGGGACAGCCGGCTTCGGATACCAGGCCGATATCGCCGCCATTGAGAAGCGGTTGTAGCCAGGCGCGTATCTGCTTGGCGTCGACTTTGTTGTCCAGGGTGTGGATTGTGATTTCCTGGAGCGGGACGGCTGTGCCGATCAGTTTCAAAAAGGCGCGCGCCGTTTTTGCGTTTTCCGCAATATACGTCGTGAGGCGGCTTGCCAGCTCCTGGACAGCCTGTGGCAGCCAAATGGCGGGGGCGGACTCGCCCATGCCGACGGGGATTAAATGCAATGATCCTGCAGGTTTCACCACGACTCCGGAAATGAATGTTAATGCGTCAGAGGGTTCAAGCCGAACAACCGCAGCATGCGGCAAAGTGCAATGAGCGGCAAGCCGATGATGGCAGTGGGGTCGTCGGACTGCATGCTGTCCATCAGGGCAATGCCCAAGCCTTCGGCCTTTGCGCTGCCGGCGGTATCGTACGGCTCCTCACGCCGCAGGTAGGATGTTATCTCGGCGTCGGTCAGTGGTCGGAAGCGGCATAGGGTGACGATGTCGGCGACTTCGCGGCGCTGGCCGTCGGTCACGCAAAGTGCGCTATGGAATTCTACCGTCTTGCCGCCAAATTGCCTCAGCTGACGTTGCGCCCCTTCAAAATTGCCGGGTTTGCCTATGGGCGAACCGTCGAGGGTGGCGACCTGGTCTGACCCTATAATGAGTGCGTTGGGGTGGGTGCGTGCCACAGCGGCCGCCTTGGCAACCGATAAGCGCTGCGCAAGAGCGGTGGGCGATTCGTTGGTCATGGGGCTCTCGTCGATGTCGGGCGCAACGGCCGTGAACGGCACGCCCAGTCGTTGCAGCATTTCTTGCCGATAGCGGGAACTTGAGGCCAGGATGAGGCGCATAGGTGTAGTTTCGGTGGTTGAGTTTGACTGTAAGGGACGGAACACGGTATTATTGAATGTTTTCCTTATAATAGTAACCGTCGAGATGGGGATACACGTGGAAATACAGTATGTTGACACGTACGACCTGACACGATTGGGCCTGGAAGTTACCGGTCAGGCCTCGATCAATCAGTTCGAGCGCCTAATCTACGATCTGCCCGAACAGGCCGAGTCCGAGGTTTCATGGACTGTCAAAGGCGAGCTGGATGCTTTTGGTCAGCGTTTTTTGTTGGTGCGCATAAAGGCTACGCCAACACTTGAATGCCAGCGTTGCATGCAGCCGTTCCTGTGGCCAGTCCAGACCGAAAGCCGCCTGCAAGTCGTCAAGTCCGAGGCCGATCTCGATGTGGAAGACGCTGCCGCCGACGAGGCCGATGACCCGATCGAACGCATTTTAGGGTCTCAGCGGTTCGATGTATTAGCGTTGGTCGAAGACGAGCTCATCCTTAGCTTGCCTTATGTGCCAAAGCACGATGTTTGTCCGTCGTTACCGGTATCTCTTGAAGAAGAGCCCGATGCCGGCGATGCGCGTCCCTCACCGTTTGCGGTGTTGGATCAGCTAAAGAAAAATTGAATCTACCGAATTTAACTTGCGGGAACATCGCGTACAATAGCGACCCGTTTACAGGAGTCATCATGGCCGTTCAGCAAAACAAAAAGAGCCCGTCGAAACGCGGAATGCATCGTTCGCACGATTTCATTTCGGCGCCTTCCACGGCAGTAGAGCCCACAACAGGCGAACTGCACCTGCGTCACCACATCAGCCCTAACGGTATTTACCGTGGCCGCAAAGTACTCAAGACGAAAAACGACGAATAATTACTCGTCTGCGATCTTGCTATAAACGCAAAAGATTGCACACTTGATGTCAAAAACCGAGATTCGAATCGCCATCGACTGCATGGGTGGTGACGTCGGCTTGCCGGTCACCCTCCCGGCCGCTTGCCAATTCGCCAGACAGCATCCCGATACGCGCTTTTTGCTCGCGGGCGATGCCGCGGGCATCGAGGCAAGCCTTCGCCTGGAGAAATGCCTCGACGGCGGCTGGTTCGAGATCCTTCCGGCCTCCGAGGTCGTCCTGATGGACGATCCGATCGAGATCGCCCTGCGCCGCAAGAAGGATTCGTCCATGCGCGTGGCGGTCCAGGCCGTCAAGGACGGCCGGGCCGATGCCTGTATTTCGGCGGGCAATACTGGTGCCTGGATGGCAATTTCGCGCTATATATTGAAGACGCTCGACGGGATCGACCGGCCGGCCATCGCCACGTCTATCCCCAATCAGAAAGGCAGCGCGACGACCATGCTTGATCTGGGCGCCAATGTCGACTGTTCGGCCGAAAACCTGCTCCAGTTCGCCATCATGGGGTCGGCGCTTGCGTCGGCCGTCGACCATCACAAGCGTCCTACCATCGGACTGCTGAATATCGGCGAAGAGATCATCAAGGGCAACGAAATCGTCAAGCAGGCGGCCGAACTCTTGCGCAACAGCGGTCTGAATTTCTACGGTAACGTTGAAGGCGACGATATCTGCAAAGGGACCGTGGACGTCATCGTTTGCGACGGCTTTGTGGGCAATGTCGTGCTGAAGTCCATGGAAGGCTTGGCCAAGATGGTCGCCACAATGATGCGGGCCGAATTTACGCGCGATGGCTTGTCCATGGCGGCGGGTATGCTCGCCAGGCCGGTTCTGAACCGGCTTCGGGATCGAGTCGATAATCGCCGGTATAACGGCGCCGCCTTGCTCGGACTGCGCGGCATCGTAATAAAGAGTCATGGTTCCGCCGATGCCTATGCCTTCGGGTGCGCGCTGCAAAGAGCGCGCGAGGCCGTGCATAATGGCTTGCTTGATGGTACAACAAGCGCCATTGACAGCCTTCGCCAAAGTTTGCAAGCCGCAGCGGCGCAATCGGCGAAGATCTCCAACGCTTTATCTAATCCTGCGCCATAGCACAGGTGTCTGGAAGCTACGCTATGCTTTACGCCAAAATTATAGGGTCCGGCGGCTATTTGCCGCCCCGGATAGTGTCGAACGACGACCTGGCCGCCGACTTGGCGACCAGGCAAATCGAAACATCGGATAGCTGGATCACCGAGCGCACGGGCATACGCCAGCGCCATATCGCCGATCCTGGCATGACGACGAGTCATTTGGCTACGAAGGCGGCCCAGATTGCACTGCAAGACGCCGGCGTCACGGCGGATCAATTGGATTTGATCATCGTGGCCACGTCCACTCCCGATTTTATCTTTCCTAGTACTGCATGCCTGGTGCAAGCCAATCTTGGGGCCAAGGGCGGTGCGGCGTTCGACATCCAGGCCGTTTGCAGCGGCTTCGTATACGCGCTGGCGACAGCCGACGCGTTCGTGCGCGCAGGCCGCGCCCGTACGGCGCTTGTGATCGGCGCCGAAGTTTTCTCCAGCATACTCGACTGGAACGACCGTGGGACGTGTGTGCTTTTCGGTGACGGGGCAGGCGCCGTCGTGGTGCGGGCATCGGAAGAGCCCGGCATAGTGGCTTCCCAGCTCAGCGCCGACGGCAGCCAGATGAAGATACTGGCGGCAGCGGGCAATGTGTCGTTCGGGAAGGTCACCGGCGATCCGTTTCTTCGCATGGACGGCCAAGCGGTGTTCAAGCTTGCCGTGACGTCGCTCGCGAAATCCGCGCAAGAGGTCTGCGATCAGGCCGGGGTATCCCTGGAAGAAATCGACTGGATGGTGCCGCATCAAGCCAACGTCCGCATCATCAACTTTCTTGCGCGCAAGCTCGGCGTTCCGGACGAGAAGGTCGTCATCACACTGGATAAGCACGCCAATACGTCCGCTGCGAGTGTTCCGCTGGCATTCGACGTGGCGCGCCGCGACGGCCGCATCAAGGGCGGCGATATGGTGATGATGCAAGGTGTGGGCGGCGGCTTCACCTGGGGCTCTGTCTTGGTAAAGATGTAAGGCGCAATACATGAAAATAGCATTTGTTTTTCCGGGGCAAGGCTCCCAATCGGTTGGCATGCTCGACGCCTGGGCCGGCAACGCGGCTGTGGCCGATACGCTCGGTGAAGCATCGCGGGCATTGGGCCAGGACTTGGATGCCCTGATCGCCGGCGGCCCAGCCGATACGTTGAACCTGACCACGAATACGCAACCTGTCATGCTGGCGTCCGCTGTGGCCATGTACCGTGCTTGGCTCGCTGCCGGGGGGCAAGCGCCCGCTTTGGTAGCCGGCCATAGCCTGGGCGAATATTCCGCCCTGACTGCCGCGGGATCCTTGTCACTGGCCGATGCCGTGCGCATCGTCCGCATCCGTGCGGACGCCATGCAGGCGGCCGTGCCGGTCGGCACCGGCGGGATGGCCGCCGTGCTTGGTCTGGACGATGACATCGTCAAGGCGGTATGCGCCCAGGCCGGCCAGGGCCAGGTCGTTGAAGCCGTCAACTTCAATGCGCCTGCGCAAGTCGTTATTGCCGGTCATAAAGCGGCGGTCGAACGTGCTTGCGAATTGGCCCTTGAACAGGGCGCCAAACGCGCCCTTATGCTGCCGGTCTCCGCGCCGTTTCATTCAAGTTTGCTGGAACCGGCGGCGCGCATTCTTGAACAGGCACTGGCCGGTATCGATATGGCGGCCCCACAAATAAGCCTCATCAATAATGTAGACGTCAAAAGTCCCGCCGATCCCGCTTCCATCAAGGACGCGCTCGTCCGGCAGGCATGGCACGCCGTGCGCTGGGTCGAAACAGTACAAGCCATGAAGGCGCAGGGTGTAACGCATGTCGTCGAATGCGGACCGGGCAAGGTGCTCAACGGGCTGACCAAGCGGATAGACCGCGATATGGTGGGCCTGGCCATCACGGATCCAGCGTCCATGCGGGCCGCTCTTGAAACTCTACAGGGATAAACGCTATGCAAGACACATCACTTGAAGGCAAGCTTGCCCTTGTCACAGGCGCAACGCGCGGCATCGGCAAAGCCATAGCGCTCGAACTCGCGTCGCGTGGCGCGACGGTGGTCGGCACGGCAACATCGCAGGCAGGCGCCGAATCCATCACCCAGATGCTCGCCCCAAGCGGCGGCCGCGGCGTGGTGCTGAATGTGGACGATGCCGTCGCCTGTGAAGAGCTGGTTGCTCAGTTGGGCAAGGAAGGCGGGCCGCACATATTGGTCAATAGCGCCGGCATTACGCGTGACAACCTTGCCATGCGCATGAAAGACGATGACTGGCAAGCGGTCATCGACACGAATTTGTCCGCCGTGTTTCGCCTGTCCCGCGCGGTGATGCGCGGGATGATGAAAGCGCGGTGGGGCCGCATCATCAACATCACTTCCGTTATCGGTTCCAGCGGCAACCCGGGCCAGGCGAACTACGCCGCGGCGAAGGCGGGCGTGGCAGGAATGTCGCGGGCCCTGGCCCGCGAGCTTGGCAGCCGGAATATAACGGTCAATTGCGTGGCGCCGGGCTTTATCGAGACGGACATGACCCGCGCATTGGATGAGTCGCAAACCGCCTCCATCCTGCAACAGATTCCGTTGGGGCGCCTGGGCGCCGCCGCCGATATTGCCAATGCCGTGGGCTTTTTGGCCGATCCAAAAGCCGGCTACATTACCGGCACGACGCTTCATGTCAACGGCGGGATGTACATGTAATATACGGAACAGAGCTACCTTCATAGGGTAAAATCTGTTCATTCCACAGGTATTCCGAATAGACGTTTTGCAAAAACAAGGCAAAAATCCACTGATATCCGGCAATACCTTTTTTTATCGTAGCCAGCACCAATAATTTTTTCGTTTGGCTATAATTCGCGGGAATTTTCCCCATTTGGAGATCTGCATGGAAAGCATCGAACAGCGCGTCAAGAAGATCGTCGCTGAACAACTTGGCGTTAACGAAGCCGAGATCAAAAACGAATCTTCCTTCCTTGACGACCTCGGTGCCGATTCGCTCGATATGGTCGAGCTCGTGATGGCACTGGAAGACGAATTCGAAACCGAAATTCCGGACGAAGAGGCCGAAAAAATCACGACGGTTCAGCAAGCTGTTGACTACATCTCGTCGCACAGCAAGCAGTAATTTCAACATTCCGGGTGTGGGTTCGGCTTTCCGATACTCCACCTCGAAGCGGTTTCTAGGGGACAGTCACGCTGTTTCGTCCAAATCCACTACTGGTTTGGCGACGCGGCGTGTCCGTTCACTTTAAGCCGCTTTTTCATTTTAGGAGTCATCCGTGAAACGACGTGTCGTCATTACCGGTCTTGGTATTGTGTCGCCGGTTGGCAGCGATATTGACAGCGCATGGGACAATATCGTTAATGGACGGTCAGGAATCGGACGTATTACACGCTTTGATCCATCAACGTTCAACGCCCAGATAGCGGGTGAGGTCAGCGGGTTCGACCTCACACAGTACATGAGCTCCAAAGAGTCCAAGCAAATGGATAGTTTTATCCATTATGGCGTGGCAGCGGGAGTGCAGGCCTGGCGCGATGCCGGCCTTGAAGTCACCGAGGCCAATGCGGAGCGCTGCGGCACGATCATCGGCTCGGGCATTGGCGGATTGCCGCGAATCGAAGAGCAGCAAGTCGAGTATCTCGAACGTGGCGCGCGCCGTATCTCGCCGTTCTTTGTGCCCGCGTCGCTCATCAATCTGATCTCCGGACAGCTGTCCATCATGCTTGGTCTCAAAGGGCCAAGTTATGCCGTGGTTTCCGCCTGCACAACAGGCCTGCATTCCATCGGCGATGCGGCCCGTCTGATCGAATACGGCGATGCCGACGTCATGGTCGCGGGCGGAGCCGAATCCACCGTTTCGCCTTTGGGTATCGGCGGATTCGCCGCCATGCGCGCCTTGTCGACCCGCAACGACGATCCCACGACAGCATCGCGTCCCTGGGATGTCGATCGCGATGGTTTTGTCCTGGGTGAGGGTGCGGGCGCACTGGTACTCGAGGAATACGAGCACGCCCGTAAGCGCGGCGCGCGCATCTATGGTGAATTTGCCGGATACGGCATGAGCTCCGACGCGCATCACATTACGTCGCCTGACCGCGACGGCCCTCGTCGTGGCGTGGTCAATGCACTGCGCAATGGCGGCATAAACGCCGACGAAGTCAGCTACGTCAATGCGCACGGCACATCCACCCCCTTGGGCGACAAGAACGAAACGGAAGCGCTCAAGCTTGCCTTCGGCGACCATGCCAAAAAGCTGGTCGTCAATTCCACCAAGTCCATGACCGGCCACTTACTGGGCGCGGCGGGCGGGATCGAAGCGGTATTCACGACGTTGGCCGTGTACCACCAAATCTCTCCCCCTACCATCAACATTTTCAACCAGGACCCCGAGTGTGACCTGGACTATTGTGCCAACCAGGCGCGGGACATGAAGATTGATGTCGCGCTTTCGAACTCGTTCGGGTTTGGTGGCACGAACGGTTCCATGATAGTGCGCAGGCTCTAGGCTGGAGCGGCCCATGACACCGGTCTGGCAGTGGTCGGTCCGGCGCGCGCGGTGGGCAGGCGTACTGGCCATGACCGTATGCGCGGGCGGTGTCGGCGGTCTGGTTTTCGCCGGCGTTGCCGTTTCCACGGGCTTGGGCGAGCCACCGGTCGTGCCGGTGGCTCTTCTGCTTCTTCTCGGATGGGTGGGTTGCCGGATACTATCAAACCGTGCGTCACGGGCCGGGCCAGCACGGGGCAACCTGGCCGTGTTCCCTGACGGCACCTGGCACGTCATTCTGCCGACGGGCGCCTATCCCGTCGATCTTCTTCACGCATGGCCTTGCTTCGGCTGGGTGGCGATACGATGCCGCGCGGCGGCAAAGACGCCGTTCGAACTCGTCCTCTATCGTTCGGGCATGCCGTTGAATGCCTGGTGCGAATTGCGGCGCCAGGTGGCTGCGCATACAACCATGCTGCGCGCGCCGCGCATAAAGGACAGTCAATGACCGAGCGCGACGTAGACGCCGAGCTGGTGGCCCGAGTGCAGCGGGGCGATAAACGCGCTTTCGACCTGCTCGTCCTGAAATATCAACGCAAGATCATGCGGCTGCTTGCGCGCATGGTTCGCGATCCTTCCGAGGTGGAAGATGTGGCTCAGGAAGCGTTCATCAAAGCGTATCGCGCGCTGCCCCAGTTTCGGGGCGACAGCGCCTTCTACACCTGGCTTTATCGTATTGCCATCAATACCGCGCGCAATTGGCAAGTAGCCAACAGCCGTCGGCCCAGCACGCCCAACGCAATTGAAAACGAAGATGGTGAAACTTTTAGTCAGATTGACAACCTAACAGACATCAGCACCCCGGAATCCGTTTTGGCGAGCCGACAAATCGTCGATACAGTCAATGCGGCAATACACAAGTTGCCGGAAGATCTGCGTACCGCCATTGTCCTGCGGGAAATTGAAGGCATGAGCTATGAAGACATTGCTATCAGCATGGGGTGTCCGATCGGAACGGTGCGATCGAGAATTTTTCGTGCGCGCGAGGCGATAGCGGCACAGTTGAAACCCGTGTTGGGCAGTGACCCAGAACGTCGCTGGTAAGGAGTTTGGAAATGCAAGTTGTCCCTGACGCAAGGAATGATCCGGAAGAGCCCTCATGGGAGGCTTCCATCTCCGGGTGGGTGGATGGAGAAGGCGACTTCCGTCCTGAAGACCTGGACGGTCCCTACGGACGCCAAGTCTGGGATACCTATCATCTCATAGGAGACGTATTGCGCAATCCAGAACTCGCCATTAGGCCGTCCGATCTCTTTTACGCGCGCGTTTCCAAGGCAATTGATGCCGAGCCGTCCATCGTCGCGCCCCGCGCGTTGCGCACGCACCGGCCAGTGCGCGTCGGCTTGTCGGGGTTGGCCATCGCCGCCGCCGTTGCAACCGTGGTGTGGGTGGCCTTGCCGTATCTATCCGGGCCTCAGGCAAGTGCGCCGGGACCGGTCCAGGTGCTTGCGACCGCCAATGACGACCCGGGTCTACGCGATTATCTCGACGCGCATCGCGAAGCCGCGGGAGTCAGCGCGGTGCGTCAAGTATCGTTTGGCCAGGGGGCGTCAAGGTAATGGGGGAGATGCTGCTCGATGCGGAACGTTCCGGGTCGCGCCGGCCAATAGCCAGTGCGGATATTCATCGTGTCTACTATGCGCTCGTTATGGCTGTGGCGTGCGTGTTCGCACAGCCCGCGGTTGCCGCCCCGCCGACACCAGTGGAAGAGCCCGGCATCGAATTGCTTCAAAAAGTGCAGTCGGCGGCGCGTAAACTCGACTATTCGGGGGTCTATACATATCAGCAGGGGGCCACAATGGTCTCTTCGCGAATCGTTCATGTCGTCGACGGAACCGGAGAGCGTGAGCGGATCGAAATACTCGATGGCGCGCCTCGTGAATATGTGCGGCACAACGAAACCACCCAATGCCTGATTCCGGATCGCAAACTGGTTGTGTTGGAACGGCGCCGCGGCGATCGCTTTCCCGCCCTGCTTCTAGGCGCCGGCGAAACAATACCGTCCCATTACGCCATCAGCACCTTCCCCGACGTTCATCGTATCGCAGGACGGGAATGCACAGTGATCGAACTGACGCCCAAAGACGATCACCGGTACGGTTACCGGCTTTGTGCCGACACCAGGACGAACCTGCTGCTGAAAGTGCAGACGCTCGATCCCGCCAATGCGATTGTTGATCAAGTCACCTTCACCAACTTGCAAGTAGGCGATAAGGTTGCGCCCGAAGACCTGGTTTCCCGCTGGAACATCCGCGACTGGAAGGTCGTCGAGGCCGACCTGGTGCCAGTGGATCTTTCCGCAGCCGGCTGGCGCATCCCGTTTCCCCCCGGTTTCAGGATCATGTCGCAGGTGTCGCGCCCCATGCAATCCCAGCGCGAGGTCAGCCAATTGCTGATCTCCGACGGACTGGCCGCCATCTCAATATTTATCGAAGCGTTCAAGGCGCCCCGCGACCAGCCTCTATCTCGCGGCGCCATGCACAAAGGTGCAATGAACGTCTTTCGCACGCGTATCGGCGACTACTGGCTGACGGCGCTTGGCGAAGTGCCCGCCGCGACCCTGCAAAGTATCGCCGAGCATACCGAATATGTGCCGCTGGCCGAGCACTGATAATTTCACTTTCAACGAGGGAGTCTCATGATGCTTTCTACTTATGTAGCCAATAGCAAACTTAAGCGTTTGGTGGCGGGTGCGTCTATTGGCGTGTTGGTCGCACTCTCGCCCCTAGGCCCTGTGGCCACCGCGCAGAATGTTCAGGCGCCAACGCTCTCGGTGCCGGATTTCACGTCAATCGTGGCCAAGACGGAAGGTTCGGTCGTCAATATTCGTACCACCGAGGCCGTGCCCGTACGTGGCCCGGGAATGGGGCCCAATAGCAACGACCCCTACGAAATGTTCCGCTGGTTTTTTGGCCCGGACTTCGTGCCTCCCGGCATGCCGGGCCAGGGTCCGCGCCAGCGCAATTCGCCCATGCCCGCGCCTTCCGAGAAAGAGCGCACCGTCCCGCGCGGCGTGGGGTCCGGATTCATTATTTCCGACGATGGGTACGTGCTGACAAACAATCACGTGGTCGCCAAGGCCAACGGGATCTTCGTCACCATGACGTCGGGCAAGGAGTACCCAGCCAAAGTAATCGGTACGGATCCGCGTACCGATGTGGCACTTCTGAAGATCGAGGCCAAGGACCTCACCGCATTGCCTATCGGTGATTCGAACTCACTCAAGAAGGGACAGTGGGTGTTGGCCATTGGTTCGCCATTCGGGCTGGATTCAACGGTCACGTCGGGCATCGTCAGCGCCATTAATCGCGATACCGGCGACTATCTGCCTTTCATCCAGACCGATGTGGCGGTGAATCCGGGCAACTCCGGCGGCCCTCTTATTGATCTCGCTGGCCGAGTCGTGGGTGTGAATTCCCAGATTATCTCGCAAAGCGGCGGCTTCATGGGTATTTCCCTGGCGATTCCCATCGATGAAGTGATGCGGGTCGTCGAACAGCTCAAGGCGCACGGCAAGGTAACGCGCGGCCGCATAGGCGTGCAAATCGGCCCCGTCTCCGACGATGTCGCGAAGGCCATCGGCCTGCCCAACGCCTTGGGCGCCATGGTGAGCAAGGTCGAGCAGGGCGGGCCGGCCGAAGGCGCCGGCATACGCTCGGGCGATGTCATCACCAAGTTCGATGGCAAGGCGATCAATCACATGACCGATTTGCCCCGCATTGTCGGTTCGACCAAACCAGGCAGCCGCGTGCCTATGGAAGTGTGGCGCAAGGGCAAGTCGGTTACGCTGCAAGTGAAAGTAGCCGAGATGCCCTCCGCTGAGAGCGAAGTAGCCGCGGCCGAGCCTGAAGCGCCAAAGGCATCGCCCGTCGATGCGTTGGGGCTGAAAGTCACGGAAGTGCCTGAAGCGCTGCGGGCCAAGCAGGAGGTTAGCGGGGGTGTGCAGGTGGCTGAAGCGGAAGGTCCCGCCGCAGCCGCCGGACTGGCGCCGGGCGACATCATCCTGACGGTCAATGATACCGATGTGACGGGCCCCGACCAGTATGCCAAGCTGGTGGCCGGGCTCGACAAGTCGCGGGCGGCGGCGCTATTGGTCATGCGCGGTGAACAATCGCAGTGGGTGACCGTCATGCCAGGAAAATAATCTGCCGAAAACGGCTAAAATGGCGTACTTGCTAAAGGGGGCGCCCTCGGCGCCCCCTTTTCGTGCTTTCTTTAATACTTTGCCCATGGCTTTTGGTGGGCTTTTTTTATCCGGTTTATGGACCACATCCGCAACTTCTCGATTATTGCTCATATTGACCACGGCAAGTCCACGCTCGCCGATCGCCTGATCCATCGTTGCGGAGGATTAGCCGATCGGGAAATGTCGTCGCAAGTCCTCGACTCGATGGACATCGAACGAGAGCGCGGAATCACGATCAAGGCACAGACGGCCGCGCTCAGCTATAAGGCCAAAGACGGGCGGGTCTATGCATTCAATCTCATCGACACCCCGGGCCACGTCGACTTCTCGTATGAAGTCAGCCGCTCACTGTCGGCTTGCGAGGGGGCGCTGCTTGTCGTCGACGCCACCCAGGGCGTCGAAGCCCAGACGGTCGCCAACTGCTACACCGCCATCGAGCTGGGGGTCGAGGTCGTGCCGGTACTCAACAAGATGGACTTGGCGTCGGCCGACCCAGAGGGCGCTCGCCAGGAAGTCGAAGACGTCATCGGCATCGACGCCTCCGACGCCATTCTCTGCAGTGCCAAGACGGGCATGGGCATAGACGACATACTGGAAACCATAGTCGCCAAAATTCCGCCGCCTAAGGGCGACGCGGCGAAGCCGCTACAGGCGCTCATCATCGACTCATGGTTCGACAACTACGTTGGCGTCGTCATGCTGGTTCGCATTGTCAATGGCGTGCTTCGGCCGAAGGATAAAATCCTCCTGATGGCGACGGGCTTTACCCATTTATGCGAGCAAATAGGCGTCTTCACGCCAAAATCAGAGCCGCGCAAAGAACTGTCCGCCGGTTCGGTGGGATTCGTCATCGCCGGCATCAAGGAATTGGAGCACGCGAAGGTCGGCGATACCATCACCCTGGCGGGCCGGCCCGCAGCCGAAGCGCTGCCCGGCTTCAAAGAGGTGAAGCCGCAGGTCTTCGCAGGCTTGTATCCTGTGGAAAGCAGCGAATACGACCAGCTGCGCGACTCGCTCGAGAAGTTGAAGCTCAACGATTCATCGCTCATGTATGAGCCCGAGGTGTCCCAGGCGCTGGGCTTTGGGTTCCGCTGCGGCTTCCTTGGCCTGCTGCACATGGAGATCGTGCAGGAACGCCTGGAGCGCGAGTTCGACATGGACATCATCACGACGGCGCCCACTGTCGTCTACGAAGTCGAAACCCGCGACGGCTCAACGCTCATGATCGAAAGCCCTTCGCGCATGCCGGAAGTCGGCAATATCACCGAAATACGCGAACCTATCGTAACCGTCACCTTGTTCATGCCACAGGAATATGTGGGTCCGGTCATGTCGCTTTGCATGGTCAAGCGCGGGTTGCAACTGAACATGACTTATCATGGACGCCAGGTGCACCTGATGTACGAAATGCCGCTGGCTGAAATCGTGCTGGACTTCTTCGACAAGCTCAAATCGGTATCGCGCGGTTATGCCTCCATGGACTATGAGTTCAAGGAATACCGGTCGGCCGATGTGGTGCGGGTCGATCTCCTTATCAACAGCGAACGCGTCGATGCGTTGTCCATGATGGTGCACCGGTCGAACGCCCGCTATCGCGGGCGGGAAGTGGTTACTAAAATGCGCTCGCTCATTCCGCGGCAGATGTTCGATATCGCTATCCAGTCGGCTATCGGCGCCGAGGTTATCGCACGCGAAAACGTCAAGGCCTTGCGGAAAAACGTGTTGGCCAAATGTTATGGCGGCGACATCTCCCGCAAGAAGAAGCTGCTCGAGAAACAGAAGGCGGGTAAGAAGCGCATGAAGCAAGTCGGTAATGTCGAAATTCCCCAAGAGGCTTTCCTTGCCATCTTGCAAGTAGAGGACAAGTAACTTGAACAACAACAAGGCGTTTTCAGTATGAGCTGGGACTTTGCACTGGTTTTATTTTCGCTGTTGGTGCTCACTGGCTTGGTCTGGTGTCTGGACTTTTTCTATTTGCGCGGCCGGCGCCGCGCAGGGGCGGTCGCCGCCATGGCCGCCACTGGCCCCTCGGTAGCCGGCCTCGACCATACCGAAGCCGCGCGTATCCGCCAGCAGGCCTACGACAAGGCAAACCGAGCCCCCTGGTGGGTAGAGTATTGCGTCAGTTTCTTTCCGGTGATTTTTTTCGTCTTTGCCTTGCGGGCGTTCGTGGTCGAGCCATTCCGCATACCGTCGGGTTCAATGCTGCCCACGCTGCAAAGCGGCGATCTTATCCTGGTGAACAAGTTTGAATACGGCATTCGTTTGCCCGTGATAGACAAGAAAGTCGTCGACCTTGGTGTGCCCGCGCGTGGCGATGTCATGGTGTTTCGTTATCCGGTCGACCCGTCTGTGGACTATATCAAGCGGGTTGTAGGTGTGCCCGGGGATGTGGTCGAATACCAGAACAAAACGCTATCGATCAACGGCAAGCCTATTGATCTCGTACGCGACGGCGACTATTTCGAGCCGGACCGCTCCGCCTATGTAGGGCGTTATACCGAACAACTCGGCGCCGTGAAGCATAAGGTATTGCTGAATAAGCAGGCCGGACAGGACTACATGGCCATCTCCGATTACCCGTACCGTGGTAATTGCGAATACCTGGGTACCGGCGTACGTTGCACTGTGCCTGAAGGCCATTATTTCATGATGGGCGACAACCGCGACAACAGTCTTGATAGCCGTTACTGGGGCTTTGTTCCCGACAAATACATCGTTGGAAGAGCCTTCTTCATCTGGATGAACTTCAGCGAGCCTGGCCGTATTGGCCGGTTCCAGTAATGGTTACAGTGGCTACGCTCGAACAGGCGCTGGATTACAAGTTCACGAACAGCGTGCTGCTGCAGCAGGCGCTTACGCATCGCAGCCATAGCGCTCACCACAACGAACGCCTCGAGTTTCTTGGCGATTCGGTACTTAATTTTGTGGTGGCGGCCTTGCTGTTCGAGCGGTTTCCAAAAATCGACGAGGGCGACTTGTCGCGCTTGCGGGCCAACTTGGTCAAGCAGTCGTCGCTGGCCGATATTGCAATCAAGCTCTCACTGTCGCAGCATTTGCGTCTGGGAGAGGGCGAACTCAAAAGCGGGGGCTTCCGGCGCCCGTCTATCCTTGCCGACGCGCTAGAGGCCGTCTTGGGTGCCGTCTTTCTGGACGGCGGATTCGTTGCGGCGCAAAGGGTAATTGCGCGCCAGTACGAGCCTATACTGGTCAGTGTCAACCCCAAAACCCTAGGCAAGGATCCCAAGACACTGCTCCAGGAATTATTACAGGCGCGCAAGCTGGATTTGCCCACTTATACGGTAATTGCCACGCATGGAGCAGCGCATAACCAGTTGTTCGAAGTCGAATGCCTGGTGCCTAAGCTAGAAATTCGGGTGTGTGCGGGTGGTGCGAGCCGCCGCGCGGCCGAGCAGTCCGCCGCGGAGCTTGCCATCGGCGCCATCGACGCATTGGCGCCAGCCAAGGGCGCGCGTAATACACGTGCTCGTAAATCAACACAGTTATCATTGCCTGTGGCAGTGTCCCAGGAGAACAAATGAGCCAAGCGCACCGTTGCGGCTTCGTCGCTATCGTCGGACGCCCGAACGTGGGTAAATCCACGCTCGCCAACGCCTTGATCGGCAGCAAAATATCCATTGTTTCGCGCAAGGCGCAAACGACGCGGCACCGTATACACGGCGTCCTCACGCGTGAGCATGAACAATTCGTTTTCGTGGATACCCCCGGATTCCAGACCCGTCATGGCGGCGCCATGAACAGGATGATGAACCGGGTTGTCACGCAGGCGTTGGCGGATGTGGACGCGGTCGTCCATGTGGTCGAGGCAGGCAAGTGGTCGCCGGGCGATGAGCAGTTATTGCCGTTACTGCCCAAGTCGGGCAACACCATACTCGTCGTGAATAAAGTCGATGCCCTGAAAAGCAAGAATGACATGTTCGCCTACGTCAGCAAGATCATGGCCTTGTACCCGTACTCGGCCGTGGTGCCCGTTAGCGCATTGCGCGGCGTGCAACTCGACACATTGCTCGACGAAATTGCCGCGCGCCTGCCTGAAGGCGAGCCGATGTTCGAGGCCGATACGCTTACCGACCGGCCCATGCGCTTTATCGTGGCAGAACTCATACGCGAAAAGATTTTCCGGCTCGTGGGCGACGAATTGCCTTACGGGTGCACGGTCGTCATTGAAGAATGGGAAGAAAATGACACCGGCGTGAAGGTGGCGGCATGCATTGTGGTCGAACGTGAAACCCATCGGCCCATTCTCTTGGGCGCGGGCGGCGGACACATGAAGCGCATCGCATCCGAAGCGCGTCAAGACATGGTCAAGCTGCTCGATAAAGTCGTTTACCTGGATGTCTATATCAAGGTGCGCAAAGGTTGGTCGGATCGCGAAAGCGCTCTGCGCGAACTGGGATATGAGTAGACGAGCGCAGCGCGTTCAAGATGCGGCCGGGTATTTATTGCATTCCGCCGCGTGGCGGGAGACATCGCTGATTGTCCAGATTTTCACCCGTGAATACGGCATCTTGGCACTGGTTGCAAAAGGCGCCAAGCGCCCCTATTCGGTGCTTAGGCCAGTATTATGCGCTTTTCAGCCTTTAGCCTTGTCCTGGAGCGGCTCGGGCGAGGTCAAGACCCTGACCCGCGCCGAGTGTGCGGGCATCCGCCCCCTGTCGGGCCGCGCCTTTATGTCGGCCTGGTACATGAATGAGCTTCTTTTGCGCCTGCTACCGCGTGAAGACGCCCATCCAGCCCTATACGACGCCTATGACCTGGCACTGGAACAGCTGGCCGCGCCTCCACCGGCATTGAACGCGGCCGGCGCCTTGCGTCGATTCGAATGGACGTTGCTTAACGAGACCGGCTACGGGCTGGGCGACGAAACGCCGGATTTCGACGACCCGGCCCAGGAGCCCGCGCTTCGTCTTTCGTTGCGCCAGCGGCTTGCCGAGTTGATGAACCGGCCCCTATTGACCCGTAAAGTGCTGATGGAATTGCAGCGTTATTGAATGGACAGGCTTTCCCAACCTCAAGCGGCCAGACTTTTGCAGGCCTCATCGGACACACCGTCCATTCCGCAGGTGCTGGTCCTCGACACCTGCGTTTTACTATCGAACGTATTGCGTCAACTCTTCTTGCGTCTTGCGGCGCTGGCATGTTTCAGCCCCGCCTGGAGTCCCGTCATCGGCGACGAATGGCGACGCAATGCGGCCAGGCTGTGGAAGGTGTCGGAGGAAGAAATCGATGCCCAGTGGCTGGCATTGCAAGAGGCATTTCCCGAGGCCGACCAGGGCGACGTCACCGTCTACAAGGCAGGTCTGCACCGCAGCGACCCGAAAGACTGGCACGTGATTGCGGCGGCGCGTGCCGTCCGGGCCAGGGACGCTGCTGTGCGGGTGGGCGTCGTGACCCGCAATATGAAGGATTTCAACCGATCGGAACTGCGCGGCCTTGGACTGGACCTTTACGATCCGGATGATTTATTGGTGCGCTGTTGGCGGCAGTACCCGACCAGTGCGTCCGATGCATTCCAAGCCATTCCCGAATACGCGCGGGCGCCCGGCAATGAAACTGAGGCGTTGGAGGTCATCCTGAAGCGCGAGCGCTTGTTCCGGTTGAACCGGTTGTATGCGGAATCGCCATGAGGCGGGGCGTCGCGCTGTCCGTCTTGTCGTCGTTTTTATTTGCCGCACTGTATTACTACACTACCGTATTGGATCCGCTGGATGGTGAAGCCATCTTCGCATGGCGCATCGTACTCGGCCTGCCTGCCCTGGCGATATTGATATCGCGGTCGCGCGGTTGGGGCGAGGTGGCTGCGATCGCTGGCCGGTTGCGTACCGAGCCGCAGTTGTGGCTGCTGCTGGCGCTGAGCGCGGCGTTGATCGGGGTGCAGCTATGGCTGTTCGTGTGGGCGCCGCTGCACCAGAAGGCATTGGACGTTTCCATGGGTTACTTCCTTCTGCCGCTGATGATGGTGCTGACTGGACGCGTGTTCTACAGTGAACGGCTGAGCCGGATCCAGACACTGGCGGTCGTGCTTGCCGCTGCGGGCGTGACCCACGAACTGTTCCGCCAGGCGTCGTTTTCATGGGCGACCGCGGTTGTGGTTCTAGGCTATCCACCATACTTCATGCTGCGCCGGTATTTGCGCATAGGCTCGCTCAGTACCTTATGGTATGACATGTTGTTCATCTTGCCCGGTGCCGTATTCCTCTTGTACATGCAGGACACCAGCGTGCTGGCGCAGTTCATCTCGCACCCTGGTCTGCTCGCGCTGGTGCCCTTGTTAGGTCTCATCAGCTCGGCTGCGCTCATCGCGTATATATCCGCGAGCCGGCTCTTGCCGCTGGGCTTGTTCGGCATCCTGGGCTATGTAGAACCCATATTATTATTTTGGGTGGCGTACCTGCTGCTGGCCGAGCCCGTAGCGGCGGCGGCTTGGCCCACCTACATACCGATATGGATGGCGGTCGTCTTGATGGCGGGCGAGGGCGCCCTGAAATGGAAAAATGCAAAAGGGCGCAAGGTCTGACCTTGCGCCCTTTTTTATTGCTCGGCGTTCGCCGCGCATTGGCTGCCTGTGAAATTGGGCTTGCGCCTTATTCGCGATCGCCGCCGAAGATGCCCAGCAGCATGAGCAAATTAACAAAAATGTTGTAGACATCCAGGTAAATGGCCAATGTTGCGGAAACATAGTTGGTTTCCCCGCCATTGATCACGCGCTGCAGGTCAACCAGGAGCAGTGCGGAAAAGATCGCGATGGCCATGACCGAGACCGTGAGCATGAGGGCCGGCAGTTGCAGGAAGATATTGGCGACCGAAGCTACGATCAAGATCACGACCCCGATGATCAGGAACTTCTGCATTCCCGAAAAATCGCGTTTACTGGTCGTGGCAATGCTGGCCATGACGCCAAATACCGTTGCCGTGCCTCCGAAAGCCAGCATGATGAGTTGTGAACCATTGCTGAAGCCCATGACGTGACCCAGCATGCGCGACAGCATGATGCCCATGAAAAAGGTGAAAGCCAGCAGCAGGGCAACGCCGACTGAGCTATTCTTGTTCCGCTCGATCAAGTACATGAGGCCGAAGGCGCCGATCAGGAATACGATGGCGCTGGTTCCGGGACTCGCGCCCATGACCTGGTTGATGCCGGTATTCAGGCCTACCAGGGCACCCAGTACGGTGGGAACGAGCGAAAGCGCAAGCAGCCAGTAGGTGTTGCGCATGACGCGATTGCGCACAGCCTGAGCGGGAGCGTAGACGCCCCCTTCGGGTAGGGTTTGACGAAGGTCGCTCATGTTGTATCCTTTGAATGGTGATGCTTGGGGTTATGCATGGTGCTAGGATAACTTACAAGCGGCTGAATATGCAATACGGGTGCTGAGCTGGTGGCGGCATCGTCCACGGTTTTGTTTGGTATCTGAACCGGCGGCGGTGGCGGGGACGAGCCCGAGAGGGTGAGCGCATGCCGTTTCTTCTCCAGCCAAATAATGTGGCATAAGAAGGCCAAGCACGCCGACCGTCCCCACATCCGCCAACACAATCTAACGTGTTAAAGACCCAGGCCCGAGACGCGTACTACTTCTGCCCGGCCTTCTTCGACACATCGTGCCCATGCACTGTGTGCCCTGCGGCCTTGTACTGAACCCAGCGTTCACGTGCCGCCTGTTTGTCTTCGTCGTGGTTGGATACGATCTCCAGTACCCGTTCGAAGGCTTCCACCCCAGGTGGGCACTGCAAGTCCAGATTCAGGAGCCACCGCTGATCGATACCGGAGTTAACCCCCGGCTGAACCTCGGGCTGGACCCCGGACTCAACCCCGGGCACAACCGTGGCCGGCCCGGGTGACTGCAGCGTAAGTACGACCGGCGTGTCTGCCGCCAGGGCGTCGTCGGCATGGACGTGCGGGATGAACGCGGTGGGATCGAAACTCCATAGCAGGCGGTCGAAGTGTGCCAGCCGTTGCTCATCCCGGGTATACACTAGCAGCTTGCGGCCCGCGGCGACGTGCTTGCGCACGACCTCGCAGGCCATGCGCAGACGGTCCGGCGCTCCGAAGGCAAAATCGATACGGCTCATTGCATGTCAGGCCGACTGCCCCAGGAGGTATTGAACCAGCAAGGGAACGGGCCTGCCCGATGCGCCTTTATCTTTTCCGCTGCGCCATGCCGTGCCTGCGATGTCCAGATGGGCCCATGGATAATTGGCAGTGAAGCGCGACAGGAAGCAGGCGGCAGTGACCGCACCGGCGGGTGGTCCGCCAATATTTGCAATATCGGCAAAATTCGACCGCAATTGCTCTTGATAGGCGTCGTCCAGCGGCATGCGCCAGGCGGTGTCGTTGCTGACGCGGCCGGCTTGCAGCAGGCTTTCGGCCAATGCATCGTCTTTACTGAACAGTCCTGTATTGACATGGCCCAGCGCCACGACGCACGCGCCGGTCAGGGTGGCAATATCGATCACGGCGGCGGGCTTGAAGCGTTCTGCGTAGGTGAGGGCATCGCATAAGACCAGGCGCCCTTCGGCGTCGGTATTAAGGATTTCGATGGTTTGGCCCGACATGCTGGTGACAACGTCGCCCGGCTTGTTGGCGCGGCCGCTGGGCAAGTTCTCGCACGATGGGATGATGCCGATCACCTCGCGGTCGAGCTCGAGTTCGGCTATGGCTCGCATCGTGCCCAGGACACTGGCAGCCCCGCACATGTCGTACTTCATTTCATCCATGTTGGCTGCCGGCTTGATCGAGATGCCGCCGGCATCGAATGTAATGCCTTTGCCGACCAGGACGATGGGAGCCTTGCGATTCTTGGCCGCGGGCTTGGCACCCGCCGGTGTGTGCTTGAGCACGATAAACACGGGGGGTTCGTCGGAGCCGCGCGCCACCGACAGGAACGAGCCCATCTTGAGCGCTTCTACTTGCTTGCGTTCGAGCACTTCCGCGCGCAGGGTCTTGAATTCCTTGGCAAGTTTCTTTGCTGTATCGCCCAAGTACGTGGGCGTGCATATATTAGCGGGCAAGTCACCCAACAAGCGCGTAAGATTCATGCCATTGCCGATGGCTTGGCCTTCGCGAAGGCCCGCTTTAGCTTCGGCGGCCTGGTCGCGTGCAATCCATAGGGCCATCTTCTTGAGCTTGACCGCGGCGTCGGGATCCTTCTTGCCCAAAGTGGTGTCGTAGCGGTAGGTGGCGCGGCTGGCTGCGGCTGCCACGGCATTGGCCCGGGCTTGCAGCGTAGAATTGGGGCATTCGATGCCAGTCAGGGCCGTGACGGCTTCCGACAGGCCGGCACCGGCGCAATAATTGGCGAAAACCAATTCACCGGTTGCGTGTGCGGCGCCGTTGTAGGCCTCTTGTTTGCCTAATCCCACCAGAACAACCCGCAGGGCGGCGACACCAGGCAGGCTGCGCAGGACCAAATGGGTGTTAGGCTTGCCCTTGAACTCTGTTTTCAACGCGGTGCGCAGTGCGCCATTGCTTGCATGGTCGATAATGTCGGCGGCGGGACTTAAAATGCCGTCGACAAAAACTCCCACCGCCAGAGCGGCGGTCTTGACCTGATGCAAAGAAGCTGTGGTCTGTGTGCTAAATTCCATTCGAATTCCCGTAAGTGTCCATAGGATGCTGTCGATTATCCCGCATATTGCCATATGTCACTATTCAAACGTTCCGTTGTATCCGAGATACTGAGCCATGCCGGCGTCGTGCTGTCCACGTTGCTGGTGGTGTGGCTCAGCGTTTTGCTGGTGCGCCTGCTGGGCGAAGCGGCAAACGGGGCCATCGGGGCAGACGTCGTCTTGGGGCTTGCCACGTTTTCCAGCATCACAGCCTTGCCGGTCATATTGGCGGTATCTCTTTTCATTGCTGTTCTTACTACCGTCACGCGCAACTATCGCGAGTCCGAGATGGTCGTCTGGTTTGCCAGCGGATTGTCGCTTAAGGATTGGGTAGGACCCGTCCTGCGTTGCGCCGTCCCCGTGGCGGTGCTTATTTCGCTCCTTACCTTATTAGCGTCGCCATGGGCCTATCGCCAGATCAGCGAGTATCGGCAACGCTACGAGCAGCGGTCGGATCTTTCCAAGGTTACCGCTGGTCAATTCATCGAAACCGAAAACGGCGCGCGCGTATTTTTCGCTGAAGAGCCTTCCGACCCGCAACAGGAAATGGGACGCGTCGTTGCACGCGTGCTGGATGCCGAATGGTTGAGCGTCGTCACCGCGGAAAGCGCCCATATAGAGAACGAGGCCAATGGCGACCGCTTTCTTGTCTTGAGCGAAGGCCACCGCTACGACCTCAAGCCCGGGAAACCGGAGTTCCGAATTGTCGATTTCGAGCATTATGGGGTGCGCCTGGAAAGCAAAGCGGATGCAAGCTCGGCCGACGCGGTTCGCGCCTTGGCGGAAAGTGAAATAAAGGCAAGGCCCACAATGCAGCTGTTTGCCGACGATAACGACACGGCCCGATCTCAAATCATGTGGCGGCTCGCGCTTCCGCTGGCGGCGCTTAACCTGGCCCTGCTGGCAATACCGCTGGGTGCGGTAAATCCGCGGCTGGGGCGCTCCGGCGATCTCCTCATTGCCGGCCTGGTGGGGTTGCTTTACATGAACCTCATCAATCTGTCGCGGGGGTGGATAGGCAACGGCCAGCTGAATTTCGGGCTAGGCGTGTGGCTTGTCCATGGCGTGTTCACCGGCTTGATGATATACATGATGTGGAACAAGCTGCGCGTCAAAGCGCCCAAGGAGTTCAACGGGCCGGCAACGAGTTGATCAGGAATCGTCCGGCAGGTATTCCAGCACCTGTGAATCGCCGCGCAACAGCGCCGCGTTGATCTGCACCGATTGTTTCAGGAAGTCCCACAATGCCATGACGCGTTTGGATTCGCGCAAGTCTTCGTGGCAATACATCCAAAAGCTGCGTGTAACGTCGATCTTGTCCTCAAGCACGGGCTTCAGCCGCGCGTCCTGGGCCGCCATGAAGCAGGGCAGAATGGCCAGCGACCTGCCCTGCAGTGCGGCCTGGTATTGCGCAATAACGCTGGTGCTCTTGAATATTACGCGATCCGTTGGGACGATATCTTCCAAATAACGCAGACGATCACTAAATAGTAATTCTTCCACGTAACCAATGAAGGAATGCTCGGCCAAGTCGTCCATGGACTGGATGGCCGGCCGGCTTTGGAGATAATTGGCGGCTCCA
Organism: Candidimonas sp.; assembly: GCA_035515055.1. Taxonomy (GTDB): domain Bacteria; phylum Pseudomonadota; class Gammaproteobacteria; order Burkholderiales; family Burkholderiaceae_B; genus Pollutimonas. The sequence goes on from DATJBV010000028.1 coordinate 46,009, forward strand.
TATAGCTTCAGGGAATAATCCATGAGCTTGGTGCATAAGTAGGGTCCCCGCTGCGGGCGTTCCAGCGAAATGGCAATATCTGCCTCGCGCTTCGAAAGGCTAATAAAGCGCGGAACCGGCATGATGTCCAGCGTGATGGCGGGGTAGCGCCGCTGGAAATCGGTCATCAGGGGCGCGAGCACGTAGTTGCCGAAACCTTCGGTACACCCGACGCGCAAATGGCCGGAAAGAATTTGCGACTGGCCCGATACGTCTTCACGCGCGGATAACAGCGTCCCTTCGATTTGCTCGGCATACGCAAAAAAGCGTATCCCTTCTTCCGTGAGCGTAAAACCGGTAGACTTCGATTTGTCGAACAATACCGTTGCCAGTTCATGCTCTAGTGCATGGATACGCCGGGAGACAGTGGTGTGCCGCACGCCAAGCCGTATTGCCGCGGCACTCACACGCTGGGTGCGAGCCACTTCAAGAAAATAACGGATTCCATCCCAGTCCATCATAAGGCCTTGTGCATTTATTAGCATTGAATGTGCAAATATTGTGCTGGAATTTAGTTTTTTACACAACTACACTGCAGTGGTGTGCAATGCACCAATAACTATAAAACCAACGGAGACGTGAATGAATAAATTAACTCTTACAGTGGCGGCCAGCTTGTGCATGGGCATCGCCGGCGTTGCGCACGCCAAGGCTCCTCCGGTGAAGATAGGTATCCTCACCGACATGTCCGGCACCTACGCGTCAATGGGCGGCCCGGGCTCTGTGGCTGCCGCGCAGTTGGCGATCGACGACTGCCTTGCGGCGGAATGCAAGGGGATGGACATTTCGCTGGTATCGGCCGACAACCAGAACAAGGCCGACATTGGTGCCGCGAAGGCGCGCGAATGGTTCGATCGCGACGGCGTCACCGCTATCGCCGACCTTACGAATTCTGCCGTGGCGCTCGCCGTTCAGGGCATCGCAAAGGAAAAGAATAAAGTCGTCATGTTTTCGGGACCGGCTACCACGGGCCTGACCAATGATGCATGTTCGCCAGTGGGCTTTCACTGGATGTTCGACGTCTATTCGCAGTCCGTCGGCGGTGTGAAGGCCATGGTCAACAAAGGCGGCAAGTCCTGGTACTTCGTAACCGTCGACTACGCCTTCGGCCATTCGCTGCAGAAAGGGGCTGAAGACATGGTCAAGGAACTGGGCGGCACAGTCGTTGGTTCCGTGCTGCACCCCCTGAATGTCCCGGACTTTGCTTCTTACCTGCTGCAGGCGCAAAGCTCCAAGGCCCAGGTGGTCGCGTTGGCCAATGGCGGGGCCGATGTGGTCAATGCCATCAAGCAATCGCGCGAGTTCGGCATTGTGGAGGGTGGCCAAAAGCTGGCTTCGCTGTTAGTGTTTCTGTCAGACCTGCGCGCACTTGGCCTGGAAAATGCCCAGGGCCTGAGCTATGTCGACGGCTTCTACTGGGACTTCGATGAAGGCACGCGTGGGTGGTCGGATCGCTTCGCCAAGTCATTCAAGGATTTGAAGCCAACCATGACGCAAGCGGGCGTGTATTCAAGCGTGTTGCATTATTTGAAGGCCGTCGCCGCATCTGAGTCGACGGAAGGCAATGTGGTGGCGGACAAGATGCGCGAGATCCCGATCAAGGATCCGATCATGCACAACGCGTCGATCCGCCCCGATGGCCGTGTGATTCATGACATGTATTTGTACGAAGTCAAGACGCCTGCCGAATCGAAGAACCCATGGGATTACTCCAAACTGGTGGCGACGATTCCTGCTCAGGACGCCTTCAAGCCGCTGTCCGAGTCCACATGTTCTTTAGTTAAGAAAAGCTAGTTCATTTCGCATCATGAATGCGCCAAGGAGATTTTAATGAGTGCAGTTCCACGTATCCCACTGCTTATCGGCGGTGAGCTGGTGCAGTCCAAAACAACTGAATGGCGGGACGTCATCAACCCGGCCACCCAGGAAGTCGTTGCGCAAGTGCCCTTCGCCACGAAAGAAGAACTCGACATGGCGGTGGCCAACTCGAAGGAAGCATTCAAGAAGTGGCGCAATGCAAGCCAGGGCACCCGCATGCGCGTCATGCTCAATTTGCAGAAACTGGTGCGCGACAACACAACGGCCTTGGCCGAACTAATCACCCGCGAACACGGCAAGACCTTGCCGGACGCCGAGGGCGAAGTTGGTCGCGGCCTGGAAGTCATCGAGCATGCATGCTCGATGCAGTCGCTGCAGTTGGGCGAGTACGCCGAAAATGCCGCCAGCGGCATCGACGTCTATACGCTCATCCAACCTCTGGGTGTTGTGGCTGGCATTACCGCCTTCAACTTCCCCATCATGCTTCCGTGTTTCATGTTCCCTATGGCTATTGCCGCCGGCAACACGTTCATCCTGAAGCCGTCGGAACAGGATCCTAGCTCGTCCCTGATGCTCGCCAAACTGGCTCTCGAAGCCGGCCTGCCTCCCGGCGTGCTCAACGTGGTCCATGGTGGTCCCGACATCGCCAATGGCTTGTGCGACCATCCGGACATCAAGGCGATTTCCTTCATTGGATCCACGCACGTGGGTACTGAGATCTATCGTCGCGCGTCCAATGCCGGGAAGCGTTGTCAATCAATGATGGGCGCCAAGAATCACTGCGTCATCCTGCCCGATGCCGACCGTGAAGTCGCGTTGAACCAGTTGGTCGGTGCCGCTTTCGGCGCCGCTGGCCAACGCTGCATGGCAACGTCGGTTGCTGTTCTGGTGGGCGAAGCCCGCAATTGGCTGCCCGACTTCGTCGAGCGTTGCAAAGCCCTGAAAGTCAGCATTGGCACCGAGCGCGACGCCGACCTTGGTCCGCTGGTCTCGCCGTCCGCCAAGAAGCGCGTCGAAGGCCTGATCCAGAAGGGAGTGGACGAAGGCGCCGAACTGCTGCTCGACGGCCGCAATCTGACCGTCAAGGGCTACGAGAAAGGCAACTTTGTCGGGCCTACCATTTTCAGTGGCGTCAAGGCCAACATGACGATCTACCGCGAAGAGGTGTTCGGTCCGGTGTTGGGCGTGGTTTGCGTGGACACGCTGGAAGAGGCCGTTGAATTCATCAATCAGAATCCTAACGGTAATGGCGTGGCCATGTTCACCCAGGACGGCGGGTCGGCTCGTTACTTCCAGAACAACGTCGATGTAGGCCAGATCGGGATCAACATCCCAATTCCCGTGCCTGTGGCGTGGTTCAGCTTCACGGGTTCGCGTGCATCGAAATTGGGTGACCTGGGTCCTAACGGAAAACAGGCGCTGCACTTCTGGACGCAAACCAAGACCATTACGGCACGTTGGTCGGCTCACGCGTCGGGTGTCAATACGACCATCTCGATGAAGTAAGCTTATAACTAATAACAATATATATTAATTTCTATATTACTTATAATAGCCCTTCTCGTAAGGGCTATTTTTCATGAATCTGCAGCAATTCCGCTTTGTGCGCGAAACAATACGTCGCAACTTCAACCTGACCGAAGCGGCGCGTACGCTGTATACGTCTCAGCCAGGCGTTTCTAAGGCCATCATCGAGTTCGAGGATGAACTCGGTGTAAAGATCTTCGAGCGCCATGGTAAGCGTATCAAAGGACTTACCAAGCCGGGGCAGGTGGTAGCCCAAGTCATCGACCGCATCATGCGCGAAGTGGACAACCTTAAAAAAGTCAGCGATGAATTCGCCCGGCGCGATGAGGGCGGACTCGTTATTGCATGCACTCACGCACAGGCGCGCTACGTCCTGCCGAAGGTCATACCCGCTTTTCGAGAACAATTTCCCAAGGTGAGACTGTCGCTGGCTGAAGGCAGTCCGCCGCACTTGGCGCAAATGGTGCTGCACGAGCAAGCGGACGTGGCCATCGCCACTGAAACGTTGGCTAAGACGCCGGGGCTTGCCTCATTGCCGCTTTATTCATGGGAGCACACCATCGTGGTGCGCCCGGATCATCCGCTGGCGGAATTGCGATCCAGCGCCGCCAAGGCAATTTCCTTGGAACAAATCGCACAATATCCTATCGTCACCTACGACCAGGCATTCTCGGGGCGGGGCACGATCGACTTGGTATTTGCGCAACACGATATCAAGCCCGATATCGTGCTTGAAGCCATCGACGCCGATGTGATCAAGACATATGTCGACGTGGGCCTCGGCATCGGAATAATCGCGGGCATGGCGTTCGACCCGCGGCGAGACAAGGGGTTGGTCGGTCTACCGGCCGGGCATTTGTTCGGCACACACGTTACCCGGGTGGCGGTAAAGTCGGGAACATTCTTGCGGGATTACGTATACGTTCTGCTCGAAATGATGGCGCCCAGCCTGACACGCGACGTGGTGCAAGAGGCAATCGAGGGCACGCCGAGGGTCGACGTATAGCACTTGGGCACGGCGCCGATACCGCCCGCGTCGAAAGAAACTAAAACCACTTGTTGACATTGAGAATAAGAATGATTATCGTTCACGAATCAACTTTTCTGGAGTGCCGCCATGTCGCAAGTCGTAAATGCAGTTGTCGTAGGGGCTGATCGCCTGGGCAATATCCCCGACCTGCTGAAGGGGCACAATATCTCTATACATCGCCACATCAGCGGGCGCGACCCTGCGCATCAGAAAAAAACGCCGATGTTGCCTTCGGGTACTGAATTATTGATATTGTTGACCGATTTCCTGGGCCACAATGTAATGAAGACGTTTCGCGCCGCGGCACAGCGGTCGGGCATACGGGTGGTGGCGTGCCGAAGGTCTGTATGTAGCATGAAGCAGGCGCTGCACCAATGCGGCTATTGCGAGGCCTGCCCCAGGCGTGCGTCAGTTAGTAGCGACTAGAGGTGTGGACGTGGTCTCCGCCGCAAGGCGGCGTGCGCCGTTGTAGCGCTTCTTCCAGTAGGTTATGTCCATGCTTTCGACCCGCACCACGGCGCCCTTGCGGGGTGCGTGGACGAACTGCTGGTTGCCCAGGTAAATGCCTACGTGCGAATTTCGAAAGCCGCGGGTATTGAAAAATACCAAGTCGCCTTTCCTGAGCTCGTTAAGCTTTACCGATTCGCCTTCCTGCGCCATTTCAACAGACTGGCGCGGCAACTTGAGCCCGAGGGATTTTTCGGCCGCATAGCTGACAAGTCCGCTGCAGTCGAATCCGGTATTTGGCGTATCGCCGCCCATCCGATACTTTACTCCCAGGAACTTTAAGGCCGTCGAGGCCAAGGCGCGAGGCGCCTTTGGAGGCGTGCTGGAAGGGTAGTTGGCGGCGAGGTATGCCCCCAAGGGATCGGCGCGCGTATGCGACAGGTACTGATAGCGTGCCAGGCGTCCGGCGTCGGATTCCGCGTATTCGTTCTGCGTATTGGTGGCGCAGCCAGCCAGTGCAAGCGTTACGCCAAGAATAAGAAACGTTGCGCCGCGTCGGTATGTAGTCGCGGAAAAGTACGGGGACAGGCAGGGCGGTTGATGCGGCGGCATATTCGGTTTCGTCTTGGTCTTCGTTTTGCGACAGGCGCCGACAGCTGGATGCAGCGATTTAGCATGAATTGTCTGCGAAACCTGTAACATCTGTCTGTATCGCCCCTTGAAAAGAGGGCAAACGACGGTCATATCGCACAAGAATAAGGGATGGAGTTTAACGAATCACTACCGGCAGGTAAAGAAGTATTTCCCGATAGCTTGGCTTTACTCAATCGGGTAGAAGGGCTAGTCTGTAGCGGCCAGCGTGCCGATACACTGCGGTTGGCGTCAAATTCCCTTTCAATATTCTACGGATAGCTTATGAAGACCAAGCCAATTTTGAGCGTTGCCGAAGTGAAAACCATACTTGAAGCGGCACAGGCCCACGCTGTGAGGCAGAACTGGGCAGTCACCATTTCGGTGGTGGATGACGGGGGACATCTTCTCGGGCTCGTGCGGCTCGATGGCGCAGCGCCGATCTCTGCGCAAATATCGCCGGCCAAGGCGCGCACCGCCGCTCTCGGCCGCCGGGAATCCAAAATCTATGAGGACTCCATTAACCAAGGCAGGGTGTCGTTCCTGTCCGCGCCTGGCCTTGAAGCTATGTTGGAAGGCGGTGTGCCGGTGCTGGTCGACGGCCAGGTGGTCGGCGCTGTCGGCGTGTCCGGCGTGAAGTCCAATGAAGACGTGGAAATCGCCCGCGCGGGGATCGCTGCTCTGGCGCCATGAACGGCAAGTCTGTATTTCGGCGGGCCGTGCGTCCGGGCGTTACCCGGCGCGAGGTATGGGCTTGGGCGATGTACGACTTTGCCAATTCCGGATACACCACCGTCGTCTTGACGACGGTCTTCAGCGCGTATTTCGTCGGGGTGGTGGCGGCGGGCAAGACGTGGGGAACGCTGGCTTTTACGGCGGCGTTGTCGGTGTCTTATCTGGCCGTCATGCTTACCATGCCCGCCCTGGGCGCCCGGGCCGACGCGACCGCGGGCAAGCGGCGCTTGCTGTACGCCAGTACAGCGGGTTGTGTTGTTGCCACCGCTTTGTTGGTATTTGCAGGCCCAGGCAAGATCGCGTGGGCCTTGTTTTTTCTGGCAATCTCCAATTATTGCTATTGCGTAGGTGAGTCCGTCATTGCGGCGTTCCTGCCGGAGCTGGCTCGTTCCGAGGCATTGGGTCGGGTATCGGGCTGGGGTTGGAGCTTCGGCTATTTTGGCGGCATGCTCACGCTAGGCCTTTCCTTGGCGTTAGTTGCATGGGCGGGGGGGCGCGGACTCGCTGCCGGGGAGTATGTTCCCTGGGTCATGGCATTGACCGCACTGATATTCGCACTGGCGGCAATACCGTCATTTCTCTTTTTGCGTGAACGCACGCCGGCAACTCACCGTCCCGCGCAAGGCATGTTCAAGCGCCTATCGACGGCCTGGAGTGAAACGCGCCTGCGTTTTCCCGATTTCCGGCTTCTATTGTTGTGCGGCGCCTGTTATCACGCCGGTATTTCGGTGGTGATTACGCTATCAGCAGTGTATGCAACTCAGGCAATGGGCTTTACTATGGCTCAAACCATGATGCTCGTCTTCACGGTCAATATTGCGGCCGCCGCAGGCGCTTTTCTTTTTGGTTCGTTTCAGGACAAGATCGGGCACCGGCTGGCGCTCTCGATCACGCTGGTGGGCTGGGTATGCATGGTGCTGGTGGCATACTGGGCCATGCAGCCATGGGTCTTCTGGATGGCCGCTACGTTGGCGGGCCTTTGCATGGGTACCAGCCAAAGCGCGGGAAGGGCAATGGTGGGGGCGCTTGCACCGCAAACGCGATTAGCCGAGTTCTATTCGTTGTGGGCATTCGCCACCCAGTTGGCGGCGGTTGTAGGGCCATTGTGCTATGGCCTCGTCACTTGGTTCACGGCAGGCAACCATCGTCTAGCCTTGTTGTCCACGGGTCTGTTCTTCATTGCGGGCCTTGCCGTCCTTGCCCGCCTGGATTTTGCCCGCGGATCCGTGGCGCGCGACGCACCGGCGTAATTAGGACTCGCGCCGTCAGGCGTACGTAAGCAGGATTGGGTACGGTTAGGCAAGAATTCAAACAAACATCGACAGGAGCCAAGCAACATGTCTAGCGCAATTGAATCAGTGTTGGTCGAAAACCGCGTGTTTCCACCATTCTCCAATTTGGTCGAAGGCGCCGCCATTTCGGGTATGCCGGCCTACGAGGCGATGTGCCGCCGGGCCCTGGCTTCGCCGGAAGCGTTTTGGGGAGACCTCGCTCGGGACAATCTGCAATGGACGACACCCTTCAGCCAGGTGCTGGACGAATCGAACGCCCCGTTTTACCGCTGGTTCGGCGATGGCGAAATGAATGTGTCGGCCAACTGCCTGGACCGGCACCTGAACACGCCCACAGCCAGCAAGAAAGCCATCATTTTCGAGGCGGACGACGGCAAGGTCACCTCGGTGACCTACCAAGAGCTGCATGCGCGCGTTTGCCAGTTCGCCAATGGGCTGAAGTCGCTGGGACATGCCACGGGCGAACGCGCCATCATCTATATGCCCATGTCGGTCGAGGCAGTCATCGCCATGCAGGCTTGCGCGCGCCTGGGCATCATCCACTCGGTCGTGTTCGGCGGATTCTCATCCAAGAGCCTGCATGAGCGCACGATCGACGTGGGAGCAACGCTCGTCATTACCGCCGACGAACAGGTGCGCGGGGGCAAGAACATCCCGCTAAAGAGCGCGGTGGACGACGCCCTGGCCATGGGCGGTTGCGAGGCCGTTGCCCACGTCGTCGTCTATCGACGCACAGGCGGCCCGGTGCGGTGGCAGCCGGGGCGCGACATCTGGATGCACGAATTGGCAAATGGGCAGGCTGGCATGTGCGAGCCCGTGCCCGTCAATGCGGAGCACCCGCTATTCATTCTGTATACGTCCGGCTCGACGGGCAAGCCCAAAGGCGTGCAGCACGCCAGTGCGGGCTTTTTGCTTTGGGCGCTGCTTACCGTCAAATGGACCTTCGATGCCAAGGACACAGACGTGTTCTGGTGCACGGCCGATGTCGGCTGGGTGACCGGGCACACGTACATTACCTATGGGCCTCTGGCGGCCGGCCTCACGCAGGTTGTCTTTGAAGGGGTGCCAACCTATCCCAATGTGGGGCGCTTCTGGGAAATGATACAGCGCCATAAAGTCACGGTGTTCTACACGGCGCCCACCGCCATCCGTTCGCTGACGAAAGCCGCGGAAACATCGCCCGACTACCATCCGCGCCAGTACGACCTTGCCAGCTTGCGCATTATCGGTTCCGTCGGCGAGCCCATCAATCCGGAAGCCTGGATGTGGTACTACACGAACGTGGGCGGGGAACGGTGTCCAGTGTTGGATACGTGGTGGCAAACCGAGACAGGCGCCCACATGATCACACCGTTGCCGGGCGTGACTCCATTGAAACCAGGTTCCTGCACGTTGCCCTTGCCCGGCATCGAAGCGGCCGTCGTCGACGAGGCGGGTGAACCGGTTGAAGCCGGGAAGGGCGGTTTTCTGGTCATTACCCGGCCGTGGCCCGCCATGATAAGAACCATCTGGGGAGATCCGGAACGGTTCAAGAAGAGCTACTTTCCTCCGGAGCTCAACGGCGCCTATCTCGCCGGCGACGGTGCGCAGCGCGATGCGGACGGCTATTTCTGGATCATGGGCCGGATCGACGACGTCCTGAATGTCTCGGGCCATCGCCTGGGTACGATGGAAGTGGAATCGGCCCTCGTTTCGCATGAGCTCGTGGCCGAGGCGGCCGTTGTGGGCCGTCCGGACGCCACGACAGGAGAGGCCGTCGTGGCGTTCGTGGTGCTCAATCGATCATTGCCCGAAGGCGAGGAGGCCGATCAAATAGCCAAGCAGTTGCGCGATTGGGTGGCCAAGGAGATCGGGCCTATTGCCAAGCCGAAAGACATACGCTTTGGCGAGAACTTGCCGAAAACCCGTTCTGGCAAAATCATGAGACGCCTATTGCGGGTCGTGGCCAAGGGCGAGGAAATAACCCAGGATGTCTCCACCCTTGAAAACCCGGCCATTCTGGACCAGATGTCGCAGGCGCGATAGTTCCCCGGGAGGCTATACTCGGGCCTCTGATAAACCACAAAAAATCAGGCCCACCGCCTGATTTTTTGTTGTCCGCGCATATGTACCGGAGCATTGTTTGACTCAACAGCAAAACGACAGGGGCGCCCTGGTCCTGATGGCCATGACAGTGGCTATTTGGGGATACAGCTGGATCGTCATGAAAACCCTGTCGCCGCTCATGGGCCCGTTCGACTTGGTCATGGCGCGCTATGGACTGGCGTTTGTTTTCCTGTTTCTTGTCCTCGTCGCTACACGTCAACCGCTGAAGTTTCCGCCCTTCTGGTCAACGCTCGGTATTGCTGTGTTTCAGGCGACCGCTTTCCAGTCCTTTTGCCAGTTGGCGCTTGTCACCGGCGGTGCGGGTCATGTCGTCATGCTTGCCTATACGATGCCTTTCTGGGTCCTGGTCTTTGCCTGGCTATTGCTGGGCGAGCGGCCGGCTCGCCGCCACGTGATCGCATTCGGGCTTGCCGGTGTGGGCCTGCTTGCCATCATTGCCCCTTGGCGTGGCATAGGCAGTTTGCAGGCCTCGCTACTGGCGTTGGCCGGCGGCATGAGCTGGGGGCTGGGCGTCGTGTTGAGCAAGATGATGTTTCAGCGTCATCAGCCGCATGTCCTTAATCTGACCACGTGGCAAATGTTCCTGGGTGCGGTGCTTACCTGGCCGCTTACTTTGCTGATTCCGCAGCAGGAAATTGTATGGGGAATGGAACTGGCCTGGGGTTTGGCCTACATGGCCATCATGGCGTCGGCGTTGGGATGGTGGCTTTGGCTGTCTGTGGTGCGCCGCGTCAGCGCGACGGTCGCCGGCATGTCGAGCCTGGGCGTTCCCGTGCTGACAGTGATACTGGCGTGGGTGTTATTGGGCGAACAGCCCGGTGTGCTGGAGTTGTTGGGTATTGCGTTGATCATGGCGGGGCTGATGGTCTTGAACCTGCCCCGCCGTACCGCCTAAGTCTACGTATTACATGCCGTTGTAGACTGGTCCTTCGCCGCCTTGCGGCGCGACCCACACAATGTTCTGCGACGGATCCTTGATATCGCAAGTTTTACAGTGCACGCAGTTCTGTGCATTGATCTGCAGGCGATCCTCTCCGGTATCGGTCTTGACGAATTCATAGACGCCGGCCGGGCAGTAACGGGCTTCCGGACCCGCATATTTGGCCAGGTTGAGCGACACGGGAATGGAGGCGTCTTTCAGCGTCAGGTGAACGGGTTCGTTTTCATCGTGATTGGTGTTCGAGATGAAGACCGAACTTAGACGGTCGAACGTAAGCTTGCCGTCGGGCTTCGGGTAGTCGATAGGCGCGCACTCGGCCGCCGGCTGAAGACAGGCATGGTCGGGCTTGCTGTGATGCAGCGTCCAGGGCATTTTTCCTCGTAGCAGCCACTGTTCCACGCCGGTCATCAGTGTGGCAACCGTGCGTCCCTTCTTGAACCACTGCTTGAAGTTGCGCGCCTTGTTCAATTCGGCGTGTAGCCAGGAGTTTTCGAAGGAAGCAGGGTAGGCGACCAGTTCGTCTTGGCTGCGCCCGGCCAGAAGGGCGTCGAACGCCGCTTCCGCCGCCAATGCGCCCGTCTTGATGGCTGAGTGGCTTCCCTTGATGCGCGACGCGTTCAGTACCCCGGCTTCGCATCCGACCATCACACCGCCCGGGAAACAAAGCTTGGGCAGGGACAGGAGTCCGCCGGCCGTGAGGGACCGAGCCCCATAGGCAATACGTTTGCCGCCTTCGAAGGTGGCGCGTATGGCTGGATGCGTTTTATACCGTTGGAATTCTTCAAATGGGGACAGCCATGGGTTGGCATAATCCAGGCCAACCACAAGTCCCACCGCTACCAGATTGTCGGCCATGTGGTATAGGAACGAACCGCCGTAGGTGTCGGCATCCAGGGGCCAACCAGCGGTATGAACGACCAAGCCCGGTTGCGACTGGGATGGGTCGACTTCCCACATTTCCTTGATGCCGATGCCGTAGCTTTGCGGATCGCGGCCAGCATCCAGCTTGTAGCGCGCAATGAGTTCGCGTCCCAGTTGACCGCGCGAACCCTCCGCAAATACGGTGTACCGCGCATGGAGTTCCATACCGGGCTGGTAGTGAGCCGTAGGCGTGCCGTCTCGGGCGACGCCCATGTCGCCCGTGGCGACCCCCCTGACCGCGCCCGATTCCGAATACAAGACCTCGGTGGCGGCGAAACCGGGGAATAAGTCTACGCCCATCGCCTCGGCTTGCTCGCCCAGCCAGCGGGTGACATTGCCCAGCCGGACGATGTAGTTGCCTTCGTTATGGAAGCATTGGGGCAGCAGCCAGTTGGGCGTTGCGCGCGAGCCATTTTGGGTGAGGAACAGAAACTTGTCTTCCGTGACAGCCGTGCCCATGGGCGCGCCTTTCTCTTTCCAATCGGGAATGAGTTCGGTAAGCGCGCGAGGATCCATTACCGCGCCGGACAAAATATGCGCGCCCACTTCCGAACCCTTCTCTAGCACACAGACACTGACCTCGTGGTCGCGCGCCGCGGCAAGTTGCTTAAGGCGAATGGCTGTGGCCAAGCCGGCCGGTCCACCGCCCACGACGACAACGTCGTATTCCATTGATTCGCGTTCAGCCATGTTGTATGTATCTCCGTATGTCTGGCATGTTCGTCAAGCGGGCAAGTCAGCCTGCCTGGTCTGGTGAATTGTATTGTAGTCTTGCCGTTATACTTGCCGTTTCATCTGAGCCAGGTAAAAAAGGCCATTGTTAATGCAATTTGACACCACTTCAGCCGCCCCTGCCATCGGCGGCACCGTTCGTTACACCATGCCTGTACGGTGGGGCGATATGGACGCACAACGGCACGTAAACAATACCGTGTACTTCCGTTTTTTCGAAGAGGCGCGAGTGCGTTTGTTCGAGGACGCCGGCATTGCGCTGTCAGCCAACAGAGTGGGTATTCTGGCTCACACATCCTGCGATTTCCTCAAGCCAATCATTTACCCGGCATCCGTCGTCATTACGCAGGTGCTGGTGCGGGTGGGACGTTCGAGCATGAGCATCGACGCCACTATCGAGCGCGAAGACGAACCCGGCGTGCCGTACGCAACGGGCAATTACGTTATGGTCTGCGCCAATGCGGAGACCGGCAAATCGGTTCCATGGACCAGCGTCGAACTTGAGGGTTTTGCCAAGCTTTTCCGCGCATAGCCGGTGGCGTCACGGCTTGTGGGCGGTAATCCCGGTTTTTTTTCTAGGTTTTTCAATAAGGATGGAGTGATGGATAAAGTCTACCCAAGTGCCGCAGAAGCACTCAAAGGCGTGGTTGCCGATAACCAGATGATAGCCGTCGGAGGCTTCGGTCTTTGCGGTATTCCCGAGGCCCTTATCGCTGCCTTGCGCGATTCTGGCGTCCAGAACCTGACATGCATAAGCAACAATGCCGGTGTCGATGGCTTCGGTCTGGGACAACTGCTCAGCACGCGCCAAATAAAGAAGATGATTGCATCATACGTGGGCGAGAACAAGGAATTCGAACGCCAGTATCTGGCTGGCGAACTTGAACTGGAATTCACGCCGCAGGGAACGTTGGCCGAAAAACTGCGTGCCGGCGGTGCCGGTATTCCTGCGTTCTTCACGCGCACCGGAGTGGGCACCATTGTGGCCGACGGGAAGGAAGTCCGCGACTTCGATGGCGAAAAGTACGTCATGGAGCGCTCGCTAGTGCCGGATGTCTCGCTGGTAAAAGCCTACAAGGCCGACCGCAGCGGCAACCTGGTGTTCCGCAAGACGGCGCGCAATTTCAATCCCAACGTCGCCATGGCGGGGAAAATCACCATTGTCGAAGTCGAGGAAATCGTCGAGACAGGCACATTCGATCCAGACCAGGTCCACTTGCCCGGCATCTTTGTGCACCGCATTGTCTTGAATGCCAATCCCGAAAAACGTATCGAACAGCGTACCATCCGCGCAGCGCAAGGAGCTTAATAATGGCCTGGAATCGTGATGAAATGGCAGCACGCGCTGCACGTGAACTGAAAGATGGTTTCTATGTAAACCTCGGTATCGGCTTGCCTACGATGGTGGCCAATCATGTGCCGGAAGGCATGGAAGTTTGGCTGCAGTCGGAGAACGGCCTGCTGGGCATCGGCCCCTTTCCGACAGAAGACGAGATTGACCCTGACCTGATCAATGCCGGCAAACAAACCATTACGACATTGCCGGGTTCGTCAATTTTTTCGTCGGCCGACTCCTTCGGCATGATACGCGGCGGCAAGATCAACCTGGCCATCCTCGGCGCCATGCAAGTGTCGCAAACCGGCGATCTCGCAAACTGGATGATCCCCGGAAAAATGATCAAGGGCATGGGCGGCGCGATGGATCTTGTAGCCGGTGTGGGTAGGGTGGTAGTGCTGATGGAACATGTGGCGCGCAAGAAAGACGGCACGGAAGATCTGAAGATTCTGCCGGAATGCACGCTACCGTTGACCGGTGTTGGTGTGGTCGACGTGATCATCAGCGATCTGGGTGTCATGGAAGTGACGCCGGAAGGCCTGAAGCTGGTTGAACTGGCACCCGGCGTGAGCGTCGATGAAATACAGGCCAAGACCGGCGCGAGAATGGACGTGTCGGCGCTAGCCTGATCCTGCCGTTTTGTAAACGCCGGCCTGCCCGCCGGTCTGAAGAAGGAAAGCTGTGAGCCACAATGTTTTTGCCGAGCGCATCGGCGCCTTGCGCGCCGCCATGCAGGCGCGTCAGATTGCCGCCTGTGTGGTGCTGTCGGCGGATCCGCATCTGTCTGAATATTTGCCGGATCATTGGCAAGGACGGCAATGGCTTAGCGGTTTTCATGGATCGGCGGGTACGCTCGTGGTAACCACGGATCTTGCCGGCCTATGGACGGACAGCCGCTACTGGGAACAGGCAGACAACGATCTTGCCGGCACGGGTATACAAACCATGCGCGCCGGTGCTCCCAATGTGCCTGGGCCGGCCGAATGGCTCGTGCAGCAGCTGCCGGCGGGTTCGCGCATCAGCGTCGATGGGCAAGTCCTGGCGGTCAACTCGCACCGCCAGTGGAAGTCCACGCTGAGTAAAGGCGGTATGGTTCTTTCGTGCGAACTAGACCTGCCGGCCGATGTCTGGCTGGATCGCCCGGGCCTGCCCAGAGGCCATGTCTACGAGCATTTGCCGCCGTTCGCCTGCCGGACGCGGGCGGAAAACCTGGCGGCCGTGCGCCTGGCAATGGAGAGCCACAATGCCAAATGGCATTGGGTGTCGTCATTGGACGACATCGCATGGTTATTCAATTTGCGCGGCAACGATGTTTTTTATAACCCCGTTTTCCTAGCGCACGCCCTGATCGGCCAGGACAAGACCACCTTGTTTGTCGATCCGGCAAAAATCAGTGCGTCACTGCGTACAACATTGAACCAGGATGGCATTGCCGTCGAACCCTACGATGCGGCTGCGGGTGCATTGGCATGTCTTGCGCAAGATCAGACCTTACTATTCGACCCGGCCCGTACCACTATAGGCGTGCTTGCCGCGGCGGCTTTCGCCGAAAAAATTGAAGCCATCAATCCGTCGCAATTGCTCAAATCGCGCAAAAATGCAGCCGAAGCCTGCCACGTTCGGGACGCGATGGAGCAAGATGGCGCGGCCCTGTGTGAATTCTTCGCGTGGTTTGAATCGGCCTTGGGTACCGAGCGAATCACCGAACTCACCATCGATCAGAAGATTACCGAGGCCAGGGCCGGGCGGGCGCATTTTGTCAGTCCAAGCTTCAGTACGATTGCCGCCTTTAACGCCAATGGCGCCATGCCTCACTACCATGCCACTCCGTCGGCCCATGCGGTTATCGACGGAAACGGCTTGCTGCTGATCGATTCCGGCGGGCAATACCTGGGCGGCACCACCGATATCACCCGGGTCGTACCGGTCGGCCAAGTCAGCGACGCGCAGATGCGCGACTATACGGCGGTGCTCAAGGGCATGATCGCCTTGTCGCAGGCCGTTTTTCCGCAGGGCATCATGTCGCCGCTGCTCGACACGATTGCCCGCATGCCGATCTGGCAGACCGGTGCCGACTATGGGCACGGCACCGGCCACGGCGTCGGCTACTTCCTGAACGTCCACGAAGGACCGCAGTCCATTTCGTATCGAACGGCACTAACGCCACACATGGCAATGCAGGAAGGCATGATCACGTCGAACGAGCCGGGACTGTACCGGCCAGGCCTGTGGGGTATCCGGATCGAAAATCTGGTATTGGCGGTTCACAGCGCAAGCACCGAGTTCGGCGAGTTTCTGGCGTTCGAGACCCTGACACTGTGTCCCATCGACACGCGTTGCATTGCCATCGATACACTCTCGCCCGCTGAACGGACGTGGCTCAACGCTTACCACCTCCAGGTGCGGGAACGCTTGCTGCCGTTGGTCCAGGGCGCGGCCCGCGATTGGCTAATACAGCGCACCCAGCCGGTGTGATCCGGCTATAATCCAAATTTCCCGCTCCTGCCCGGCAATACCGGGCATGTAAAACAATGACCAAATACGTATTTGTCACGGGTGGAGTCGTCTCCTCCCTGGGTAAGGGCATTGCTGCCGCTTCTCTCGCCGCCATCCTCGAATCTCGCGGCCTGCGCGTCACCATGTTGAAGCTCGATCCCTACATCAATGTGGATCCGGGCACCATGAGCCCCTTTCAACACGGCGAGGTCTTCGTTACCGAAGACGGCGCGGAGACCGATCTGGACCTCGGGCACTACGAGCGCTTCATATCCACGCGCATGCGCAAGGTCAACAATTTCACGACCGGCCAGATCTACGAATCAGTGCTTCGCAAGGAACGCCGCGGCGATTACCTTGGCAAGACGGTTCAAGTCATCCCGCACATTACCAACGAGATCCAGGATTTCGTCGCGCGCGGCGCGAAGGCTGCCTGGGATGGCGCCGCCGACGTTGCCATCGTCGAGATCGGCGGCACCGTGGGCGACATCGAGTCCCTGCCGTTTCTGGAAGCCGTGCGTCAAATGAGCCTGCGCCTGGGCCGCAACAACGCCGCGTTCGTGCATCTGACGCTGGTGCCTTTCATCGCGTCGGCCGGTGAACTCAAGACCAAGCCCACCCAACATTCGGTGCAGAAACTGCGCGAAATCGGTATTTATCCCAACGCCTTGTTGTGCCGCGCGGACCGGCCCGTTCCAGACGACGAGCGCGCCAAGATTTCGCTATTTTCGAATGTGCCCCTGGATGCCGTCATATCGGTTTGGGATTCGGACTCGATTTACAAAATTCCAGCCATGCTGCATAAGCAAGGCCTCGACAATCTTGTTTGCGACGCGCTGGGCCTCAGCCCGCCGCCCGCTGATCTGACGGTCTGGGACCGCCTGGTGGATGCCATCGAGAACCCACGTCACGAGGTTCGCATCGGTATGGTCGGCAAGTACGTGGACCTTACCGAGTCGTACAAGTCGCTTAGTGAAGCGCTTGTGCATGCCGGCATACACACGCATTCGCGAGTAACCATCGAATATCTGGATTCCGAGGTCATCGAGGCCGAAGGTACGGATTGCCTGGCGAATCTCGACGCCATCCTGGTCCCGGGCGGCTTCGGCAAGCGCGGCACGGAAGGCAAAATCAAGGCAATTCGTTATGCCCGCGAAAATGGCATCCCGTATCTGGGCATTTGCCTGGGCATGCAGTTGGCCGTTGTCGAGTTCGCCCGTCATGTGGCCGGCCTGGGAGGCGCCAACAGCACCGAATTCGATCCCGGGGCTCCGCACCCGGTGGTTGCACTGATCGCCGAGTGGCAAGATCGGGAAGGAAAGATCGAGAAGCGCGATACCACCTCCGACTTGGGGGGCACCATGCGCAAGGGTGCACAACGTTGTCCGGTCAAACCCGATACCCGCGCTTATGAAATCTACGGCAACGAAGTGAATGAGCGCCATCGTCACCGGTATGAAGTCAATAATGTCTACGTCTCGCGGCTGGAAGAATCCGGCATGGTGATCAGTGCGCGCACGCCCACAGAGAATCTGCCGGAGATCATGGAGCTGCCTCAGCACCCCTGGTTCATGGGCGTGCAATTCCATCCGGAATTCACCTCCACCCCGCGCGATGGCCATCCCTTGTTCTCCAGCTATATCCGCGCGGCGATCGAACATCAGGCCTTGCGCGAATTGCACGTGAAGACGGGCACCTAAAGAACGAAGGAGCATCCGATGCAATTGTGCGGCTTTGAAGCAGGCTTGGCCCAGCCGTTTTTCCTGATCGCGGGTCCATGCGTGATCGAATCCCGTCAAATGGCATTCGATACGGCGGGCGCGCTCAAGGAAATTACGTCGAGGCTGGGCATTCCTTTCATCTATAAAAGCTCCTTCGACAAGGCGAACCGAAGTTCTGGCCAATCGTACCGGGGGCCTGGGCAGGAGGAAGGCCTGCAAATCCTTGCGGATGTACGGGCCGAACTTGGCGTCCCCATACTTACGGATGTGCACGCCATCGAGCAGGTGGAAGCGGTTGCCGCGGTCGTCGATGTATTGCAGACGCCGGCGTTCCTATGCCGCCAGACCGACTTCATTCACGCATGCGCCGCCACGCTCAAGCCCGTCAATATCAAAAAGGGGCAGTTTCTTGCCCCGCACGATATGGCGCAGGTGGTGGCAAAGGCGCGGGCGGCAGCCATCGCGGCCGGGGGCGACGGCCATAACATCATGGTGTGCGAACGCGGCGCATCGTTCGGCTACAACAATCTCGTCTCCGACATGCGCTCCCTCGCCATCATGCGTGAAACCCAGTGTCCTGTGGTTTTCGATGCCACCCATTCAGTCCAGCTTCCAGGCGGACAAGGCACGACTTCCGGCGGGCAGCGCGAATTCGTCCCCATCCTCGCGCGCGCGGCCGTGGCTGTGGGCGTCGCCGGACTGTTCATGGAAACCCATCCCAATCCCGATCAGGCCCTATCCGACGGCCCGAACGCGGTGCCGTTGCATCAAATGGAGGCGTTGCTCGGCTCCCTGCTGGCCATCGATCGTTGCGTCAAAGCAAGCGGGGTCCTGTAGCCTATTGCCACTGGAGGTTCGTGGTTGTAATATCGTTGACTTATCAATGATTGATCGGTCAATAAAATATGTCCAGCGAGCAGGGCAGTCAGGCAGTGGATACGGGACGCGTCTTATCGGTACGTAACTCGTTCCTGGCAATGCTCGGGCTTTGTTTTGTCACCATGATGGTGGCGGTGGACCAGACCGTCGTCGGTACGGCATTGCCGACCATCGTCGCGGAATTGCATGGTTTCGAGCTATACGCATGGGTCGCCACGTCTTACCTGCTCACATCCGTGATCACCATCCCCATCTTCGGCCGCCTGGGCGATTACTACGGGCGCAAGCCCTTCGTCATCGTGTCCATCGTTGTCTTCACGGTTGCGTCGGTGTTTTGCGGCATGGCCGATTCCATGTGGCATCTCGTACTGGGCCGGGCACTGCAAGGGATAGGCGGCGGCATGCTGGTGGGGACGGCGTTCGCCTGTGTTCCCGATCTTTTTCCGGACACCCACGTCAGGCTCCGCTGGCAGGTATTGCTAAGTGCGGCCTTTGGCATCGCGAATGCTTTCGGCCCCTCGCTCGGCGGCTTCCTGACGCATTACGCCGGGTGGCGCACCGTCTTCTTCGTCAATCTCCCCATCGGCATCGTCGGCCTGTTCTTTGTCTGGCGCTTCTTGCCGCGCATAAGGCAAGTCCAGCAAGGCAGCATTCGCCTTGACTGGCAAGGTGCTGTACTTATCGCCCTGGGGCTGGCATGCCTGCAGCTATTCGTGCAACTCCTGCCGCGGCACGGTGCGAGCTTCGCCATGGTCAGCCTGGGCACATTTGCGGTTGCCATGTTCGTTGCCCTTTATTATTGGGAACGGCGCTGCCCCGTGCCCTTGATCCCTCTCGAGATGTTTCGCAACAAAACCTTGGCCGCTTTGTTCTGCCTGTCCTTGTTTCTGGGCTTCATTATGTTTGCGTTATTGTTTTACATACCTCTCCTGCTGCAAGGCGGTTTTGGCCTGACGCCGCAGGAAGTCGGATTACTCATCACGCCTCTGGTGGTGTTTATCACGGTGGCCAGTATTGCAAACGGGCGCATCGTGACGCGTATACCCAAGCCCAACACCATGCTCTACGTAGGATTCGCCCTGCTTGTCATTGCCTGCCTGGGCATTATCGGCGTGCATAAGTCCACACCACGCTGGCTATTGGCGTTGTACATGGTGCTGGGCGGGTCTGGACTGGGATTCGTCATGCCCAATTTGACTGTCTTTGCCCAGGAAGTGGCAGGCCGATCGGTATTGGGTATTGCCACGGCTTTATTGCAGTCGGTGCGAATGATAGGCGGTATGCTGGGAATGGCCATCGTAGGCACGCTCGTGACCCATTATTATGTGGCGGACATTCGCCGGTTCGTCGCGCAACACCAGGATGGCGCAAGAATAAACGGCCTCGAAGACCCGCAGGTGCTGGTCAATGCCGCGACGCAAAGCGACTTTATCGCCAACATGTTTCGTGCCGGCCTGCACGGGGAATCCTTCCTCGAGTTGGCACGCGCTTCGCTCGTTTCTGGCGTTCATGCGGGCTTGGTTGCCGTGCTTATCGTAGCCATTGTCGGCCTCTTCTGGGTGTATCGCCTACCTCTGATCCAGTTGTCGCGCCGCGCTGCCGCGGTCCCGTCCGTCGGGGTCGACAAGTGAGCGATATTCCTCAATTGCAGGTCTTGCAGCAACTGGGAAGAACCTACCGTACGCTCATGTCGGCGTTCGAGGCCAATATTGGCCATTCAATGCCGCGTTGGCGGATATTGATACACCTGTATCAAGGCGGCGAGGCATCGCAAAAACAGTTGGCACACACGCTGCGCATCGATCCGGCCGCGCTTACGCGCCAAATAAAGGCGATCGAACGCATGGGGTGGGTCGAACGCCATAGCGACCCTGCGGACAACCGGCTCACTAATGTGGCGCTGACGCCAGGCGGCATGGTACTGGTCGAGGAGGCGCTGCCCAAGCGCGCGGCGTTTATCGAGAGTGCGCTCGGCGATTTGTCCGCCCAAGACCTCGAGGCCCTTGAAACGATTCTTGGTAAACTGGAACAGCGCTTGCGCGTGGTCGGCCCCGCCCAGGCGTGACAGGGCATTAAATTTCTAATCTTTTAAACCGGGGGACAGGTCGCCGACATGCAGCCCGGGTACAATCTAACGCTTGCGCTTGACGACTCAAGCCGCATTTCCCACGCGTAACTTTACCTTCAGGCAGGACAGTCAATATTATGAGTGCAATCGTAGATATCATCGGACGCGAAATTCTCGACTCGCGGGGCAACCCAACCGTCGAATGCGATGTGTTGCTGGAGTCCGGCGCCATGGGTCGTGCGGCTGTACCGTCCGGCGCATCGACAGGCTCGCGCGAGGCCATCGAACTTCGCGATGGCGATGCCTCGCGCTATCTGGGCAAAGGCGTCCTGCGCGCCGTTGAAAACCTCAACACCGAAATCTCCGAAGCGATCATGGGCCTCGATGCCCAGGAACAAACATTTATTGACCGCACGCTTATCGATCTGGACGGCACCGAATCCAAGAGCCGGCTTGGGGCGAACGCCATCCTGGCGGCCAGTATGGCGGTAGCCCGCGCGGCGGCCGACGACTCAGGCTTGTCGCTGTATCGTTACTTTGGCGGCAGCGGCCCATTGCATATGCCCGTGCCCATGATGAACGTGATCAATGGCGGCGCGCATGCCAACAATACGCTGGACTTGCAGGAATTCATGATCCTGCCTATAGGCGCCAGCAGCTTCCGCGAATCGCTGCGCATGGGCGCCGAGGTATTCCACGCCTTGAAAGCGCTGCTGCACAAGCAAGGCATGTCGACCGCGGTTGGCGATGAAGGCGGTTTCGCGCCCAACGTGCCAAATCACGAAGCCGCCATCCAGCTCATCCTGCAGGCCATCGAATCTGCCGGCTACGAAGCGGGTTCGCAGATTGCGTTGGGCCTTGACTGCGCCAGCTCCGAATTTTATCGCGACGGCAAGTATCATCTGGCGGGAGAGGGCGGCATTGCGCTAAGTTCGCAAGACTTCTCCAACCTGCTTGCGACCTGGTGCGACAAATACCCCATTATTTCCATCGAAGACGGCATGGCCGAGAACGATTGGGAAGGCTGGAAAGTACTGTCCGACCAATTGGGCAAGCGGGTGCAGCTCGTGGGCGACGACTTGTTCGTTACCAACACGAAGATCCTCAAGCAAGGTATCGACCAAGGCATCGCCAATTCCATACTCATCAAGATCAACCAGATCGGTACACTGACGGAAACATTTGCCGCCATCGAAATGGCAAAGCGCGCCGGATATACCGCCGTCATTTCACACCGTTCCGGCGAAACGGAAGACACGACTATCGCCGATATCGCAGTGGCGACCAATGCCATGCAAATCAAGACCGGCTCCTTGTCGCGCTCGGACCGTATGGCCAAATACAATCAGCTGCTGCGTATTGAAGAAGAGCTCTCCGACGTCGCCATGTACCCCGGCCGCGACGCGTTTTACAACCTGCGCTAATCCACGCCTGGCAGCCCGGCCGCGCCGGGCTGTTTTTTTGTGTAAAACATGCGATTGCTATTCTTAGTCCTGCTGGTTTTAACGCTTATTACCCAGTACCCGCTTTGGTGGGGAAAAGGCGGCTGGTCGCGCGTTCAGGAATTGGAGCGCAAGGTGGCCAGTCAGCAAGAGACGAATAGCGCCTTGCTCGCCCGGAACAATGCGTTGCAAGCCGAAGTCCTTGACCTCAAGTCCGGCAAGTCGGCAATAGAAGAGCGCGCGCGCACGGAGTTGGGCATGGTTAAAAAGGGCGAGATCTTCGTCCAGATACTTGCCCCCAACGAGCCGCAACCCGATATCCGCACGCCGCAAATACCCGTAAAACGGGGAAATTAGCCGGCAGTTGCGCTGACGACGTTAACCGCCGGCGCTATCCACAACACAGCACGACACCGCAAGCCGGGTTATCCGGCGCGACGGTTAAATCGTGTGCCGGCCCGGTGCTCTCGGCTTGCGTCGGTGCATCCGGGATCGGCCCTCCTGACGGCACGGGAGGCGCATCAGGCGTAGGTTGTTGCTGGGCAGGCGCCGTGTGCGGTGGCGCCGCGGTTGCCGGCGGCAACATCGGCGGAGCCGATAGCGCAGGCGATGGCAAGGGTGCTGCGTCGGCCCTGACGATTTTTCCAGAGCTGGGTAAAGGCCAATACACTGGGTGCGATTGCATCACAAGAGCAATTTCCTGAGTCAAGGGCAGATAGCCGCCGCGCGCCATTGCCCGCTGTCCATAAGACCCCAGAGGCTTGCCCATCAGGCGTATCAGGCTCTTGGCGCCGGGCAGTAGCGGTTCGTGCAGCCAGGTAAGGCGCAGAACCAGCGTGTTGGCGTACCAGATGGTGTGCCCTGAATGCGGTCCGACCCCCCGTGTCCAGCCCTGCGCCTGCTTTCGCGCATCTTGGTCGGCAAGATAGGTATTGTCGATGGCGGGCAGCCCTGTTTGTTGTGCGATTGCCAAGGTGGACGTGGAGAAGTCGTGGAAGGCTGCCGGCGCCGGAGAGATGATCTCGATACGCCATGGAGGAGCACCGGTCTTGAGCTGGCGTTCGTTCAAGGCTTGCCGCAGGCGTTGTCGGGATAGCGGCTGGGTTGCCGAGGCAAACATCGGCAACATGGCCTCTTCGAAGACAGATTCGATGGTCAGCGGATGGGCATGATCCACGATAGCGGCGCGGCCTGCCTCGACCAGCGCCAAGCTGATCGACTGTTTATGAAAAAACCATTGTGCGATCTCGATGCTGCCCAGTCCGAGCATTAATATAGGGACGGCCACAATCGAAAATTCGACCAGGCTGGCGCCTGTTTGCGCGCGATGGCGGCGCACGCTGCCGCGTCCTGGCCCAAAACGCGGCGCCCGCCGCCACTGTTGGCGGGCATGGGACAGAGGGGTGTGGCGCTGAACAAGACACATGCGCCGAGTATGGCAATGTCTTGGTCAGGCGCCTAGTGTGGAAGCAACTAATGGACCGATTTATGCGGGAGGTTCGCCGTGTCGAGGTTGTCTACGAAAAGACCGGCTGAGTCGACAGGGTCGAATACGTAGAGCTTGCCGCAGAAGTTGCAGGCAATTTCGATGACCTCGCGCTCGCTGAGTATGTCTTCGACTTCTTGTTGGCCCAATGACCGGAGCATGTTAGCCACGCGTTCGCGCGTGCACGGACAATGCCATTCAACATGTTGAGAGGTGAAGGCGATCAGGTCCTCTTCCCAGAAGAGACGGTGGATCAGCGACTCGGTTTCCAATGATAAAAGCTCGTCCTGTGTGACAGTTGCGGCCAGTGCGCAGATGCGCTTCCAGGTTTCATCCGGGGATGAAGCGTCGTCGGCCGGCATTGCGCCGCCGTGATCGGGAAGACGCTGCAGCAATAGTCCCGCGCAGCGTTGTGCATCGGCGGCCAGCCATATCCGGGTGTCGAGTTGCTCGGAGTGGCGCATGTAGTGCTCTAGCACCTGCGACAACGACGTGCCTTCCAGCGGAACGATGCCCTGGTACGGTTCAATATCAGTCGTGTCCCGATTGGGATCCAGGACGACCACAAAACGGCCTTTCCCGTCGGCGTTGAGCAATGATTGCAGCGTGCCGTCCTGGGGGATGTCGTGGCCTTCGCGCACGGTCACGGTAGCGCGTATTGCCAGGTCGGCGGTGCATTCGGCAACCATGAGGGCAATAGGACCGCTGCCCTGAAGCTGCAACACTAACGACCCGTCGAACTTGATGTTGGTGGCCATGAGGACGGCGGCGGACACCAGTTCGCCGAGCAGTCGCTGGAGGCACTCGGGGTAGTGTTGATGTGCCAGCCCGGTTTGCCAGGCGGAGGACAGTTTCACGGCTTGT
This sequence comes from Candidimonas sp., assembly GCA_035515055.1. GTDB lineage: Bacteria > Pseudomonadota > Gammaproteobacteria > Burkholderiales > Burkholderiaceae_B > Pollutimonas. The sequence goes on from DATJBV010000028.1 coordinate 70,518, forward strand.
ACGCGGCTGCTGTGGTCGGGCAACAGGTATTTTCTGAATTGGTCGGTCATAGGGTAAATTTTAGCCCATATGCGGGCGGGGTCTAGTTCGCGTAGGCAAAACCGACGCGGGTGACGGTGTCGCATCTGCCTTTTTTAACCGGCGCTCGTGACGGTGCCCCATCTGTCTTTTCTAAACCGGCGCCGGTGACGGTGTTGCATCTGCCTTTTCTAAACCGGCGCCGGTGACGGGGGCTGGGTGGGTTCAGACGTTCGCGGTCAAGGCGTTGCCTTGACTTCCCGCGTGGCTGGCCGTTTTCGGGCGGTGG
>DATJBV010000029.1:0-5138 GCA_035515055.1 Candidimonas sp.
CTCGGCCCGGCCTGACGCTTGCCCAATCGGGGTGCCAATCGACCTGCGAGTCCTCCTATGTCCAAGTCTGTAATTGCTATGACCACCCCTGCTGTCGCGATCAACGCCTCCCGCCTAGCGCCATCCGCCCAAGGCCTGTACAGCCCCAATAACGAGCACGACGCCTGTGGCGTGGGGTTCGTCGCCCATATAAAGGGCCGAAAAAGCCATGCCATCATCCAGCAAGGGTTGAAGATTCTCGAAAACCTGGACCATCGCGGCGCAGTAGGCGCCGACGAGCTTATGGGCGACGGCGCCGGCATATTGATACAGATCCCCGACGCGTTGTATCGCCAAGAGATGGCGGCGCAGGGCGTAGAGCTTCCGCCTCCCGATGAGTACGGCGTAGCCATGGTGTTTTTGCCCAAGGAAATGGCTTCCCGCCTCGCCTGTCAGCAAGAGCTTGAACGCGCCGTGCGCGACGAGGGCCAAGTTGTGCTGGGCTGGCGCGATGTGCCAATCGACCGCGATATGCCCATGTCGCCTACGGTACGCGCCTGTGAGCCGGTGATACGTCAGCTGTTCATAGGCCGCGGCAACGACATCATGGTGCCCGACGCACTTGAACGCAAACTATACGTAATCCGCAAGACGGCCAGCCACGCCATCCAGCACATGCAACTGGCGCACGGACAAGAATATTTCGTTCCGTCAATCTCGGTGCGCACGGTGGTGTACAAAGGCTTGCTGCTGGCCAATCAGGTAGGCTGCTATTACCGCGATCTGGCCGATACCCGCGCGGTCTCGGCCCTGGCCATGGTGCACCAACGCTTTTCCACCAACACCTTCCCAGCCTGGCCGTTGGCCCACCCTTACCGCATGATCGCGCACAACGGCGAGATCAATACCGTGAAGGGCAACTTCAACTGGCTGCGCGCCCGCGAAGGCGCGATGCAATCGGCGGTGCTGGGCCAAGACTTGCCTAAACTCTACCCCATCGTCTACGAAGGGCAGTCCGACACGGCAACGTTCGATAACTGCCTGGAATTGCTGGTCATGTCAGGCTATTCGCTGGCCCACGCCATGATGATGATGATTCCCGAGGCCTGGGAACAGCACACCGACATGGACGAAAACCGCCGCGCCTTCTACGAATACCATGCGGCCCTGATGGAGCCCTGGGACGGCCCCGCCGCCATTGCCTTCAGCGACGGCCGCCAAATCGGCGCCTTGCTGGATCGCAACGGCCTGCGCCCGGCACGCTACCTGGTCACTGACGACGACATGGTGATACTGGCTTCGGAAGCGGGCACCCTGTCCATCCCCGAACACCGCATCATCAAGAAGTGGCGCCTGCAACCCGGCAAGATGTTCCTGATCGATTTGCAGCAAGGCCGCATTATCGATGACGCGGAAATCAAGTCGCAGCTGGCCAATACCCGGCCTTACCGGCAATGGATCGAACGCCTGCGCCTGAAGCTGGAATCGCTGCCGACGCAAAAACTGGACGAAGCCCCCAAAACCGCAACGCTGCTGGATCGCCAGCAAGCATTCGGCTGGACCCAGGAAGACTACAAATTCATTTTGCAACCCATGGCCGCCACGGGCGAAGAAGCCATGGGCTCCATGGGCAACGACGCACCGCTGGCCGTGCTGTCCAACCGCTCCAAACCCTTTTATAACTACTTCCGGCAATTGTTTGCGCAGGTCACCAACCCGCCTATCGACCCCATCCGCGAACAGTTGGTCATGTCGCTGGTGTCATTCATTGGCCCCAAGCCCAACCTGCTGGACATCAACAACGTCAACCCGCCGCTGCGCCTGGAAGTGACACAGCCCGTACTGGATGTGGCCGCCATGGCCCAGATCCGCAATATCGAGCAAATCACTTCGCACAAATTTCGCAGCTTCGAACTGGACATCACCTACCCCACAGCCTGGGGCCCGGACGGCATCGAAGCCTGTATTGCCTCACTGTGCTCGAACGCGGCCGACGCCGTCCTCAGCGGCTACAACATCCTGTTGATCAGCGACCGCAATATCGACAGCGAACGCGTCGCCATTCCGGCGCTGCTGGCCACATCGGCCATACACCTGCACTTGATTCGGGCCGGCTTGCGCACCAAAACCGGCCTGGTGGTGGAAACCGGCTCGGCGCGCGAAGTGCACCACTTTGCGCTACTGGGCGGATACGGAGCTGAAGCGATCCACCCTTACTTGGCGCTGGAATCGCTGGCCACGATGGAACAACCTGAAACCGCCGTCAAGAACTACATCAAGGCGATCGGCAAAGGCCTGAACAAGGTCATGTCCAAGATGGGCATTTCGACCTATATGTCGTACACCGGCGCACAAATCTTCGAAGCGGTCGGACTGCATTCCAGCCTGATCAATAAGTACTTTACCGGCACCGCTAGCAACATCGAAGGCATAGGCATTTTTGAAGTCGCCGAAGAAGCCCTGCGTGTACACAAGGCCGCCTTCAGCAGCGACCCCGTGCTAAGCAATGCATTGGAAGCCGGCGGCGAGTATGCCTGGCGGGTACGCGGCGAAGAGCATATGTGGTCGCCCGATTCCATTGCCAAGCTGCAACACGCCGCCCGCGCCAACAACTACAGCACCTACAAGGAATACGCTCAGCTGATCAACGACCAGTCGCGCCGCCACATGACGCTGCGCGGTCTGTTCGAATTCAAGGTCGACCCGGCCCGCGCCATTCCCTTGAGTGAAGTCGAACCCGCCAAAGACATCGTCAAGCGGTTTGCCACGGGCGCGATGTCGCTGGGCTCAATCTCGACGGAGGCCCATACCGTGCTGGCCGTTGCCATGAACCGCATCGGCGGCAAGTCCAACACCGGCGAAGGCGGCGAAGACGAACTGCGCTATCGCGCTGAGATGCGTGCCGGCAAGAGCACTGTCAAGAAAGGCGATACGCTGGCGTCGTTCCTGGGTTCGGACCGCATCGAAGCCGATGTGCCACTGGCCGCGGGCGACTCCCTGCGTTCGCGCATCAAACAGGTTGCGTCGGGGCGCTTTGGCGTCTCGGCCGAATACCTGTCCAGCGCCGACCAGATCCAGATCAAGATGGCACAAGGCGCCAAGCCTGGCGAAGGCGGGCAATTGCCCGGCCATAAGGTGTCGGAATACATTGCCAAGCTGCGCTATTCAGTACCTGGCGTAGGCCTGATTTCGCCGCCACCTCATCACGACATTTACTCTATCGAAGACCTGGCCCAGCTGATCCACGACCTGAAAAACGTGAATCCCAAAGCATCGATTTCGGTCAAGCTGGTATCGGAAGTGGGCGTGGGCACGGTAGCCACAGGTGTCGCCAAAGCCAAGGCCGACCACGTTGTCATTGCCGGCCACGACGGCGGCACAGGCGCATCGCCCGTGTCTTCAATAAAGCACGCCGGCACACCATGGGAACTGGGCCTGGCGGAAACCCAGCAAACGCTGCTGCTGAACAACCTGCGCAATCGCATTCGCGTGCAAGCCGACGGCCAGATGAAAACCGGCCGTGATGTCGCCATCGGGGCGCTGCTGGGCGCCGATGAATTCGGCTTTGCAACCGCACCGCTGGTAGTGGAAGGCTGCATCATGATGCGCAAATGCCACCTGAACACCTGCCCGGTAGGCGTTGCCACGCAAGACCCACTGTTGCGCAAGAAATTCCAGGGCAAGCCGGAACACGTGGTGAACTATTTCTTCTTCGTCGCCGAAGAGGTGCGCGAAATCATGGCGCAACTGGGCATACGCACGTTCGACGAACTCATCGGGCGCGTGGACCTGCTGGACATGCGCCCCGGCATCAAGCACTGGAAAGCGCAGGGGCTGGACTTCAGCCGCGTCTTCCATGCTGTCCCGTCTACCACTGCCCTATACCAGACCGAGACGCAGGACCACGCACTGGACCACGCCCTGGATCACCAGTTGATCGAACGCAGCAAAGCCGCCATTGAACGCGGCGAGAAAGTCTCGTTCATTACCCCAGTGCGCAACCGCAACCGCAGCATCGGCTCCATGCTCTCGGGCGTCGTCGCAGCTCGCTACGGCCACGAAGGCCTGACCGACGACACCATACATATTCAATGCAATGGCGCAGCCGGCCAAAGCTTTGGCGCCTTCCTGGCTCATGGCATCACTCTGGACCTGGTCGGCGAAGCCAATGACTATGTTGGTAAAGGCCTATCGGGCGGCCGTATCATCGTGCGCTCGCCCAACGATTTCCGCGGCTTCGGACCCGACCACATCATCGCCGGCAACACGGTGCTTTACGGTGCATTGTCAGGGGAAGCCTACTTCAATGGCGTAGCAGGCGAACGTTTTGCCGTACGTAACTCAGGGGCTGCCACCGTCGTGGAAGGCACTGGCGACCACGGCTGCGAATACATGACAGGCGGCACCGTCGTCGTGTTGGGCGCCACCGGGCGCAACTTTGCAGCCGGCATGTCTGGCGGCGTTGCCTACGTCTGGGATCCGGACAACACCTTCCGGCGCCGCTGCAACCTGGCCATGGTCGAGCTGGAAAGACTGATGTCACATGAAGAGCAAAGCGAGCTGGACCAGCCCGAAACCTGGCACAGCGCCGTTCGCGGCGGTGAGCGCGAAACCGACGAAACGATTTTGCGCCGGCTGGTCGAAGACCACTATCGCTACACCGGCAGCTTCCGCTCGCGCGATGTGCTGGACGACTGGGCACGCGCACGCATGTCGTTCGTCAAGGTCATGCCAACCGAATACCGGCGCGCCCTGGGCGAGCTTTGGCGCGCGGTCAATCCACAACAAATTGCTGCCTAAGGAAAAGATATGGGCAAAGTTACCGGCTTTCTTGAATTCCAGCGTGTCAAAGAAACCTACGAAGCACCGCTGAAACGCCTTAAGAACTGGAAAGAGTTCGTTCACACCCTTAGCGACAGCGAAGCCAAGCAGCAAGGCGCGCGATGCATGGATTGCGGCATCCCGTTCTGCACCAGCGGCTGCCCGGTGAACAATATCATTCCCGACTGGAATGATTTGGTCTACCGGCAAAACTGGCGCAGCGCGCTGGATGTGCTGCACTCCACCAACAACTTCCCGGAATTCACCGGACGCGTGTGCCCCGCCCCCTGCGAAGCCGCCTGTACGCTGAACATCAACAATGACGCGGTCGGCATCAA
>DATJBV010000030.1:0-78521 GCA_035515055.1 Candidimonas sp.
GGCGGGTGGCATGGCGATGGCCGGGCTTCGTGGCCGCAGCGAGCCGCCCGTGAAGGGAGCACGCATGTGCGGACGAACGGGGCGACGCGGGCGAGGCGCGCAGGGCGCCGAGCAGGCCAAGGGACCGGCCATCGCCATGCCACCCGCCCGCGACGTGTTGCCAGCCGGCACTGTTACTGTCTAGAACCGAGATCGCGGTCAAGTTGCGCCAGGCGCGCCGGGGTTCCTACGTCCACCCATGCGCCGTCATGCTTTGCGCCCATGACTTGCTTGTGAGTCATTGCCTGGCGCAATAGCGGCGCCAAGCGGGCTGCTTGCCCGCGCTGTATATCGGTGAAAAGCGCAGGGTGATAGATGCCTATGCCGGAGAAGGTTAGCCCCCGGGCCTCGGCGGCCGTGGCGTTGGCGTCGTCAATGGAATCGGTGACCGATCCGTCAGGATGCAGGCGAAAGTCGCCTTGCGGGTGATGCGCGGGGTTGTCGACCAACAAAAGCCATGCCTGGCGCTTGGACGCCAGCAGTTGAGACGCCAGGTTCTGTGCCTGGGCGGGGTTCCAGTCGCACCATATATCGCCATTGACGACCAGGAAAGGCTGGTCTTGGAAAAAATCCAGGGCCTGGGCGATGCCGCCTGCTGTTTCAAGCGCGGATGGCTCGGGCGAATAAGCAAGGCGCACGCCGTATTGACCGCCGTCGCCCAGGTTGGTTTCGATCTGTGCGCCAAGCCAGGCGTGATTGACGATGATGTCGGTGATGCCAGCGGAAGCCAGCCGTTCAAGATGCCAACCAATTAGCGTCTTGCCGCCAGCGCGAAGCAAGGGCTTGGGCGTGGTGTCGGTAAGCGGGCGCATGCGCTCGCCGCGTCCCGCGGCCAGGATCATGGCGCGCATCAGAAGGTGTACCCGCTGGTGACCTGGACGTTATCGAGCCGATCGAGTATGCGAAGCATGGGGCGGAAGACGCCGTAGCGCGATGCCACTTGGCGAACGTAGGCGTTGACCCGTGGAATGTGATCGAGATAGTGATGCTTGTTGTCGCGGTGCGAAAGCCGGGCGAATACGCCCAGGATACGAAGATTGCGTTGCAGCCCCATCCATTCGTACGCACGGTGGAAGTCGGCGAAGTCGGAGGGAACGGGTAGGCCGGCGGCGCGCGCGGCTTCCCAATAGCGGATAGCCCAGTCCAGTTGCTGCGCTTCTTCCCATGTGGTGCGGGCGTCCATTACGAGCGACGCGATGTCGTAGCTTAGCGGCCCGACGACGGCGTCCTGGTAATCGATAATGCCGGGCTGTCCGTCGTCGGCCCCGACCATGAGATTGGGCGAGTGGTAATCGCGGTGGACAAGGACGCTGGGTTGGCCGGCGTTGTCGTGTACCAAGGTGGCGAACGCGTTTTTCAAGGTGTCGTGTTCGGACTCGGTCAAGACTGCCTGGCAATGTGTATGAGCGTACCACTGTGTAAATATGCCAAGTTCTTCGCCCAGGCGGGTCGTGTCGAAGGACGGCAGGCCTTGAGTGCTGCCTTGCTGCATGCTGACCAGGCTGGCGATAGCGCCTCGGTAAAGCCTTTGCAGGCGCGCGTCATCCACGCCTTCTTGTATGGCTTGAAAATAAGTTTGCCTGCCCAGGTCGGACAGCAGCAGGAAACCCTGCTCGATGTCTTGCGCGAGAATCGTTGGAACGACTACCCCCGTCTGCGCCAGCAGGCCAGTCACGTGCACAAAAGGGCGGCAGTCTTCGTGCTGTGGAGGCGCGTCCATTACGATGGCGGTTCCGTTGGCCGTGGACAGGCGATAATACTGGCGGAAACTGGCATCGCTGGACGCCGGTTCCAGCGTGGTCACGTCCAGTTGTCCAATATGGGCGATGCTTACTAGCCAGTTTTTCAGTGTCGTGTAACGGGAATCTGTGCTGGGGTTCAAAGTCGGTTCCATGGAAAAGAGATAAGTTGTGTATAAATCGGTAGCGCTGCTTCAACCACGCTGGGGCGGGCTTCTCTATAATACCGGGTCGCCAATCATTACGGGTCGGCAGCTGTGCCAAAATATAGTCTGTTTTTTTCGGGGCAAATAACTCGTGCGTTTGGTTTGGTGGACAATTCTCTTGGCTATGGGCGGCGTGCCGGCGGTACAGGCACAGCAGTCGGCCGCCAGTGCCGACGCACAGCCGGCCTTGCCGGCGCTCGTGGTCGCTCCCGAGCTGCGCATACATAACAATGTAGACGACAACGAGATCACTTCCTTCTTGATCGGCGACAAGATGGAATCCGACGAAGAAGGGCTGGTCATCCTGACCGGGTCAGCCGAGGTGCGGCGCATCGATTCGGTGGTCAAGGGGGATCGCATCGACTATCAGCGGTCCACCGGCCAGGCCCGAGTGCGCGGCAACGGCCTTATCATGCGCGACGCCAGCACCGTTGTCGGGCCGTCCATCGACTACAACGTCAACAGCGAAACCGGCGAGGTCAGCGACCCCAACTTCTGGTTGGGCGCGACGGGCGGCGCAGGCAAGGCCGTCAAGGCCGACATTCTCAGCCGCAACCATATGCGGCTGGACAACGTAACGTATTCCGGCTGTCCCTGCCCCGATCCTTCGTGGTTTATAAAATCGACGCAAGTCGATCTGCATTTCGACGAGAACGAAGGGGTGGCTCGCCATGGCATGCTGTACTTCAAGGGCGTGCCCATACTGTATTCGCCGTACCTGACCTTTCCTATACGCAAGGAGCGCAAGTCAGGGTTCCTGGTGCCTACCTATGGAACGTCCAGCGGGGGCGGTTTCGAGCTGTCGCTGCCGTATTACTTCAATATTGCGCCCAACTACGACGCCACCCTGATACCCCGGTACATGGCCAAGCGCGGAACGCAGTTGGGCGGCGAATTCCGCTATATGGGCAGGAACTATGCCGGCCAGGTGTACGGAACCTACCTTGGCAACGACAAGTTGGCGGACCGCAAGCGTTGGTATTACTCAGTGCAGCACGGGCATAGCCTGGGCGGAGGGGTGAACGCATCGTTCGATATCCGCCGCGTGTCCGACGATGATTATTTCCGCGATTTCTCGTCGTTTGGCCTGAACGAGGCAAGCTACACCTATTTGCCCAGTTCGGCTGGCCTGAGCTGGGGCGAGAAGTACTTCAGCGCGTCGCTTTACGCCTATAAGTACCAGACCTTGCAAGACCGGACGGGAAGCTACCTGCTGCCGCAGCACGACAAATTGCCAGAGCTGTACGTGCGCGGCGCACGCTATAACTGGGGCGGTTTCGATGTCCAGTCGGACAACTACGCCACCAAATTCAGCATGCCGAAGTTCAAGTTCGGCACGCATGCCTATCCGTGGGATGCCAGTCTGCAACCGTACCAGTCTTACGATGGCACGCGCTACAGCTCGTATACGTCGGCGGCATTCCCTATCGTTCGGGCGGGGTGGTATGTAACGCCCAAGGTCGGTGTGCACATGAGCCAGTACAACACCCAATGGAACGGCTTCACCTCGCCATCGCTGTTGGGCGGCGCCAGGCCACCCACCAGCGAATCGCGGGTATTGCCCATCATGTCGGTCGATTCGGGCATGACCTTCGAACGCGACGCCAAATTATTCGGCAACGACGCCATCCAGACCCTTGAGCCGAGGGTGTATTACCTGCATGTGCCTTATCGCGACCAGTCCAATCTGCCCGTCTACGATACGGGTATTGCATCGTTCAATTTTTCGCAGGCGTTCGACGAAAACATATTCAGCGGCGGATGGGACCGCATCGCCGAAGCCAACCAGGTGACGGTCGGCCTCACCAGCCGATGGCTGGATGCCGACAGCGGCTTCCAGAGACTGTCGCTGTCTGTCGCGCAGCGAGTTTATTTCGCCGATCAACGCGTGCGCCTTTATGCCGGCGATAAAACGCGCACCGACCGGAAATCCGATTATCTGGTCGGCGCCAACGCCGCCTTGACCGACACGCTGAATGTGCGTTTCGATGCGCAATTCAATCCCGAATCACGCGACCGCAATCGCATGACGGCCGGCTTCCGCTGGGAACCCAAGCGGCTCACCACCTTATCGGCATCGTACCGCTATGAACGCGATCCGCGCGCCTTTGCCGACCCAACGTTCCGGCCCGTCGATCCGCTCGACGACCGCACTCGCGAGCAAGTCAGCTTTGCCGGCCAGTGGCCTATTACCAGCAAGTTGTATGCAATGGGCCGCTACGATTATTCCTTGCAGGAAAAGCGCAACACCCAGTCCATCATCGGCCTGGAATACAAAGGTGAATGCTGCTGGGTGGGGCGCGTCGTCATGCAGCGCTATGCCGTGTCCAAGCAAGACGTGAACACCGCCATGTTCTTCCAGCTGGAATTGTCCGGCCTAGGTTCGCTCGGCACCGACCCCATGAGCCTGCTAAGTGAGCGAATTGCGGGCTATCGATCCATAACTCCACCAGTACCCGAAAAAACCATCTTCGAGAGGTATGAATAATGCGTAGTCTGCATGCTAAGCGCCGGCTTGCGTCCGTCTTGATTCCCGTGCTGGGCCTGGCATTGCCGGGCGCCGCGTCGGCGGCCAAGTCTGTCGCCCAAGCCGCGCCCGCGGCCCCGGCGCAACAGTCGCAGCAGTTTGTCGATGGTATTGCCGCCGTGGTGAACCAGACGGTCATAACTCTGCAGCAGGTCAATGCCGAAACGCGTTTTGCGCAGGACCAATTAAAACGCCAGAATATTCCTGTGCCCGACTACAGTGCCTTGCAAAAGCAGGTATTGCAGCGGATGATCGCGGAAGAGCTTGAACGGCAAGAAGCTGAACGGCTGGGCATCAAGGTAACCGACGCCCAGGCCGAGCAAGCCGTCCAGTCCATTGCCCAACGCAACCGGATCAGTGTCGAGCGTTTGCGCCAGGAAGTGGAAAAGTCGGGTGTGCCGTGGGACCGCTACATGCAAAACCTTCGCCAGGAAGTGCGCATGGACATGTTGCGTCAACGAGCCGTCGACAGCACTATCGTTATCTCCGACGCCGATATAGACGCATTCCTGAAGAACCAGGCAAACCAGCCGGGGGCAGGCCAGCAATCCTTGCAGGCACCGCGGCAGCCGCAAGCCCAGGCAGCCGAGCCGGTTCAGCAAAGCGGTCCGCAGGTTCTCGGCCTGGCACAGATCCTCGTAGCCATACCCGAGGGTTCCTCGTCGGCGCGTGTCCAGGAATTGCGCAAGAAAGCGGAATCACTATTGGCACGTGTGCGTGGCGGTGCCGATTTCGCCGGTGTTGCGGCGGCATCCTCCGACGATCCGAAGGCTCTCGAAGGTGGCGAGATGGGCGTGCGGCCGATCGAGGGCTGGCCCGATCTGTTCCTGCAGGCGACCAAAGATCTCAAGCCGGGAGATGTCAGCGGCATCATCCAGAGTGGCAATGGGTTTCATATTTTGAAGGTATTGACGCGCGGGCAGCCGGCTGGTGGGCAGCGGCCGCCTGCCCAGGCGCAAGCCTCGCCGTCCGCGCAAGGCCAGGAGCCCCAAGAGCAGGGCCCCATGATGGTGACCCAGACCCAAGCGCGCCATATTCTGATCAAGACCACGAAGGTCATGTCCGACGATAAGGCCCAGGAGCGGCTGAACCAGCTTCGCGAGCGTCTCGTCAATGGCACCGATCAGTTCGAAGACATGGCCAAGCGTTACTCAGAGGACGTGTCCGCGCCGCAAGGCGGCGATCTTGGTTGGCTTACCCCCGGCGAAACTGTGCCTGCCTTCGAAAAGGCCATGAACGAGCTTCAGCCCGGGCAAATCAGCTTTCCTATAAAGTCGCAGTTCGGTTGGCATCTTATTCAAGTCATAGACCGGCGCACCAAGAATATGGAAAACGAATTCAGGCGCATGCAGGCGCGCCAGATCCTGTTCCAGCGCCGAGTGGAACCGGCGTTCGAAGATTGGCTAAGCCAATTGCGCGGTCAAGCGTATGTCGACAACCGGCTGGATCCACAATCGAACCGGAATCGCCGCTAACTTTATGGCTCATCAGGCACGTAAGCGCTTCGGACAGCATTTTCTGGTCGACGAGGGAATCATCCACGGAATAGTGGGCGGCATTGCGCCGCAACGAAACGACACGGTCATCGAGATCGGTCCAGGCCTGTCGGCGCTTACCAAGCCCTTGATGCAGGCGTTGGACCGCCTCACGGTTATCGAGCTGGATCGCGACCTGGCTGTGCGCCTAGGCCGCCAGTATCCCGAAGATCGGCTGACCGTGGTGCAGGCAGACGCGCTGACGGTTGATTTCTCCGCCCTGGGCACCGACCTGCGTGTCGTGGGTAATCTTCCGTACAACATTTCCAGTCCTCTGTTGTTTCACCTGTTGCCCTACGCCGAGCACGTTCGCGACCAGCATTTCATGCTGCAACGCGAAGTAATAGACCGCATGGTGGCCAGCCCCGGTTCCAAGGATTTCGGCCGCTTGTCGGTCATGCTGCAGGCCCGCTACAGCATGACCAAGCTGTTCGATGTTCCGCCGGAAGCGTTCGACCCTCCGCCCCGCGTTGTCTCGGCCGTGGTGCGCATGATCCCATTGCCCGCGTCGCGCCCTCAACCGCAAAGCCATGCGGCCTTCGAGGCCCTGGTGGCCAGGGCCTTTTCCCAAAGGCGCAAGATGTTGCGCCGTTCGCTAAACGATTGGGCTGAATTCATCGACTGGGCGGGGCTGGACATACCTGCCACGGCCCGGGCGGAAGAGCTTTCAGTGGCACAATTTATTGCCTTGTCCGACTGCTTGCTGGCCGCCGGCGCGCTTAAGGCGTGATGCCGTTGGGCCGGCCCCAGGCCGGTTCAGCCGAAAAACCAGTAGCACACGCCAATCGACGCCAGCACGCCGGCCGCATCGGCAAGCAGGGCGCATCCCACGGCGTGGCGTGCCCGTTGAATGCCCACAGCGCCAAAATACACGGCCAGCACATAAAACGTGGTTTCAGTGCTTCCTTGGACGGTTGCCGCCAACAAGGCGGGAAAACTATCGACTCCGAAATGCTGCATGGTTTCGATCAGCATGGCGCGCGCCGCGCTGCCCGAAAATGGCTTGACGAGCGCCGTGGGCAAGGCGTCGACGAAACGTCCATCCATGCCCAGGGCGTGCACCGACCAGCGGATAACATCCAGCAAGGCGTCGAGCGCGCCAGAAGCCCGGAGTACGCCAATGGCGCAGAGCATGGCCACGAGGTAAGGCAGCAGGTTCTTCGAGATGTCGAAGCCTTCTTTCGCGCCTTCGATAAAGCACTCGTACACAGGTATTTTCTTGTAGGCGCCGGCAACCAGGAAACCGATGATGATGCTGAACAGGGTCAGGTTGCCCATCAGGGACGACGTCGATGCAATGGCGGCGCTGCTCAAGGTGGAGAGCGTGGCCATCAGGCCGCCTATTCCGAGGGCCAGGCCGCCCAGCCAGGCCAGGACGACGGGATCGTGCAGCCGCAGCCGTTGCATCAGGGCGACGGCAAGCAGGCCGGCAAGGGACGAGGCGGTCGTTGCCAGCAGGATGGGCAGGAACACCAGCGTAGGATCCGGCGCGCCTTGCTGGGCGCGATACATGAATATCGTCACCGGCAGCAGGGTAAGAGAGGACGAGTTCAGTACCAGGAAAAGAATCTGCGCGTTGGTCGCCGACTTGGGGTCGGGATTCAGCGTTTGAAGTTCTCGCATGGCGCGCAATCCGATAGGCGTTGCCGCGTTATCGAGGCCCAGGCCGTTTGCCGCGAAGTTCAACGTAATCAGCCCCAAGGCGGGATGGCCAGCCGGGACGCCGGGCATAAGGCGCCGGAACAGGGGGGCAAGCAGCAAACCCAATCGTTCGATCAGACCCGCGGCCTCGGCAATGCGCAGGAAACCCAGCCAGAGCGTCAAGGTGCCAAACAGCAGAACCATCAACTGCACCGAAAGCTCCGCCATGTTGAACAGGCTCAGGACCAGGCGGGAAAAAACCGCTGCGTCGTCCAGGGCTATCCATTGGTACAGGCCTGAAATCGACGCCACGATAAAAAAAGCAAGCCAGAGGGTGTTAAGCATGGGGCATCACGGTATGGGTTTATGTGCAGAGCAGATTGTCGCAGAGTATGGCGGCTTTCTGGCCACCAATGGCGCTTTCAGTAGATAATGGCGGTCAAGATAAGCAGATAAAAAAGGGAAGATCATGAACTGGAGAGCCTGGCGCAGGCAATGGCTTACCGAGCCCCTGTACCGCCTTGCGCGCAATGCCGTGCCGCACTTGTCCGCCACCGAGCGGCAGGCAATCGAAGCGGGCGACGTCTGGTGGGATGCGCAGCTTTTTTGCGGCAAGCCCGACTGGGACACTCTGGTCAATGTCAAGCCAGTGTCGCTGACCGCCGACGAGCGCGCGTTCATCGACGGCCCGGTGGCCCAGGTGTGCCGCATGCTCAACGACTGGGACATTTCCTGGCGCCGCTTCGACCTCCCGCCCGATGTCTGGCGCTTCCTGAAAGACAACGGTTTTTTCGGCATGATCATCCCCAGGGAATATGGCGGACTCGGATTTTCCGCTTACGCGCATTCAGAGGTCGTGCGTCAGCTGTCGGTGCGTTCAGTGACCGCTGGGGTCACTGTCATGGTCCCCAATTCGCTCGGGCCTGGTGAATTGCTCCTGCAGTTCGGCACGCAAGAGCAGCGCCAGTATTGGCTGCCTCGGCTTGCCAGCGGCCAGGAAATTCCATGCTTCGGCCTGACCAGTCCGGAAGCCGGATCAGATGCCGCATCCATGACGGACACGGGCGTCATCTGCAAGCGCGATGTCAATGGCATCGAAACCCTGGGCGTTTTACTGAACTGGAACAAACGCTACATTACGCTAAGCCCGGTGGCCACCGTTCTAGGGCTCGCATTCAAACTGTCCGACCCCGACGGCCTTCTTGGCATCAAGCCCGACCTCGGGATCTCGGTAGCGCTGGTCCCCACGAATTTGCCGGGCGTCACGACGGGCCGGCGTCATCTGCCGGCAATGCAGGCTTTCCTCAATGGCCCGACCGAAGGCAAAGATGTCTTCGTGCCGATCGACGCCCTTATCGGCGGCCTGCCGCAAGCGGGCCAGGGGTGGCAGATGCTAATGAGCGCGCTGGCGGCCGGCCGCGGCATTTCGCTGCCGTCGTTGTCGGCCGCGGCTTGCGTATTCTCGGCGCATACCGCGGGCGCCTACGCCAGGGTTCGCGAGCAGTTCGGAATTCCCATAGGCAAATTCGAGGGTGTGCAGGAAAAGCTCGGACGCATGGCCGGCAATGCCTATGTTGTGGAGGCGGCGCGCCGCTTTACTTGCGCCGGACTCGCCCTGGGCTACAAGCCGGCGGTCGTGTCGGCAATCATGAAGCTGCACGCCACTGAACGCATGCGGGAATCGGTGAACGACGCCATGGACGTTCATGCCGGCAAGGCCGTGATCGACGGGCCCAGCAACTATCTTGGCAACCTGTACCGCGCGCTGCCTGTGGCAATCACGGTCGAAGGCGCCAATATCCTGACGCGCAGCCTTATCATTTTCGGACAGGGCGCTATTCGCGCACATCCATATCTTATGCAGGAAGTCGCCGCCCTGGGCAATAGCGACCAGGCAGCGGGCGAAGACGCCTTCGACGCCGTCGTCTGGAAGCATGTTGCTCATAGCGCCCGGAATGCCTTGCGGGCCGCGGGCCACGCCTGGACGGGCGGGCGCTTCGCCGGCGCGCCGCGCAGCGCCGCGGGTGCCGCGCCATACTACCGTGGGCTGCACCGATATGCCGCCGCGTTCGCCCTGGTGTCCGAAATTGCCTTATTTACGCTCGGGGGTTCGCTCAAGCGTAAGGAAATGCTGTCGGCGCGGCTGGGCGATGTCCTGGCCGAGCTTTATTTGCTGACCGCCGTGCTGCGGCGTTGGCAGGACGAAGGCCGCCACGAGGCCGACCTTCCTCTGGTCAAATGGTGTGCCGAGCGGGCTTTTTTCACGATAGAGCAGCGCATCGACGACATCTTGTCGAATTTGCCGTCGCGTAGCGCCGCGTGGGTTGTCAGGGCGCTATTGCTTGCGCCCGGCATGCGCGCCACCCCGCCGTCAGACGTGACCACGGCCCTGTGCGCCAATATCCTGCTCGAACCATCGGACGCTCGCGATCGTTTGGTGGGCGCTGTCTGGGAAGGGCATGACAGCCCCGGTGTCGAGCAACTCGAGCGCGCTTTCGGATTGGTGGCCCAGGCGCAGCCCTTGCTCGATCGGATCAAGCACGCGGGCCTTGCCGATTGGCGGGTCGCTCATGCCAGCGGGGCCATTACCGATGCCCAGGCCGAACTGCTGGAGTCGGTCGAAACGGCGGTGGCCGATGTGGTGAACGTAGACGACTTCGGCCCAGACGACTTTGCACGTACGCCCCCGGTTTAGTCGCTACGCCCTGAACGCTGTATCAGTTCTATCTTGTAGCCATCGGGGTCTTCCACGAAGGCGATCACGCTCTTGCCATGTTTCATGGGGCCGGCTTCGCGTGTGACATTGCCGCCTCGTTCTTTGATCTTGGCGCAGGCATCATAAGCGTCCTCGACTTCAAGGGCAATATGGCCATAGCCATTGCCAAGCTCATACGAGCTGGTGTCCCAGTTGTGCGTCAACTCGATGACGGCGCCTTCGCGCTCGTCCTGGTAACCGACGAAGGCGAGGGTGAACTTCCCTTCCAGGTAGTCATTGCGACGCAACAGCTTCATGCCTAGCACTTCTGTATAAAACAGAAGCGACCGGTCCAGGTTGCCCACGCGCAGCATGGTATGTAGTAGACGCATCAGTATCTCCTTGATGGTTGATGGCGGGTTGACGGCCGCGGGCGGGTCAGATCAGCGGCAACGAGCCAGGATCGTGTTGACGCAGCGCATTGCGCGATGCCTCGAAGCCGGGAAGAATGCGTCCGACCTCTTGCCAGAACGCCTTGCTGTGATTCATTTGGCGCAAGTGCGCGATTTCGTGCGCGACCACGTAGTCGATGATATCGTGCTTGAAGTGGATTAGCCGCCAATTCAACATAATATTGCCATCGCTGCTGCACGATCCCCAGCGGCCGCCGGCCGACGACAGGCGCCAGCGTCGCATGCTCAGCTGGCTGGCTTCCAGGAAGTGGGTCAGCCGTAGTTCAAACCACGCCGCGGCTTGTTGCTGCAGCCAGGCATGCACGGCGTCGCGCACGCGTACGCGATCCGCATCCGCGGGCAGGGCAAGGCAAAGCATGTCGCCCGATTGAGGGGCGAACGTCTCGCCATTGAACCGCGGTACTTTCAGGCCGCCATCCAGGTATAGCGCGATGTGGGTGCCCAGGTAGGGAACGGCGCCACCGTGCTGCCACAACGTGTCGGCTGTGGCCAGGTGCTGCTGCCGTGCCTGGCGCAATCGCAATTTGCCCAGGATCCATGACGACTTGTCGATCACCGTGGCGTCGATCTGGCCGAGGGTCACCCAGTGCGGCGCGCGAATCTGCAGGCCGTCGTCGTTGATGGTCAGGCCTATGCTTTTGCGCCGCGATCGCTGCAGGACGAACCCTATGGTTTGTTGGGGTGCGCGCACTTCCCGCCAACGGGCGTTCAATGGCAGCGTCGGCGGGCATAGCGTAACGACGATGGGGTCGGGCGCACGCGGTATCTGCGGCGCCGCATAAGGACGCGAGGACGTGCGCGGAATCCCGGTGAATAATTCCAGCTGGTCAGTCGGACCCATATCGCTCAGGGTTCAGGACGCGCATTTCCGCTTCGATCCAATCCTGTACTTTGCGGTTGACCACATCGGCGCTCAGCCCTTCGGTCTGGATGAGGGGACCGATTGACACGGTGATCAGACCGGGTTTTTTGATAAAGGCGTTACGCTGCCAGCATTCGCCGGCATTGTGGGCCACGGGAATAATGGGGCTACCTGTGCGGGTGGCCAACAATGCGCCGCCCAGTTTGTAGCGGCCCGTCTGCCCCGGCAGCATGCGCGTGCCCTCCGGAAAAAGGATGGGCCAGCGTCCCTCATTCAGCCTTTCCTGGCCTATTCGTACGACTTGCTCGAAGGCGTCGCGGCCTTTGGCGCGATCGATAGGGATCATGCGCAGCAACGCCAGACCCCATCCAAAGAAGGGAATGCGATTCAGCTCGCGTTTGTAGACAAAGCACATGTCGCGCGGCATATGGCCGATGATGAACATGGTTTCCCATGCGGACTGGTGCTTGGCCAGCATGACGGCGGGCCCGTCGGGAAGGTTCTCGGCGCCCTTTACTTGCCAGCGGATGCCGAGGATTACCTTGGCGCCCCAAACGCCGATACGCGGCCAGCCGGTGGTGATCCGGTAGCGCCAGTGCAGCGGCAGCGGCGCGCACAAGACGCTGATGAGACCGTAGGGGATGAGGGTGATGATAAGGAAAGCCTGATAAAGCGTTGCCCGCAATACTGCCATGTTTATTCCTTGGAAAGTAACGAATCGACGACCGCCGCAAGGTTGTCGCGCACTTGTGTTCCGGCTGGCAAGTCGCCTTTGTCCCACGTTTTCTGGCCATTTCCGGTAAGTACCAGCCAGGGTGAGCAGCCGGCGTCGTTGGCTGCCTGCAAGTCGCGCAGGGAATCGCCGATGGCGGGCACATTTTTCAGTCCGACATCGTAGCGTCGTGCGATGTCCAGAAACATGCCTTTGAGCGGCTTGCGGCATGTGCAGCCATCGTCGGGGCCATGGGGGCAAACGAAAATGGCATCGATGACGCCGCCGGCTTGGGCGAGTTCGCGGCGCATCTTTGCATGAATGGCATTAAGGTCATTGACGCTTAACAGGCCGCGCGCAATGCCGGACTGGTTGCTGGCGATGACCACCCGCCAGTTGGCCCGCGATAATCTTGCGATAGCGTCCAGGCTGCCCGGTATCGGTATCCATTCGTCGGGACTCTTGATAAAGGCGGGACTGTCATGGTTGATCACGCCGTCCCGGTCGAGGATGGCCAGTTTCATTGCGCCAGCCCCGAGATATCGGCGACCTGGTTCATTGCCTGGTGCAGGTCCGCCAACAAGGCCAGCCGGTTCGCCCGCACGGCGGGATCGTCCGCCATGATCATGATGTCGTTGAAAAAGGCGTCCACCGCTGGTTTTGCCTTGGCCATGGTTGCCAGGCTGCCTTCGAAATCGCCTGTGGCGAACTGCGCGAGCGCATGCGGCTTGAGCGCGGTGATGGCCGCCGCCAATGCCTGTTCGGCCGGTTCGGTCAACATGGCGGCATCGGTGGCGACAATAGCGGTGTCGGCCTTTTTCAGCAAATTGGCAATACGCTTGTTCGCGGCCGCGAGGCTTTCGGCTTCCGGCATGCTGGCAAACGCCGCGCATGCCTGTATGCGGGCATGCACCTGATGCAAGGGTGGTGTCAGGCCGATGACCGCGTCGACGACATTGCGATCGAAGTCGTTGCTGAGCAGATGGCGATAGCGCTCATACACAAAGGTCCGAACTTCTTCGACGGTGGTGCCCGAAAGGACGCCGGCATCGAACGTGCTGGCCGACAAGGCCAGGAGTTCAGCCAGATCGAGCGCCGAACTATCGTCGATAGGCAGGTAGGCGCCCGACTGGAGCTGCTCGAACGCGCTGATAAGCCCGAGCGCGGCGCGGCGCAGTCCATAGGGATCTCGCTCGCCTGTGGGAACCAGGCCTATGCCCCATATGCCGACCAGGGTCTCCACGCGGTCCGCAATAAACAAGATGGCGGATGTCAGGGTGTTGGCGTTGACGGCGGCGTCGAGCCGTATGCGGTATTGTTCCTTCAAGGCATGCACGACATCGGGCGCTTCGCCGTCGGCCGCCGCATAGTAGGCGCCCATGATGCCTTGCAACTCAGGAAATTCGCCGACCATGTTGGATGCCAGGTCAGCCTTGGCCAACAGCGCGGCACGGTCTGCGTGGGCCACGTCTCCGGCCAGTTGCGTGGCAAGGTGGCGAGCCACTGCGCGCACCCGTTGGGCGCGCTGCAGCTGCGACCCCAGCTTGTTGTGATAAACACTGGTGGCCAGCCCTGCTACGCGGTCGGCGAGGGGAGTCTTGCGATCGGTCTGGAAGAAAAACTGGGCATCGGCCAGGCGCGGACGTACGACGCGCTGGTTGCCTTCGATAATATGACTGGCATCGTCCACCTTCATATTGCTGACGATGAGAAAACGGTGCGTAAGCTTGCCGGTGTTGGGTTGGAACAGCGGAAAGTATTTTTGATTCAGGCGCATGGTCAGGATCAGGCATTCCGGCGGCACCTGCAGGAATTCCGGGTCGAACTCGCCAACATACACGGTAGGGTGCTCGACCAATGCCGTCACCTCGTCGAGCAGGGCGGCCACGGCTGGATCTTCGCCTATGGTCGCACCCAGTGCCAGCGATTTTTCCCGCAGTTGCCCGCTGATGGCGCTGCGCCGCTTCTTGAACGAAGCAATGACCTTGCCCGCGTCCAGCATCTGCGCTTCGTACGTGGTTGCCGATGA
Organism: Candidimonas sp.; assembly: GCA_035515055.1. GTDB lineage: Bacteria > Pseudomonadota > Gammaproteobacteria > Burkholderiales > Burkholderiaceae_B > Pollutimonas. The sequence continues at coordinate 14,459 of DATJBV010000030.1, forward strand.
GATGGAAATGGCGCGGTCGGCCATGAACCGGTGGCCGAGTGTGCTTGATCCGGCGCGCAATCCCAGGGTCTGTACGTCGACGACCTCCTGGCCCCACAAGCAGATCAGCCCGTGGGCGGGGCGCACGAACCTGACGCTGCTGACCCCGTCGGCCAGTTGATACCGCATGACCTTGGGAATGGGTAAATGCGCAATGGCGTAGTCGAGCGCCTCTTGCAAGGCGTCGGCCAACATGGCGCCAGGGGCGACGCCGGTGGCGTACAGATAGTCCTGCTTGCCGTCGGATTCGCGCGTCAGGTCGGAGGCGGTCAGATGGCCGAGGCCCTTGGCGGCCAGTTTCTTTGCCAAGGCGGGACTGATGTCGCCCGTGTCTGTCAGCCCGATCTTGGCTGGCATGAGTTTCTCGGTATAGGCTTTCTCTGGGGCTTGCCCCAGCACGGCGCTCAAGCTCACGGCCAGGCGCCTGGGTGTAGCGTAGTCGGTGCAGGCGCAGGCGGGCGCAAGAAGGCCGCGCTGGTCTAGCGTTTTGCGCACCCCTTCGGCGAAGGCCAGTCCCAGTTGCTCCAGTGCCTTGGGCGGGAGTTCCTCGGTGAGCAGCTCGATGAGTAGGGGGCGCACTGATGTGGATATGGCTGATGTCATCACGCGGCCTCTGTAGTGTTGCGATTGCCCAGCATGGGGAATCCCAGGTTTTCACGTGAATCGAAGTAGGCCTGGGCCACGGCCCGCGACAAATTGCGGATGCGGCCGATATAGGCGGCGCGTTCCGTGACGCTGATGGCGCCCCTGGCGTCCAGCATGTTGAAGGTATGAGCGGCCTTCAGCGTGGCCTCGTAGGCTGGCAGCGCCAATGGCACGTCGATCAGGCGTTTGGCCTCGGCTTCGTAGTCATTGAAATGCGCAAAAAGCATGGTGACCGATGCATGTTCAAAGTTATACGTGGACTGCTCGACTTCGTTCTGATGGAATACATCGCGGTAATACACTTTTCCCTGGGCGCTATCGGTCCACACCAGGTCGTATACGCTTTCCACGCCCTGCAAATACATGGCCAGCCGCTCCAGCCCATAGGTGATTTCGCCTGTGGTCGGATAACAGTCCAGGCCGCCAACCTGCTGGAAATACGTGAATTGCGTGACTTCCATGCCGTTGAGCCAGACTTCCCAGCCCAGTCCCCAGGCGCCGAGCGTGGGATTCTCCCAGTCGTCTTCCACGAATCGAATGTCATGGACCTTCGGGTCTATGCCGAGGGCCACGAGGGACTCGATGTACAAGTCCAGGATATTCGGCGGTGCCGGCTTGAGCACGACTTGATATTGGTAATAGTGCTGGAGCCGGTTGGGGTTCTCGCCATAGCGGCCGTCCTTGGGACGCCGCGAAGGTTGCACGTAGGCCGCCCGCCATGGCTCCGGTCCGATGGAACGCAGAAACGTTGCCGTGTGCGATGTGCCGGCGCCGACTTCCATGTCGTAGGGCTGCAAGAGCGCGCATCCCTGCTTATCCCAGTATTGCTGGAGCGTTAATATTATTTGCTGAAAAGTGAGCATAAGCGAAGGCCTGTAGGTCCAGAAGCCGCAAAAGTTTTCAATTTTAACTGGTTCCACGATAAGGCCGCAGGGTCGCGATACAGGGGGCCGCGTATTTGGTCGTATGATTATGCGTTATCGAGCAATGTTAACAAGCGCATGCAGCGCTGCAGCCTTTGGGGATAGTCCTATGTCTGACCTGGTAAAAATGGAAGTAGTCGATCGCATACTGATCATTACAGTGAATCGCCCCGAGGCGCGCAATGCGGTCAACTACGAAACCGCCCATGAACTTGCCAGGGCATTCGACCATCTCGATGCCAACGATGACGTCGTGATCGGCATCTTGACGGGCGCGGGCAACACATTCTCGTCGGGCATGGATCTGAAGGCGTTTGCGCTTAACGGCCAGCGCCCGCTCGTCGAAGGACGCGGCTTTGCCGGCCTGTGCGAAAAGCCGCCGCGCAAGCCCATGATCGCCGCCGTTGAGGGCTATGCCTTGGCCGGCGGCTGTGAAATGGCGTTGGCGTGCGACCTGATCGTGGCGGCAAACAACGCCAACTTTGGGTTGCCCGAAGTCAAGCGCGGCATTGTGGCCGGGTCCGGCGGCATGGTTCGCCTGCCCAGCCGGATTCCCTACCATATAGCCATGGAGGCGGTGCTTACCGGCGAAATGCTCCCCGCCGCACGTGCGCATCATTATGGGCTGGTCAATCGTCTTGTGGAGCCAGGCCAGGCACTGGAAGGCGCGCTGGCGCTAGCCCGCGTGATCGCCGAAAATGGGCCGCTTGCCGTACAGACGGCCAAGAGAATCGTTACCGAGTCGCGCGATTGGCGGCAAGCCGACATGTTCGACTTGCAGCGGCCGCGCGTCGCTCACATTTTTACGTCGGCCGATGCCAAGGAAGGCGCAACCGCCTTCGCCGAGAAACGCAAACCCGTATGGAGCGGTAAGTAAGCACATGACCACCATTATCAAAGAAGACGACCTCGTTCAATCCATTGCCGATGCCGTACAGTTCATCAGCTATTATCATCCCGCCGATTTCATCCAGCACCTTGCGCGCGCCTACGAGCGCGAGGAAAGCCCCGCCGCGAAAGACGCCATCGCGCAAATCCTGACAAATTCGCGCATGTGCGCCGAAGGCCATAGGCCTATTTGCCAAGACACCGGGGTCGTCAACGTCTTCCTGAAGATCGGCATGGATGTGCGCTTCGATACCAAGCTCAGCATGCAGGAGCTGTGCGACCAAGGGGTGCGTCAGGGTTATTTGAATCCCGACAACCCATTGCGCGCCTCCATCCTCACCGACCCCTTGTTCACGCGCAAGAATACGCGCGACAACACGCCCTGTATCGTGGGTGTGGAGCTGGTGGCGGGCGACAAGGTCGAGGTTCAGGTCGCGGCCAAGGGCGGCGGCTCCGAAAACAAGGCCAAGTTCGCCATGCTGAACCCCAGCGATTCCCTGATCGACTGGGTGTTGAAGACGGTGCCCCTCATGGGTGCGGGCTGGTGTCCCCCCGGCATGCTGGGCATAGGGGTCGGCGGCACGGCCGAAAAAGCAATGTTGATGGCCAAGCAATCGCTGATGGAAGACATCGACATGTACGAATTGCTTGCGCGCGGCCCGCAAAACAAGCTGGAAGAGCTGCGCATCGAGCTCTACCAGAAGGTCAATGCGCTGGGTATTGGCGCGCAAGGCCTGGGCGGCCTTACCACCGTGCTGGACGTGAAGATCCATACCTTCCCGACGCATGCCGCGTCCAAGCCTGTGGCCATGATCCCCAACTGCGCGGCAACGCGCCACGTGCATTTCCATCTGGACGGTTCCGGCCCGGCCGAACTGACGCCGCCCGCGCTATCCAACTGGCCCGATGTGCATTGGGCGCCGGACTACAACAAGTCCTTGCAAGTCGATCTGAACACGCTGACCAAGGCGCAGGTCGCCAGCTGGAAGCCTGGCCAGACCTTGCTTTTGTCGGGCAAGATGCTTACAGGTCGCGACGCGGCTCATAAGCGTATTCAAGACATGCTCGCCCGCGGCGAGAAATTGCCAGTCGATTTCACCAACCGTGTCATCTACTATGTAGGCCCGGTCGACCCGGTGGGCAACGAAGTAGTGGGTCCGGCCGGTCCGACCACGGCCACCCGCATGGACAGCTTTACCGACATGATGCTCGAAAAAACCGGCCTGATCTCCATGATAGGCAAGGCCGAGCGCGGTCCGGCGGCTATCGAGTCCATCCGCAAGCACGGATCGGCCTATCTTATGGCGGTGGGAGGGTCGGCGTATCTGGTGTCCAAGGCCATCCGCGGCGCCAAGGTCGTAGGATTCGAAGACCTGGGCATGGAAGCCATCTACGAGTTCGACGTGAAAGACATGCCGGTCACGGTGGCGGTCGACTCGCAGGGCACCTCCGTGCACACGACCGGGCCCTCCGAATGGCGGGCGCGTATTGCCGAAATCCCCCTGATGCCCGTCTCGTAGCCGGCCGGTTTCCTTTCCATAAACAGGGTCTTATTGAAAAGCGAATTCAAAAGCGCGGCGCAAGCAGGCATCCTATAGCCTGTTTGTTCCCTTCATCATCCGACGCCGGAAGACCGCATGACGACGCAAGACCTTGCTTCATGGATAGGCCGCAAAGAAATTTGCGACGACAACATCGATATCGGGCATGTCCGCAAAATCGCCCTGAGCCTGGATGCGCCCGCACCCGGCGAGGGCGATCCGCTACCCCTGTTGTGGCAGTGGGGCCTATTCGTCAACGCCTTGCCGTACGACCAGTTGGGCGCGGATGGGCACCCGAAACGGGGCGGCTTCCTGCCGCCCGCCGATGACCGCAATCGCATGTGGGCGGGCGGCAGGCTGGAATTCGTCCAGCCGTTGCGCGCCGGCATCAAGGGCCAGCGTGTATCGACGATTGCCGCCATCACGGAAAAGGAGGGGCGTACAGGGAAGCTGCTTTTCGCCACGGTAAAGCACGAGTATTCCCAAGGTGGTGCGCTGTGCATATCGGAAGAACAAGATATCGTCTATCGCGAGCCAAGCCCGCCCCGGCTCGAGGGCAGTGTGGCCGCGCCCGCCGCGCAGTGGTCTGTTGGTGTCGAGCCCACGACGATCAAGCTGTTCAGGTATTCGGCCGTCACTTTCAATGGTCACCGTATCCATTATGACCTTCCCTATGTGTCCGAGACGGAAGGTTATCCCGGCCTGGTCGTCCACGGTCCGCTGATTGCGACCCTGATGTGCCAGGCGTTTACCCACGCCCACCCCGACAAGGTCGTCACGTCGTTGTCGTATCGCGGGTTGCGTCCGCTCATGGCGCCTCGGCCATTCCAAGTGGCGGGTGCCATAGCCGAAGAGGGCGGCGCACGCCTTTGGGCCGAGCAAGACGGCACGCTTGCGCATCAGGCAGAATTAAGGTTCAAGGCATGAACGCCACGACGCATGCCGGCTCGGCCGCCGGCGGTAACTCACCTCAGGGCAAGGCGCAACCGGGGCCGCGTCCGCTGGACGGCATAACCGTCGTCAGCCTCGAACACGCCATTGCGGCGCCCTTTTGCACGCGTCAGCTGGCCGAAATGGGCGCGCGCGTCATCAAGATCGAACGTCCGGGCGTGGGCGACTTCGCCCGAAGCTACGACGAGCGGGTGAAAGGGCTGGCGTCGCATTTCGTCTGGACCAACCGGTCCAAGGAAAGTCTTGCGCTCGACCTGAAAAAACCGCAAGCCGTCGAGATACTCGGCCAGTTGCTCGAACAGGCCGATGTGCTGGTGCAGAATCTGGCGCCCGGGGCCGCGGCCCGTCTGGGCTTGTCGTTCGAGGCGTTGCAGGCCAAGCATCCGCGATTGATCGTGTGCGATATCTCCGGCTACGGCGAGGGCGGCTCATACCAGGACAAGAAGGCGTACGACTTGCTCATCCAGAGCGAGAGCGGTTTCCTGTCGGTTACCGGCACGCCGGAAGGTCCGGCCAAGGCAGGCTGTTCAATATCCGATATTGCGGCAGGCATGTACGCGTACAGCAGCATCATGGCGGCCATATTGTTGCGCGAACGCACGGGACAAGGCAGCCGGATCGACGTATCGATGCTCGAAAGCACGGTCGAATGGATGGGCTTTCCCATGTACTACGCGTTCGATGGCGCCGAGCCACCGCCGCGGGCCGGCGCTTCGCACGCCACTATTTATCCATACGGCCCCTTTCCCGTCGGCGATGGCAGCGAGATCATGCTGGGGCTGCAAAACGAACGAGAGTGGGCGGCGTTTTGCAAGGGCGTCCTCCAGCAACCCGACGTGGCGGGCGACAGCCGGTTCATGTCCAACTCGTTGCGCGTGGCCAACAAAGATGCGTTGCGCGTCCTTATCGTGACCGCCTTCGCCTCCTTGTCGCGCGCCCAGGTCATCGACCGGCTGGAAGCCGCCAGCATAGCCAATGCCAGCGTCAATTCGATGCACGACGTCTGGAACCATCCGCAGCTGGCTCAGCGCGATCGATGGCGCAAGGTGGACAGCTCAGCGGGACCACTGCCCGCGCTTATTCCGCCCGCAACCAATTCCTCTTTCCAGGCCCGCATGGACAAGATTCCCGCCTTGGGCGAGCATTCTGCCGCCATCCTGGCGGGGCTGGGCTATACACAGGAACAAATCGATGCCCTCGGCCGGCAAGGAGTCATTTAATGAAGCAACAGATGCGCTCAGCGCTGTTTGTGCCGGCCACGCGGCCGGAGCGTTTCGCCAAGGCGTTGGCCGCCGGCGCCGATGCCGTCATCATCGATCTTGAAGATGCCGTCGAGCCCGACGCCAAGGATGGCGCCCGCCAGCACGTAGGCGACTTTGCCAGTGCTCATCCCCAGGTGGCGTTTTGCGTCCGGGTCAATGGGCACGGCACGCCCTGGTTCGACGCCGATCTTGCCCTGTGCGCCAGCCATGGCAACATCGATTGTGTGCTCTTGCCCAAGGCGGAATCCGCTGCGCAAATCGCGCCGCTCGCCGGGGCGGGAAAATCGGTACTGCCTATCGTGGAAAGCGCAATGGGCGTCTTATCGCTGGCTGAATTGGCTGCGGCACCCGGTGTGCAGCGCCTGTCCTTTGGCAGCCTGGACCTCATGCTCGATACGGGTACGGCGCCAGATACCAAAGGCGCAAGCCTATTGCTGGACTACGTACGCTGTCAGATCCTGCTTCATAGTGCCGCTTGTGGCCTGGCCGCGCCGCTCGACGGCGTGTATCCGGATTTCTCGAATGCGGCAGGCCTTGCCGCCTTGGCGGCGCAGGTGCGCGACATGGGCTTCGGCGGCATGCTGTGCATCCACCCCGCCCAAGTTCCGACCATACACGCGGCGTTCGCTCCGACCGCCGCCCAGGTCGATTGGGCGAGCCGCGTCGTGGCGAAGGCCGACAGCACGGGGTCGTTCGCTTTCCAGATGGACGGCAAAATGGTTGACGCGCCGGTCATCGAACGAGCGCGCCAGATCATTGCCGCGACCTAGTCCGGCAACCGCTCCAGCGTTTGATCGGCGCAATCGGCCAGCAGAGTCGCCAGGGCTCCCTGCGGCAGTTCCAGGTCCGGCGCCAGGTCGGCAAGCGGCCGGAGCACAAAGGCCCTAAGGTGCATCCGTGGGTGGGGCACGACCAGCAAGGGCTCATCGATGGAATCATTGCCGTATAGCAGAATGTCCAGATCCAGCGTGCGGGGGGCGTTGCGGTAGGGGCGTTCGCGGCCATGACGTTCTTCGATGGCCTGCACGATATCCAGCAATTTCTGCGCGGTCAGGCCGGTCTGGATAGATGCCACCGCGTTGATGTAATCGGGACCGCTCGACTCGACAGGCGCTGTGCGATACAGCGGCGACAGACGCAAGCACGTGATGCCGGCCGTCTTCGCCAGGGCGTCGGCGGCCTGAAGGACGCTTGCCTTGGCATCGCCCAGATTGGCGCCCAAGCCAATATACGCTTGCGTCATTGGCGTGTTTGCCTAGGACTGGGGCACATCGGCCGTACGCACAGGGCGTCGGCGCGGGCTGCGCTTGCGGCGCGCCGCTGGCGACTTGCCGCGGTTTTCGGCTTGAAAGGCTTCGATCATTTCGGCGCGCGCCGCGTCGTCGGCGTCGGCCAGATCCATCCACCACTGGGCCTGGACGCTATCGACTTCATGGGCTTCGGCACGCAATTGCAGGAAGTCTACCGCCGCACGGAAACGCGGCTGCTCGAGCATGCGCCAAATGGTCTTGATGTTGGGGCGTTCGAAGCGCGCCTGCATGAACCAGATTTCGCGCATGTCGGCCTGGAAGCGCCGCTGTATGGCGAGTTTTCGGGTTTGCTCTTCCACCACCGAATCGCCAGCCATAATCAACGCCTGGGCCGGATGTTCGCCGCTGGCGCAAATGGCCTGCCATCGTTTGTTGACCAGCTTCCATAACAGCGCCGCAAACAGGAAGCTTGGGCTGATTGTCTTGCCGGCGCGTACCCGGACGTCGGTGCGCGCAAGGGCGAGCTCCACGAATTGTTCGCCGCCGTCTTCCTCGAAGATAAGGTCGATGAGAGGCAGCAGGCCCTGGTGCAGGCCCACGGACTGGAGCTCGCGCAAGCAGTCCATGGCGTGGCCGCAGGTAAGCAGCTTAAGGATTTCGTCGAACAGCCGCGAGGACGGCACGTTTTCGATAAGGTGGGCCATGCGCACAATTGGCTCGCGCGAGGCGGGGTCGATGGTGGCATTGAGCTTGGCCGCGAAGCGCAGCGCGCGCAGCATGCGCACAGGATCTTCACGATAACGCGTGTCCGGGTCGCCGATCATGCGCACGACACGTTTCTTAAGGTCGCTCACCCCTCGGTGAAAGTCGATGACCTCTTCGTTGATGGGGTCGTAATACAACGCGTTGAGCGTGAAGTCGCGCCGGGCCGCGTCTTCTTCGTGAGTGCCGAAGAGGTTGTCGCGCAGGATGCGGCCGTGTTCATCGGTATCTTGCTCGACCGAGGCCGGCGCCCTGAACGTTGATGTTTCAATTATTTCTTGGCCGAATACGACGTGGACCAGCTGAAAGCGCTTCCCGATAATGCGCGCGCGCCGAAAGAGGGGCCGTATTTCGTTGGGTGTGGCGTTGGTGGCCACATCGAAATCTTTGGGCTCCATGCCAACGATAAGGTCGCGGACGGCGCCGCCGACAATGTATGCCTCGTAGCCATGCTGGCGCAAAACTTCGCAAACCTTGATCGCATGGCGCGATACGTAACGCCGGTCGATGCCATGCTTGGCTTGCGGCAAACGTTCAGGACCCCGTCTGGGGGTGGAGAAAAGGCGACCGACAAAGTTTTTAATTGTTTCTTTCAGCATGGATGTATTTTAGGACTTTGCGTCCTGCATGTCCTTGAACAAATCAAGAATCTTCCAGCCGCGCTCCTGCGCCACCTGGCGCAGTCCTGGACTGGGGTTGGTGGCGATCGGGTGCGTGACCGCCTCGAGCAAGGGCAGGTCGTTGGGTGAGTCGCTGTAGAAGAACGAGGTCTTGAAGTCGGCGAGGCTGGCCCCCATGGTCGAAAGCCATTGCTCGACCCGTGTGACTTTGCCGGCCTGGAAGCTGGGTACGCCCTGGATACGGCCGGTGTAGCGGCCGTCGCGCATTTCGGGAATGGTGGCAATGAGATGCGGTATGCCGAAGGCGCGGGCTATTGGCTGGGTGACGAATTCGTTGGTGGCGGTGACAATGGCGCATATGTCGCCGCAATCGATGTGTTCCCGCACCAGGTCTTGAGCGATGGGGCGTATGGCCGGGCGCACCACTTCGGCCATGAAGGCTTCGTGCCACTCGGCAAGGTCGGCAGCCGCGGGCCCATTGAGCAAGCCCAGCATGAATTCGGCCGATTGCTCGGCCGTCAGGTTGCCCGCGTTATAGCGTTCCATCAGGTCGTCGTTGCGCCGTTGCGCCTCGGCGGGATCGCCCGCGCGGCCGGTGCGGGCCAGAAAATCGGCCCACTGGTAGTCGCTGTCCAGCGGCAACAGCGTGTGGTCAAGGTCGAACAGGGCAAGGCGTTTTGCAGACGTCATAGTGATTATTCATTCCGAACCTGGCTGGATGCCAGTAGATCTTTCAATAAGGGCAGGGTTATGGCCCGTTGCCTTTCAAGCGAGTAGCGGTCCAGCGCGTCGATCAGTGTGCTGAGCCGGCTCATGTCGCGATCGTAATGGGTGAGCACCCAGCTGACGACTTCGTTCGAGAGCTGCAGGCCGCGTTCGGCCGCGCGGGCCTTGAGGGCTTCGGCGCGGTCGTCGTCCGACAGCAATTCCAGGCGGAACACCAAGTCCCAACCGAGCCGTGTGCGCAAGTCTTCGCGCAGGGGCATTGCCATTGGCGCACGGTCGCCCGCCAGAACAAGGGCGAAAGCGCAATTGGTGGCGGCAACCTCGCGCCAGCGATTGTACAGGGCAAACAGCGCCGCCTGACCGGATGCGTCGAGATGTTCGACGTTGTCGATGGCGATCAGCCGAAAAGACAGGGTTTCGGCGGTGGCGATGTCCTTGAGCGCCGCCGGGTCGTCATCCGCGCGATGGTAATGCGCAGGCCCCGGCTGCGCGCAGGCACGCAACAAATGGCTGCGGCCGGAGCCCGGCGCGCCCCAAAGGTAAATGGCGCGGCCCGGTTGGCAGTGGCGCAATGCATCTAGCGCGGCACCGTTGTCCCCGACCACGAAGTTGTCGAGCGTAGGCGGCGAAGGTGGTAACAAGTCCAGTATCAGTTGCTGAGTCATCTGTTGTCTAATGGGGGGCGCCGCAATGCGAGGCGGCCGAGCGTGCAGGGCGTTTTGCCGCGTTCATCGTAAAATTGCCCCTGGTATTTAATTCAACATGCAATTCTTGCACATCCCACGGCATTTCTCATGACAAACAAACAATCAGCTTCCTTGACTTATCGCGACGCAGGAGTCGATATCGACGCGGGTGAGGCGCTCGTTGATCGTATCAAGCCTCTGGCCGCTAAAACCATGAGGGCCGGTGTGATGGCGGGCATAGGCGGTTTCGGCGCCTTGTTCGAAGTGCCGAAACACCTTAAAGAGCCCGTGCTGGTATCGGGCACCGATGGGGTGGGCACCAAGCTGCGCCTGGCGTTCGAGTGGCAGCGCCATGATACCGTGGGTATCGACCTGGTCGCGATGAGCGTCAACGATATTCTCGTGCAAGGCGCGGAACCGCTGTTCTTCCTCGACTATTTCGCTTGCGGAAAGCTGTCGGTCGATACGGCCGCGAGCGTCGTGTCAGGGATAGCAAAAGGGTGCGAGCTTGCCGGATGCGCCCTGATCGGCGGTGAAACCGCCGAAATGCCCGGCATGTATCCCGACGGCGAATACGACCTTGCCGGCTTCGCGGTTGGCGCAGTCGAAAAGTCGCGCATCATCGATGGCAAGTCCATCGTGCCAGGCGATGTGGTGCTTGGCCTTGCCTCCAGCGGCGCCCATTCCAACGGATTTTCCCTGCTGCGCAAGATCATGACGCACGCGAACGCCAGGCCGGGTCAGGACCTGGGCGGCCGGCCGCTGGAAGACGTGGTCATGGCGCCGACACGCATCTATGTCAAGTCGGTGCTGGCGGCACTGGCCGCACATGGCGCCAACATAAAAGGACTCGCGCATATTACCGGCGGCGGCCTGCTGGATAACGTGCCACGCATTTTGCAGCCCCACCTGTCCGCCCGGCTGTACCGCGACGCCTGGGTAATGCCCGAACTCTTCAGCTGGTTGCAGCAGAACGGCGGCGTGGCCGACTCCGAAATGCACCGGGTCTTCAATTGCGGCATGGGGATGGTCATTGTGGTTCCCGCCGATCAAGCCGATGCCATCGCCGCAACGCTGGCGAGCCATGGCGAACAAGTCAGCCGCCTGGGCGACATCATCGAGCGCCAGGGCGCGGACGCCCCGCAAACGATAGTCGTGTAAGCCCGCTTATGGCCAATATCTGGCCATAAGGTCGACTGCCTGCGCCGACACATTGGGGGCCAGGCAGTCAATGACATGACGCTCCGGTTCCGACCGCAGCCACGTCAGTTGGCGCTTGCCTAGCTGCCGCGTGGCGGCGATGGCCTGTTCGATTGCCTGTTCGAGCGTGCAGGCCCCGTCCAGATAATCCCATAATTGCCGGTAACCCACGCAGCGGACAGAAGGCAGGCCGGTGTGCAGGTCGCGCCTGGCATGCAGCGCCTGGACCTCCTGAACAAGCCCTTGTTCGATCATGGCCTGGTAGCGTTGCGCAATGCGCGCATGCAGAACCAGGCGGTCCGAGGGCTCGAGGCTCACCGTCACGAACTCCACGTCCTTGTTCGCTTGCGGGCGCGCGTCGGTCAGCCAGCTCGACATCGGCCTGCCGCTGATCCGGTATATCTCGAGCGCGCGCTGTATACGCTGACTGTCGTTTGGAGCCAATCTGCGGGCTGTCTCGGGGTCCACCTCCGCCAGCCGGCGGTACATTCCCGGCCAGCCTTGTGCTTGGGCTTCTTCGTCGATCTGGGCGCGGATGGACGGATTGGCGGCTGGCAGGCTATTGAGCCCCTCACGCAACGCCTTGTAGTACAGCATGGTGCCGCCGCACAGCACGGGGATATTGCCGCGCGAATGAATGTCGGCGATGAGAGCGCCGGCATCGTCATGAAATTCCGCCGCCGAGTAGCTTTGTGCCGGATCACGGATGTCGAGCAGGTGGTGCGCCGTCGCTGCGCGTTCCGCGGGCGAGGGCTTGGCTGTGCCTATGTTCATGCCGCGATAAATGGTGGCCGAATCCATGATGATCAGTTCGATGGGCCATCGCCGGGCAAGCGCGAGGGTCGTGGCGCTTTTTCCGGAGGCTGTCGGGCCGGTAAGGCAAATAACAGGCGTCTTCATTGGCCGCGCATGAACATCTTGTCGAGGTCGCCCAGCCGCCATTGCACCCACGTGGGCCGACCATGATTGCATTGATCGGCGCGTTCCGTTCGCTCCATCTGGCGCAATAGACCGTTCATTTCGTCCAGCGTCAGGCGCCGGTTGGCACGCACCGAACCATGGCAGGCCATGGTCGAGAGCAGTTCGTTGCGCTGCTCCGTGAGGCGCGGCGACGTGCCCACTCCCGCCAAGTCGCGCAATACCCCGCGCGCAAGCGACTCGATGTCGCCACTTGACAGCAATGCAGGGACGGCGCGCACCATGACGCTGCCCGGGCCGGCGGCGCGCAAGGTGAGGCCCAGATCGGCCAATGTGGCGGCGTGTTCGTCGATGAGCGCTATGTCTTTCTCGGACGTATTGAACACGACAGGCACCAGGAGTTCTTGACTGGGCAGGCGTTCACCGTCCATGGCTGTTTTCAACTGCTCATAGACGACGCGCTCATGTGCGGCGTGCATGTCGACGATGACCAGGCCATGGCGGTTTTGGGCAAGGATATAAATCCCGTGGAGCTGGCCCAGGGCCATGCCCAGAGGGAATGCGTCGTGTTCCTGTGTGTATTGAGGATCTTGCGTGTTGGTGATTTGCGGTTCGAGCGGACGATAAAAAGATGGCCAATTGACTTCCTGCCCCTGGACCGGCTCGCGTAACGCGAAGGCATGTTGTGCTTGCCATGCGGGAAGGCGGGGCACCCCGGCAGGAGAGAAACGCTGGTCTTCAGCTGTGGCCATGCCGGGCATTGCTACGCCGGGCGCGGCGACGCCCGACGCGTTCTCGACGATGCCGACGCCCGGCGTACCGGCCGCCGCGTCCCCGCCCAGCGTCGCCAACGTCTGCTGGAGAGCTTGGGATACAAAACGGTGGACGGCGCCGCTGTCGCGAAAACGAACTTCGTGCTTGGCTGGATGCACGTTGACGTCCACGCCTGCCGGGTCCACCGAAAGAAACAAGACATACGCCGGCTGGCGGTCGCCATGCAGCACGTCGGCATAGGCCTGGCGGATGGCATGCGCGACCGTGCGGTCTTTGACGTAGCGGCCGTTGACGTACAAATATTGCTGGTCGGCGCGACTGCGGGCATAGGTGGGGCGTGTAATGACGCCGCGCAGCGCGATCAGGCCATGTTCGTGCGCCACCTCGAGGCCTTGGGCCACAAATTCCGGTCCCAAGACATCGCGAACCCGTTGCCCCATGCCCGCTGCGCGCCACTGACGCTGCGGCTTTTCGTTGTGAAAGAGGCGGAAGGCAACAGCAGGCTGTGCGAGAGCCACGCGTTCCATCGCGTCGACACAGTGGCCGTATTCAGTGGCTTCCGCACGAAGAAATTTGCGCCGCGCAGGAACGTCGTCGAATAGTTGGCGTACGTCGATAGTTGTACCGACGGACCCGGACGCCGCAACCGGTTGGCTATCGTTTGATGCAATCTGCCATGCGTGAGGCGCATTTGACGTTCGCGAGGTAAGGGTCAGTCGGGCGACCGACGCCACCGATGCCAGCGCCTCTCCGCGAAAGCCCATGGAGCTGACGGACTCCAATTCATCTAATGACAAAATTTTATTTGTGGCGTGCCGGGTGAGCGCCAGGCCTAGTTCGGATGGCGGGATCCCGCATCCGTCATCGCTGACGGCAATGCGTCGTATTCCGCCGCCGTCTAGGCGCACCTCGATTGTGCGCGCGCCAGCATCGACGGCATTCTCCAGCAATTCTTTCAGGACGGACGCGGGGCGCTCGATGACCTCCCCAGCAGCGATTTGGCTGATCAATAGGTCGGGCAAAGGTGCGATGGAGCGGCGTTCCGTCATGGGGTATTTCCAATGGATCCACGGTGTACAGTGTTTGATTTTAGCTGTTCGGCGCCGCGCGTCCTTTTGCTGGCGGCACGAACAGGCTATATTGCCTTATCTTTTTTTTTGGTTCTTCGATATGCTCGATATTCTCAACATGATTCTCCACATCGACCAGTTCCTGGGCGCATGGGTGGCGCAATATGGCGAGTGGATTTATCTTGTGCTGTTTCTGATCATCTTCGGAGAAACCGGCCTGGTCGTCCTGCCGTTTCTACCTGGCGATTCACTGTTATTCATTGCCGGGGCATTCGGCGCCTCCGGCTTGCTCAATCCGGTTCTGCTGTCAGTCTTGTTAATCATTGCGGCGGTTTTGGGCAATACCGTCAACTACGCTATCGGCCGGTATATTGGCCCCCGTGTCTTCACCAAAAATTACCGTTTTCTCGATCGCCAGGCCCTGATCAAGACGCACGTGTTCTATGAAAAGCACGGCGGCAAAACCATTATTCTGTCACGCTTCCTGCCGATTTTTCGCACGTTTGCGCCCTTCGTCGCGGGCGTGGCCAGCATGAATATCGTGCGCTTTCAGCTCTTCAATATCACGGGGGCCGTGCTGTGGGTCGGCAGCCTTGTCACGCTAGGTTATTTCTTCGGCAACGTGCCCATCATCAAGGAGCACCTGAATACCATCGTGCTGATCGGTATAGGCGCGGCAGCCGTGCCGGTCGTGCTGGGTGGCTTATGGAAACTGCTCAAGAAGAAGTCCCACGCCTCTTGACGCGCGATGCGTCTTTCAGGTTCGCCGCGCCAGCGCGGGACTGGACGAAAAGTAATCGTTGATGCCGCTGAGCATGGCCTGTGCAATGCGGTCCTGATGTTTCGGGCTGCGTAACAGGCGTTCTTCTTCCGGGTTGCTGATAAACGCCGTCTCGACCAGTATTGACGGAATGTCCGGGGCTTTCAAGACCGCAAAGCCGGCACGCTCCACGCTATTCTTATGCAAGCGGCTGATCTTGCCGATCTCGCCCAGCACCCGATCGCCTACGCGCATCGAGTCGTTTATCTGGGCGGCGGTCGACAGGTCAAGCAATACCTGCGCAACTTGTTTGTTGTGCGAACCCAGATTAATGCCGCCGATAAGATCGGCATCGTTTTCGCGTTTGGCCATGATGCGCGCGGCGGAACTGGTGGCTCCTGTTTGAGACAGCGCGAAAACCGACGATCCACGCGCACTTGGCTTGATCCAGGCGTCGGCGTGTATCGAGATGAATAAGTCGGCCTTGATCCGGCGGGCTTTCTGAACCCGGACCTGTAGGGGCACAAAGTAGTCGTTGTCGCGCGTGAGGTAGGCGCGTGTATTGGGCTGGGCATCGAGCAGTTTTTTCAGGCGCCGGGCAATGCTGAGCACGATGTCTTTTTCCAGGGTGCCGTTGCGTCCCACGGCGCCGGGGTCTTCGCCGCCGTGTCCCGGGTCGAGCGCCACCAGGATCGGACGCATTTTTTCGGAAGGCGTGACACTGGGCGGACCGGGGGGCGGGGCGGAGGGCTTGTTCGCCACCGGCGGCAGCTTTTGCCCCTGTACCGACGGAATCGGCGCCTCGGCCGGCGCGTTCTGCGCCAAGTCTTCAAGGACTTGCGCCAAAGGATCCGCATCTGAGCTGTCCATGATGGCTAGCAATGGATCCTGTGCTATTTTTGGATACAGGTCCAACACCAGGCGGTATTTGTATTCCCCGACAGGCTTCAGCGTGAATACTTGCGGCGCAATGGGCTGTTTCAGATCCATGACGAGTCGGATGACGTCGGGCCGGTTCTGGGCCACACGCACGGACTGGATGTAGGGGTCATTGGGCTTGACTTTCGAGACCAGTTCGTCGATGGCACGGCTCATGGTCAAGCCTTCGATATCGACGACCAACCTATCCGGTCCCTCGAGCGTGAAGTGCTCCGCCTTGAGCTCACTATCCATTTCGAGCGTGACGCGGGTGTATTCGTCGGCCGGCCAGGTCCGGACGGCCACGATAGTCCCGGCCTTGGCCTCGCGAGCCATGACGGGAAGAAGGAATAAGGTGCTGGCGCCCGCTAACAGTCGGCGCCGGGCGTGTCCGGCGGCTGATATGCCTGGAAGGTGGGATTCAGAGTCGTCAGCCATGATGTTCCTTTTTTGCTATGAGCGGTCAGTCTGACGTGCCGCCCCGTCCCAGCGTATTCGAAGTCAATTTGCAGATCGGGTGGCGGCAATAATGACCCCGCATTTTCCGGCCACTCGATCAATACGACCGCTTTTTCCTGGAGTATATCGCGAAAACCCGCATCTACCCACTCGCGGGAATTCTTAAATCTATAAAAATCAAGATGATACAACTGCAAGTTAGAAAGATTATAGCTTTCTACCAATGCGTAGCTAGGGCTTTTGATTCTTCCTGCGACGCCGCAAGCGCGCAACAAGGCGCGTGCGAAGCTGGTTTTTCCGGCCCCGAGGTCGCCGCGCAAATGTATACGGCCCCCGACTTGGCTGGATTCCATCGCGGGATGGGTGCCCGCCAGCATGGGCGCCAATTGCTGCGCCAGGGCTATCGTGGCGTCTTCGTCAGGCAAATACAGTTCTTTGTGCGTCAAGGTTGGCCGCCGTGTGTTCATTGAATGCCGGGACTGACCGTAAGCCAGAAGGGCAGCGTAATGGCAGACAAGAGTGTGCCAACAGACATTGTGACAGCAACCAGCGGTCCGTTACCGCCCATGCGGGCCGCCAACACATGAGCTGAAGAAGCGGTCGGCAAGGCGCTAAAAAGCAACAGCATTTGGCGCTCGACGGGTGGCAGGCTCAAGTACCAACCTATGAAAATGGCCGCGACGGGCATGACCATAAGGCGCAGCGCAATGATCCAGGTCATGAGCTTTACCGAGCCTTTGCCTCCTTTAAGCGACAACGTGGCGCCGACGCACATCAGCCCGATCGCGATGGCGCATGCGCCCAATCGCTCTAAAGTGATGTCGACGGGCTTGGGGATAGGTACCGCAAGAATGTTGCATATCAGCGCCAATACGGTGGCGATCACGAATGGATTACGCGCGATCTCCTTGAACACCTTGCCGCCATTTTGCCGCGCCAACGCATGCACGGCGGCCATATTGGAGAGAGGAACGGCAAATCCGACCAGAACAGCCATAGTTGTAATGCCCGCGGATCCAGCCAGGCTGCCGGCCAGAGACAATCCAATATACGTATTGAACCGGAAGCCGCATTGCGCCACCGAAGCGTGTGCGACCGGGTCGGGGCGCAGGACAGGAACCGCCAGCCACGCCATGGCTATGCCGAACGCCAGCATGGCGATCGTTGCCTGCAAAAGCGTGTAGGTTTCCGACGGGCTTAGGGGCGTCTGGGTAATTGAATGAAAGAGCAGGGCCGGAAACAGGATGAAGTAGACGAGTTGTTCGGCGCCACGAAAGAATTCCACGGGGAAGCGGAACTTATGGAACAGAATCCATCCTAGTGCGATCAGCAGGAAGTCGGGTAAGACAATTAGGATGACTGACATTAAGCAACAAAAGCTGAAGAGGATTGCTATTTTAAACCGATGCGCACTCGCCCCGATTTGTTTACTGGTATTCTGCGTGCTGCAGTATTCGGTAACATGAAAAACAAAACTACACAGAGAGACTTATACATGGCTGAACTTAAACAAAAAATCGCATTGGCCGCCGTGGCCGCATTCGTTGCATCGCCCTTGGCCATTAACGCGGCTGCCGCTGCCGGCTATCCGGAACAAGCAATCCGTGTGATCGTGCCTTTCGCGCCAGGCGGATCCACCGACATCGTCGCGCGCATCGTCACCCAGCGCATGGCGCAAGAGCTCGGGCAGTCCATGGTAGTGGAGAACAAGGGCGGCGCCGGCGGCGCTATCGGCGCGGCGGAAGCGGCCCGCGCCAAGCCGGACGGCTACATCTTGTCGGTGGCAACCGTGTCCACCATGGCCGTCAATCCGGCATGCCGCAAAGATCTTCCCTACAATCCTCTCACCGATTTCGTTCCCATAACGAATTTTGCCAACCTGCCCAACGTTATCGTCGTCAACCCCAAGTTCCCCGCGCAGGACTTCAAGGGATTCGTGCAGGCACTCAAGGCAGAGCCCTTCAAGCACTCGTACGGCAGTTCCGGCACGTGCTCGATCAACCACTTATTTGGCGAAGCGTTCAAGCATGCAACGGGTACGCAAATCGTCCATGTGCCGTATAAAGGATCAGGCCCAGCGGTCGTCGATACGGTTGGCGGCCAAGTAGGCGTGTTGTTCGATAACTTGCCATCGTCCATGGCACAGATCGTGGCGGGCAATCTGCGCGCCATCGCCATTGCCGGTCCCGCGCGCGTCACCGCACTGAAAGATGTGCCTACACTCGCCGAACTCGGCTTTCCTCAATTGAACTCGCCCGCTTGGTATGGCCTGCTGGCTCCCAAAGGAACACCCCCTGACATCGTCAAGAAATTGCACGACGCCGCTGTTGTTGCATTGAAAGACCCCAGCGTCATTCAAGCGCTTGAAAAGCAGGGTGCCACCCCATCGGGCAATACACCGGAAGAATTCGCGAAAGAAATCAAAGAGCAGTTCGATCGTGCCAAAGTGGTTGTGGGGCAAGACAACTTCAAGCTAGACTAACTGACCGAAAAGGGGCCGATGACAGGCGGGACGGGGTAGCCAGGCTGTAAAATGTAGCGTGGTTTTTATTATCAGACCTTTACAGAGAGATTCCATATGGCTCAAATACGACACAAATTTGCCGTTCTCGCGTTAAGCGCAGGCATGGCTTCGCTCTTTGGCGCAGCGGTAGCCACGGCGGCCGAATACCCCGAACAACCCATCCGCGTCATCGTGCCCTTTGCCCCGGGCGGCTCCACCGACATCGTCACGCGTATTGTCACGCAACGCATGGGCCAGGAACTCGGCCAGACCATGGTCGTCGAAAACAAGGGTGGCGCAGGCGGTGCGATCGGTGCCGCGGAAGCCGCCCGTGCCAAGCCCGATGGTTATACGTTGTCCATCGCCTCGGTGTCCACGCTTGCCGTTCTTCCGGCCTGCCGTCCCACCGACTTGCCATACGATGCGTTGACCGATTTCGTGCCTGTCACGAATTTCGCCAACGTGCCTAACGTTATCGAGGTCAACCCCAAATTCCCGGCAAAGGACTTCAAAGAGTTCGTCAAGGTGCTGAAAGCCAATCCGGGCAAATATTCTCATGGCAGCTCGGGCACATGCTCGGTGCTGCATTTGTTCGGCGAGGCGTTCAAGCTTGCTACACAGACCGATGCCGTCCACATCCCCTACAAGGGATCGGGCCCAGCGGTGACCGATGCCGTTGGCGGCCAAATCGAAATCCTGTTCGACAATCTGCCGTCGTCCATGAGCCAGATCCAGGCCGGCAATCTGCGGCCGCTGGCCGTGGCATGGCCAACACGTCTTGAAAGCTTGAAAGATGTGCCGACACTTGCGGAAGAAGGTTATCCGCAGTTGAACCAGCCAGCGTGGTACGGCTTGCTGGCGCCCAAGGGCACATCGCCTGAAATCGTCAAGAAGTTGCACGCTGCCGCAGTGGTTGCCTTGAAGGACCCCAAGGTAATCGAAGCGCTTGAAAAGCAAGGCGCGGTACCGTCGGGCAATACGCCCGAGGAATTCGGCAAGGAAATCAAGACGCAATACGACTGGGCAAAAGATGTCGTCGCCAAGGGCAAAATCGTGCTTGAATAAGGCTTTACGGCTGTAACGAAATCCGGGGCGCAAGCCCCGGTTCGCATTCTGGCCGACTGCTTTATAATTCCGCCTTGCTTCTACGTCTCCATAGTTAAATGGATATAACTTTCCCCTCCTAAGGGAAGATTGCAGGTTCGATTCCTGCTGGAGACGCCATGCTTCTTGATTAAAATCATAGGAAGCAAGCTAATACCACTATAGTCTATGTGGTTTTTTGGCTTATCCCTCTCGCGCAATGACTTCACCGCATACCCTAGGCGAGCACCGGCTCCGGACGATAGAACTGCTCACAGCAATGGGCGCGCGCATCAACGCCCTGGCAGCAATGCTGGATATTCCCTTGCGCAACGCTGAAGACTTTACACGCATCCTGCGCCGCGACGATCAAGCCGTTGGTATTTCAAGAGTGAACCCGGCCTCGGGCCTGCATGCGGAGCTGCGCGGCCTGCTCGTCTTGCGCTACACCATCGTAGGCCGCTGTGTCGAACAGAAGGGCGATCAAATTGCTCGTGATCTGCTGGATGGCGCGCGGGTCCTGCTTAGAAGCCGCGCCCCCGCGGCGCACGAGCGAAACATGAGTCTACGGCCGCTGTTTGACGATTTTTGATTTGATTTCCGTAAACCCATGACTGCCGGTGATGCCTACGCTATGAAAACACCCTCTTCACCGTTCAGCCTGGAAGGCAAAAAGGGCCTGATCCTGGGCCTGGCAAACGAGCACAGCATCGCCTGGGGCTGCGCACGCCTGATGCGCGAGCTCGGTGCCGATCTGGTGGTTTCCTGCCTGAACGACAAGGCTCGACGCTTTGCCGAGCCACTGACGGCCGGGACCGGCATCGAACTCAAAACGTGTAATGTCGAGGAGCCCGGGGAACTGGAAGCCTTGGTCGCAGATGCCGCAGCCCACATGGGCCGGCTGGACTTTGTGGTGCACTCGATTGCCTGGGCGCCAATGGAAGACCTCCATGCCCGGGTACTCGATAGCTCGGGTCCGGGTTTTGCGCGCGCCATGGAAGTTTCGTGCCACTCTTTTGCGCGTTTGGCGCGGCTATGCCTGCCGCATATGAGCGGCGGCTGCATGCTCGGCATGAGCTACCTGGGTGCCGAGGAAGCCGTACCCAATTACGGGCTGATGGGGCCGGTCAAGGCTGCGCTGGAATCCATGGTGCGCTACTTGGCGCTCGAATTGGGGCCGCGCCAAGTGCGGGTACATGCCGTTTCACCGGGTCCCATCCTCACGCGGGCCGCCTCTGGAATTTCACACTTCGACGATCTGATGGCCAATGCGCAGCGCAAGGCGCCGCTGGGACGCTTGGTCACCCTGGACGAAATTGCAAGCTTGTGTGCTTTTCTATGCTCGGACGCCGCCACCGGCATGACAGGACAAACGATATACGTGGATGCCGGCTGTCATGCCGTGGCCTGATTACTGCGAATATGCGCCGCCTGCGGGCGGATGACGGCCGCTCTGCGCGGCCTGCTGGAGATGCCGTCCAGTTCCCCGACCAGTAGACGAACCAGTCGCAACACCTCCCTGGAAGCGCTCGTCATGGGATGGCGGCTGGTGGTTTCCACGAATGTGACCTGCCTTACGACCGGATGGGTGATCGGTACGGCCGATAACACCCCACTGGCCAGTTCATCTTGCACCGCATGCGGGGGAAGCACACTGAATAGCTGGCAGCTCGCGAGTGCGTCCTTGATCACGGCGCCCGAATTCGCCTCGAGCACGACATTCATCCGCAGTCGTTGGCGGCCCGCAATTTCGTCGAACAACGAACGCATGCCGTTCGGCCTGGCAGGCAATGCCAGGCCTAGCGAACTGACGGTAGCGAACCGCACCGACTTCTGCTTCAGTACCAAAGCGCCAGTTTTTCCGACCAGACACATGGCGCTGCTGAAAATGGCTTCTTGCGATTCGCGAACAGTGGGCCGATAGCGATTGAAAATCCCGATATCCACCTTTCCTTCGGCGAGCAAGGCTTGCACTTCACCGCTATAGGCCTCGATAGCCCGTAGCCGTATGTCCGGAAACTCTTCCTGCAGACGGCCTAGCAGCGTGCCCACGAGCGGCCGGCACATCGACGGCAGCACGGCAATGTTGACGACACCCGCCGGAGTGCGGCGCACCTCTTTTGCAACGTCCATGAGCTGCCGCGCTTCCTGCAGCAACACGCGAGCCTGCGGCAGCAGGGTGCTGCCCAGTTCCGTCAGCTCGACGCCTCTGCCTGTCCGGTGAAACAAGCGTCCGCCAAGCACGTGTTCCAAGTGGGAAATATGCCTGCTCAACGCGGACTGGGCTAACCCCATCGCCGCGGCCGCGCGTGTCAGGCTGCCCTGATCGGCCGTCTGGGCAAAGCACCGCAGACTTTTCAAATCCACGGTGCTGTTATCTGTATTCGGCATGACTGATATCCATATTATCTGTATTCCGCATCGGAATAATGCTCACTATACTCGTGTCACCTTATCACTTGTCAACGTGGATCAATGTCTCATCACCCTGAAAATACAGGCCCATTGGAAGGGCTGCGCATCCTGGATCTGTCTACCGTCGTTGCAGGTCCGCTCGCCTCTACGTTGCTTGCCGACCTTGGCGCGATGGTCCTGAAGGTCGAAATGCCCGATTCGGGCGATGGACTGCGCGGGCTGGCTCCGCACAAGAACGGCGTACCGCTGTGGTGGAAGGTCACCAATCGCAATAAGCGCGGCATTACCGTGGACTTGCGCCGCGACGAAGGCCGTGAACTGATTGCCCGTTTATTGCCGGACTATGACGTGCTGGTCGAAAACTTTCGTCCCGGAACGCTGGACCGCTGGGGCATGACCAAGGCGTGGATGCACGAGATCAATCCTGCGCTCACCATCTTGCGTATCACTGGGTTCGGACAAACCGGTCCATACAGTAGCAAGCCGGGCTTCGCGCGCGTGCTCGAGGCCATGACGGGGTTCACGAATATTTGCGGTTCGCCCGACGGGCCGCCGCTGCACATGGGATTTCCGGTGGCCGATGCGGTCGCAGGGCTGTTCGGCGCCGTGGGCATTCTTAGCGCCTTGCATCACCAGCGCACGACCGGCGTACGGCAGGGACAGGAAATCGACTGCTCGCTCATGGAATCAATGTTCCGCATTTTGGATTTCTTGCCCATCGAATACGATCAGCTCGGCGTGGTGCGCCAGCGATCGGGAAACTTCAGCCAATACGCCTCTCCGGGGAATGTTTACGCCACGCGTGAAGGGCGGTGGGCATCGATTGCGGCATCGACGCAAAGCATCTTCGTACGCCTTTGTACAGCGCTGGGAAGAGACGATCTTATCGCGCATCCCGACTTTGCCGACAACCGGTTGCGCGTCCAGAATCGTGAGGCGCTGGACCAGATAATCAAGGACGAGATCGCAAAATATTCCATTCCCGAGCTGGGGGCGCTGCTCGACAAGCATGAAGTGGGCTTCAGCCCTATTTACGACATCGCCGATATTTTCAAGGACCCTCACTTTGCCGCAAGAAAGGCAATCGTCAGCGTCGATGACGGCGAGCTGGGTCCGGTGCGTATGCAAAACGTCGTGCCGGTCTTTTCACTAACCCCGGGCAAGGTTCGATGCACTGGTCCGTCGATCGGCCAGCACAACGACGAAGTGCTGCATGGCCTGGGCTTGAACGATGAACAAATCCATAACTTGCGTGCGGCAAAAATAATCTGACACGCCAAGGGCTCGCCACGAAGCCTTCTGCCACGACATAGACATATCGGAGACAACCATGAAACGCATATCCCACTTTTTACTTTGCCTGCTTATAGGGGCTTGTGCCAGTGTGGCACACGCCAGCCCAACCTATCCCGACAAACCATTGAAGATACTGGTCGGCTTTCCCGCCGGCCAGGCAACCGATTCGGTGGCGCGCCTGGTGGCTGAAAGGCTGTCTCGCGCATTATCGCAACCGGTCATCGTCGAGAACAGGCCGGGGCAGGGCGGCAGCCTGGCGTTGGCGCAGTTGGCCAAGGCCTCGCCGGATGGGTACCAGATGATGTTGTCCGCGACCGCGTCGCTGGTGACGAATCCGCATTTGTACAAGAACGTCGGCTATGACACCTTGAAGGATTTTGAGCCTGTGGGTTTGATTGCCGACTTGCCGCTGGTGCTGGTGGCGACATCGGCGGCGCCTTTCAATACGCCGCAAGAGTTCTTGGCATATGCCCAGGCGAACCCCGGGAAACTGAATTATTCATCTTCAGGAAATGGCACGCTATCCCACTTGGCCATGGAGCTGTTACAGCGCGAGAAGGGAATCTCGTTGACGCATGTCCCCTACAAAGGCAGCCCCCGCGCCATGGTGGATTTGGCGGCGGGCAATGTGTCGGTTGGCTTCGATACCGTGGCCGTGACCAAAGCCCTGATCGACGCGAAGCGCTTGAAATTACTGGCGGTCGCCTTGCCGGAGCGCATGGCGCTTTTGCCCGGCACGCCCACGATGATCGAATCCGGGGTTCCTGACTTCGTCGCGAGTGCGTGGCTGGGCATGGTATTTCCCAAAGGCACGCCTACCGATATCGTCAATAAAATGAATGCGGAACTAGGCAAGGTCATTGCCCAGCCCGACATACAGAAGTCGCTGCAGGCCATGGGCGCAATACCGCTATCCTCGTCCGTCGCGGAGTTCGCCGCGCTGTTGAAGAGCGACTACGCAAAGTGGGGTGCAATTGTGCGCGAATCGGGCGCGAGCGTCGATTGAACCCTAGCCTTTGGGCAGGCCGACGCGGACGGGTTTGGCGCCGAGCCAGTCGACCAGCGCGGCCGGGGGCAGGCTGACAAGATAGCCACGCCGGCCGCCATTCAAGTAGATCAAGGGAAAATCCAGCACGGTGGCTTCGACCCACACTGGCATTCTCTTGCGTGTGGCAAAGGGCGAAGTCCCGCCGACCAGGTAGCCGGAATGCTTTTGCGCGGTGGCCGGCAGGCACGGGGCAATTCGTTTTGCCCCCGTCTGGCGCGCCAGATTCTTGGTGGAGACTTCGTAGTCTCCGTGCATCAAGATAACCAGCGGCTGCGCGTTTTCGTCTTCCATGATCAGTGTCTTGATGACTTGGTGCGGATCGACGCCAAGCTGACGTGCGGACTCGGCGGCGCCGCCGTGGTCGACATAGTCGTAGGGATGCTCGCCGAACGGGATGCGGTGGTCTTTCAGGAACTGCGTGGCTGGCGTTTCAGATATATGCTTGGATTTGGCCATGGGCGTCAGGCTCGAGGGTGATGTTTGGCGTGCAGTGCTTTCAAGCGTTCGCGGGCCACATGAGTATAAATCTGGGTGGTCGATATGTCGGCATGGCCCAACAGCATTTGAACAACGCGTAGATCGGCGCCATGGTTGAGCAAGTGCGTGGCAAAGGCATGGCGAAGTACATGCGGCGACAACGGCGTGTGAATGTCGGCGGTGGCGGCGTGCTTCTTCACGATCAGCCAGAACGATTGGCGCGTCATTGCCGCGGCCCGCGCGGTGACGAATAAGGCGTCGCAGCGGCGCGCGCCCAGCAATTCGGGCCGAGCCTGTGCCAGGTAGCGCTCGATCCAATGCTGTGCTTCCGCGCCCAGCGGAACCAGCCTGTCCTTGCCGCCCTTGCCCATGGTGACGCGTATGATGCCTTCGGTCAGGCTTGCATCCAGCACATTCAGGCTGATCAGTTCGGTGACCCGCAGCCCCGTCGCATATAGCGTTTCCAGCATGGCGCGGTCGCGCAGGCCGAGGGTGGTGGCTTCATTTGGCGCTTGCAACAAGGCGTCGACCTGATCCTCGGAAAGCGTCTTGGGGAAGCGGGCCGCCTGCTTGGCCGCGCGCAAGCTTAGGCAGGGATCGCGGGCGATAAGCCCCTGGCGCAATGCCCATAGAAAAAAGCGTCGCAAGGATGCCAGCCGGCGGTTTGCCGTGGTGGCTTTGCTGCTTGCATGGCGCGCGGCAAACCATTCCTGGATGTCGGCGGCCTCGGCCTCGTGGATGTCCCTGGCTTTCTTGACGAACAGCCATTGCGCGAAGGCCGTCAAGTCGCGCCGGTAGGCGGACAGGGTATTCTGCGCCAGGCCGTCTTCCAGCCACAGGGTATCAAGGAAGGTGTCGATGCAGGCGGGTGGAGAAAAGGCCACGGCAGGTTCTCTGGCGGTTGGAAAGGCAAGGCAGGTTCGTCTCTAACTATATACCTATATACTTTGGGGAAGGAGCGCGGTGCGCGCTCAGGCTTGGCTTGCCAAAAGGAATGGGAATGAAAATACGGGCTCTGCTTGCATCTTCGCTATGCGGCATGCTGGTTGGCTTCAGCGCCTCCGCCGCCGATCTTCTCGTTTCGGCGGCGTCCAGTCTTTCCAGCGTCGGAACGGCCCTGGCCGTTCAATACCAGAACGATCACCCGGGCACAAACGTGCTCATGAGCTTTGCCGCCTCCGACGCGGTTCTGCAGCAAATTCAAAATGGCGCGCCCGCCGATATCTTTGCATCGGCGGATCCGGCAGCCATGGACAGGGCCGTCGTATCCAAGGCGGTCGAAGCCGCTACGCGCCGTGACTTTGCAAGCAACGACGTCGTCATGGTCGTGCCCATCGATAATCCGGCGAAGATTTCATCGCTGGCCGACTTGCGCCGGGCCGATGTCAAGCGAATCGCCTTGGGCAATCCCGCGTGGGTGCCGGCGGGGCGGTATAGTCAAGCGGGGCTCCAGAGTTCCGGCGACTGGGATAACGTGCATAGCAAAGCGGTGCTTAGCCAGAACGTGCGGCAGGCCCTCGACTATGTCGCCCGCGGCGAGGCGCAAGCCGGGTTCGTATTCGCCACCGACGCGGCGAGCATGCGCGACAAGGTCAAGGTCGTCGGCATATTGCCGACGCCGGAACCTGTGCGATACTCGATTGCGCTGGTAAATCGCCAGGGACGCCATCCCCAAGCCCAGCCTTTCCTGGACTTCGTCATTTCGCCGCAAGGGCAGGCCATACTCGCCAAGTACGGCTTCAAGGCGCTCTAAGCTCCCCCTTTGCATGCCGGATTTCATCGTTCCACTTCTTTTGTCCTTGAAAGTCGCCGCCTGGGCGACTCTCTTTGCCTCGATTCTGGGTATTTCGTTGGCTTTTTTGCTGTCGCGTTGGCGGTCGCCCTGGTCCGATGTCATCGATTCCGTGCTGACCTTGCCGCTGGTTCTGCCGCCGACCGTGATCGGCTACTACCTGCTGGTGTTGTTGGGCAGGCGCGGCTGGCTGGGGCAATGGCTGGATCAGTGGGGCGTGCACCTTGTCTTCACATGGCAGGGCGCCGTCATTGCGGCAAGCATCGTGTCGTTTCCCATGGTCTTGAAATCCGCCAGGGCGGCATTCCAAGACGTAAGCCCGCAGATGGAAGATGCCGCGCGCGTGCTTGGGCTGACCACGCCGGCCATTTTCTTTCGGGTCTCGCTGCCTTTGGCGTCGCGCGGCATCGTGGCGGGTATTCTACTGGCGTTCGCGCGCGCGCTGGGCGAGTTTGGCGCAACGCTGATGATAGCGGGAAGTATTCCGGGCCAAACCCAGACCTTATCCATTGCCATCTACGAAGCGGTGCAGGCCGGCAACGACAATCTGGCGGCCAGCCTGGTGGGGGTCGTATCGATCACTTGCGTGGTGGTCTTGTGGTCGGCCAGCCGGCTGGCGCCCGGCAAGAGCCGCATGAACGCGGGTGCCAGGCCATGAGCATTGCCGTACATATACAACGCAAGCTTGTCGCTGGCGCGCGGGAATTTTCGCTGGACATCTGTCTGGAGTCGTCGGCGAAGCGCATTGCCTTGTTCGGCCCGTCCGGCTCGGGCAAGACCCTGACCATGCAAGCGGTGGCGGGCTTGCTGCGGCCGGATCGCGGCAGCATTGTCATCAACGGAAAGCAATTCTACGATTCCGCGCAGGGAATATGGCTGGGACCTCGGCAGCGTCGTATCGCTTACTTATTCCAGGACTATGGCCTTTTTCCGCACCTGACTGTCGCCCAGAACGTGGCTTTCGGCTTGACGAGCCGATGGTTCAATCCCCGCCGGGGCGCCGTGCCGCCCGCAGCCGCGCACTGGATGGCCAGCTTCGAGCTCGATGCCGTTGCAAACAGCTATCCCGCGGAGATCTCCGGGGGACAAAAACAGCGCGTCGCCCTTGCCCGAGCCCTCGCAACCGAACCAGACATGTTGTTGCTGGACGAGCCCCTTGCCGCGCTCGACGCCGGCCTGCGGACGAAAATGCGCCGCAGGCTGGCTGTCTTGCAGCATCAGCTGGATATTCCTACGATTATCATTACGCACGACCCGGCCGACGTGCTCGAACTGGCCGATGAAGTCTTCCAGATCCAGAATGGCGGCATTATTGGTTCGTGTTCGCCGCTGGCATTGTCTTCGTCGGCCTGACGGCCGCAACACCCATGGCGCCTTATCAAATGACGACGACTTTCACGACTGTGTCGCTGGCGGATCTTGCCACGCTGGATGCCGGCCGGACCTTGGTGCTGACCGTCAATAATCGCCTGGCACGCCGCATCGTGGCGGAGATGTCGGCAAGCCTGGGATCCGGCCGCAAGGTAATGGCAGTCCCCGACATCTTGCCTTTGTCCGCTTGGCTGACGCGCGTGTCCGATCAACTCGCGTTCGTGCCGGAGGCGCGGCTTGCGGCGCACACGGTGGATTCCTTCGGATCCCAGTTTCTGTGGCAGCGGGTAATCGCTCAAGCCGAGCCGGAGCACGCGCTTCTGGACATCACGCAGGCGGCGCGCCTGGCGGCCGAGGCCGATCGTATTGTCGACGAGTGGCGCATTGCGGTGGCTCCCGAATTGGAAACCATGGACTATCAGCGCTTCATGGAGTGGCGTGATCGGTATCGGTCCTTATTGTCCGATATGGACATGGACGACAGCAATATGGCGTACGAGACCATTTGCCGTTCTATCGAGCAGGGGCTGCTGGAACTGCCATTCCAGGAAATCGTACTTGCCGGATTCAACGATATTTCGCCACGCTTTGCCAGCCTGATCGCCGCTATGCAAGGTCGTGGCTTCCGATTGCATGTCCTGGAATTGCCGGGTGGAACGGCGACGCAAGTCCAGCGCGTCGCGGCCCCCGATCCTGACAGCGAATGGCGTATGGCGGCGCAGTGGGCGGCCGAGTGCCTGCGGGCGCATCCCAATGGCCGATACGCCATTGTGGCAGCGCGGCTCGAGGCGGATGTGGCGCTGGCGCATCGCACACTGCGTGCGACGCTGGACAAAGATACCGCCGATCGGCAAGTGCCGTACAACGTAGCCGTGGCGCGTCCGTTGTCCGAATGGCCGCTGGCGCGGGCTGCACTGGCTTGGCTCCGGGTCATCGCCCAGTTCGGCCGCGGCGGTCCATGCGCGCCCGCCGATTTGGGGCAGGCCTTGTTGGCTGGGGGATGCGCGGGCGGAGCCGACGAGGCGCCGGGGCGAGCCATCATCGACGCGCTCTGGCGCAAACGAGCGGTGGTCAAGGTGTCGGAGGCGGATTTTTCGCGATTACTCTTGCAGCACGCGCCGCAATTGGGCGCGGCCTGGACCGCCTGCGCTGAACGGCGGGCCGCGGAAACGGCCGCAGCCGATGCAGGCGCATGGTCCAAACGCTATCGCGCTTGGCTGGAGGCCCTGGGTTTTCCGGGCTCCGCCGTACTCGACAGTCATTCGTACCAGGTCATGGATGCCTTCGACGGGCTGTTGGACCGTTATGCCCGGCAGTCCGTCGCGGTAGGAAGGATAGCCCCGTCCGGCGCTGTCGCCTTGCTGCTGAAGATGGCGCGCGAGACGCCGTTCCAACCGCAGCGAGATCCCTCGGCGCGCCTGGATGTGCTGGGATTTCTTGAGTCGGAGGGAGGCCGTTGGGATGGGGTATGGGTGTTGGGCTTGACCGATGACGTCTTGCCCGCCGTTCCCCGGCCCAACCCGTTCATTCCCCTCGCCGCGCTACGCCAGGCGAACGCGCCGCGCGCAACACCGGATCGCGAGCTCCATTGGGCGCGCGCCATGTATGCCGCATTGCTGGAATGCGCGCCGCATGTATGGTTAAGTCATGCACAGATGCAGGGAGAAACCGAGTTGCGGCCCAGCCCTTGCATCGCCGACATTCCTTTGGCTGCTCCCGCCGCTACTCCCGGGCCAGCCACGCCCTGCGTGCTCGAGTATGTGCGCGACGACACCGGCCCGGCACTGCTGGCGGGCAAGACAACGGCCGGCGGTATCGGCGTGATCGATACCCAGGCGCGCAACCCATTGTGGGCTTTCGTGAAGTACCGGCTGGGCGCAAGCCAACTCGGCGACTATGCCGATATTTCCGATCAGAACGCGCGGGGTGTTTTTCTGCATCGCGCAATCGAGCTCGTCTGGCGGCTATTGCCCGACCAAGAGGCGCTGCGGGCGGCGTATGCGCAGGGCCGTGTGGCCGGCCTGCTCGAACAGGCGGTTGCGCAGGCAGCCGATGAGTGCTTGCAAGACTACGGGGCGGCCCTGCGTTCGCTCGAGACTAACCGTGCCCTGAAGGTGCTGGATGCCTGGTTGCAATCCGAACTTGCGCGGGCGCCATTCCGGGTTCAAGACGTGGAACAGGAATATCAGTGGACGCATGGTCCCCTTCAGTTGAGTCTGCGCCTGGATCGTATCGACGAGTTGCACGATGGCCGCCTGGCTGTCATCGACTATAAATCCGGCGACGGCAATATTGATCCACGTCCGGACTGGATGCGGCCGCGTCCTGTGGGCCTGCAGCTGCCGTTCTACGCCGCCGTGTTGGCCAAGGAAAGCCATGCGGTCGCGGCTCTCGTGCTTGCCCGCCTGCATGCGCGCGACGTTCAGGTCAAAGGCTTGGTCGATGGCGACTACAGGTTCGAAGGCCTGGCCACGCTCGATGAGTGGCCGGCCTTCGCCGGCTATACCTGGGAGCGGCTGATGAACGAGTGGCGCGGCGCCATACAAGGTCTTGCCGAGGAATACGCATCGGGAGTCGCGTGCAATCGAAGCGCGCGGCCGGACGACATCAAGTATTGCGACGTATTGCCTTTCTTGCGTCTCACCGAGGAATACAAGCATGGTGACTAAACAGCCCAGCGACGCAGCGGTGCGCGCACTTGCGATCGATCCCGCCCAGTCTTTTCTTATTCAGGCGCCAGCGGGTTCGGGCAAGACCGAACTCCTGACCGATCGTATCCTGGCTCTGCTTGCCACTGTCAGCCGGCCAGAGGAAATCGTGGCGATCACGTTCACACGCAAGGCGGCCGCGGAAATGCATACGCGCGTCTTGGCGAAACTGCGGGCGGGCCTGGGGCCGTGTCCGCCCGAGGAGTACAAGCGCCGCAGTTGGGAACTGGCGTGCAAGGCCATGGAACGCGACGCTGAACTGGGCTGGAATCTTTTGCAATACCCCGCACGCCTGAGCATACGGACCATCGATTCCTTTTGCACGTATCTGGTCCGGTCGATGCCGTGGCTCAGTTCGTTGGGCGGCCTGCCGGCAATTGCCGAAAATGCGGGCGAACATTATCTGGCGGCGGCCAAGGCCACGCTGGCCATGGCCGACGAGAACGAATCTGTTGCGAATCTGATTGCGCACCTGGATGTCAATATACCGGCCGCCCAGGATTTATTGGCTGGCATGCTGGCCGGGCGCGATCACTGGCTGCCGTTGTTGTCGGGCGGCGCAGACATCGACCGCTTGCTTGGGAATTTGGACAGCGCCATTGAAGCCGATTTGCGGCAGTTGGCGGCCGCCATGCCCCCGGGGTGGGCGAGCTCGCTGGCGCCGCCGCTTGCCCGGGCCGCGACCGTGTTGGCCGATGGCGGCGCGGATCCCGATCTTTGTGTCTTGCACGACTGGACGGGCGAGCCGTTGGGGACGGACGTTTATTGTCTTGCGCAATGGCAGGCATTGGCCGGCGCCTTATTGACAGGGACGAACACACTTAGGCGTACCGTCACGATACGCCAGGGATTCGAACCCAAATCCGCCTATAAAGACGAGTTCCTGGGTTGGCTGAAGTCGGTTCCGGATACGGAGCCGTGGATAACCGGGCTGGCCGATATCAAAACGGCGCCGCGCGAGGGCTATACCGGCGAGCAGCACGAAATCCTGCGCGTGCTGATTGAGGTCCTGTGGCTGGCTGCCGCGCAACTCCACCTGCGGTTCACGGAAACCGCCGAGGTCGACTTCACCGAGATATCGCGACGCGCCTTGCAGGCGCTGGGTCCGGCCGACGAGCCCAGCGACTTGTTGCTGGCGCTGGACACGGTCTTCAGGCACATTCTCGTCGACGAATTCCAGGATACCAGCCAGTCGCAAATTGAACTTTTGGAGCGGCTTACGTCGGGGTGGATGCGCGGCGATGGCCGCACCCTGTTCCTGGTCGGCGATCCCATGCAGTCCATCTACCGTTTTCGCAAGGCCGAGGTCGGCTTGTTTCTACGGGTAAAGGAACATGGCTTGGGCGACGTAAGCCTGACGCCGCTGGAGTTGACAGACAATTTCCGCTCGCAGGCGGGGCTGGTCGACTGGGTAAATACAACCTGCCTGCCCATCTTCCCCAAAGAAGACGATCCGGGCCTGGGCGCAATAAAGTACACGCGCTCGGCCGCCTTCAAGCCCGGCGTGGAAGGCTTGGCTGTCGAGCTCCATCCCGTGTGGACATGCAAGGCGAATCAGGACGACGATGCGGACGCGCACGCGGCCACTGCCGAATCAATCGCCATACAGCTCGCCAAAGAGGCCTTGTCGCGTCATCCCGACAGCGAGCATCCGGTGGCAATACTGGTGCGTGCCCGAACGCACCTGGACAGTATCGTGCATCGCCTCGCGCAAGAGAATATTCCATGCCGGGCCGTGGAACTCGTCTCGCTGAGATCGCGCCAGGTGGTCGTGGATTTGGCCCAGCTGGCCCGCGCGTTGTCTCACCCGGCGGATCGGCTGGCGTGGCTTTCCGTCCTGCGCTCGCCGCTTTGCGGCCTGAGCCTTGATAGCCTGCACGCCTTGTGCGGCGCCGACTTGCACTCGACCATCCCCGCGCTGCTGGCTCGCTGGGTAGGGCGGCATACCGCTGCCGATAGTGATTCCAGCGCCGAAGCCAGGCGCTTGCTTCATGCCGGCAGCGTCCTGCTCGACAACGGCAATGCCTCTGGCGCTGTCCCATTCGCCGCATGGCTGGCCGACTGCTGGGAGCGCCTGGGCGGGGCAGCCGTCTACAGCAGCGCGAGCGATGTGGCCGATGCGGAACAGCTCTTGCGCCTTATCGAAAGCATGGCGCCTTATGGAAACCTGGATCCTGTCGAGCTGGACGAGCGCCTGGAGAAGCTCTATGCCGCCCCGAGCGGCAGCGGCCCGGCCGTCGAGGTCATGACCATACACAAGTCGAAGGGAATGGAGTTCGACACGGTCATCCTGGCCGGATTGCACCGCCGCCCCAAGGGCGATACCGCGCCACTGATGCGCTTCGAGTATAGCGGCGGCGAACTGCTATTGGGCCCGATCAAACATAAGGTATCCGAGGATCATGATCCCGTCTCCGTCTACCTGGCCAACCGCGACAGGAAGCGGGCGGCGTACGAAGCGGACCGCCTTCTGTATGTGGCCCTTACGCGTGCACGGGAACAGCTGCATCTTATCGGCCTCGTCGAGCTCGATGAGGGCGGGACCGCCAAGAAACCCGCGTCGGCGTCCTTGCTGGGAAGGCTGTGGGAACACATGCCCATCCCGCAGCCTCCCGGGTTGGAGGAAATCGGTGCGGCCAGTATAGGCGCGCCTGGCGCCACAACGCTGCCGGACGCGCCCGGGCGGCTGCTGGTTCGCCAGCCAGCGTCAGCGCTGCCGGACGTGAAGGCGGTGCGTGCGCCGCATGGCGGGGCCAGCCCCTGGCACTGGCGTTCGGACGTCGTGCCGGAGGCTGTCATAGGCACGGTTGCCCATGCCTGGCTGGAACGCATAGGAACGGAGGGCGTCGATAGCTGGCCGACGGCGCGGGTGGACGAGTGCCTGCCTGTTTTCCGCCGCCAGCTCAGCCGCGCCGGGCTGGCCGATACAGAGGTCGATGCGGCGGCGCAGGTATTGCGCGAGACTCTCGTCGCCACGCTGGATAGTCCCAAGGGAAAGTGGCTGTTGTGGGCGGCGCGGGCCCATCGTGAGTGGGCATTGCTCGACATCAGCGGACGGGTGTCCGTGATCGACTTGGCGATCTCGCAAGAGCAGGACTGGCTGGTGGTGGATTACAAGACCGGCGTACCTCGCGCCGACGAACCGGTCGACGTATTCGCCGGGCGTATGCGCGAGCGGTATCGCGAACAAATCGAACGTTATTGCGGGCATGTCAGCGCGCTGGACGGACGCCCGGCGCGCGGCGCCCTATACTTCCCGCGAGCCGATGTCTGGGTCGAGTATTAAGCGGGCAGGCCACGCCGGCCAAAGCGCCGCGCGACGGCGTGACGCTACTTGCCAACTCCTGTTAAACTGCTTGCTGGCGGGCCCCTTCGCATGGTTCGGCGGTGAATCTGGTCAGGTCGGGAACGAAGCAGCCACAGTCGCTCAGAATCAGTGCCGAAGTCAGGCTCGCCTCTTCAATCGCCGAATCCGGTACACTTTTTGTTTATCGTTTGAGAGCTTCCGGCTTACATTCCCTGAATGACTTATTTGGTACTGGCGCGCAAATGGCGGCCGCGTTCGTTCGACACACTCATCGGCCAAGAGCACGTGGTCCGAGCGCTGACGCACGCCTTGTCCACCCAGCGCCTGCACCATGCCTGGCTATTCACCGGCACGCGGGGCGTCGGCAAGACCACTCTGTCGCGCATACTGGCCAAGTCCCTTAATTGTGAAACCGGCATTACAGCCGCGCCTTGCGGCGTATGCCGCGCCTGCACCGAGATCGATACCGGCCGTTTCGTCGATTATGTCGAACTCGATGCCGCGTCGAATCGGGGCGTGGACGAAATGACGCAGTTGCTGGAACAGGCGGTATATGCCCCCGGCAGCGGCCGTTTCAAGGTCTACATGATCGACGAAGTCCACATGTTGACCGGGCATGCGTTCAACGCCATGCTCAAGACGCTCGAAGAACCGCCGCCCCACGTCAAGTTCATCCTGGCAACGACCGATCCGCAGAAGATACCGGTTACGGTGCTGTCCCGCTGCCTGCAGTTCAACCTGAAACAAATGACGTCCGAGTCCATCGTCACGCATTTGCAGGATGTGCTGGGGCAGGAACAAATTTCCTATGAAACGCCGGCCTTGCGCCTGCTGGCGCAGGCCGCCGCCGGCTCCATGCGCGATGCGCTCTCGCTTACCGACCAGGCTATCGCCTATAGCGCCGACAACCTCACGGCCGACGCTATTCAAGGCATGCTGGGCACGGTCGATCAGCGTCACTTGCTCACGCTCGTGCAGGCCCTGGCGGCCGGCGATGCGGCGGCGGTTCTGCGGGTGGCCGACGAACTGGCGGCAAGGGGGTTATCGTTTTCCGGTGCGCTGGCCGACCTGGCCATTTTGCTTTCGCGCATTGCCATCCAGCAGCGCGTGCCGGGCGCCATTCCGTCCGACGATCCGGCCGCTGCCGACATCGTCGGCCTGGCGGCTATTCTTCATCCCGACCAGACACAACTGTTTTATTCGGTGGCCGTTCACAGTCGGCAGGAACTGTCGCTGGCGCCCGACGAGTATGCGGGATTCGTCATGGCGTGCCTGCGCATGCTGGCCCTCTTGCCTGAAGGCACCGGCGCGCCCGTTACGCCGCCGCCCAAGCCGTCCGAACCGCCGCCATTCATCGACAAGACGCCGCAGCCGGTCGCGGCGGCGCCCGCACCGCCGGCGGCCGCTGCTCCGGTTGCTGTGTCGCCGTCTCCAACGCCCGCGCTCGATGACGGTCCGCCATCACATCACGACGACATCCCTGCGTGGGAAGACTCGCCCCCGCCGCCAGCGGCGACTTCCGCCGATTTTTCGCCCGGGGACGCGGGAGAAGCCCAGGCCCACGCATTCCATGAACACGATGTCCATGATGTCCAGGACATCGCGCACACCCAGCGCTTCCAGGATCCGGGGTTCGAGCCCGCCGAGGCAGACGATTCCGGTTTCGAGACCCTGGGCCTGCCCGACGAAACCGTCACGCCGGTCTTTGTTGCGGAGCGAAAAAAAATCGGCGCTCCCCGCTTGCGCACCATGAGTCCGCAGGCCTGGCCGGCCTTGGCGGCAACGCTGCCGGTCACTGGGCTGGCCGCGGAATTGGCGCGGCAAAGCGAATGGGTAAGCGTGCAGGGCGATTCCGTCACGCTGCGCGTGGCGGTGCGCACCTTGGCCGAAAGTCCGGGGAAGGCCCGCCTGTGCACGGTGCTGTCGGAACATTTTGGCGCGGTCGTGCAGTTGAATGTCGAATATGGCGCAACGGGCGACGACACGGCCCACGCGGTCGCCCAGGCGCAAAAAGTCGTGCTCCAGGAACAGGCGGAGCAGGCCGTCGCCGCCGATCCTTTTGTGCGAACGCTTATCGACGAATTCGGCGCCCAAGTCGTGGCTGGTTCCATACAGGCCGTGCCCCAGGATCGCGCCGCGTAGCGTCCTTCAATTACTTCCATTTTCAGGGAAAACATCATGATGAAAGGCCAGATTGCAGGTTTGATGCGCCAGGCGCAACAAATGCAGGAAAACATGAAAAAAGCGCAGGATGCGCTGGCGGACATACTTGTCGACGGCGCCTCCGGCGGTGGCCTGGTCAAGGTCACCATGACGTGCCGCCACGACGTCAAGCGTGTCGCCATCGACCCCAGCCTTCTGGCGGACGACAAAGACATGCTTGAAGACCTCGTGGCTGCCGCGTTCAACGACGCGCTGCGCAAGGCCGAAGCGACATCGCAGGAAAAAATGTCCGCCGTAACTGCCGGTATGCCGATGCCTCCAGGAATGAAGCTGCCCTTCTAATGGATGCGCCACTGCCCGAGCCTGAACCGCTCAAGACGCTGATCGACGCCTTGCGCCGCCTGCCGGGCGTGGGCGTGCGTTCGGCCCGGCGCATGGCTTACCATTTGCTGCAACACGATGTGAGCGGTGCCGAGCAACTCAGCCGCGCGTTGGCCAGTGCCGTCAAGGACTTGCGCCAGTGTTCGCGGTGCAACGGCTATACCGAAGACGAGATCTGTGCGACGTGCGCCAACCCCAAGCGCGATCCATCGCTGCTCTGCGTGGTGGAAAGCCCGGCCGACCAGAACACGATCGAGTCCAGCCACGGCTACCGCGGTCTGTACTATGTGCTTATGGGACGCCTCGCCCCGCTCGAGGGCATAGGCCCCGACGAATTGCATTTCGGCCGCCTGCTCGACCGGGTCGACGACGGTCAAGTCAAAGAAGTCATTCTTGCCACGAACTTTACGGCCGAGGGCGAAACGACCGCGCACTATTTGTCGGAGCTTCTGGGCGCGCGTGGCCTGTCGGTAACCCGGCTTGCCCGCGGCGTACCGGCGGGCAGCGAGCTGGAATATGTCGATTCGGGCACCATTGCCTGGGCTCTTATGGAGCGGCGCAGCGCCTGAGACGGTGCAAGCCCCTATAAGCGTCAAGCATATTGTCGGGTAATATGGGAAAAAACCATACAACCCAGGAGACTGAATATGTCCTTATCCCGCCGTGATTTGCTTAAGCTGGCCGGCGTGGCCGGCGCCGCGACCTTCGCACCGGCCATCGTCCGTGCACAGCAACTCGAAAAGAAAGACGTCGTCATTGCGGTGGGCGGGCAGGCATTGATTTACTACCTGCCCTTATCCATCGCGCATATCAACGGCTACTTCAAAGAAGAAGGCCTGAACGCACAAATCGTAGACTTTGCTGGCGGATCGAAGGCCATGCAGGCCGTCGTGGGCGGCAGCGCCGACGTCGTTTCAGGCGCGTTCGAGCACACCATCAACCTGCAGTCCAAAGGGCAGGCATATCGGGCGTTCGCGCAACAAGGCCACGCTCCCATGATCGTGTTGGTTGTGTCGAAAAAGACCATGGCCGACTATAAATCGCCTGCGGATCTCAAAGGCAAGAAAATCGGGGTAACGGCTCCCGGATCCTCCACCAATATGATGGCCAGCTTTTTTCTTGCACAGCATGGCCTCAAGCCTACCGATGTCTCGTTCATTGGCGTCGGGGCAGGCGCGGGCGCGATTACCGCCATGCGCACCGGCCAGATCGATGCCATGGCCAACCTCGATCCGGTCATCAGCACCTTGCTCAAAGAAGACGCTGTCACCATCATCGCGGACACGCGCACCCTGAAGGACACGCAGCAGATCTTCGGCGGCAACATGCCGTCGGGTTGCCTGTATACGGGGCAGGGTTTCATCGACAAGAACCCCAACACCACACAGGCGCTGGCCAATGCCATCGTGCGCGCCGACAAATGGATACAGGCCGCCAGTCCGGACGAGATCGCCAAGGTGGTGCCCACGGGTTATCTGCTCGGCGACCCAGAGCTTTACAAGTTGGCGCTCAAGGGCAATAAAGAGGCATTGTCGCCCGATGGCCGTGTCCCGTCCGACGGACCGCAAACGGCGCTTAAAGCGCTGGCGGCATTCGTGCCCAATTTTCCGGCCGACCAGATAGACG
This sequence comes from Candidimonas sp., assembly GCA_035515055.1. Lineage (GTDB taxonomy): Bacteria > Pseudomonadota > Gammaproteobacteria > Burkholderiales > Burkholderiaceae_B > Pollutimonas. Next base: position 53,021 of record DATJBV010000030.1, read on the forward strand.
TTTCCAAGGTCTGGACCAACGACTTCGTAGACAACGCGAATAAAAAGTATCCGAATGCCTGACGCTGCATTATTGCTCGACAACATCACCTGTACGTTCGCTTCGCACGACGGCGACCACCTGGGCTACACCGCTGTAAAACAGGCCTCTATTGCCGTCGCGCCTGGCGAATTCGTGTCGGTGGTGGGGCCTACAGGCTGCGGGAAGTCAACCTTGCTCAACGTGGGGGCGGGCTTGCTCGCTCCCTCGTCCGGCGAGGTCAAGGTATTCGGCAAGGCGCTTCAAGGCGTGAACGACCGCGCAGGCTATATGTTCCAGGGCGAGGCGCTGCTTCCGTGGCGCAGCGCCTTGGGCAACGTCACGGCAGGCCTGGAGTTCGCGGGCGTCGGCGCGGCGCAGGCCAAAGAGCAGGGCCTGGAATGGCTTAAGCGCGTCGGCTTGGGCGGCTTCGAAGATCGCTACCCGCACCAGATGTCGGGAGGAATGCGCAAGCGCGCCATGCTTGCCCAGACGCTTATCCGCGACCCGGACATCATTCTCATGGACGAGCCGTTCTCCGCGCTCGACGTCCAGACCCGCCAATTGATGGAAAACGAGGTCCTGGAGTTGTGGATGGCCAAGCGCAAGGCGGTCTTGTTCATCACGCACGATCTCGACGAAGCTATCGCCATGAGCGACCGTGTGGTTGTGTTGTCGGCAGGCCCGGCCACGCATCCCATCGGCGAGTTCGACATCGACCTCCCGCGGCCGCGCGATGTCGCCGAGGTTCGCACCAATCCGCGCTTCGTCGAACTGCACCGGGCCATATGGGACGTCTTGCGCGAAGAAGTCCTTAAGGGCTACGCCCAACAGAAACGGGCCTGATATGTCCACACCCAGCAAATCGAATTCTCTCACCATGCGCTTCTGGCAAGTCGCGCTGCTTGTCGCCATCCTGGGCGCCTGGCATGTCGCCTCGCAAGACAGGAACTTCGCCTTTTTCTTCGGCCAGCCGGTAGGGGTGGCGAAGGTGATATGGGCCTGGTTCGTAACCAATGCCGATATCTACCGGCATTTGGGGGTCACGCTCACTGAAACGGTGCTGGCCTTCGTTATCGGCACAGTCGCCGGCCTGGCTTTTGGCTTGTGGCTAGGCTTGTCGCGCGGCGCAAGCGCGTTGCTCGACCCTTACATTACGGCGGCGAACTCCATGCCGCGCGTCATTCTCGCACCCATCTTCGGGATGTGGTTCGGGCTGGGTATCTGGTCCAAGGTGGCTTTGGCGGTCACGTTGGTGTTTTTCATCGTCTTTTTCAATGTGTATCAGGGCGTGCGCGAAGTCAGTGCCACCTTGCTCGACAACGCGCGCATGCTAGGCGCCAATCGCAAGCAGCTATTGCGCCATGTGTATATTCCGTCGGCCACTAGCTGGGTGTTTTCCAGCCTCCATACGTCGGTCGGCCTGGCATTCGTGGGTGCCGTCGTGGGCGAATACCTGGGGTCCGCCAGCGGCGTCGGTTATCTGATCCTGCAGGCCGAAGGCACGTTGGATGTCAACACCGTTTTTGCGGGCATTGTCGTGCTTACCGCATTTGCGCTGGTGCTGGACTGGCTCGTCACCGTATTCGAAGACCGGATGCTGTCATGGCGGCCGAAGGCGGGCGAAACCGAGAAGCTGTAGTACGGGCCTGTTCCCGCTTGACGCCCCTATTCAAGCAGGGGCGTTCGCATTTCAGGCCGATGCCAGCGCTTGGGCGATCAGGCCGTCGAGTTTGATTGCGTCGGCGGCAAACAGGCGTATGCCTTCGGCAAGTTTTTCTGTCGCCATCGCGTCCTGGTTCATTTCGGTGCGGAAGCTGACCTCGTTGCTGGCCATCCATACGGGGGGATTCTTCCTGGCATTTTCCGGATCCAGTTGCCGCGGCAGCGGTTCGGTTGTGGCGGCAAGCCGCGCCAGCAGGTCGGGGCTGATGGTCAGCAAATCGCAACCCGCCAACGCCTGGATTTGGCCGATATTGCGAAAGCTGGCGCCCATGATCTCGGTAGGAATATCGTACGACTTATAGTAGTCGTATATGCGCTTTACCGACTGGACGCCGGGATCGGCGACACCCGCGTTTGCCGCCTCGTCCCACTGGTTGCCCGCGTCTTTCTTATGCCAATCGTAGATACGGCCAACGAAGGGAGAAATCAGCTGGACTTTTGCCTGGGCGCAGGCCAGTGCCTGCGGCAGGCAGAACAACAGCGTCATGTTGCAGCGTATGCCTTCGGCCTGCAATACTTTGGCGGCCTGTATGCCTTCCCAGGTGGATGCCAGTTTGACCAGCACGCGTTCACGTTCTATGCCCGCTTGCCGGTAAATGTTAATGATCTGGCGTGCGCGCTCGACACTGGCCGCGGTGTCGAAAGACAACCTGGCATCGACTTCCGTCGACACGCGGCCCGGCACGATATCCAGGATTTCACGGCCGAAGGCAACCAGCAAGTGGTCGACCAGTTCGGCGCCCGAGCGCTGGCCGTGATCCGACAGCACTTTATCGACCAAATAGCGGTTCTCTTCTTTTTGGACCGCCTTCAGGATAAGTGACGGATTCGTGGTGGCATCGGTAGGCCGATGGACGCGCATGGCTTCGAAGTCGCCAGTATCGGCAACGACTGTTGTGTACTGACGCAGGGATTCGAGTTGATTGGGCATGATGGGCAGACCGTTAAGGCGGAACAAGGAAGTGGCTGATACTGTAGACTATTTTCGAGCGGAACATGGATGTATGGCGTTGAATCCCAGCCTCTTCTTTTGGCCCGGGACGTCTCAAGGTATAATCGAAAGGTTTAATTATCGACTTTACAACCGGGGTTTACAGTGCTGCCGTCAATCTTTCCAGAGGGGTCAAAGAAGACTCCTCCCGCAATTCTTGCCTTGGCGGACGGTACCATCTTCAGGGGTGTCTCTATCGGCGCCGATGGTCATTGCGTCGCCGAAATCGTCTTCAATACCGCTATGACGGGCTATCAGGAAATCCTGACCGACCCCAGCTATAGCGGACAAATCGTCACACTGACCTATCCGCACATCGGCAATACCGGCGTCAACGCCGAAGATGTCGAGTCCGACCGTATTCATGCAGCCGGCCTGGTGGTGCGTGACTGCTCGTTGCGCGTGTCCAATTTCCGTGCCACGCAATCCTTGCCCGAGTATCTTGCTGCTCAAGGTATTGTCGCCATTTCCGGCGTCGACACCCGCAAGCTCACGCGCATTTTGCGCGAGGGCGGGGCGCAAGGGGCGTGCATACTCGTCGGAGACGATGCCGAGCGCGCCGTCGCCCTGGCCAGGGACTTTCCTGGCATGTCGGGCCAGGATTTGGCAAAAGTCGTATCCATCAAGGCAAATGCCCAATGGGTCGAAGGCACATGGCAACTGGGCCGGGGCTTCTCGCAGCCGGAAAACCCTCTGTACCATGTAGTGGCCTACGACTATGGCATCAAGACCAATATTCTTAGGCTGCTGGCCGATCGCGGTTGCCGCATCACCCTTGTGCCGGCGCAGACGCCCGCCGCCGATGTGCTTGCACTGAACCCCGATGGCATTTTCCTTTCGAATGGCCCCGGCGACCCGCAAGCGTGCGACTACGCGGTCGATGCCTGCAAGGCGGCGCTCGACAAGAAAATACCCCTCTTCGGTATTTGCCTAGGCCAGCAAGTGCTAGGTCTGGGTCTTGGCGCCAAAACCATCAAAATGAAAACCGGCCACCACGGCGCCAACCATCCTGTCCTCGATATCGACACGGGCAGGGTGTTCATCACTAGCCAGAACCATGGCTTCAACGTGGATCCCACCACTTTGCCGGCAAATGCCCGCGTCACGCATGTGTCTTTGTTTGACGACACCCTGCAGGGGTTCGAGCTCACCGATAGTCCTGCCTTCTGCTTCCAGGGCCACCCCGAAGCCAGCCCCGGCCCACACGACATCGTGGTGCTATTCGACAAATTCATCAGCCTCATGGCCGGACAAAAGTAACTCAGCATTATGCCAAAGCGTTCAGATATAAAAAGCATACTTATTATTGGCGCCGGTCCGATCATTATTGGTCAGGCTTGCGAATTCGACTACTCCGGCGCTCAGGCCTGCAAGGCGCTCAAGGCCGATGGCTTCCACACCATCCTGGTCAACAGCAATCCGGCAACCATCATGACGGACCCGGAAACGGCCGATGTCACCTACATCGAACCTATTACGTGGGAAGCGGTCGAGAAAATCATCGAGCGTGAGAAGCCCGACGCGTTGCTCCCGACCATGGGCGGCCAGACGGCGCTCAATTGCGCTCTAGACCTGGTGCGCCATGGGGTGCTCGAAAAACACGGCGTCGAAATGATCGGCGCCAACGAGCACGCCATCGAAAAAGCGGAGGACCGCCAGAAATTCAAGCAGGCAATGACCAAGATCGGCCTTGAATCGGCGCGCTCGGGCGTGGCCAATACCATGGACGAGGCCTGGGAAGTGCAGCGGCGCATCGCAATCGAAGGCAAGGTCTCGGGTTTTCCGGTCGTTATCCGGCCCAGCTTCACCATGGGTGGATCGGGCGGCGGCATAGCCTACAACAGCGAAGAGTTCGACACGATTTGCCGGCGCGGCCTGGAAGCCTCGCCGACCAGCGAGCTGCTTATCGAAGAATCGCTGCTGGGTTGGAAAGAATACGAGATGGAAGTCGTGCGCGACAGCGCCGACAATTGCATTATTATTTGCTCGATCGAAAACCTGGACCCCATGGGCGTGCACACGGGCGACTCGATCACCGTGGCGCCAGCCCAAACGCTGACCGACAAGGAATACCAGATCATGCGCAATGCATCGATCGCGGTGTTGCGTGAAATCGGGGTGGACACCGGCGGGTCGAATGTGCAATTTGCCGTCAACCCCGTCGACGGGCGCATGATCGTCATCGAAATGAATCCGCGGGTATCGCGTTCATCGGCGCTGGCCTCCAAGGCAACCGGGTTCCCCATTGCCAAGGTCGCCGCCATGTTGGCCGTGGGTTACACGCTCGACGAACTGCGCAACGACATCACCGGCGGAGCCACTCCCGCATCGTTCGAGCCGTCCATCGATTACGTGGTCACGAAGGTGCCGCGTTTCGCATTCGAAAAATTCCCCTCGGCCGACTCCCGCCTGACGACGCAAATGAAGTCGGTGGGTGAAGTCATGGCCATCGGCCGCACGTTCCAGGAGTCGTTCCAGAAAGCGCTGCGCGGCCTGGAAGTCGGTGTCGACGGCCTGAACCAGAAGACGACCGATCGCGAGAAGCTCCAGGTCGAGCTGGGCGAACCCGGCCCGGAACGTATCTGGTACGTGGGCGACGCCTTTGCCCAGGGCTTCAGCCTCGAGGAAGTGCAAAGCCTCACCCGCATCGATCCATGGTTCCTGGCGCAAATCAAGGAAATCGTCGATATTGAATTGGCGCTCGAACAGAAAACCCTGGCTGATCTCGACTATGACACGGTCTGGGAACTGAAGCGCCGCGGTTTTTCCGATCGGCGCCTGGCGTTCCTGCTCGACACGTCGGAAACCGAGGTCCGCAAGCTGCGCCATCAACTGGGCGTGCGTCCCGTCTACAAGCGCGTCGACACCTGCGCGGCCGAATTCGCAACCAGCACGGCGTATATGTACTCGACCTACGAGGAAGAGTGCGAAGCCGCGCCCACCGATCGCAAGAAAATCATCATTCTCGGCGGCGGACCGAACCGTATCGGCCAGGGCATCGAGTTCGACTATTGCTGCGTGCATGCCGCGCTTGCCTTGCGCAACGACGGTTACGAAACCATCATGGTCAATTGCAACCCTGAAACCGTCTCCACCGACTACGACACCTCCGACCGCCTGTATTTCGAACCGGTCACGCTCGAAGACGTGCTGGAAATCGTCCACAAGGAAAAGCCGGTAGGCATGATCGTGCAGTACGGCGGCCAGACGCCGTTGAAGCTGGCGCGCGCGCTGGAAGCCAATGGCGTGCCCATCATAGGCACCAGCCCCGAATCCATCGATGTGGCCGAAGACCGCGAGCGGTTCCAGAAATTGCTGACGAAGCTCGGCCTACGCCAACCGCCCAACCGGACGGCCCGCACCGAAGGCGAAGCTCTGGCGCATGCCGCCGACATCGGCTATCCGCTGGTGGTCCGGCCCAGCTATGTATTGGGCGGCCGCGCCATGGAAATCGTCCACGAGCAGCAAGACCTCGAACGCTATATGCGCGAGGCCGTGAAGGTCAGCAACGACTCTCCTGTGCTGCTGGATCACTTCCTGAACAACGCCACTGAAGTCGATGTCGATTGTATTGCCGACGGCATTACTGTCTTTATCGGCGGCGTCATGGAACACATCGAGCAGGCTGGCGTGCACTCGGGCGACTCGGCCTGCAGTTTGCCGCCGTATTCCTTGTCGGATGAGGTCATTGCCGAGATCAAGCGGCAAACGACCCTGATGGCGCGGGCCCTGAACGTGAAGGGCCTAATGAACGTCCAGTTCGCGATCCAGGACGGCGACGTCTACGTGCTGGAAGTCAATCCGCGCGCGTCCCGCACCGTGCCCTACGTATCCAAGGCAACGGGGCTGCAGCTGGCCAAGATCGCGGCGCGCGCCATGGCAGGCAAGACGCTGGCCGAGCAAGGCATACACAAGGAAATCGTTCCTTCCTATTACTCGGTCAAGGAAGCAGTCTTTCCCTTCGTGAAGTTCCCCGGTGTCGACACCATACTGGGGCCAGAAATGAAGTCCACAGGCGAAGTCATGGGCGTGGGAGAAAGCTTCGGCGAAGCGTTCGTGAAATCGCAGTTGGCCGCCAGCGTGCTCCTTCCTGAATCGGGCACCGCGTTCATCAGCGTGCGCGAACAAGACAAGCCGCGCGCCGTCGAAGTGGCCCGGGGGCTTATTGCCCTGGGCTTCAATGTCGTTGCAACACGGGGAACAGCAGCCGCCATTCAGGCGGCGGGCCTCCAGGTGCAGGCGGTCAACAAGGTTACCGAGGGCCGACCGCATATTGTCGACATGATCAAGAACGGCGAGATCGCGCTGGTCATCACCACGGTCGAAGAGCGCCGTAATGCCATTGCGGATTCCCGCCTAATACGCACCAACGCCCTGGCGGCGCGCGTCACGTTTTTCACCACCATCGCCGGCGCCCGCGCTGCAGTTGAAGGCCTTCAATACATTCGCCAGGGTGGCGGCCTGAAGGTCTATTCTCTGCAAGAACTGCATGCCGGATTGCCGGCGCAGTAACGGCCGGGGGCAATGAAGCGCGTCTTCATCACGGGCGCCAGCAGCGGCATAGGCGCTGCGCTGGCAACCGTGTACGCCGGGCAGGGCGCGCAATTGGCCCTGGTCGGACGCCGCCGCGACGCCTTGCTCGCATTGCAGGCCAGCCTGCCGGGCACGCATCGTATTTACCAGCTCGACGTGCGGGATCGCGAGGCCTTGCATGAGGCGGCCCGCGACTTTTTGCTGGACGGCCCGGTGGATGTGGTTGTCGCGAGCGCGGGGATCAGCGCGGGTACCCTCACGGAAGAACCCGACGACTACCGCGTCTTCGAGGCCATCGTGTCGACCAATCTCAACGCCACGGTGGCAAGCTTCGAACCCTTCATTGCGTCAATGAAGAAGCGGGGGCATGGCCGGCTGGTCGGCATCGCCAGCGTGGCAGCGGTACGGGGCCTGCCCGGCGCGGGGGCCTACTGCGCCTCCAAGGCGGCGGTCAGGGCATACTGCGAAAGCCTGCGGGTCGAACTGTGCCGCTCGGGTATTCAGGTGGTGACGCTTGCGCCGGGCTTTATTGCCACGCCCATGACGGCCCGCAATCCATACAAAATGCCGTTCCTGATGGCGGCCCCGACGTTTGCGGCGCTTGCCGTCAAGGCCATCGAACGCGGCGCGAGCTACAAAGTGATTCCATGGCAAATGGGTGTGGTCGGCAAGCTGCTTGCATTGGTTCCCGATCGCATCTATGACCATTTCGCCGTGGGGCGCAAGCGCAAGCCCCGTATCGGCAAGGCATGATCGCCTAGGCGGCAAAGTCGACGTCGCCGTCGAGGTAATACCATTTATCGTCGATCAGCACGAAGCGGCTATGTTCTTTCAGCCGATATCCCTTGCCACTTTCCCGGTATCTTGCGGTGAACAAGACCTGCGCCTGCGTGGGCGTGAGCCGCGTGTGGCTGTGCACGGCCAGGCCCAGCCAGCGCACGGCATGAGGTGTACCGGGCGGATCGATGGATAGGCTCGTGGGGCGGGTTTGCGGCGCCCAGGTCGACAGGACGTAGTCGGCTCGCCCGAGCGCATATGCCGTATAGCGCGAACGCATCAAGTGTTCGGCGGATGGTGCGCTGGCCAGTCCGTCGATATAGGGTTGGCAGCAGTCGGCATATCGGGCCGAGTCGGGCATTCCGCCGCAAGGGCACACGTTGGGGCGATTCATGCGGCTAGATCTCGAGAAGACGAATTTGGGCCGGCTCCAGCCCCACGGATACTGTTGCGCCAGTCGGATAAATGCCGTTGCCGGCATAGTGCGCCTGGTGCGCGCTGATCAGCTGGTCCCCGATACGCACGTGATAGCAGGTGTACGCGCCCATGAACTCGCTGCGTTCGATAAGGCCAGGCAACCAATGAAAGCGGGAATCGCGCGTGTTGCCGGGTTCCATTTGCACCGTGTGGGGACGAAAGCTGGCCGCCAGCCGGGTACTGTCGGGCGCATTTGCATCCGCGGGCAAGCGTATTTCGCCAAGTTCGCCAAAGCCGAGCGTAATGTGGCTGTCGCTGCGGTGCATGACCTCGCCTTCCAGGGCGCTGATGCCTCCCGTCATGGCGGCGACCCGCCGGTTGCAGGGATGGTCGAAGATAGTCGTCGGGGTGCCGGTTTGCACTATTTTGCCTTCGTCGATGATGGCCATGCGGTCGGATGTGCTCATGGCGTCGTCGGCGTTGCGGGTGGCGTAGATGGCCGTGATGCCGAAATGGCGCTGCCATTTCAATAAATCTTGCAGCAGCGGTACGCGCGCGTGCTTATCCGGCTCATCGATGGGGTCGTCGAGCAGCAATACCTGCGGTTCCAGTATCAGCGCCCGGGCCAGGGCCACGCGCTGCTGTTGAACTGCCGGGAGATCTTGCGGATATTGCCGTGCGACGGGCGTGAGGCCGAAAAGTTCAAGCATGGCCGCGACCTTGGCCTTGATTTCCGTCCTTCGAACGCGACGCTCCACCAGGCCAAATGCCACGGTATGCCATACCGTCATGCGGGACCAGAGTCCGTACGCGTTGAACACCATTGCCATATGGCGCTGCGGGGCCGATATGCCATCGACGCGGCGGCCGTCCATGGCAACATGGCCGCGGTCCGCCTGAATGAAGCCGGCAATCACGCGCAACAGCGTCGACTTGCCCGAGCCCGCCGGGCCGAGCAACGCAAAGAATTCACCCGGCTCGACTTCCATCGTGGCGTTCCGCAGTACCTGGATCCCCTCATCGGCCAGGCTTACGCCCTGGCATTCGATGCTTGCTTTCTTCATCTTCTTATCCGATTAATACGGCGCAACCGCGGAAAAGCGGTACGTTGCGCGTTATTCTAATGCCCGCAATTACATCTTGCGGTGTAACGCGGCGTAAACGTACACTCTCGCCTCAGCAACATCGCTCTCTCATAAGGCTTTCTTTCAATGTCGAATTCCTATTTTCCCCGATGGCGCAAGGTTCAGGGTGGTGCGCAAGGCGTGGTCGTGCAGCCCGACGAACGCTTGTCCTGGCCGCAAAACGTCGCCATGGGCGCGCAACACGTGGTCGCCATGTTCGGCTCCACCATTCTTGCGCCATTGCTCATGGGCTTTGACCCTAATGTCGCCATTCTGATGTCCGGTGTCGGCACATTGATATTTTTCGTCTTCGTAGGGGGGCGGGTACCCAGTTATCTGGGGTCTAGCTTTGCCTTCATTGGCGGTGTCATCGCGGTCACCGGCTACGCGGGCTCGGGCGCCAATGGGAATATCGGCGTTGCGCTCGGCGCCATCATTGCGTGCGGCCTGGTGTACACGCTTATTGGGCTGTTGATATGGTGGATGAATGCCAGATCGGGCGGCGGCGCGGACTGGATCAACGCCTGGATGCCTCCTGTGGTAACGGGCGCCATCGTGGCCGTCATCGGACTGAACCTTGCGCCCATCGCCGCCAAAGGGGCAATGGGCGGATCGACGTTCGACGCCCTGATGGCGCTGATGACGGTGTTGTGCGTTGGGGGTATAGCGGTCTATACGCGCGGCACTCCCCAGCGGCTATTGATTCTTATCGGCTTGCTGCTGGCTTGCGTGATTTACGCGTTCTTCGCCAATGTGCTGGGCTTCGGCAAGGCCATCGACTTCAGCGGCGTGAGCCAGGCCGCGTGGATAGGCCTTCCAGGGTTCGCCGCGCCCGTGTTCGAATGGAATGCCATGAGCGTCATTGTTCCGGTGGCCGTTATCCTGGTCGCCGAAAACCTGGGGCACATCAAGGCAGTCAGCGCCATGACGGGAAAAAACCTGGATGTCTACCTGGGGCGCGCGTTCGTGGGCGACGGGGTTGCCACCATGGTGTCGGGAGCCGTGGGCGGGACCGGCGTAACGACTTACGCCGAGAATATCGGCGTGATGACCGTCACCCGCATCTATTCCACCCTCGTCTTTGTCATTGCGGCGCTTATTGCCATCTTGCTCGGCTTTTCGCCCAAGTTCGGCGCCCTTATCCAGACAATACCCGGGCCGGTGCTGGGCGGCATGTCGGTTGTGGTCTTCGGGTTGATCGCCGTGGCCGGCGCCCGTATCTGGGTGGTGAATCAAGTCGACTTCGGCGACAACCGCAACCTCATCGTCGCCGCGGTCACGCTGGTGCTGGGCGCCGGAAACTTCTCGCTTCAGTTTGGTTCTTTCCGCCTGGATGGCATCGGTACGGCAACATTCGGTGCCATAATTCTTTATGCCCTATTGCGCATAGGTTCGCGGAGCCGCTGACGGCTTGCCTAGACTGTTTGGGGGCTTGCAATTTCCCACCAGTTTACCGACAATGGAGGCACTTTCCCCGGTTTGAGTCAGGCCGGGGAATTGTTTTGAGCTAAACCTTATCGTTATATAGCCACAAAAAAGACGACGCATTTTTTAGTTCGCATAGCCAGGCAGCCTTGCGCTGTTTACCTAATTCATTGCCAGGCGCTCCTTGTGCGGAGCGTCTTTTTACTTTTTATTCAGGAATATTATGTCTGCGATACCGTTGACAGCACGCGGCGCTGAGCGCCTGCAAGCCGAGCTGCATCGTTTGAAAACCGTCGAGCGCCCGGAAATCATCAACGCGATAGCCGAGGCCCGTGCCCAGGGCGATCTTTCCGAGAATGCGGAATACGACGCCGCACGCGAGCGCCAGGCGTTTGTGGAAGGCCGCATCAAAGAGCTTGACGGCACGTTGTCCAATGCCCAAATCATCGACCCAGCCGCGCTCGACGTCGAAGGCAAGGCCGTATTTGGCGCCACAGTCGAGATCGAAGATCTGGAATCCGGGGAACGCGTCACTTACCAAATCGTGGGCGACGTCGAAGCCGACATCAAGTCGAATCTTATTTCTGTCTCCAGCCCTGTGGCACGCGCGCTTATCGGGAAGGGTGAAGGCGATGTCGTCGCTGTGAAAGCGCCGGCCGGCATACGCGAATTCGAAGTCCTGAACGTCAGCTACCTGTAGTTTGCTCGAAACACGCCGCGCCAGGGGCGTGCCGTGTATTCAAGATACAAAAAAAGCCCATACACGCTGGTGATGGGCTTTATAATTTGCGCGCCGCGGTTTAGCGCTTTCCGGGGCCTGAGCTGCGGCGAGCGCCAGCGCGCAACGACATGGCGCTTCCGGCGCGGCGCGGAATGCCATGTATGGGCCGTTCCGCCGGCGACGAGGCGGTGCGCTTGACGCGCGGCGGGCGGGGTTCGGCGGTTTCCAGGCGTTCTGTCTTTTGGGCGGCACGCTTGGCGATCTCGGTGCGCCGTGTGCGTGTAACGCCTTCGGCGGCAAGTTTCTTGGGCGTGTGCGGTTCCGATGGCTTGCGCACCGCGCGCGTTCCGTATTCTGCCTCGGTCTTGGCGCGTAGCGTGGCGTCGTCTGGGCGATAAATGATCAGGGTCTTGCCCAAATGGTGAACCAAGGCGCACGATAATGTGTCGCAAATGGTTTCGAGCATGGCGTTTCGCGCGTCGCGATCTTCCCCAGCCACGCGCACCTTGATGAGCTGGTGCGCATTAAGGTTAAGCTCAATTTCTTTCAGTACCGATTCAGATAAGCCCCGGTCGCCTATCAGTACGACCGGACGCAAAGGGTGGGCGGCAGCGCGCAGTGCGCTGCGCTCTTGGGATGTAATGTCAAGTTTAGGCATACTTTAGATTGTACGGGAATGGCCAAGAAAAAATTCTCAAAAGAATGGATACAGCAGCATATAAATGATCCATACGTCAAAATGGCGCAACAAAAGGGCTATCGTGCTCGCGCGGCCTTCAAGTTGTCGGAAATCGTTGACGCCGAACGGCTGCTGCGGCGCGGCGACATTGTGGTCGACCTTGGCTCGGCGCCGGGCAGTTGGTCCCAGGTTGCGCGCGAACGGATGCTGGGGGCGGGCGGAATAATAGATGGCCGCATCATCGCGTTGGACATGCTGCCCATGGAGCCCGTGGCCGGCGTCGAATTCATACAAGGCGATTTTCGCGAAGACGCCGTACTGGAGCAACTGAAAATATTGCTCGATGGCCAGAAAGTGGACCTTGTAATTTCCGACATGGCCCCCAACTTGTCAGGCGTAAGCTCTGCGGATTCAGCTAGAATTCAGCATGTCTGCGATTTGGCGCTCGATTTTGCCTGTCATCATATGAAACCCAACGGGGCGCTCATCGTCAAGGCGTTCCACGGTAGCGGATTTTCTCAAATCGTGGAGTCCTACAAGCAACATTTCCTGCGGGTAGCGGAACGCAAACCGAAGGCATCACGCGGCAAGTCATCTGAAACGTTTCTGGTGGCGCGCGGTCTTAAACCGTAAGGTTTCCACAACCATGATTCCTTCTATCAGGTAGAATGAATCATTGACATACTTGCTTTGCTGCCGTATTTGTGCGGGGGCGGGCGAGTCGAAAGTACACGTAGGAGGTTGGCTTTGAACAACTCGTTTTCCAAGGTTGCGATCTGGATGGTGATCGCGCTTGTCCTGTTCACTGTGTTCAAACAGTTTGACGGGCGCGCGCCATCGGCGGAAACCGTAACGTACACCCAGTTCATGAGCGACGCTCAAGCGGGGCGCATCACCAAGGTCGACATCCAGGGAGACACCCTCTATGTAACGCCCGATGCCGGCCGTCCGTACAGCCTCACGTCGCCTGGCGACCTCTGGATGGTGCCTGAACTCGTCAAATCCGGCGTGCAGGTCTCCGGCAAGGCCCGTGAAGAGCCGTCCTTCCTGACCAGCCTGTTCATCTCGTGGTTCCCCATGTTGCTGCTCATCGGGGTTTGGGTCTTCTTCATGCGCCAGATGCAGGGCGGGGGCAAGGGCGGGGCGTTCAGCTTCGGCAAGTCGCGCGCCCGCATGATGGACGAAAACACCAACCACATCACCTTCGCCGATGTCGCCGGTTGCGATGAAGCCAAGGAAGACGTGCAGGAACTGGTCGACTTTCTTCGCGACCCAACCAAATTCCAGCGCCTGGGCGGCCGCATTCCGCGTGGCGTGCTCATGGTCGGCTCGCCCGGTACCGGCAAGACGCTGTTGGCCAAGGCCATTGCGGGCGAAGCCAAAGTGCCGTTTTTCAGTATCTCCGGCTCTGACTTCGTCGAAATGTTCGTGGGCGTCGGCGCGGCCCGCGTGCGCGACATGTTCGAAAACGCCAAGAAGCAGGCGCCTTGCATTATCTTCATCGATGAAATCGACGCCGTCGGACGCCAGCGCGGCGCCGGCCTGGGCGGCGGTAACGATGAACGCGAGCAAACGCTTAACCAGTTGCTGGTGGAAATGGACGGCTTTGAAACCGGCCAGGGCGTGCTTGTCATTGCGGCCACCAACCGGCCAGACGTCCTCGACCCAGCCTTGCTGCGTCCGGGCCGCTTCGACCGCCAAGTGGTTGTGTCGCTGCCCGATATCCGCGGTCGTGAGCAAATCCTGAAAGTCCACATGCGCAAGGTGCCGCTGGCCACCAACGTCGACGCCCTTATCCTGGCCCGCGGTACGCCCGGCTTCTCCGGCGCCGACCTGGCCAACCTGGTCAACGAGGCTGCCTTGTTTGCCGCGCGCCGCAGCGGCCGCACGGTCGAAATGAGCGACTTCGAAAAAGCCAAGGACAAGATCATCATGGGTGCCGAGCGCCGTTCGCTCATCATGCCCGAGGAAGAGCGCCGCAATACGGCTTATCATGAATCCGGCCACGCTCTGGTCGCCCGCAGCCTGCCTAAGACCGATCCGGTGCACAAGGTCACGATCATTCCTCGCGGGCGGGCCCTGGGCGTCACCATGCAGTTGCCTGATGGCGATCGGTACAGCATGGACAAAGAACGCCTGCTGAACACCATCGCGGTCTTGTTCGGCGGCCGTATTGCTGAAGAAGTGTTCATGCATCAAATGACGACCGGTGCCTCCAACGATTTCGAACGCGCTACCTCCATTGCGCGCGACATCGTCACGCGCTACGGCATGACCGACTCCCTCGGGCCCGTGGTGTATGCGGAGAACGAAGGCGAGGTATTCCTGGGCCGCAGCGTAACGAAAACGACGCATGTATCCGAGGCCACCATGCAGAAGGTAGACCATGAAATTCGCGCCATTATCGACGAGCAGTACAGTGTGGCGCGCAAGATCATCGAAGCCAACCGCGACAAGATGGAAGCCATGACCGCTGCTCTGCTGGAATGGGAAACCATCGATGCGGAACAAATCGAAGACATCATGCAAGGGCGTCCTCCGCGGGCTCCGCAGCCGCCGGCAACGTCCTCCGATACGTCGGATCATACGCCGCCCGCCGCGGGTGTAACCCCGGCCGGTGGTAATGCGGCGGCGACAACGCCGGTTTAAGACCACGTGTCACGCGCATGAGTCCACGTTTGCTTTGCGGGCGCTTTGAGCTGGAGCTCGGGCGCCCTTTGATCATGGGTATCGTCAACGTTACCCCGGATTCTTTCTCCGATGGTTCCGAGCACTTCGGCGCGGATGCGGCCATCGCGCATGCCATGGCGCTCGTCTCTCAAGGCGCCGACTTGCTCGACATCGGCGGCGAATCCACTCGCCCGGGCGCCCAGGAAGTATCGGCCGCCGACGAACTGGCGCGTATATTGCCGGTTATAGAAGGGCTGCGCGGCGCGGGCGTCCCATTGTCTGTCGACACGTTCAAACCGCGCGTCATGCGCACCGTGCTCGACGCGGGCGCCGACATGATCAACGATATTTACGGCTTTCGCCAAGACGGCGCGCTCGAGGCGGTGGCCTCATCCCGCTGTGGCCTGTGCGTCATGCACATGCAAGGCGAACCCAAGACCATGCAGCGGGCCCCCGCATACACCGACGTTCTTGCCGAGGTGCGCGATTTCCTGCGCGCGCGGGTGGCCGCCATGCAGGCGGCCGGCATAGCCCCAGCGCGTATCGTGCTGGACCCGGGCTTCGGCTTCGGCAAGACGCCACAACAAAATTTTCTCATGCTGCGCCGCCTCGCCGATCTGCGGATAGATGCTTATCCCTGGTTGCTGGGAATGTCGCGCAAGTCCATGCTGGGCCATGTAACCGGCAAGGAGCCGGGCGACCGCGTCGCTGCCAGCGTTGCCGTCGCCTTGGCGGGTGTGGCCCGGGGGGCGCATATCCTCCGTGTGCACGATGTCGCGGCCACGGTGGATGCGGTAAAAGTATGGCAGGCAACTGAACACGGATCTTACCTATGACAGAACGTAAATATTTCGGCACCGACGGCGTACGCGGCGAGGTGGGCGGGCCCACCATAAATGCCGAATTTGCATTGAAACTCGGCTATGCCGCGGGGCGCGTCCTGGCGCGCCAGCATCCCGGCCGCGGCCGTCCCACCGTGGTTATCGGCAAAGACACGCGTATTTCCGGCTATATGCTTGAATCAGCTCTGGAAGCCGGCCTGTCCGCCGCGGGCATCGATGTACTGCTTGCCGGGCCTGTGCCGACACCGGCGGTGGCCTATCTTACGCGCGCCTTGCGGCTGGTGGCGGGTATCGTTATCAGTGCGTCGCACAATCCCTTCCAAGACAACGGCATCAAGTTCTTCTCCGCGCAAGGAATGAAGCTGCCCGACGATATCGAAGCGCAAATAGAGCTCGCCATCGATGAACCGCTGGGCTGCGTCGGTTCCGAGGCGCTCGGACGCGCCAGGCGGATAGACGATGCCGCCGGCCGCTATATCGAGTTTTGCAAAAGCACATTCCCCAACGAACTCGACTTGTCCGGCTTGTCGATCGTGGTCGATGCCGCGCATGGGGCAGCCTATAACATTGCCCCGCATGTATTTCGCGAGTTGGGCGCCGAAGTCTTCGCCATCGGCTGTAGCCCGGATGGCCTGAATATCAACGAGGGTGTCGGCGCCATGCACCCGGAGCAGCTTGTGGCCGAAGTCAGAGCCAGGGGCGCCGATCTTGGAATAGCGCTGGACGGCGATGCCGACCGGCTCCAAATGGTCGACGGCGATGGCCGCTTGTATAACGGCGACGAACTGCTATACGCTATCGTGCGCGATCGCATGACACAACGCAAGGTGAAGGGCGTCGTCGGCACGCTGATGACCAATTTCGGTTTCGAAAAAGAGATGCAGAAGCTGGGCGTGGGATTCGAGCGGGCCAAGGTCGGCGATCGGTACGTGTTGGAAGCCATGCAGAAGCGCGGCTGGCTGTATGGTGGCGAGAGCTCGGGTCATTTGCTGTGCCTCGATTGCCACACCACGGGCGACGGCATTATTGCGGCCTTGCAGGTCTTGACAGCCATGAGCCGCAGCGGTCGCAAGCTGGCCGACCTGGTGGCCGACTTGAAGATGTACCCGCAAAAAATGGTCAACGTGCCATTGCAGCCGGGCGTCAAGTGGCAGTCGCATGCCGGGCTGCAAGCCGCCAAGGAGCAGGTCGAGATCCAGTTGAACGGCCGGGGCCGCGTCCTTATCCGCGCGTCGGGAACCGAGCCCAAGCTGCGCCTTATGGTAGAAGCAGAGGACGCCTTGCTCGCCGAGGACGGCGTGCGGCAATTGGTCGCTGTTAATCTGGGCGCCGCCTGACGCATCGGTGGCGGCCGCGCACTACTCGCGGGAAGGCGGCCCGTTCTCGAGAATTTCGAAGGTGAAGCCGGCCTTGTTCCAGTCGCGCTTTTCCGACTGAAGCGAATATTCCGAAAGCGGGTGGTTGGCAAGCCATGTTTTGTCGGCGCTGACGCGTATGCTCTTGCCGTTGGCCAGCACGGTAATGGGTAATTCGTCCTGGTCTTCACGGCGCCGCGACAAGAGCACGGCAAGCCGCAGGCACAGCAAAGTCAGCCACTTTGCGCGCGTGGGTTCGCGCGTTTGCAGTTTCGAGACCTTGCCCTGGTGCCCGAGGGCAAACATGGACAACAGGATTTGGTCGTCTCTGGAAAATCCCGGCATGTCGGCATGCTGCAAAATATAGGCACTGTGCTTGTGGTATTCCGAGTGCGCGATGCTGATCCCGGTTTCATGCAGGTCGGCGGCCCAGCCTAGGGTGCGTGCTAATTCTTCCTTTTCCAGTCCATCGGGCAGGTCCAGCTGCTTGAAGAACTGCAGTGCTGCCCGCTTCACGCGTTCGGACTGGCGCGTGTCGACGTGGTAGCGCTTGATGAATTGCCTGACGGTTTCGTCGCGTTTATCGTGATGCGAATCGCGGCCCAGCAAGTCGTAGAGCACGCCCACCCGTAGTGCGCCTTCGCCAGGCTGCATGACTCTGATCCTGAGTTCCTGGAATGCCGCCAGCATGATGGCCAGGCCGCCGGGGAGCACCAGCGAGCGATCGTGCTTCAGCCCCGGCAATTCGCTCATGATGACCTTACCGTCCTTGACGAGGCGGGCGCGCAGCAATTCAAGGCCCTCGAGCGTAATGCCCTTTTTCGACATTCCCCCTTCGACGAGAACGGCCAGCAGCCCTTTGGCGGTTCCCGAAGAGCCATAGGCCTCTTGCCAGCCGGTCTTTCGGTATTGCCTGGAGATCCCTTCCAGTTCGCGCCGGGCGGCAAGCTGAGCCTGCCGCATGCGCTCTTCGGTAACGCGGCCATCGGGAAAGAATTGCCGGGTGTAGCTCACGCAGCCCATGTATAGCGACGACATATGCAGGGGCTGGAAGCCTTTCCCGATGATGACTTCGGTGGACCCGCCCCCAATATCGATCATGAGCCGGCGGTTTGTCGATGGGGGGAGTTCGTTCGTGATGCCCGAAAAGATGAGTCGTGCTTCTTCCTGCCCCGCAATCACCTCGATCGGGAATCCTAGCGCGGCTTCCGCGCGCGGCAGGATTTCCTTCGCGTTGCGGGCGATCCGGAACGTATTGGTCGCCACGGCGCGGACGCGATTGGGATGGAAGCCGTCGAGCCGTTCGCCAAAGCGCTTCAGGACGGTAATGGCGCGCTGAATGGCTTCCTCGCTGATGACCTTGTCGTCATCCAGGCCGGCGGCAAGCCGCACGGATTCCTTGAGGCGGTCGATGGCATATATTTGTGCAATGCCGTCTTGTTGCACGACGCGGCCGATGGAGAGTCGAAAACTGTTCGAACCCAGGTCGACGGCGGCAAGTAGGTAATCCATTGGGTGTCATTTTGATTGAATACCTGCCGATTATAAAGAAGTGAATCCCCGCAACGCTTGCGGCAGCGCATGAACGACAAAATAAAGGAATGTTTTGCTAGTATGGCGCTGTAACAGTACGATTTTTTGGCCTTGTCATCGAGCTGTCATGAAATTGAAGTAAAAGACTGCCTTACCCTCCGCATGGACTTATTGCCGTATGCTGCCCCTGTCGTCTAGCCCCACCCTGCTGAATCGCGAACTGTCGCTGCTCAAGTTCAACGAACGGGTGCTGGCGATGGCCGAAAACCTTGAAACACCGCTGCTCGAGCGTCTGCGCTACCTGTGCATTGTCAGTTCGAACCTCGACGAATTTTTCGAGATCCGGATATCCAGCCTGAAGGAGCAGCAACGCCAAAGCCCTACAGTAATCGGCACCGACGGGTACATGCCGGGCGAAGCCTTCGAGCGCGTGCAAGTGGCAACGCACCAACTCGTCGACCGGCAGAATAGTTTGCTGACCAACGATGTCCTGCCCAAGCTAAGAGAAGAAGGCATTGCCTTGCTCGATCCGGCCGAATGGACCGATCAGTTGCGCGAATGGGCGTACGCCGGCTTCAATCGCGAGGTCATGCCCATGCTCACGCCCATTGGACTGGATCCGGCCCATCCATTTCCGCGGGTCTACAACAAGAGCCTGAACTTTATCGTCGCACTATCGGGACAAGACGCCTTCGGTCGCAGCGCCTCCATTGCCATTGTCCAGGCGCCGCGCGCGCTGCCGCGCGTCATCAAGGTGCCGACTGAAATCTCCGGAATTCCCCATGGCTACATACTGCTCACCGCGCTCATAGGCGCGTTCGTCGGCGACCTGTTCCCCGGCCTAGACATGAAGGGCTGTTACCAATGGCGCGTCACCCGAAACAGCGACCTTTTCGTCGACGAGGAAGAAATAACGAATTTGCGCCATGCCTTGCAGGGCGAACTCTCGCAACGCAACTTCGGGGCGGCCGTACGGCTTGAAATCGACCGCGTCATGCCCGGCAATCTGGCGGCATTCCTGCAAAAGGAATTCCAGCTCCAGCCGCAGGATACCTACCGCGTCAGCGGTCCCGTGAATCTGTCGCGGCTGATGCAATTATGCAATGTGGTGGAGCGGCCCGAGCTGCTGTTTCCCGACCACCGCCCCGCAATACCGCCGCCGTTCGATACCGTGCAGGACAGGCCGGCGGAGCTATTTGCCTCCATTGCCGAAAAGGACCGCCTGCTGCACCATCCATACCAATCATTCCAGCCGGTGCTCGACTTCATCACCGCGGCGGCGCTCGACCCGGCGGTGGTGGCCATCAAACAAACGATTTATCGCACAGGCGAAGACTCCGAACTCATGCGCTTGCTGGTGGCGGCCGCCAAGGCCGGCAAGGAAGTCACCGTGGTGGTCGAACTGATGGCGCGTTTCGACGAACAAACCAATATCAACTGGGCTGCCAAGCTGGAAGAGGTGGGCGCCCACGTGAGCTATGGCGTTGTAGGGCACAAGACCCACGCCAAGATGGTGCTGGTCTTGCGCCGCGAGCATGGGCATATACGGCGCTATGGGCACCTTGGCACGGGCAATTACCATCCGCGCACGGCGCGTTTATATACCGATTTCGGCCTGCTCACGGCCGATCAGAAGTTGTGTGAAGACATGGACAAGGTGTTTTCGCTGCTGACAGGGTTGGGGGCGCGCCGGCCGCTGAAGTTGTTGCTGCAGTCGCCGTTCACGCTGCACGAGACCATGGTGGCCCTGATACGCAACGAAGCCATCAACGCCAAAGCGGGCAAGAAGGCGCGCATCATGGCCAAAATGAACTCCCTGCTGGAGCCGATCATCATCGACGCCTTGTACAAGGCCAGCCAGGCGGGCGTGAAGGTCGACCTTGTCGTGCGCGGCGCGTGCGCATTGCGCGCAGGTGTTCCCGGCCTGTCCGACAACATACGGGTGCGCTCCATCATCGGACGTTTCCTGGAACACTCCAGGGTGTTTTATTTCTACGACAATGGGGCGGAAAATGTATATTTGTCGTCGGCCGACTGGATGGATCGCAACTTCTTCCGGCGTGTCGAGATTGCCTTCCCCATTCTGGACAAGACGCTTAAAAAACGCGTTATAAGCGAATCGTTCACATACGCCTTGCGCGACAATCAATGCGCCTGGCGGGCATTGCCGGGCGGGACGTACGTAAAGGTGAAAAGCCGGCGCACCCCGTTCAGCCTGCATCAACACTTGACTCAGCAATTAGGACGCTAACTTATTTTCGCACTGTCACGAACATGTCATATTTCAAGCCTAGTATGACGTCTGTGCAGGGTTAGCCTGTCTCAACCAGTCTCAGTTCAAGAGGATTCCTCGATGTTTACACGTGTTTTATTACAGGTTTCGGTCGGCGTGGCGTTTGCCGCCGCATCCTTGACGGCGCATGCTGCCGACATTACTGGCGCGGGCGCATCCTTCCCGTATCCCATTTATGCAAAATGGGCCGCCCAATACCAGAAAGAAACCGGCAACCGCATCAATTATCAGTCCATCGGTTCGGGCGGCGGTCAGCAACAAATCATCGCCAAGACGGTCGATTTCGGCGCCTCTGACGACCCCATGAAAGCCGCGGCCCTGGAAGAGAACGGTTTATTCCAGTTTCCCGCCATCATCGGCGGCACGGTGCCGGTAATCAACGTCGCTGGCATCAAGCCGGGCGAGCTCAAGCTTTCCGGTCCTGTCATTGCCGATATTTTCATGGGCAAGATCACGAAGTGGGACGACGCCGCCATCAAGGCAATGAATCCCGACATCAAGCTGCCTAGCGCATCGATCATTGTGGTTCACCGCTCGGACGGTTCGGGCACTACGTTTGGCTGGACGAACTATTTGTCCAAGGTGTCGCCCGCATGGAAAGATACCGTGGGCGAAGGCAAGGCGGTCAAGTGGCCTACAGGCCAAGGCGGCAAGGGCAACGAAGGCGTGGCCGCTTATGTGCGCCAGCTGAAGAATTCAATCGGATACGTTGAATATGCCTACGCCAAGCAGAACAACCTGGCATGGACCCAACTGAAAAACAAGGACGGCAAATTCGTTCAGCCTACCCAGGAAGCATTCGCCGCCGCGGCCGCGAACGCCGACTGGAAAAGCGCCCCCGGCATGGGTGTTGTACTGACCGAAGAGCCCGGTGCCGATTCCTGGCCGGTCACGTCCGCCAGCTTCATCCTGTTGCACAAGAAACAGGACAAGCCCGACGCTGCGAAAGAAGTATTGGCTTTCTTCGACTGGGCCTTCAAGAAGGGCGACGCAATGGCCGCCGAGCTCGACTATGTGCCTATGCCCGATAAAGTCACCGACGTCATCGCTGAAAGCTGGAAGGCGGAAATCAAGGGTGCCGATGGCGTTGCCGTCTGGAAGTAATGCATGAAACGAGCCTTCGCGGGCTCGTATAAGCTCACGAAAGACGGTGCTGTGCAGACAGCACCGTCTTTCGTGTGTAAAAATCATGGTGTTTTCCCCAAATTTCGTGTGGTGTCCCGTGTGCATACCTGTAGTCTTCGCAACAAAAAAAAGCCGACATGAAAAAGAATAACCAGAACGCGCTGATGGACACCCTGTTCAGAGGCCTGACGCGCTCATTCGCGTTTTTCGTATTCATGTTGCTGGCTGCCATCATGGCATCGCTGATCTACGGCAGCCGTGAATCCATCGCCGAACATGGCATTGCGTTCCTCTGGACCAATAATTGGGATCCCGTACAAAACGTTTATGGGGCCATGGTGCCTATTGTCGGCACTTTGCTGACATCGGCCATCGCCCTCATCATCGCTGTGCCGGTTTCGTTCGGCATTGCCATGTTCCTGACCGAGCTTTCGCCTGTCTGGTTGCGCCGGCCATTGGGAACGGCCATAGAAATGCTGGCCGCCATCCCTTCCATCATCTACGGGATGTGGGGCCTCTTCGTGTTCGTGCCGATCTTCCAGGAATTCGTGCAGCCGCATGTCATCGACTTCTTCGCCGGCGTACCGGTGCTGCAAGATGTCTTCGCCGGCCCTCCGTTCGGCATCGGCGTGTTCACGGCGGGACTGATCCTGTCGATCATGGTGATTCCCTTCATTACGGCGGTCATGCGCGATGTGTTCGAACTCGTGCCGCCACTGCTGAAAGAGTCGGCCTACGGGCTGGGCAGCACGACGTGGGAAGTGGTCTGGAAAGTCGTTCTGCCGTATACCAAAAGCGGGGTCATCGGCGGCATCATGCTGGGCCTGGGCCGCGCACTCGGCGAGACCATGGCCGTCACCTTCGTGATCGGCAATGCCTTCAACCTGCCGTCGTCCATATTTGCGCCTTCCAACTCCATTGCGTCGGCCCTGGCAAATGAATTCAACGAAGCGGGCGGCATGCAGAAAGCGGCACTGCTCGAGCTCGGTCTCATCCTGTTCCTGATCACCACGGTCGTGTTGTCTCTCTCCAAACTGTTGCTTCTTCGCCTGTCAAAGAGCGAAGGCGTGACGCACTAGGCCGGCGCCCATTATGTTCTCGCCCGATTCCCTCGTTACCCTATCGAATCCCGTCTACCGGAAACGCCAGCGATTCAATCGCCTCATGCTGGGGCTTTCCGGCGCCACGGTGATTTTCGGCTTGTTCTGGCTGTGCTGGATCATTCTTACCTTGTTCATCAAGGGCGGTTCCGCCTTGTCCTTTACCTTGCTCACAGAAAGTACGCCGCCCCCGGGCGCCGATGGCGGCCTGCTCAACGCCATCGTGGGCAGCATGATGATGGCCGGCGTCGGCACGCTTATCGGCACGCCTATCGGCGTATTGGCAGGCACTTACCTGGCCGAATATGGCCAGCGCGGCTGGCTGGCTCCCGCCACGCGCTTTCTTAACGATGTTTTGCTGTCCGCGCCTTCCATTGTCATCGGGCTGTTCATCTATGCCACCTACGTCGCGCAAGTAGGACATTACTCTGGGTGGGCCGGCGCATTGGCCTTGTCCATACTCGTTATTCCGGTCGTTGTCCGCTCGACCGACAACATGCTCATGCTGGTGCCCAACAGCCTGCGCGAAGCCGCCGCGGCGCTGGGCTGCCCGCAATGGCGCATTGTCATGTTCATCTCGTATCGTGCGGCCCGGTCGGGAATCATTACCGGTGTCCTGCTGGCCATTGCCCGCATCTCGGGCGAGACGGCGCCATTGTTGTTCACCGCGCTCAACAATCAGTTCATGTCCTTGAATATGAACGCGCCCATCGCCAACTTGCCGGTGGTCATATTCCAGTACGCGGCCAGTCCGTTCGAGGACTGGAATCGCTTGGCGTGGGCCGGTGCGGTATTGGTCACATTGCTGGTGCTGGGCATCAATATTGCCGCCCGCAGCTTTTTCCGTAAATAAACATGCCAAGGGGGACTGCCCCCTTGCAGGGAAATACATATGCCAACTTCTATATCCGCCATTCCGACGAAGCTCGAGGTCAAGGACCTGAACTTCTACTACGGCAAGTATCAGGCGATCAAGGACGTCAGTCTTAATATCAAGGAACACAAGGTAACGGCATTCATCGGGCCTTCGGGTTGCGGCAAATCCACGTTGCTCCGGTGCTTCAATCGCATGTTCGAACTGTATCCCGGACAACGCGCCGAGGGGCAGATCAACCTGGACGGCGAAAACCTGCTTGCCTCTAAAGTAGACATCTCGCTCATACGCGCAAAGGTCGGGATGGTGTTCCAGAAACCCACCCCCTTTCCCATGAGCATCTACGACAACATCGCGTTCGGCGTGCGCTTGTTCGAGAAACTGAGCAAAGGCGAGATGGACGAACGCGTCGAATGGGCGCTGTCCAAGGCGGCGCTATGGAACGAGGTCAAGGACAAGCTCAACCAAAGCGGAAACAGCCTTTCGGGTGGCCAGCAACAACGCCTTTGCATTGCCCGCGGAGTTGCGATCAAGCCTGAAATATTGCTGCTCGACGAGCCGTGCTCGGCGCTGGATCCGATATCCACCGCCAAGATCGAAGAACTCATCGCAGAAATCAAGGACGACTACACCGTGGTCATCGTGACGCACAACATGCAGCAGGCGGCACGTTGTTCGGACTACACTGCCTATATGTATCTGGGCGAATTGATGGAATACGGCGAGACGGACCAAATATTCGTCAAGCCGGCCCGCAAAGAAACGGAAGACTACATCACCGGACGATTCGGCTAGGAGGACCCGCATGAACGGCGCAACGGGCCGTTACTTGGTGCTTTTATCGACGCGGAACGCCCTGCGGGCCAGCAAAGCGCTGGCTGAACAGGCGCATGTCCAGGTCATTGCATCGCGTGATATCGACGCGGCCAAGAGGCAAGGCGTGCGCCTTGATGCCCAATGCGCCATTGTGTACGAGCATATCGGCGTGGCGGTCCTGCAGTGCGGCCTGGACGGCGGGCAACGGCTCCAGGCGGCGGCAAGCGCGAACGATCAAAATATCCTGGCCATCGAGCCCGAGCGACGCGTGCATGCCATAGGCACGCAGCGTAGTCGGCGTGTCGCGAACGACGTGGTCGTTGCGGACGAAACTCTTGCCACCTGGGGGCTGCAACTCACCGGCGCGGCGGCATCGCCATATACGGGCGCCGGCATACGCGTGGCCGTCCTCGATACGGGCCTGGATCGCGAGCATCCTGATTTCGAAAGCCGCATCATCGTCGCGCGCTCTTTCGTTGAAGG
>DATJBV010000031.1:0-87307 GCA_035515055.1 Candidimonas sp.
TGGCGAGGTAGCTGGAGCAGGTCAGCCGGGTGCGCTGGATGGCCTGACTAAAAATCTTCCCCGTCCGGTCCGTGGTGATGTCCTGGGCAGGTTTGGCGCGCAGCGACCCGAAGGTGGGGTGTGGCGCGGAATTGTGCTACGTTCCCCAGAAGGCACTCACGTCCGCGCGATTGCTTCCGGGCGTGTAGCCTATGCGAGCTGGCTCAGCGGTTTCGGTAACATTATTATTGTCGACCATGGCAAGCACTACCTTAGCGTCTATGCGTACAATCAGAGCTTACTGAAAGGCGTTGGCGATCCAGTAGGCGCCGGTGATGTTGTGGCGACTGTGGGTGCCACGGGCGGTCAGGTCGAACCAGGCTTGTACTTTGAAATCCGGCATCAGGGTAAGCCCGTTAATCCTTTGCTTTGGTTAAAGCCATAAGTTCGTTACTATTTGTCTGCATTGCCCGCGATTTGGCAGGGCTAGTCAGCCATCACAAATTACTCCAGGAATGTGCATGAGCACTCGCAGGTTTGGCAGTTTTGCATTGATCGTAACAGGTGCCCTGGGCGGCATTCTTGTCAGCCTGGCCATCACAGCTGTGGCCCAGCGCGGCGAGCCGCTGCCGTTGCGCGACCTGCAGCAGTTCGCCAATGTGTTTGCCGCAATCAAAAACAGTTATGTCGAACCGGTAACGGATGAGCAGTTGATTCAGGACGCCATCAAAGGGTTGTTCAGCGATCTGGATCCCCACTCTGCCTATCTTGACGCCGAAGCCTTCAAGGAAATGGAAACCATTACCCAGGGGGGCTTTGGCGGCCTGGGTATTGAAATCGGCAGCGAAGACGGCATGCCCAAGGTCATTGCGCCCATCGAAGACACGCCCGCGGCTCGCGCCGGCATTATGTCGGGCGACCTGATCACGCATATCGACGGCAAGGCCACCAAGGGCATGACGCTCAACGATGCCATCAAGCTCATGCGCGGCGAACCCAAGACCACCATTGTGCTTACCATTAAGCGCGAAGGCCGCGACAAACCGCTGGTCATCACTCTTGAGCGCGATCTCATCAAGGTGCGCAGCGTGCGCAGCAAGATGCTCGACAACAACATCGCCTACGTGCGCATCGCGCAGTTCCAGGAACGCACGACCGCCGACCTGGTCAACCAACTGACCGACCTCGGCGCAAAGGCGCCGCCCAAGGCGCTCATCCTGGACTTGCGCAACGATCCGGGCGGCTTGCTCGATAGCGCCATCGGGGTGTCGTCGGCATTTCTTCCGCCCGATGTCCTGGTGGTGTCCACCAAGGGCCGCGTGCCCTCGTCCAACCGCGAATATTTTGCCAAGCCGGGCGACTACCTGCGCAATTACATCAATGGCAGCGGGATCGGCATCGATTACCTGGCCAATATCGCCAGTTGGTCCAAGACAGTGCCCATGGTCGTACTCGTGAACGTCGGATCGGCATCCGCGTCTGAAATCGTGGCGGGTGCGTTGCAAGATCACGGGCGCGCCAAGATCATCGGTAATCGCACCTTCGGCAAGGGGTCGGTGCAAAGCGTACTGCCCCTAAGCGAAGACTCGGGCATCAAGCTCACCACGGCGCGCTACTACACGCCCAAGGGCCGTTCCATTCAGGTCACAGGCGTCGACCCCGATATCACGGTAGACGACACCGCGCAGGGCAATCTATTCCGGTTGCCCCGCGAAGTTGATCTTCAACGCCATCTGGTCAACGGCCTGAAGGCGGAAGAAGGCGCGGCCGCCGCCGGCGAGGACGACATCCAGATCGAACCGAAAATGTTCGAATTCGGCGGTACGGACGACTACCAGTTAAAGCAGGCAGTCAATTTCCTCGAGGGCCGCAAGGTCAAGAAGTCAGATCCCAGCCTTGTCGCCAAATCCGCCGACGTAAAAAAAGACGGCAAGCCAGCCAACGGCGACAAGAACGCCAAGCCGGCCGCGGTGGTCAACCCGGCCGACAAAACTGCACCCGCGGCGGAAAAAAAAACACCATTGAATCCGATTGAGCCCAAAATCGAGCGTTATCGGCTCACACCGGACGGCCTGATCAAGACGCCGTAATGGAAGATACGCAGTTATTACGCTATGCCCGCCATATTCTGCTCGACGAATTTGGCATCGAAGCCCAGGAACGATTGCTGGCCGCCCGCGTGCTTATCGTGGGGGCCGGCGGGCTTGGTTCGCCGGCGGCGTTCTACCTGGCCTCGTCGGGCGTGGGCCGGCTGGTTCTGGCCGACGACGACCAGGTCGAACTAGGAAATTTGCAGCGGCAAATCCTGCACACCACAGACCGCATCGGGTGGGACAAGGCGCAGTCAGGCAAGCGCATGCTTGAGGATTTGAATCCGGAAGTCTCCGTCGTGGCGCTGGTACGCCGGCTGGAGGGCAAGGAGCTGGACGAGCAGGTGGCTCAGGCCGATCTCGTGCTCGACTGTTGCGACAACTTCGCCACGCGCCACGCGGTCAACCGCGCCTGTGTGGCGCATCGCAAGCCTTTGGTATCGGGCGCGGCCATCCGGTTTGCCGGCCAAATAAGCGTCTTCGACCTGCGCCAGGACGATGCGCCGTGCTATCACTGCCTGTTCCCCGAAGCCGACGACGTCGAGGAGTTGCGTTGCGCCACAACAGGCGTGCTGGCGCCGCTGGTGGGCATTGTGGGTAGCGTGCAGGCCGCCGAGGCCATCAAGGTGCTGGCGGGCATGGGCGAGCCTTTGGTTGGCCGCATGCTGTGCCTGGATGCGCTGACAATGCAGTGGAATACGGTGCGCTTCAAACGCGACCCGGCCTGCCCTGTGTGCCGGCACCGAGGATCAGTCGGGGCTCCCGTTCCAGCCGATGCCGGCCCACCAGCAGCTTGCCCACCGACGTGACCCGCACATCGACATAATGGCAACGGCCGCTATGCGCGGCCGAGAAGGGCGTGCCCGGGTGATAGACGTGCACCGTGCGCATGCCCGCCTGTCGTGCGGCCCTTAGGTTGCGCAAGGTATCTTCGACCAACACCACCTGGCTTGCCGGCACCCGTAGCCGCGCCAGCACCTGCCGCATGAGCGCGGCCGACGGCTTGGGGCGGATGTGGCCCTGCAAACGCATGTGGTCGATGGCCCACAAGCCTTCGAAGTGATGCAATATGCCTAGCGTTTTGAGCACGTCGCGCGCATAGGCCAGCGGCGCATTGGTAAGCAGGATCTTGCGGCCTTTGAGCCGGGCCAGCTTGCGCGACAAGCCGTTTTCGGAATGCACGAGCGGAGCCACGTCGAAATCGTGGCTGGCTGTCAGGAAGGCCTGGGCGTCGACGCCATGGTGGCGCTCCATGCCAATGACGGTGGCGCCGTAGCGATGCCAGTAGGCTTTGCGCAGGATGTCGGCGGCCGGCGCATCCAGGTCGAGGGCGCTGGCCACGGCCTTGCCCATGGCGGCGTCTATGGCCTGGAAGATGGCCCGCGACGAATCGTGCAGGGTATTGTCCAGGTCGAACAGCCACACGCGCTGCGCCGGATCGGCGTGCGCCGACGGGCGCCGAGGCCGGTGCGACGCCAGCACAGGGCGCAAGGCGCGCATGGTGTCTAGCGCGAGCTGATCATGGTGCCCACGCCGCGATCGGTCAGGATCTCGAGAAGCAGGCAGTGCGGGACGCGCCCATCGACGATGTGCACCGAAGTGACGCCGTTGCGGGCGGCGTCGAGCGCCGAGGAAATCTTGGGCAGCATGCCGCCGGATATCGTGCCGTCTTCGAAGAGTTCGTCGATGGTTTGCGCGGACAGGCGGCGCAGCAGGTCCCCGTTCTTGTCGAGCACGCCGGGCGTGTTGGTCATCATGAGCAGCTTTTCGGCGCCCAGTACTTCGGCCATGCGGCCTGCAACGACGTCGGCATTGATGTTGTAGGCGCGTCCGTCTTCGCCATAGCCGATAGAGGAGATGACGGGGATGAACTGGTCGTCTTGCAGCGCCTTGACGACGGCGGGTTCGATTTGCGTGATGTCGCCGACATAGCCGATGTCTAGCCACTGGCCGGGATTTTCCTTGTCGGCAAGCAGTTTTTTCTTGGCCTGGATGAGGCAGCCATCTTTACCGGTGAGGCCGACGGCCTTGCCGCCCGCTTCGTTGATCATCATCACGATGTCTTGCTGGACCTGGCCGC
Source organism: Candidimonas sp. (assembly GCA_035515055.1). Classification (GTDB taxonomy): domain Bacteria; phylum Pseudomonadota; class Gammaproteobacteria; order Burkholderiales; family Burkholderiaceae_B; genus Pollutimonas. Next base: position 4,150 of record DATJBV010000031.1, read on the forward strand.
CCAATACCCACTCGACGACTTCCATGGTGTCGGCATCGGTGACGCGCATGCCTTGGATGAACGTGCCTTCCTTGCCCAGGCGCTTGAGCGCGGCATTGATTTGCGGGCCGCCGCCGTGAACGACGACCGGATTGAGCCCAACCAGCTTGAGCAGCACCACGTCGTGCGCGAAACTGCGCTGCAGCGCCTCTTCGGTCATGGCGTTGCCGCCGTATTTAATGACGACGGTCTTTCCATGGAAGCGGCGTATGTAGGGCAATGCCTCTGACAGCACGTCGGCCTTGATGGTGGACGAGTAAGAGGTTGGATCTTGCGTAGTAGTCATGGGCGTTTATGAGTAATGCGTGCGCGCGCTTAACCGGCAAGCGCCTTGTTGACGGTGCTGAGAAACGACGCCTTGTCGTAATTGCCCAGGTAGCGTTTGATGATATGGCCTTGCTTGTCGATGAGAAACGTAGTGGGCGTGAGCTTCACGTCGCCGAACGCCTTGGCGATGTCGCCCTGCGCGTCGATGACGACGGGGAAGGGCAGTTCGCGCGTGTCGGCGTAGTTCTTGACGTAATTGGGCGGATCGTACTGCATGGCAACGGCAATGGTTTCAAGTCCCTTGGGGCCCAGGTCTTTGTAATACTGGACAGTGTCGGGCATTTGCGCAATGCAGGTCACGCAGCTGGTTGCCCAGAACTTGACCATGACCACCTTGCCGCGCAAGTCTTGCGATGTGATCTTCTGGCCTGTGAGGGTGGTGTAGGTAAGGTCGGGCGCTGTCTTGGCCGAGCCCGAGAATTGCCAGATGCCGACCCCCGCAAGGGCCAGCACAGCAACAACGCCGATAAGTAGTTTTTTCATGGTTTCACTGGACGGGCAAGGCCTGCGGGGCGTCGCCCATGCCGTCGGAGGTGGTGGAAGATGCGGAGCCCGCGTCCTGGATGGGCGCCGGCGAAGACGAGGTGCTGACGCTTTCCGCGGAAACGATCTGGAAGAGTTTGACGACCTTGTTGACGCCGCCTACCCCGGCCGCCGCCGTTGCCGCCATTTGCGCTTCTTGCTGGGTAACCTTGCCCAGCAAATAAACGACGCCGCGTTCGGTGGTGACGAGGATGGTTCGGGTCGGCACATGCTTGGTGTTGATGAGCGTGGTTTTTACCTTGGATGTGAGCCAGGTGTCGTTCGTGCGCACGCTCACGGGCGTGATGTCGCCGATACGCAGTTCGTTGATGACCTTCTTGACCTTTTCGACCTTGGCGGCGGCCTGTTCCGCGCGCTGCTTGTCTTGCTGTGTGGGCACGTCGCCGGTAAGGAGGAGCAGGCCCGCATACGAGGCGGCATTCACGCGGGCCGCGTCGCCCAGCAGCGAGCGCATCTCGGCGGCCACTTTCATTTCTATGGCCTGGTCTTCGACTTGTTCGCCGGCGGTGCGGCGGTCGGTGGCCACCATGGCCGTGGTGGCCGCGGTGCCGCCCACGACGAGCAGGCCGCAGCCGGAGAGGGTGGCCAGGCCGGCAAGCGCGGCGGCGGCAAACAGACGGCGTCCTGCGTATGAATTCTTTTGCATTACAGCGTGTCTCCTAGTAGTAAAGCGTCGATACCGTCGCACAAGGCATGCAGCAGTACGATGTGTACCTCTTGGATGCGCATGGTCCGGTCATGCGGTACGCAAAGGTGGATGTCTGTATCGTGCAAGAGTTCGGACAGCGTGCCCCCGCCCTTGCCGCTGAGCGCGATGACCGACATTTCGCGTTCGTGAGCCGCTTCGATGGCCCGCAACACGTTTGCCGAATTACCGCTGGTGGAAATGGCCACCAGGACATCGCCCGGCTGGCCGAGCGCCGTGACCTGGCGCTCGAAGATGGCGTCGAACCCGTAGTCGTTGCCGACGGCCGTAAGTATGGACGTGTCGGCGCTTAGGGTAATGCCCGCCAGCGGCAGCCGGTCGCGTTCGAAGCGGCCGACCAGTTCGGCAATGAAATGTTGCGCGTCGGCGGCGGAACCCCCGTTGCCGCAGGCAAGAATCTTGCCATTGTTGGCGAGCGAGCCGAAGACAAGGTCGACGGCGTCGGCCAGCGGCTGGGCCAGCTCGCGCGAGCTGGCCTTGAATGTGTCGATTGCATCGTTGAAATGCGACGTCATGTGCGAGGTCATATCCATAGAGCGCATTATCTCATGTTCGAATGAAAATATTGTCGCCGTCCGTAACGTGGAATTGCGCGGGCCGGCTAACGGAAGGCATCGCGCAGCCACAGCAGGCCATCGGGTTCGACGCTGACGACATCGAAGCGGCAGGGCGGAAGCCTACCCCTGAAATGGCGTTGCGCGAGCTGCGGCAGGAAGTACTGTGCCGTGCGGATCAGGCGTACCTGTTTGCGGCGGTTTACACTGGCGGCCGCGCCACCGTAGCGCGAAGATTGCCGCTGGCGGACTTCTATAAAGGCCAGAATGCCGTGGTCGGCTGCGACCAAGTCGATTTCGCCGGTTTTGCCGCGCAGATTCATGGCGAGTATCATCAGCCCGTGGTCTTGCAGATACTGCCGGGCGAGGACTTCGGCGCGCTGTCCGGCGCGCTGCGTTGGCGATACGGCAAGAAGTGTCGGCAAGTCCGCCAGCCGTTCGGGGACGGCGTCCGGCGCATCGCCGGCTGGCGTTCGCAAGGCGGCTTTTGCCCGCGCCTTGGCCTTGCGCCTGGCTTTTTGCACGGCTTTTTTTTGCGCAGTGCGGGCCAGTTCATACAGTGCTGCCTGTTCAGCCATTTTTTCACCTTTACAGGGTCTGGTCCCAGAGTATGAGCGATACGTCCGAAATTTCCGACATCCCGGCGACATGGAAACGTCTCACCGAGCGCGTCGATGCGCAGCACTGGCCGGCGGCGACCTTGTACGTGGTCGCCACGCCCATAGGCAATCTTGGCGACCTCAGCCTGAGAGCCTGGCAGACGCTGGTTCGCTGCGACGTGATTGCGGCCGAAGACACCCGCGCAAGCCGTCCGTTAATGGATGCATGGGGCATCGATACCCCGCTCATGGCCGCGCATAGGCATAACGAGGCCGAGGCGGCGCAGGCTATCGTGGAACGCCTGGAAAAAGGTGAGCGCATTGCCTTGGTATCCGATGCCGGCGCCCCCGCCGTCAGCGATCCCGGCGCGCGCGTGGTACGCGCAGTGCGCGAGGCGGGTTATGGCGTGGTCGCCATTCCCGGCGCCAGCGCCGTGATTGCGGCGCTTATGGCCAGCGGTGTCACGTCCGACGAGAACCCCGCCTTTGTGTTTGCCGGATTCATGCCGCCCAAGGCGGCGGCGCGCCAGAAGTGGCTGCAACGCTGGTGCGCCGTTCCCGCGCCGGTCGTCATGTTCGAGTCGCCGCATCGGTTGACGGCGGCCATTAAAGACATGCTGCACGTATGCGGGCCGGCACGCCGTCTTACCGTGGCCCGCGAACTCACTAAACGATTCGAGCAAGTGGTGACCATGCCCCTAAGCGACGCGGCGGCGTGGTTTGCCGAGGACGCGCACCGCAGCCAGGGAGAATTCGTGCTCATCGTGCACGAGGCCGAAGCCATCGCGGGCGCCGACGACGTTGACGCCGAGGCGTCGGTATTGATGGAGGCGTTGCTGGAAACCCTATCGGTGCGTGACGCGGCCCGGGTGGCCGCCAAGGTGACAGGCTTGCCGCGTGACACCTTGTATGCGCTGGCACTGGCCAGGCAGGCCCCGGACGCGTAGGCGACCGGCGTCCGCGCAAGTGCCGGTTCCTACCGGACAGCCACTGTAGGGCGCAGTCCCGTCACTTCCTGTATGCGCACGGCGGCGTTTATGGCGGCCGTGCGGTCCGGATAAGGGCCGACCTGAACCCGGTACAAGTCGGCGCTCGTGTCGACATGGGCGGTTCGGTTTTCCAGTTGGCTGATTTGCTGGTTGAGCTTTTGCACCAGGCCGTCAGCCGCCTGCATGGCGCCGAAGGCGCCGAACTGCAAGTAGATTTGCTGTTCCAATACGGCCAGGGCGTCGGGAGTGGAGGCATCCGCCTGTTCTATCCGCGCGGGCGTTGGCGACGGTTGCCGCCGCCCCTGCGGCGCCGATGCCGGGGCGGAGGCGGGGGGCGGCACCGCCGCTGGCGGCGCTTCGCTTGGCGCGGCCGCAATCATGGAGGGGCCAGGGGCTCGGCCTGCGCGAATGTCGGCGTTGGTAATGGCCTCGACGATGACCTGGCCGCTGCCAGGCCCGATCAGGCCGAGGCGGTCGGCCGCCACATACGATAAATCGATAATGCGCGAACTGTGGAACGGCCCGCGGTCGTTGACCCGGACAATGACCGACTTGCCGCTGCGCGCGTGCGTGACGCGCGCATAACTTGGCAGCGGGAGGGTGGGATGGGCGGCCGACATGACGTACATGTCGTAGGTCTCGCCGTTGGCGGTCTTCTTGCCGTGGAATTTTCGGCCGTACCAGGAGGCGGTGCCTTCCTGGCGAAAGGGGCGTTCGTCGCTGACGGGAGTGTATGTCTTGCCGAACACCACATAGGGACGGAAGTTGGCGGGAGCGTGGGTTTCGATGCGTGGAACGGCATTCGGGATGGATTTGAGATCTCTCGGTATGTTGGAGCCCGGCCCGTCGTCTTTGTAGTAGCCACCGCCGCTGTCCGCCGTTTTCTTGCTAGTCGAGCACCCGGCCAATATAGCCAGGGCCAGGCAAAAAAATACGACGGAAAACTTGCGGTATGGCGTCATGGGAGCTCTGCCGGCGGCTGGTTTCGATGCCTCACCAGCAGCGGCGAGTGGTCGGCAAAGCGCAGGGCCAGTTGTTCCGTCACGTAGACCGAGCGATGCTTGCCGCCGGTGCATCCGATGGCGACGGTCAGGTAATTGCGCGTGTCTTGCATATAGAGCGGCAGCCAGCGCCGTATGAAACTGGCGATGTCTTCGATCATAGTCTCGACGCTGCCGAATTGTGCCAGCCATTTGGCTACCGGTTCGTCGCGGCCCGTGAGCGGGCGCAGGGCGCTGTCGTAATGAGGGTTGGGCAAGCAGCGGACGTCGAAGACCAGGTCGGCGTCGCCCGGCACGCCGCGCTTGTAGGCAAAGGACTCGAAAGTAAGCACCACAGGCGCGCGGTCGGCCTGGACCAGGTCGCGCACCCACGCGCGCAGTTGGCCGGGCGTGAGGTCGGACGTGTCGATCACGTGCTCTTGCTCGCGCAATGGCGCCAGCATTTCCCGCTCGGTGTCGATGCACTCGATCAGGGACGGCGACTTGCCGCCTTTCTGCAGCCTGTCGGTCAGGGGATGACGGCGGCGCGATTCGGAATAACGCTGTTGCAACGTGTGGTCGTTGGCGTCGAGGAAGATGACGCGGAAGGCCGTGCCCATGGCCCGCAGGCTGGTAATGACGTCGGGCAGTTCGGCCAGTTCGCCGGGGGAGCGTACGTCGATGGCCACCGCCACCCGTTCCAGCCCGCTTTCGCGCGTGCTGGCGATGAATTCATGCAGGAAACGAACAGGCAGGTTGTCGACACAGGTATAGCCGGCATCTTCGAGCAGGCGCAGGGCAACGGACTTGCCCGAGCCAGAGATACCGGTAATAAGTACTATTTTCTGCATATGGTCGCTGTCCTGCGTTAATCCCGGCGGCTGCTCTCCATGATAGCCAGTGCCTGGCGTTCAATGAATTCGCCCATGGTGTCGATCCCGCGCAATGTCAGGATGGTGTTGCGTACGGCTGCTTCGACCAGCACGGCAAGGTTTCGGCCAGCGGCCACCTGGAGCATCACTCGCCGGATGGGCACGCCCAGCACGTCTTCCGTCTGATCTTGCACCGGCAGGCGCTCGAAGGCGTCCGGCGTAGAGCGTATGAGATGCACCAGGAGCTTGAGCTTCATTTTCCGGCGAACCGAGGTTTCACCGAAGATCGTGCGTATATCGAGCAGCCCCAGGCCGCGAACTTCCAGCAGGTTTTGCAGTAAGGGCGGGCAGTGGCCCTCGACCATATTAGGGGCGGTCCGTGACAATTCGACGGCATCGTCGGCCACCAGGCCGTGGCCGCGTGAAATAAGTTCAAGCGCCAGTTCGCTCTTGCCGAGGCCGGATTCGCCGGTGATCAGTACCCCTACGCCCAGCACGTCCATGAAGACGCCGTGTACCGTGGTTTTGGGCGCCAGGCGCTTGCCCAGATAAATGCGCAACAAGTCGATGAGCTGCGCGGCGTCTATGGGCGTGGAAAGCAGCGGGATTTGTTGTTCAGTGCAGAATTCCACCAGGTCGGGCGGCGGCGACATGCCTTCGGCAATGAGTATGGCCGGCACGCCGCCAAGCACGAGTTCTTCCAGGTGATGGGTGCGGCGCCGAAGGTCGAAGCGGGTGTAGTAAGACAGTTCTTCGGCGCCAAAGACCTGAATGCGCGAGGGATGGATAAGATTCAGGTGGCCCACCAGGTCGGCGCCCGAGCGGCCGACGTCGGGAATGAGGCGGTGGGCGGCGTCAAGACCCGCGATCCAGGTCACCGGGATCTTGTCGGCGTTGTCACTGACGAGCTCTTGGACGGTTAGCATGGGCGTTGCCCTACGAGGGATTGCTGGTGAGCAGGTGGTGGATAGCCGCGGGGTCTGTTTCAGTTGACAAGGCTTGCCGCAACGAAGGGTCGGACATTAGCTTGGCGATTTCGGCAAGCAGATCCAGGTGCAATTGCGTTGCGGTTTCCGGCACCAGCAAGATGAAGAGCAGATCGGCCATGCGCCCGTCGGTGGCGTCGAAGCGTACCGGATCGGCCAGGCGGATGAAGGCGGCGCACGGCTCTTTGAGGTCTTTGATACGCCCGTGCGGCACAGCAACCTGATGGCCCAGCGCGGTGGAACCCAGCCGTTCGCGAGCGATGAGGCTTTGAAAAACTGCCGTGCGGGCTATGCCGTTGTGGTTTTCAAAGAGCAGGCCGGCTTGCTCGAAGGCCCGTTTCTTACTGGTAGCTGCTAAATCGAGCACAATATTCGATAGCGGCAAGATACGCGACATTAAGTTCATGGTGACCATTATATGGGCTTTAAGGACCCGTATACAAAGCAGCATAACTAAGGCCCCAATCACGGGGAGCGATTGAGGCCAGATTGCCAATTTTTTTTACGACGCCGTGGTTGGTGAACACGGACGGGCCGGGAAGGCGCCGGAAAAAATCGGGTTGAGTGCTATTCGGCCGGAACTTCCTGCCGCTTAACAGGCTCTGCTGCGTGGTCTTGCACCTTCGTCTTGTACTTGATGACCTGCCGATCGATCTTGTCGGCCAGTAAGTCTATGGCCGCGTATAGGTTTTCGTCGGAGGCTTCGCAGTGGATGTCTTTGCCACGCAGGCGCATGGTGACATCGGCAGTGTGATTTAGGCGCTCGATCGAGAGTATGACCTGGGTGTCTATAACGTTATCGAAATGTCGTGCGACACGAGCCATTTTACTAGTTACGTATTCACGTATGGCGGGTGTTAATTCTAAATGCCGACCGCTGATATTCAGGTTCATATGTGGCTCTCCTTCAAAGAATTGAGATGCGCAATAGGCGCGATTCAGGTGTGTGGGCGATCTCCTTGTAAACGTTGGCTGAATAATTTCAGTGTATAGATTATGCAAACTAAATCAAGTGATCCAGATCAATCCCGAAGTCACATTTTAAAGTTCTTGCCCAGGTAAACCTTGCGCACGGCTTCGTTGTCGATGATCTCGCTGGGGTGGCCGTCGGTCAGGACTTTGCCTTCGCTGATAATGTAGGCGCGGTCGCAGATGCCCAGGGTTTCACGGACGTTGTGGTCGGTGATGAGCACGCCGATGTTGCGGCCTTTCAGGAAGTGCACGATGCGCTGGATTTCGATGACGGCAATGGGATCCACGCCCGCGAACGGTTCATCGAGCAGGATGAAACGCGGATGCGTCGCCAGGGCGCGGGCGATTTCGACGCGGCGTCGTTCGCCGCCCGACAGGGAAATGGCGGTATTGCGGCGGATGTGCGCGATCTGCAGTTCGTCGATCAGTAATTCCAGGTTTTCGCCGATTTTGGCCGACGTTAGGGGTTTGCCCGCTTCGTCGACCTGGAGTTCGAGCACGGCGCGTATGTTCTCTTCCACCGTGAGCCGGCGAAACACCGAGGCGTCTTGCGGCAAGTACGACAGGCCAAGACGAGCGCGCTTATGCATGGGCATGCTGGTGATGGGCGTGCCGTCGATCTCGATGCGGCCGGCGTCGGTCGGCACGATGCCGACGATCATGTAGAAGCTGGTGGTCTTGCCGGCGCCGTTGGGACCGAGCAGCCCAACGACTTCGCCGCTGTCGACCGATAGCGAGACATCGTGCACGACGGTGCGCTTGCCGTAGGTCTTGCGCAAGCCGGTGGCGTGCAGACTGCCATGAGCGGCGTTGGCGGAGCGCGAGCCGGGTGGTTTCGGCTTATCGGAAGAAAACATAGAGGAGTGCTTTAGAAAAACGGGGCGTACTGCGCTTACTGTCAGGATTGGGACTTCTTGCGGCATTCCGCCACGGCGGCATCGGCTTTGGCGCGAGGTTGCGCAAGCGAACGCACGCGCCCGCCCGGAGCGGCCGAGTCGGGACCGCCGTAGGCCTGATAGGTGCCGTTCTTTTGATGGTAAACGACGCGTTCGCCCTTGACGTTGTCGAAAGGCTTGCCGCAGATGAACCGCGTGACGATGGCCTGCCCGATGACTTCGATTTGTTCGGTCTTGCCGTTATATTCGGCGCGCAGGCCCCGGGCTTCGAGGATTTCGAATTTTTCCGGGTCTTCCTGCCGAATGAAGACCAGATTGCCCGGCTTGACGGTGGCTGTGCCATGCTGGAAACCCTGGGCGTCTTCACGCATGGTGAGGCGGTCGGAGTTCAGGGTCATGAGGCCGCGCGTCATGATGACATTGCCGGTGAATACGCTTTCTTTTTTTATGTCGTCGTAGTCGAGCGTATCGGACAGGATTAGCGTGTCGGGTTCCGGCGCCGGCGCCGGCGGGGCTTTCTGCGCATGCGCGACAGCGCTTGCGCATGCCAGTGCCATGGCCGCCAGCCAGGTTGCGATGAGAGAAGGTTGCGTTGGGTTCATGGTTCTTTTTTTGTGGTCGCAGGATTGACGGATTTGCCTTGCTGGCTGTCTTGACCGGAAATCTTGACATCGGTCGCGGAAAAAACCTGCAATTGCCGTGTGTTGTTATCGTAACGCATGCCTTTGCCGTTCATGGTGGAATTTCCATTCACCACGAGCGCGGGCAAGTCGGTGAAGACCAGGTTTTCGTCGGGCATGAGGGTAAGCTGTTCGCTTTTGACGTCGAGCGCATCGCGCTCTTCGTCGGGCATGCGGTGTATGTGGGCATTGCCGTTCATAATGACGCGGGAGCCGTCCTGATCCATTACCGCGGTGTCCGACGTTCCGATGGTAAGCGGGGAATTCGGCTGCTGGCCTATGGCTTTTGCCTTGGTGATATCGTATGAATCCGTATCGGGGAAGTGCTTCATGTGCAGGCCCTCCATACGGTTGATGGCGATACCGGTCGCATCGGTGCGCACCATGACGAAATTCGAGGCCCAGGCGTCGGGTTCGTGGGTGATGCGGCGCGGGGGGTCGATGTCCACCGCGCGTTGCGCGTAATCGGCCGCCCACCACGTGCCGACCACTAGCGAGATCAGCAAGAGGATGGCGATCAGGGACGGCGCGCGGTCTTTCATGGATTTACTGGATGGCGCCGGCCAGCATCATGGCTGACGGATTGAAGAATGCACTGAGCCGGCCTTGCGCGGCCAACAGAAGGTCGCAGCATTCGCGCACCGCACCCGATCCGCCGGGTTGCGTCGAGACCCAATGCGCCACTTGCGAGACGTAGGTGGGTGCGTTGGGCACGCTGGCGGCGAAGCCGACGCGCTGCAGCGCCGCCATGTCGATGATGTCGTCGCCCATATAGCCCACTTCGTTCAGCGTGCAGCCGTGCTCTTGCGCCATGAGCGTAATGGCGGACGCCTTGTCGCGTACGCCTTGCTGGACCACGGCTATGCCCAGCTCGGCGGCGCGGCGCGCCAGGATGGGACCTTCGCGGCCGGTAATGAGCGATACGGCAATGCCGCTTTCACGCAGCAGGCGAAGCCCGTGGCCATCCAGTGCATGGAAGCACTTGAGCATTTCGCCGTGTTCTCCGTACCACAGGCGCCCGTCGGTCAGGATGCCGTCGACGTCGAAGGCCATGAGACGCACCTGGCGCGCGCGCTCGATGACCGCGGGTGTGTGCCTGGCCAGTATGAGAGCTTCGGCGGGGTGCGGATGGCTGGACGGTATCATTGTTAAATTACCTTGGCGGCAAGCAGATCGTGCATATGTAGAGCTCCTAATAGTAGCCCGGTATCGTCGACGACGAGCATCTGGTTCAGGCGTCCCGCGTCCATCATGGTGGCCACTTCAATGGCCAGGGCGCCCGGACTGACCGTCTTGGGCCGCGGCGTCATGCCGTCGGCGACCGTCAGGCTGCGGATGTCGCCCCGACGCACGATCAGGCGGCGCAAGTCGCCATCGGTAAATATGCCGATGGGGGCGCGGTTGTCGTCCACCACGATGGTCATGCCCATGCCTTTGACCGACATTTCGGCCAGGGCGTCGGTAACGGCCGTATCGGCATGCACGATAGGCAGGGCGTCGCCCTGGCGCATGACGTCGCGCACGAAGGTGAGCAGGCGCCGTCCGAGCGCGCCGCCCGGGTGCGAGCGGGCAAAGTCTTCGCGGCTGAAGCCCCGGGCTTCCAGGCAGGCCACGGCAATGGCGTCGCCGAGCACCAAGGCGGCCGTGGTGCTGGCCGTAGGGGCAAGATTCAGCGGGCAGGCCTCTTGTTCGACATGGGCGTCCAGATGCAGGTCGGCATTGCGCGCCAGTTCCGATAGCGGATTTCCGGTCATGGAAACAAGGCGTGCGCCCATGCGTTTCGCGACCGAGAGCACGGTAAGAAGTTCCGGAGCGGCGCCCGAATATGAAATGGCCAGCACGATGTCCTGGCGAGTCAGCATGCCGAGGTCGCCGTGGACGGCTTCGCCGCCGTGCATGAAAAACGCGGGAGTTCCGGTAGAGGCCAGCGTGGCGGCGATTTTCTTGGCGATGTGCCCGGACTTGCCGATGCCGGTGACCACGATCCGGCCTTCGCAGGCCAGGAACATGGCGACCGCCTGCTCGAAACTGCCGTCCAGCCGGGCATCCAGCGCCTGCAAGGCCGCAATTTCTATCGCGAAGCTGCGGTGGGCCGATGCAAGCAGATTGCCCGCGGGAATGGCGTCTGGCGTAGCGTTGGGGACCGGCGCGGAGGGCTGTGTCATTTTCATGTCATCATTTTAAACGTACAACAGGCCGTCGATTGCGGCGTATAGTTACGGATTATCCGACATGCGCATCGGGCATCTGGCCAGGCCGCGCGGATATTGCCGATTTTTACTTTTTCATGTCTGGCGAGTTACATGCATATTGATCCTGTCGACTACGTACGCAATTCCATCCGTAGCGTCCCCGATTGGCCAAAACCGGGAGTGACCTTCCGCGATATTACCCCGGTGCTTCAAGATCCACGCACATTCCGCGTGCTGATCGATTTGTTCGTATACCGCTATATGCGCCAACGCCTGGACCTGGTTGCCGGGGTCGATGCGCGCGGCTTTATCCTGGGTGCGGTACTGGCCTACGAATTGAACCTGGGTTTTGTGCCGGTGCGCAAGAAGGGCAAGCTGCCTTTCAATACGGTGGCCGAAACCTATTCCCTGGAATATGCCAACGCCACAGTCGAAATGCATACCGACGCGGTGCGTCCCGGCCAGCGCGTGCTGCTGATCGACGACCTGGTCGCCACCGGCGGGACCATGGTGGCGGCGGCCAAGCTATTGCAGCGCCTGGGCGCCAACGTGGTCGAGGCCGCCGCCATTATCGACTTGCCGCATCTGGGCGGTTCGCAGGCCCTGAAAGAGACGGGCCTGGATATCTACACGGTATGCAGCTTCGACCGGGACGCCGCCTGACCGCCTAGACCAGAACCCGCTCTATGCCGCCGGCATTGGCGTCGCGCACGTAATTCTGCATCCAGTCATTGCCCAGAATGTGCCGCGCCATCTCGACGACGATGTAGTCGGCCTTCATGCCGGTATCGCCTTCATAGCGTGCCATGCCTTGCAGGCAGGATGGACAGGACGTCAGCATCTTGACCTCGCCATCGAAACCGTCGGCCCGGATGGTTGCGGTGTTCTTGGCCAGTTCTTCCTGCTTGCGAAAGCGTATTTGCGTCGAGATGTCTGGACGCGATACCGCCAGCGTGCCCGATTCCCCGCAGCACCGGTCCGTCTTGATTGCCGTGTCGCCCACCAGGGCCTTCACGGTTTTCATGGGTTCCTGCAGTTTCATGGGGGTGTGGCAAGGGTCGTGATACATGTAGCGCACCCCCTCGATACCGTTGATCTGTATGCCTTTTTCCAATAGATATTCATGGATGTCGATCAACCGGCAGCCAGGAAAGATCTTTTCGAATTCGTAGCCGGCCAGCTGGTCGTAGCACGTGCCGCAACTGACGACCACGGTCTTGATGTCCAGGTAGTTCAGCGTGGTGGCCATGCGATGAAACAGCACACGGTTGTCGGTGATGATTTTCTCGGCCTTGTCGGTCATGCCGTTGCCGCGCTGCGGGTAGCCGCAGCACAGGTAGCCCGGCGGCAGTACCGTCTGGACGCCGGCATGCCATAGCATGGCCTGGGTGGCCAGCCCCACTTGCGAGAACAGGCGTTCGGAACCGCAGCCGGGGAAATAGAAGACGGCTTCGGATTCCGATGTGGTTCCCGTCGGGTTGCGAATGATGGGGACGTAGTCGGCGTCCTCGATGTCGAGCAGCTTGCGCGCCGTCTGCTTGGGCAGGTTGCCCGGCATCTTCTTGTTGATGAAATGGATGACTTGCTCGCGTATGGGCGCCTTGCCCAGGGTGGCGGGCGGCGCCGCCACTTGCTTGCGGGCCGGCGCGGCGAGCACGTCGTGAGCCACGCGCTGCGCGGCATAACCTACCTGGATCATGGCGGTGCGCGTGGCGTTGATGACGCGCGGCTCCTTGGCATTCAGGAAAAACATGGCCGCCGTCGTGCCGGCGTTGAACGACTTCTTGCCCATGCCTCGCAGCAGCGAGCGCATTTCCATGGAAACGTCGCCGAAATCGATATCGACCGGGCACGGGTTGTAGCACTTGTGGCATACGGTGCAGTGGTCGGCCACGTCTTCGAATTCTTCCCAATGCTTCAGGCTGACACCGCGACGCGTCTGTTCTTCGTACAGAAAGGCTTCGATCAGGAGCGAGGTGGCCAGGATTTTATTTCGTGGGGAATACAGCAGGTTGGCGCGCGGCACGTGCGTGGCGCACACCGGCTTGCATTTGCCGCAGCGCAGACAATCCTTGATGGCGTTGGAGATGGAGCCTATTTCGCTGCGTTGCATGATGAGCGATTCGTGGCCAAGCAGGTTGAAGCTGGGCGTCCAGGCGTGCCGCAGGTCGGCGCCGGGCATGAGCTTGCCCTTGTTGAAGCGTCCGTCCGGATCGATGCGTCGCTTGTAGTCCTGGAAGGGTTCGAGCTCTTCGGCCGTCAGGAACTCGTACTTGGTCAGGCCGATGCCGTGTTCGCCGGAAATGACGCCGTCGAGTTCGCGCGCGATGCGCATGATGCGCGCCACGGCCTCATTGGCCTCGCGCAGCATCTCGTAGTCGTCGGAGTTGACCGGGATGTTGGTGTGCACGTTGCCGTCGCCGGCATGCATGTGCAGCGCGACGAAGACGCGGCTTTTCAGCACGCGATCATGAATGGCTTGCAGTTCCGCCAGCACGGCGGCGCAGTCGGCGCCGGCGAAATAGCGCTCCATCAGCGCCCGTACTTCGACCTTCCAGGAAATGCGTATGGTCCGGTCCTGGACGACGTCGAACACCTTGGCGTCGGGCTGTTGGGCCAGGCGTTCGGCCATGACGGGGGCGAGCGCTTCCAGGCCGATCGTATTCAGGCTGGGTAGACTGTCGGCCAAAGGAGCGTCCAGATTCTGCAGCAACCATGTCCAGCGCTGGCGTGCGGCATCGATCGCCGCTATGGCATCTTGCGTGCGCGTCGCCAATATCTTTTCGCGGGTGTGGTCGGCGTCGTCGTGGTCTTGCGTCTTGCCGACGGGCAGGTCGCCATTCAGGAACGCATCCAGCGCATCGAGGAGGCGCAGTTTGTTGCGCGTGGATAATTCGATATTGATGCGTTCGATGGCATCGGTGTATTCGCCCATGCGGTTCAGGGGAATGACGACGTCTTCGTTAATCTTGAAGGCATTGGTATGGCGTGCGATGGCGGCGGTGCGGCCGCGGTCCAGCCAAAACTTCTTGCGCGCTTCGGGGCTCACGGCAACGAAGCCCTCGCCATGGCGGCCGTTGGCAATGCGCACGACCTCGCTGGCCGCAATGGCCACGGCATCGGCGTCGTCGCCAACGATGTCGCCGATCAAGACCATTTTTGGCAAGCCGCCGCGTTTGCTCTTGGTGGCGTAGCCGACGGCGCGCAAGTAGCGTTCGTCCAGGTGTTCCAAGCCGGCAAGCAGTGCGCCGCGCGCGCGCCCCGGACCGTCCAGATAGTCTTTGACTTCAACGATGGAAGGCACCGCGTCGCGCGCCTGGCCGAAGAATTCCATACAGACGGTGCGCGTATGGCCGGGCATGCGGTGCAGGATCCAGCGCACTGACGTGATCAGCCCGTCGCAGCCTTCCTTTTGCACGCCGGGCAAGCCAGCCAGGAATTTATCGGTGACGTCTTTTCCAAGGCCCGCCTTGCGAAAGCGCGAGCCCTCGATGACCAGGATTTCGCTGCGCAACAGCACCGTGCCCGGCTGCGATTTGCCGTCGAACCACTTCAGTTCGAAGCGAGCCTGGGCAGTATCGTGGATTTTTCCAAGGTTGTGGTCCAGCCGCGTGACTTCCAGCCAGTCGCCTTGCGGGTCGACCATGCGCCACCAGGCCAGGTTATCCAGCGCCGTGCCCCACAATACGGCCTTTTTGCCCCCGGCATTCATGGCTACGTTGCCGCCGGCACAGGAGGCGTCGGCCGAGGTTGGATCCACGGCGAAGACATGACCGGCCGCCTCAGCGGCTTCGGCGATGCGCCGCGTGACGACGCCCGCGCCGGTCAGCACCGTGTGCACCGGTTCTGCGACGCCAGGCAACGGCGTTGCTTCGACGGCGCCGAGCGTGTCGAGCTTTTCGGTATTGATGACGACGGAGCGCCAGGTAAGTGGAATGGCACCTCCGGTGTACCCGGTGCCGCCGCCGCGCGGAATGATGGTCAGCCCCAGTTCAATGGAGGCGCGCACCAGCGCGGCCATTTCATTTTCCGTGTCCGGGGTCAGAACGACGAACGGATACTCGACGCGCCAATCGGTGGCGTCGGTGACGTGAGACACCCGCGACAAGCCATCGAACTTGATGTTGTCTTTTGCCGTAATGGGCGAGAGCAGGCGCACCACCCGTTGTCGCAATTCGCGGGTTTGGGCGAATTCATTTTGGAACTGGCTTACTGCCTGGCGGGCGGCGCCCAGCAGGCGCGCCACCTTGCTGTCGCGCATGGCGACGCTGGCGTCCCGTCGCGTGTCGATCTCGTTCAGGCGGTGTTCAAGCGCCTGTATGAGCAGTTGCTGGCGTTTGGGGTTGTCCAGCAAGTCGTCCTGCAGATACGGATTGCGCCGCACCACCCAGATGTCGCCGAGCACTTCAAACAGCATGCGCGCCGATCGGCCCGTACGGCGCTCGTCGCGCAGTTCGGACAGCATCTGCCACGCTTCTTCGCCGAGCAGGCGCAACACGATTTCCCGGTCGGAGAAGGACGTGTAGTTGTAGGGAATTTCACGCAATCGGGGCGTGGCGGCAAGCGGCGCGCGCGCGGCAAGCAACTGACTGGCTATAGGGGCGTTCATGCCCGTCATTTTAATCCAGAACCGCGACGCTGGCCTTGCGCCGATCTAGTAGGCGCCAGGGAAGAACCACAGCAGGGCGCCCGTCATGACTGCGTAGCGCAGGAACTTGCCGATGGCCATATAGGCGACGCTGGGCCAAAAAGGCAGGCGCAGCCATCCGGCCACGATGCACAAAGGGTCGCCGATAAAGGGCAGGAAGGAAAAGAACAGGGCGGGTGGGCCCAGGCGATGCAGCCAATAGCTCACGTAGTCGTGCCATCGGCCGCCGGCTTTTTTATGGGTTTTTTCGGGATGTTTTTCGCGCCAGCGCTCGTAGGCTTTTTCGGCGCCCAGGCCCATGGCGTAGCTGATGGCGCCCCCGATGGTGTTGCCGGCGGTGGCGACGAGCACGGCGGGCCAGAACATGTCGGGCGCCATCTTGATATAGCCGAAGACGGCGGGCTCCGAACCCATGGGAAGTATGGTGGCCGATACCAGGCTGACGAAGAAAATGGCGCTCAGGCCCACGCTGGGCAGGGCCAGAGTAAGTAGGAGCCAATGTATCGTCGAGTTCAGCCATGCTTCCATAGCGGGCTAGTGTATCGCGCCGCACCCCTATGGTATTCTGGCCGAACACTTTTTCTTACCTCTTTTCCTTCCCCTACATGTCAATAGATTATTTAAAACGTATCCTCACCTCGAAGGTTTACGACGTTGCCGTCGAGTCCCCATTGGAATTTGCTCCTCAGATTTCGGCTCGAATCGGCAACAATATTCTATTGAAGCGGGAAGATACTCAGGCGGTATTCAGCTTCAAGCTGCGCGGCGCGTACAACAAAATGGCCAATCTCAGCGCCGCCGAGCTCAAGCGCGGCGTCATCGCCGCATCGGCCGGCAATCATGCCCAAGGCGTGGCGTTGTCCGCCAGCCGGCTGGGATGCCGGGCGGTCATTGTCATGCCCGTGACCACGCCCCAAATGAAGATCGACGCCGTGCGCAATTTTGGCGGCGAGGTGGTGTTGATGGGCGACAGCTTTTCCGACGCATACGACCATGCCATGGAATTGCAGAAGAAAGACAAGCTGGTCTTTGTCCATCCGTTCGACGACCCTGACGTGATCGCCGGCCAGGGCACCATCGGCATGGAAATCCTGCGCCAGCACCCGGGCCCGATCGACGCCATCTTTGTCGCCATCGGCGGGGGCGGCCTGATTTCAGGCATTGCCACGTATGTGAAGCAGCTGCGCCCTGAAATCAAGATCATCGGTGTGCAAACCGAAGACTCCGACGCGATGGTGCGCAGCATCAAGGCGGGGCGTCGCGTCACGCTCAACGACGTCGGCCTTTTTTCCGACGGCACGGCGGTAAAGCTGGTGGGCGCCGAGACCTTCCGCCTCACCCACAAGTACGTGGATGACTTCGTGCTGGTCGACACCGACGCCATTTGCGCGGGCATCAAAGACGTATTCCAGGATACGCGCGTGGTACTGGAGCCGGCCGGCGCCCTTGCGCTGGCCGGCGCCAAGCGCTATGCCGCCGAGCATAAGTGGAAAGGCAAGAATATTGTGGTCGTCACCTGCGGCGCCAATATGAATTTCGACCGCCTGCGCTTCGTGGCCGAGCGGGCCGACGTGGGCGAAGCGCGCGAGGCCGTGTTCGCGCTTACTCTGCCCGAAAAACGCGGCAGCTTCCTGCGCTTGTGCGAGGCGCTGGGCGATCGCGCCGTCACTGAATTCAATTACCGGATATCCGACGCGGAACAGGCTCACGTATTCGTCGGCCTGCAAATCAGTTCCGCGGCCGAGCCCGAGAAACTTGCGGCGCGCTTTCGCAAGAAGGGCTTCCCCACGCTTGACTTGACGGGCAACGAATTGGCCAAGACGCATTTGCGCTATATGGTCGGCGGTCGTTCAACGCTGGCGGAACACGAGATGCTGTTCCGCTTCGAATTTCCGGAACGACCGGGCGCCCTGATGAAGTTTCTTGGCGAAATGAATCCCAACTGGAACATCAGCCTTTTCCATTATCGCAATCAGGGCGACGATTACGGTCGCATCCTGGTGGGTATACAGGTGCCCCCGTCCGACAAGAAGGCATTCAAGGCTTTCCTGGACGAACTGGGTTATCCGTACTGGAATGAATCTGAAAATCCCGCCTACCAGCTGTTCCTCTAGCGCGGCGGAAAGTTCCGCGCCTGGCGTGGACGCTTACCAGCCGCGGTTGGGGCTGGAGATGGAGATGGCGGTGGCGCACGCCGTTACCGGCGCCAGTCTGCCGGTGCGTGCCTATTTCGACGCCCTCGAACGGATCAAGCTGGCCCGAGGCGTGACGTGTGAACGTGTGGCCATTGGCGCAAGCCCGATCGGCCTGCGTACGCCCGACGCCGACTGCGGTCTGGACAACGGCTACAACCTGCTGGAAACCGCACTGGCCCCCGTGCGCGGCGGCGCCGGCGGCCTGGACCGCCTGGCGGCCCTGGCCCACCAAGAGTTGGCCGATACCCTGGACGCCTTGCGTGATGACGGCGCCTGCGTGCTGAATGTGTCGCAGCACCCCGACTGCCCGACCGATGCGTCATGGTACGAACGCGTTCGCGTGGCGCGGCCCATCTACCGGGAACTCGTGGATTACCGTGGCTGGCATCATTGGCTCGGGATGGACGCCAAGGCGCAGAACGGCGCCAACACTTCTGTGCCCGTCGACCATGCCGCGTTGGCGTTGAATGTGATGATCGGACTGGCTGGCGCCCACATTGCGCTTTTCGCCAATAGTCCCCTGGAGGCCGGATGCGTGACCGGCCTGAAGGAAACACGCTTGACCTTGTGGCCGCGTGTGTTCGGGCCGGCCAACTTTCCAGGCGATGCCATCTTGGAGCAATACCCGCAACGCCCGTTTCATGACCTTGGCGACTACTTCCGCTGGATGTTCCAGGCGGGAACGGTGACGCGCAGTCTTCCGCTATCGCAACGCTACGACTACAAGTCGGCGCCCACCGTCATCCTGGACGGGGATCCCTGCCTGCTGTCCTTCCTGCAGGCGGCCCGATGGCGGGGGCGGCGCACCGATACGGGCGAAGAGGTCGTGCTGCAGCCGCATGCGATGCACTTCGAGCACTCCCAGATCGCCCAGTTCCTGGATGCGCGCTTTCGGTATCGTCTTGACGCCCTGCCCGGCTTGCCGGCGCTTATGCGGGCCTGGCGGCGCGACGGCGGGCTGGAAGAATTATTCGCATCTTGCGGGGTCGATGGGTATATAGAGGGACGGGCGCCTGGCGCGGGCTTCGCCGATGCCTGCCTGCTTAGTGAAGGCGGCGAGGCGGCGGCGCGCAGCCGGCTGACTGCGCCCACCGCATTGCAGGCCGGCCTGCTTGCCAACCTTGGCGCCGCATGGCAGCTAATACAGGACCGGGGCTGGCAGACCTTGGGCGAACTGCGCCAGGCGGCCATCCGGCACGGCATTGCGCACGACGGTGTGCGCGCATTGTGTGCCGATGTCTTGGCCGTGGCGCGTGCCGGCCTGACGGTGCAAGAGCGGCGGTGGCTGGACTATCCAGACTATGTGCTGGAATCGGGACGGACGGCGGCGGACCATTTGCTGGACACGTGGAATACGGCCGGAACCGCCGCCGGCAGGCTGGCGGCATTGCCGCCGCGCCATGCCGCGCTGCATCCCGACGACTACCGCGGTTTGGTGCCGCCGGCGGCGAGCGGCGCCTAGCTTACCGCCAGGGAGCCGATTCGTATACTTCATCGGCCGCCAGCAAAATATCGACCGGCGGGTCGAAACCGATACGGCGGGCGGTGGCCAGATTCAAGGCGATTTTTGGGGGGTCTATCCATAACTGGCTAAGCTGGCGCGGTTTGGCGCCATGAAAGACGCGGGCGATGGTCTCGGCATGGAAAAGCCCCACATACGATAAATCGGCTTGCGCCAGGCTTAGCAAGATGCCCTCGCGGACATCGCGCGAACCAGCCATGGAAAAGCTGGGCACCTTGGCGTGGGCAAGGCTTGCCGCGATCGTGCCGATGGAATCCTTGGTGACGCCGCGATGGGTGGTGACATACACGCCGCCGACATGCGCATTTGCCAGTTTCTCGTAGCATGCCAGTGCGTTCCGCGTGGCCGCCTCCGTGCTTACGCTACTCGAGACAGCGTGGCAGTGCTCGACTGTGAAGCCCAATTCGCGGCCGACCTGCTCGACGGCCGGTACAGCCGCATAGGTGCGCCCTTCGTGGCTGTCTTCATAGACAATGCCCAGCGTCTTGAAGGGCACGATTTCGCGGAAGAGGCGCACCTGGCGCTCATAGCGTTCGGGCTCGATGCGGGCATGGAGATTATCGCGCCCGCTGTCTTGCGCGCTGTCGGAAATGCCGGCGGCCACCGGGTCGCTGGTGGAACCGACGATCGTCGGAACCATGGGGCCCAAGGCACGCATATCTTGTCCGGCCCAGGTGCCCATGGCAATCATCAAGTCGATATCGCGGCGATCGTTCAGGCGCCGCGCAATGGCTTCGCGCATGGGCGCCCGCTGGGCGGCGTCGAAATTTCCCGGCTGCCAGTAGGCGTCGGGAACGAACTCCAGGGTGGTGCTTTCCGTGTGTTTCGCGAGCCAGTTCCAGAGGTCTTTTCCGCCGAGTCCTTCCGGCCTGGGCTGCGGCATGCGCAGCCAGCCCAGGCTTTGCAATCCGTCGACGATTTCAGCCAGGGTGAGCGGGTAGTCGTTGTAGTCGCCGCTTTCCACGTACCCAAGGCGCCAGCGGGCGCCGTCGGGCTTCGCGATGGGTTCCGTGGGGAACACGGCGGCGGTCGCCGTCCCGTGCGCCTGCGCGCGCGCCGCCGGTGCGGGGGCTAGCGACCCGGCGACGCACAAGAGCAGAATGAAGAAGCGCATCATGGCGTAATCCTTTTTGCGGCGATCAGCGTGATGTCGTCTGACTGCTCGGTTTGTTGAACGAAGCTCCCCACATCTTCCAGCAGTGCGGCACTTACGTCGGCGGCCGGCAGGCCATGCAGGCGCGCCAGGCAGGCAAATAGGCGATGCTCGCCGTATTGCGTGCCGTCGGGGCCTACCGCCTCGGTGATGCCGTCGGTGTAGCCCAATAGCGTTTCACCCGGCAGCAGTTGCGTGGAGAACTTGCGGTAGGGCAGGTCTTCCTGAACGCCGCAGGCCGGGCCGCTGCGGCCCTCGAGCAAGCGCAGCTGGCCATCGGCCTCGAGCACGCAAGGCGGCGGATGCCCGCCGTTGGCCCATTCAAGCAAGCCCGTGTGCAGGTCGAGCACCCCCACCACGAGTGTGACGAACATCACATTGGGGTTGTTTTCCGAGAGGCGGTTATTGACGCGCTCCATGAGGAGCGCCGGATCGGTTTCATCTTCGGCGCCGGCGCGTATCAGGGTGCGCGTGACGGCCATGAACAAGGCCGCCGGCACGCCCTTGTCGGACACATCGCCAATGGCGAAGCACAACCGGCCGTCGGGCAGCACGAAATAGTCGTAGAGATCGCCGCCCACTTCCTTGGCCGGGATCATGGTGGCGTACAAGTCGATCTGGCGCAGCACCTGGCCTGTCAGCGCGATGGGCAGCAGGCCCATTTGTATGTCGCGCGCAATGTTCAGTTCGCCCTCGTAGCGCTCGCGGGTCGACGTCTCGCGCACCAGGCTGGCGACTTTTTCGCGCAATTGCCGGTCCATGTGGATGAATGTGGCGGCCAGTCTGCCCACTTCGTCGGGCCGCTGCCGCGGAAGCTGCGCGATGTGGCCTGGAATGGGCGAAGCGCTGGCAAGGTCTTGCTCGGGAAGCGCGCGGGCGAAATCGGCGAGTTGCTGCAGCGGGCGTGTGAGGCGCGCCGACAAGGCCCACGCCACGCCAAGTGCAACGGCCAGTACAAGCAGGAAAATCCATGCAAGACGGTCGCGCAGGTCGGTGGCGGCGCGCGTCAGGTCCGCGTCCGGGACGGCGGCCACGATGGTCCATCCCAAGGGCTTGAAGTGAGCCGAACTGATTTGCCAGGGTCCGTCGTCGTCGGCCGGGTCAAAGCGTGCCGTAGCGATCTCGCCGTTGGCGGGCGTCTGTTCAAGCAGGTGGCGCAAGCTTAGCTGGGTGGCGCCGTCGCGGGCATCGAGCAGGCCTGTGCGTGCCTCGGGAAGCGCCGACACCAGGCTCCCGTCGTCGGCCAGGATGAAGGCAAAGCCCGATTCGGCCAGCCGCAACGGGGTCAGGACGTCGGCAATGGAGGTTTCCATCTCTTTGCGGCGCTTCTCGAATTGATGGACGACGGCGCGGGCGTCGTCGGTGAGCGCAAAGGTCCAATCCCAGGGCTGGAAATAGCCGAAGTAGGCGTAGCGCAGTTCTGTCTGGCCGACGGCGCCGGGCACAGGCCAGCGGTAAATGGCGAAGCTTTGTCCGGTGGTGCGCGCTTCCTGATATGACGATGCGGCCAGGTCATTGCCCTTGAAGTCCTTGATGGCCGATAAATTCATGCCCAGCATGCCCGGCCTGCCGCTGGCGATCGCGATGAGGTCGCGATTGAAGACGAAGCCGTATCGTTCGTCGGTTGGGGCCAGTCGATTGATCCAGGCGAGTGCCAGTTCCTGCGCCCTGAGCATCCCGAGTTCACCGCTCTGCGCCTGTTCCTCGTACATCGTGAGGACGGAGTGCACGGTGCCGCCCATTTGCACGAGCTGATCCCGGCGCGAGCGAACCGTGGATATCTTGTCGGTCAACAAGCCGCCCCATCGGGCTTCGCTATCCTGCACGAGCAGGTTCAGCACGTTGCGTACGGCAATCTTCTGACTGGCCACGACAGTGCTGGTCACGTCGCGCTGCGTAACGAGCATGACCGCGACAGCGCCAAGGAAAAGCGTGAGGCCGACCAGAAGGAAGATTTTGCTGCGCAGCGACGTTAACCGCATAAGTGGGATGCTCGCGAGGCGAAGTGAGGTGCCGGACGGGCACAAGCATAATTTGAAGCCAATTGTAAATTACTATTCCAGATATGAAAGAACGAGCAGTCCCCTCCGCGCAGTCGGCACGCAAGCCGGTACGCAGCGTTTTGCTGGCGTGCATGCTGGTGCTGCTGGTGGCCCAAGCGTTGGTTGGGTCGCTGAGCCTGTCCGCCCTGAGCCGTTTGATCGACGACAACACGGCTGAACGGGTTCAGCTCGTGGCCGGGCAGACATCCGCGCAGATCCAGAGCGGCTTGCAGTTGGGCAAGCCCTTGGCGCAGTACTTCGGCCTATCCAGGCTCTTGCAGACGTTGCAGGAGCGGGTGCCCGACATGTCCCGCGCAAGCGTGGTGCTGTCCGATGGCCAGGTGTTGGCCCAGGTCGGCGGCGCGGCGATGCAGGCCGCCCCAGGGGTAGGGGGTGGCAGCTCCAAGGGCGACGGCATCCGCATTGCCGTGCCGCTGGGCAAAGCCGATGCCGCGCCGCAAGGCAGCCTGATCGTCGTGGTCAAGCCGCATGCGCTTACCGAACAAGGCCTGCTGGCCGACAATATCAAGGTTCTGGCGCTCACGACCCTGGGCGCGGCGCTATTGCTCTTCATTGTTTTTCGCTTCGTGCTGCCAGTGCATGCAATGGCGGCGGCCAGCAAGGCCAGGCTGGTGTGGCCATTGGCGGTCTTGCTGCTTGCACAGGGCGTCTATGCCGCTTACACCATCGGCAGCTTTCGCGACGCCTGGATCGATGTCACACGGGAAAATGCCAAAGTTCTAGGCGCCAGCATGCAAAGCGACTTGAATCGCGTGCTGGCGTATGGCATTGCGGTCGACCGCCTTGAGGGTGTCGAGCGACCCATGGCGCGTTTGGCCGCATCATTCCCCGTTCTGCGCGAATTGCGTGTCGTGGATGCGGCGGGCACGCTCTTGTACCGCGCCGGCGCGCATGGCGCGCTGGACACTCGGCAGTCCGGCAACGTGACGGCAAGCCAGGATGAGCTTGTGAGCTTGCCTCTCACGGCCGCCGCCGGTGGCAAGGTCGCGGGCCAGTTGCAGCTGCTGCTGGACGGGCGGCTTATTCAGGCTGGCGTACGCGCCCGCATTATGGACGCGGCCACCGTGGCCGTGGTTGCACTGGTCGCCGCTATCGAGCTTTTGTTGCTGCTCACGGTCTTGATGGACAGGGCCTTCGCCATCCGGCGCCCCCATCCTGGCGGGTCGGCTGCGGCGCTGGATCATGGGTCGACCCATGGGTTCGACAACCGCGGGCTGGACGACCCATCGGCCATTGGTCAGGTCGTGCGCCCGGTCATGTTCGGCTTTCTTTTCGCCATGGCCATGCCGCTGAGCTTTCTGCCGATCTATGCGCGCGGCTTATTGGCGCAAGGCGGCGGCCATGGCGCCGAATTTCTGATGGCGTTGCCTATTGCGGCCGAGATGGGCTGCGGTTTGCTGACCGCCTTGCTGGCCGGCAGGCTCATCGACAGACAAGGATGGCAGGCACCTGTCCTGGCCGGCCTGGGCGTTGCCATGCTGGGCAGCCTGGCATGCGCGTTCACCGTTACATTGGCCGAGCTCACCCTGGCGCGGGGCTTGGTGGGCTTGGGCTACGGCCTGGCGTGGATGGGACTGCAGGGATTTATCGTCACGCGCAGTCCCGCCGCCTACCGCGGACGCAATATGGCAACCATCATTGCCGGCCTGTTCGCGGGCCACTTGTCGGGTGCGGCGGTGGGCTCGATGTTGATGCAACAAGCGGGATCCGGCGCGGTATTCATTGCCGGTGCCGCGCTCTTGATTCTGCCGGCCATCGGGGTTTTCACACTGATGTGGCCGTATCGAGGCAAGGCGGATGTGCCGGCCGATGCCGTGTCCGCATCGTGCCCAAGCCCGCAAGCCAGCGCCACCGGGCCTAGCGCGGGCCGTAGCTGGGCGTCGTTGCGGCGTCTTATGTTCAGCCGTGATTTCGGCCTGCTGCTGGTGGGCTGCGTGGTCCCGTTTTCAATTGCGCAAGTCGGCCTGCTGAGCTATGCATTGCCTTTGTATCTGGAGGCGCACGGGGCCACCGCGGCCAGCGTCGGGCGCATCCTGATGTTGTATGGCTTATGCGTCATCTACATAGGGCCATACATGGGCAGGCTGGCCGATCACAGCCCGCGTAAAAAGCAGTGGATCGTACTTGGAGGCTTCGTCGGCAGCGCCGGCCTGCTGTCCATGTATTTCGCCAGCGGCGTCGCCGCCGCCACCGTGGCGGTCTTGCTGCTGGCGCTCGCCAGTTGCCTCGTGGGCGGCGCGCAAACGGCGTATATGCTTGGCATGGATCGCGTCCAGCACTATGGCGCCGGCGGCTCCACCAGCGTCATGCGAGCCGCCGATAAGTTCGGGCAAATGCTGGGGCCTTTGCTGGTGGGCGGCCTATTTGCGACCATGGGCATTTCGGGCGGCCTGGCGGTTACTGGCGGCCTGTATCTTGCGGCCACGATGGCGTTCCTGACGTTCGCTCCGGCGTCAACCGTTGCCCGCTCGTAGGCGCGGCACCCTGGCCGTGGCGGCCGTGAGCAGTTGGGCCGCGATCGTGCCCGCCCACAGCGCGACGCGTTCGACCGGAAGAGCCATTGTCCCCCATAAGGTGACGTAATCCCCCAGGCCGTTGCCCGCGTGCTCGTCAAGATCGATGGCCAGCGTGTCCATGGACACGCGTCCAAGTATCTTGCTTGGCCGCCCGCCGGCCAGCACGTAGCAGCCATCTTGCAGGTTTCTTGGGTAGCCGTCGGCATAGCCGCAGCGCACCAGGCCTATGCGCCGCGCGCGTTCGGTCCGGTAGACGCCGTTGTAGCCAACGCTGTCGCCGGCTTTCAGTGTTTGCAATGCGATGATGGGTGCCTGGAGCGTCATGGCCGGACGCAAGCCCAGCTCGGCGCCGTCGATACCAGATAGGGGGCTGACCCCGTACAGCGCAATGCCGCTGCGTACCCAGTCGGTCCGGGCCGCTTCCCGTCCGTCCAGCAATAAAGCCGCCGAGTTTTCTGTACAGATCTGGCCCGGCAAGCCGGCGATCAGCCTGCCGAAGGCCATACGCTCTTGCGCCAGCGCGGGCGCGTGCTCGGCGCTGGCATAGTGGAGTAGATGCCCTGTGCCTCGCAAATGGCCATCGGCCGCAAGGGTCGACAAGCGCAGGTAGGCATTCGCGTAGTCGTTCGCGGACACGCCGGCATGGTGCAGTTCGCCACTGAAGCGCAGCCAAGCAAAGCGCGAAACAACGCCCGTCTTCACGCCTGCCGCCGACCGTTCCAATTGTTCTACCTGCTCGGCACAGGTGATGACGAGATGCAGAGGATCCAAGTCGGGTGATGTCATCTGGGGATCGGAGATGTCAGGACTCATGACGAGAATGGGCTTGGCCCAGCCCATGCGCCGACAGCGCTGCGCCTCGGATGCGGTCATGACGGCCACGCCATCGGCGTTGGCGATAGCGGGTAGGACATGTTCGATGCCGTGTCCGTAGGCATCGGCCTTGAGTACGGCCCAGAAGCGCGGCGGCTGGCCGGGATGGCCCCCGGCCAGCTTGGCGCGCAGCACGTGTAGATTATGGGTGATGGCCGTGGGGTCGACGCTCAGGTAGGCGCCATCGAGGCATGCGTCCGAAGGGCGAGCACGGCAAGCGTTCGCACCGGGTCGCACGCGTCAGCCTTGCGATGGGTCGTGCGTTGCCGTCAGTCGCAACCGGTTGTGTCCGCCGCTACGCTCGTAGTGGATGTCGTGAAGGTAATGCCGCATCAGTCGCAAACCATGGCCACCGATAACCGCATCGTCCAGCGATTTAGCCCGCGCCGGTGCGGGGCGGCCCGTGGGATCGAAGGCGACACCGTTATCGACGATATTCAGATCAAGCCGTTGCCCATCGTCTTGCAGGGTCAGCGTGATCGCGCTCATGGGTGCGGTGAGCGGTTGGTCCGGCGGAAAGCCGTACATGACAATGTTCGTGAGCGCTTCGTCCAAGCAGAGGCCCAATTTGAATGCCGTGCGTTCATGCCATTGCTCGCGCTGGGCAATGGCATGGAGCCAAGCCATTGCCTGGGGCACAGCGTGCGGTCCGGGAGTGAGCAACAAGGTGGCAAGCGTAGGCATCAGGTGTAACTAATTATTTAATTCAATGGTCGAAGTGTATACGCAGCCAGGCGTTTTCGCCGCGCGCGCCGCTGCTTAACCGGTCGGCAAGCCTTCGTAGCAGGGTATGCGAGACCCCCGAAAGCGCATTTTCCAGGGCCTGATCGAAGCCGTCATCGTCCATGTCGAGAAGGTTCGCGGGAGACGACGGGCGATGAGCGTCCAGTTTAAGAGGCGCGCCCTGGTGCACCAGTTCAAAGTCCAGGTTGAACTCGTCGAAGCTGCCGCGTATTTCGAGCAACAGCCTGCCGCTGCCCGCCGCCTGTATGGCCTCGGCCGCTTCCATGGCGGCTTGGGCGGCGCGGCGCACGGCGTCCCGGCGGGCGCTCCATGCCGCGCCCTGGCTTTCGACGAATTGCGTGATTTGCTCGGACAGCGGACGCGCGCCAGGCCCGGTGGCCAGCTGCAACGAGACGCGCTGCGATGTGCCCAGCCGAAACAGCAGGTTCAGGAAGATGGCCGTCAAGCCGGCGACGATAATGCCGTTCTTGGCCAGGAACTGCACGCCATCGGGCGCCGACTGCGCAAGACCGGGGAGGAAGATGACGCCCATGCCGGCGACGAACGCAAGGCCCACCATGAAAATGCCCCGCGAATCAAGGGCACGGGAAGCAATAAGCTCGACGCCCGAAACGATGAGGTAGGCAGCTGCATAAATCTCCACCGCCCCGATCACAGAGCTGGGTATGAGCGTTAGCGCGAGCGACACTTGCGGCAGGAAGGCCAGCAGCGCCAACAAGGCGGCGGCGGCAATGCCTATCCAGCGGGAGGTGGATCGGCTGATGTGGGCGAGGGCGATGTTGGCCGAGGATGTGGCCGTGGGATAGGCGCCCAGCCATGCCGCCATCAGATTGGCCAGCGCATTGGCCCGAATACCGCCGCCGACCATGCGCATGTCAGCGCGTCGCCAGTCGGCATCGTTCATTTTCTGCATGAGCACGACACTGCCGAACGTGTCCAACTGCGTCATCAGCGCGAGCAGCGCGATTGCGGCGAGTATGCCGGGATCGATATTGAAGACGGGCACAGGCGGACGCGGCATGGCGAAGCCAGGCGCCGCCGCGAGTGCATCGAGGCCAGGCAGGCGGCCCAGAGCGGCAGCCAGTATGACGCCCGTCAGCAGCCCCGCCAGCAGCGCGAATAACTTGACGCGACGGCCGCCCCAGATGGACAAGCCCATGATGACCGCCAGCGTGGTGCCTCCGATCAAGGCGGCCGCCGGATCCAGTGAGCCCGACGCGTCCAGGCCGGACGTGTGGGTAAGCGCGGGGCTGATCAGCGATAGGCCAGCTACGCATATGACCACGCCGGCAACGGTGGGAGGCAGCACCGCGCGGAGGCGAGGCACGATGTAGCCCGCGCCCATGGCCACCGCCCCGTTGACCAGGCCGACCATGACCAGGCCGCCGATGCCGTACTGCGCGGCCACCATGCCGGACAGGACGACGAGCAATGGATCGGGGATATGCACCAGCAACGCCCCGGAGCCCCAGCGTCCGCCCCACGCCTGGAAGAACGTTGCCATGGCCATGCCCAGTATGGTGGCCGTGACCATGCCGCGTGTCGTCGCGCCGTCCAGGCCCGAGATTTGTGCTGTTGCCAACACGTAGGCAATAAGGGCAAGAGCGGTCGCCGCGTGTTGAATCGCAAGTCCGCCCAGCGCCAAGGCGGGCGGCTTTTCGGTGGCGGCGTAGGCGAGGTCGGCGGGGCGCTTGGCGGGAGCGGATGCAGGGAGTTTCAGTCGTGCAAAAATGGCCATGGATTTATAGTTTTCGTCAGGCTCACGCGCAGCGCGGCGGGTTTGTCGCGTATTATATTATTTAGATACTAAATGATTATGCTTGCTCCGAGCGCCTTTTATTCTTCATAACGGTTTATTCATGAGTCTTGCTAACGAAAAAATTGGAAATGTGCTTGTCGTTTCCACTGCTGGCCAGATCAATAGCGCCAATGCCGCCGAACTGGAAGCCGAGCTTCTGGCCTTGGTCGCGCAAGGCGAATTCCATTGGGTGCTCGACATGAGCCGCCTGGACTACATTTCCAGCGCCGGCTTGCGCGTTGTGTTGTTATTGGCCAAGCGCCTGAAGCAGAACTCGGGGCGTCTTGTCCTGTGCAGCCTGCAGTCCCATGTTCATGAAGTCTTCGACATCAGCGGGTTTTTGGCAATTCTTACCGTCGTCGACGATCGCGCCGCCGCACTAGAACAATTGGCCTGAGTCAGAACAGGCTGCGCAAAGAGGTCAACGTCTGGCGCAGGCGGCCGAAAGCTTCTTCCCGCCGGCCATCAAGCTGCTGGCCTTGCGCCAGCGTAATTTCGGTAAAGCGCAGCGCCTCGCCCGGCATGCATTGCGCTATTACCGGTAAATCCACCGTCGCAACGTGGGCTATCTTTGCATAGCCTCCCGTGGTCTGGCGGTCGGCCATCAATATAATCGGGTTGCCGTCGGGCGGGACTTGAACCGCCCCAAAACATGTGGGTTCGGAAAGCAAATCGGCGCGGCTGCGCAGCGCAAGCGTGGGGCCTTGCAGCCGGTATCCCATGCGTTCGGATTCAGGCCGCACGCGGAATTCCGCCGACAAGAAATGTGCGATCGATGTATCGGTGAACATTGGTGTGTGTTCTCCGCGCATGACGCGGATGGCGGCACGCGGCACCAGGCCAAGAATGGCCGGCAGATAGACCTGGATTTTCCACAGTTCGGCTTCGAGCTCATCGAGCGCCTGAGGCGAATAGGGCTGCAGAGATGCATGCATGGAGAAAACGTCGTCTTTCTTCAGCGCCCGGCCGTGGAATCCGCCAAATCCCCCGCGCAGGTACGTACTGCGGCTGGACAGCACGACAGGCAAGTCTATGCCGCCGTGCCATGCAATATAGGCGCGCAGCCCGGATTTCCTGGCGCCGAATGCCAATACATCGCCCGTCCGGACGACCAATGGGCGATTGTTCGGCACCGGCCGCGCGTTCAGCGTAGGGCTGAGATTAGCGCCGCTGATCGCAATGCAGGCGGGCGCGTCGAAACGCAATGCCGGTCCGACCAGCGTGATCTCGAGCGTGGCGGCCTCTTCGCTATTGCCCACCAGAATGTTGGCCAGGCGATGGGCGCGCCCGTCCATGGCGCCGCTGACTGCCACGCCAAGGTGCTGATGGCCGAAGCGACCCAGATCCTGGAAGCTGGACAACAAGCCGGGCTTCAAAACGGTAATGCTCATTGGCGTTCGTGTCGCAAGGCAAGGTATTCGTCCGGGTCGATAGGCACGAATCTTACTGTGTCGCCGGGGCGCAGCAGCGTTGCCGGATCGTTTGACGGATTGAACAGTGCAAGCGGAGTGGCCCCCAATATGTGCCAGCCGCCGGGCGATTCATTGGGGTAGATCATGGTCTGCCGATTGGCGATGGCCACCGAGCCCGCCGGCAAAGCCGTGCGCGGTGTACTGCGCCGCCCTATGGCCAGGCGCTCGTCGTGCACGCCGATGTATGGGGCGCCCGGCGCGAAACCCAGCATGAAAACATAGGCGAGGGGCTGGCTGTGCAACTGAACAACCTCGGACTCGGTCAGCCCGCAATGATCGGCGACGAAGCCCAGGTCGGGTCCGTAGCTGCCGCCGTAGCATACGGGGATATCGATTTGCCGGGATTCGACGCTTGCGATGTCTTGCGCGAAGACCTGGTCCAGGATGTCGTTGATTTGTTTGGTGAGATTTTGGTAGCCTGTACTGGCGCCGAAGAGGCGAGGCTGGTAATGAAGCGCCACGGAGTTGAAGGTGGGGACGATGTCGCTGACGCCTTTGATTCTTGCGGCCCGCAAGCCGGCGGCAGCGGCGATGCAACGGCGTCCGGTGCGGATGTCGATGCCTTCCCCGAGCACGAGGAGTACGCTGCGATCTCCCTGCGGGACGATCTTCCAGGCGGGCGTGCTGGGCGGCGACGTGGGCATTCGTTGTTCCAGTGGACGGCAGTTGGCCGATTTTATAGGCTTTTGCCGGGCGGCAGGTTGTGGCGGCGTTGCTGGCGGCTGAGACGCCATCCGGATATGTAAATCTGCGCGGGTGACGGTGTCGCATCTGCCTTTTTTAACCGGCGCTCGTGACGGTGCTCATCTGTCTTTTCTAAACCGGCGCCGGTGACGGGGGCTGGGTGGGGTCAGACGTTCGCGGTCAAGGCGTTGCCTTGACTTCCCGCGCGTCTGGCCGTTTTCGGGCGGTGGCAGAACTCGTGGGATGGATGATCCCCCGGATCATCCATAAGCTTCCCACTCGAACAACTGCCACCTTGGATCCCGAAGACGGCCGGCCACGCGGCGCGCCCGCAACTTCGCCCACCCAGCCCCCGCCACCGGCGCCTGGCGTTTGTGGGTCAGGGACGAGGCACGTGCCAGCGCTGGTGTTGGGGTGTGACAGCGACTGGGCCGCCGGCGATAGCCAGCCAGAGATCTGACACCCAACGCCAGCCCAGTACCGACGCCCAATAGGCCAGGCAGGCTGGCCGTATTGGGCGAGCGCATGCCACTTTTTCTTCAACCGCCAACGCGGCGCAAGAAGGCCAAGCACGCTGCCGGTCCCGACGTCGGTTCAGCACAACCCAATGCAGGCGCGGGCGGGTGGCATGGCGATGGCTGGGCTTCGAGGTCGCAGCGAGCCGGACGCGAAGGCAGCGCACAGGCGCGAACGAGCGAGGCGATGCGGGCGAGGCGCGCAGGGCGCCGAGCAGGCCAAGGGACCGGCCATCGCCATGCCACCCGCCCGCGACGTGTCAGCAAGACGTGTCAGCAAGGCGTGTCATCAATTCGACCATATAAGCCACGCGACCAATATCGGAACAGCCCTCCGGCATGTATGTTGCTTGGTAGACCTTCCGGGCCGCCGTTGACGGGCTCATAGAAACACCAATCAGGAGACAGCAATGAACTTGACTGATTTGAAGAATTTCGGGATTGATGTGGAATACCCCTACAAGCGCCACTACGAGAATTACATCGGTGGCCGGTGGGTGGCTCCCGTATCCGGAAACTACTTTGAAAACGTGTCGCCAATCACTGGGCAGGTATTCTGCGAAGTGGCAAGGTCGGATGCCGCCGATGTGGAATTAGCGCTCGATGCCGCTCACGATGCACGGCAAAAATGGGGCCAAACGTCCGCAACGGAGCGTGCCAATATCTTGTGGAAAATGTCGGACATCATGGAGCGCAACTTGAAGGTTTTGGCCGTGGCCGACACCATCGACAATGGCAAACCGCTACGCGAGACCATGGCGGCCGACGTGCCCCTGGCGATCGATCACCTGCGTTATTTTGCGGGCTGCATACGTGCACAAGAGGGCGGCATATCGGAAGTCGACAACGATACCGTGGCCTACCACTTCCATGAGCCTTTGGGCGTCGTCGGCCAGATCATCCCCTGGAATTTCCCGCTGCTGATGGCTGTATGGAAGCTGGCGCCAGCCCTGGCCGCCGGAAATTGCGTCGTCCTCAAGCCCGCTGAACAAACGCCCGCATCCATTCTCGTCCTTATGGAGCTCGTGGGAGATCTCTTTCCCCCGGGTGTCATCAATATCGTCAATGGCTATGGCAAGGAGGCGGGGCAGGCGCTCGCGAGCAGCAAGCGTATTGCCAAACTGGCTTTCACGGGCTCTACGCCTACCGGCCGTCACATTCTGCATGCGGCGGCGGACAATCTAATTCCTTCTACGGTCGAGCTGGGAGGGAAGAGTCCCAATATCTTCTTTGCCGATGTAATGGACGAGGACGACGCCTTTTTCGATAAGGCGCTTGAAGGCATGACCATGTTTGCACTCAACCAGGGTGAAATTTGTACATGTCCTTCACGTGTGTTGGTGCAGGAATCGATATACGACCGGTTCATGGAGCGCGCAATCAAGCGCGTGGAGTCGATAAAGGCAGGTCATCCCCTGGACACCAGCACGATGGTGGGTGCGCAGGTCTCTCAAGTACAGATGGACAAGATATTGTCTTATATCGACATCGGCCGGGGCGAAGGCGCGGAATGCCTGACGGGCGGTGAGCGCGGTTCTCCGGGGGAAGGACTCAACGATGGGTTCTACGTCAAACCAACGTTGCTGTACGGAGAAAACAGCATGCGGGTGTTCCAGGAGGAAATCTTCGGGCCAGTGGCATCGGTCATGAAGTTCAAGGACGAAGACCATGCGGTCGAGTTGGCCAATGCGACGGACTACGGATTGGGGGCAGGCGTCTGGACACGCAATGGGACGCGCGCGTATAGAGTAGGGCGTCAGATCCAAGCGGGCCGCGTCTGGACCAACTGCTATAACCTGTACCCGGCTCACGCGGCGTTCGGCGGCTATAAGCAATCGGGCATCGGCCGCGAAAACCATAAAATGGCGCTGGATGCCTACCAGCAGACGAAGTGCCTGCTCGTTAGTTACAGCCCCAATGCCATGGGTTTCTTCTAGGCGTATCATTGCGCTATCGGTGGGTCGGGCACGCGCGCTTTGCGGGCGGGTTCCGGCCCTTGTTTGAAAGGCGCGCAACGCATGAACTTGGCTATCGATCTTAACTGCGATATGGGCGAAAGCTTCGGCGCCTGGTCCATGGGCCAGGACGAGGCCATACTTCCGTTCGTTACATCGGCCAATATTGCTTGCGGGTATCACGCGGGCGATGCGAGCGTCATGCGTAGAACCGTGGAAGCCGCCATCAGGCACGGGGTGGCGCTGGGAGCACATCCAGGCTTGCCCGACCTTGCCGGGTTTGGACGTAGAAATATTGCCATCACGCCGCAAGAGGCCTACGACATCGTGGTGGTTCAGGTGGGTGCCCTTGCCGGCGTGGCGGCAAGTCAAGGCGCCCGATTGCACCACGTCAAAGCGCATGGCGCTTTATATAACATGGCCGCGAAGGACCAAGATTTGGCGGCGGCAATCGCACAGGCCGTGTACGACGTGGACCCCTCATTGGTGTTTTATGCGCTTGCGTCAAGCATTCAGGCGGAGATTGCCGTCGGCATGGGGCTGACGGTGGCGCACGAGGTCTTTGCCGATCGCACTTACCAGCCCGATGGGTCGTTGACGTCGCGCCAGCGGGCGGGCGCCATGATCGAGGATCCGCAGGCGTCCATACGGCAGGTACTGGGCATGGTCCAACATGGGACGGTCGTGGCGCAAGACGGCAGCCGCATCCCGGTACGAGCCGACACGCTTTGCATCCATGGCGATCAGCCGGGGGCCGTGGTATTTGCCAAGGCAATACGCCAAGCCTTGCAAGAAAACAATATCCGCGTCGGAACAGTGACGGCGTGATACCACTCATCGGCCGCCTGGATGAACCCCCGGCCGGTAGAGACGTTAGTGAGGCGCACCGGGCCTGCGCTGTGTGGCCATATGAACCGCAATCCCGAACACCAGCCCCCAGAAGGCGCTGCCTATGCCGAAGATGCTGAAGCCCGAAGCCGTGCCAACAAACGTGACCAGCGCCGCTTCTCGACCATTCTCATTGGCGAGGGCGCCCGCCAAGCTGTTGCCTATGGTGCCCAGCAAGGCAAGCCCGGCAATGGCAGCCACCAGTTCAGCGGGAAATGCGGTGAACAATCCGACGACCGTAGCCCCGAATATGCCGGTAATCAGGTAGAAAACGCCTGCCCAAACGGACGCCATGTAGCGCCGTGCGGGATTGGGATCGGCGTCTTTGCTCATGCAGATAGCCGCGGTGATGGCCGCGAGATTGTACGCGAAACCCCCGAATGGACCCAGCATCAAGCCGGTAATGCCCGTCCAGGTGATGAGGGGCGACGCGGGCGTCTCGTAGCCGTTGGCGCGCAACACGGCCAGACCGGGTATGTTCTGCGACGTCATTGTCACGATGAACAAGGGGACGCCCACGCCAAGCAAGGCCGATGCGGTGAACTCGGGCATCATGAACACGGGCGCCGCGGGAGTCCAGTTCAGTATATCCACGTTCAACAAGCCGCCGATCCCGGCGTAGGCGACGCCCGCGGCCAATGCCAGTGGGACGGTGTAGCGGGGCACCCAGGCGCGTCCGATCATGAAGGTGGCGAACATTAGCAATACCATCATGGCCTGCGTCTGCATTGCTGAAAAAAGATCCATGCCGAAGCGTATCAATATGCCGGCCAGCATCGCCGCGGCGATGTGTCGTGGAATGTAGTGCATGATCTTCTGGAACCAGCCGGTAATTCCGCACAAGGTCATCAGGAATGAAGAAAACAAAAATGCCGCAATGGATTGATTCATGCTCAGGCCGGACAATCCTGTGACCAGCAATGCGGCGCCGGGTGTGGACCAGGCGGTCAAGACCGGCGTGCGGTAGCGCAGCGCCAACCCGATGCAACTGGCGCCCATCCCAATACCGAGGGCCCACATCCACGATGAAAGTTCCGCCGCGGTCGCCCCGGCGGCGCTGGCCGCCTGGAAAATGATGGCCACCGAGCTGCTGTAGCCCACGAGCACGGCGATAAAACCGGCTGAAATATGCGAAATCTTGAACGTGTCGCCCATGCGTGGTCTGTGTTTTTATAGTTCCGTAGGCGGCATCAGCGTCCGCCCAAGTGAGCATGCTAGCATGCGCGTGACAGACAAATTTTCTGCCGCTAGTATTACATTTTTGGCATGACATTATGATCGACGACATTGAACGGGAAGCGCTGCTCGAAGCCATCATGGCGGGAGAAGCCTACCGGCTGGCGCAGGAAGACGTCGAGCTCCTGGCCAGTGAAGATCTTCGGCCCGTGCGCCTCCAGTTAGAGCTGCTCAAGCCGGAGCTCACTCTGCGCCAGCTCGGCATACGCGCAACCATCGTGGTGTTCGGCAGCGCCCGCATCATGTCTCCGGAAGAGGCGCAGGCCAATCTTGCACGGGCCGAGGCCCAGTTGGAAGCGCAGCCCAGCGATGCGGTGGCTCTGCGCGGTCTTGAAATGGCCAAACGACGCGTTACCCAATCGCATTGGTATGACGAAGCCAGGCGCTTTGCCGACATGGCGTCTCGCTGCTTTCAGCATGAAGGACCATGTGATCTCGTTGTCATGACAGGTGGTGGACCGGGCATTATGGAGGCAGCCAATCGTGGCGCTTTCGAAGCCGGAATCCGGTCTATCGGCTTGAATATCACGCTACCTCACGAACAACAGCCCAATCCTTTCATTACGCCCGAACTGGCTTTTCGCTTTCACTATTTTGCGCTTCGCAAAATGCACTTTCTATTGCGGGCCAAGGCATTGGTCGCCTTCCCTGGCGGGTTCGGCACGCTGGACGAGTTGTTCGAGGTGCTGACGCTAGTACAAACGCGCAAGATGCCGCCCATTCCCATCGTGCTGCTCAATACCGCCTTTTGGAGCCGTCTGGTCGATTTCGATTTTCTTGTCGATGAAGGCATGATTGCGCCGGATGACATCCACCTGTTCCGTATTGTCGATACGGCGGAAGAAGCTGTCGCGGCATTGCGCGAATTTTATGCGGGTAAGCCACTCCTCTAGGCGCCGCCGCGGCATATACTAAATTTTATGGAAAATCCGCAAGCCGTCTCGACTTCCCTTTGGAGCGCGTGGGGTACACAGGCGCGCGCCAATCCCGCCATCACCCTAGGCATGGCGGCCGCCAGCATTGCGGTCCTGTGGCTGCTGATCGCCAGCGGCTATCAGGCATTCACCGGCGAGAACCGCGGCAACGTGGTGTACGCGGCAATAGGCGGATTCGCGGGTTTCGGCGCCACGGCGTTGGGGGCGGTATTTGCCTTCGGCTTGCGCGCGGTAGCGACACGCACGCAGGACACCATGTTGGGCTTCGCGGCCGGCATGATGCTGGCCGCCAGTTCGTTTTCCTTGATCCTGCCCGGTCTGGAGGCGGCGAAAACAGTGCTGGGCAGCGGGTTGGGCGGGGCTTTTGTCGTCGTGGTCGGCCTTGGCCTGGGTGTATTGCTCATGCTGGGACTGGACTACTTTACGCCGCACGAGCACGAAAGCGCCGGAACCTACGGCCCGAATAGCGAACGCATTAGCCGAGTCTGGCTCTTCGTTCTGGCCATCATTCTTCACAACCTTCCGGAAGGCATGGCTATCGGTGTCAGCTTCTCCAAGGGCGACATGAGCGTGGGGCTTCCGCTGACGACCGCCATTGCCATCCAGGACATTCCAGAAGGATTGGCCATTGCTCTCGCATTGCGGGCGATCGGTCTCACGGCGGCGCAGGCCGTGCTGGTCGCTATCGGTTCAGGACTTATGGAGCCATTGGGGGCGCTGGTCGGCGTCGGCATGGCAACCGGCTTCCCGGTGGCCTATCCGATCAGTCTCGGCCTTGCCGCCGGCGCCATGATTTTCGTGGTTTCGCACGAAGTCATACCCGAAACCCACCGAAACGGCCATCAAACGCCGGCTACTGTCGGTCTCATGGGCGGATTCGCCGTCATGATGTTTCTCGACACCGCCCTGTAAACTACCTGTTGATCAACAGCGGTAATGGAGCAACAACAGTGAGTGGCGATATAACTCAAGAGGACAGGCTTTGGCGTGACGATGGCTGGACGGCGCGCGTCATCAAGAACGGAGACGACGACGGTTGGGCGGTCGAAATGATGAAGGACGGCGAATCCGAGCCGGCTCTGGTGGGACCATGGACCATGGGGCGCGACAAGAAAAACCCAAAGCCTCTCGATGCCAACGCGTTCTACACGCTGGTCAAGACGGCTACCGAAGTATTGCGCAGACATGAGCAGCAATTGCACGCCTTGCTGCACAAGAACGTCAGTATATCCAGTGCGGCAGGGCCGGTAAGCGTCAAGTTCGACATAACGCCCGATGACGATCATCCATATGCCACGCTCAGCGCTTACGACCAATACGGGGAACAACTGGCTCAGGTCGTCGTATCGACCGGGTACAAGCTCACTGTCCAAAGCGCCACCGAGTGGATGGATAAAGGGTTCCAGAGGCTAGCCTAACTCCATCGGGGTTTGCAGGATCGCGGCGCGCGGGCACAGCATGTGCTGCCCCGCACGACCTAGACTACTCTGGAGACTGCTCATGAATTCAGAAGACGAAAAGGGCCCGGGCCACACCGCCGCGGTGCAGACGGGGGCACGCGATTACCCTGAGCCCCCTTTGCCGGAGCAGCATTTGGAAAAGCCGGGCCTGGAAGAGGACTTGATCCTGGAGCCGCAATTCATGGCGCCCGCGTATCGCGGCAGCGGCAAACTGGAGGGGATGTCGGCCATTGTCACCGGAGGCGACTCGGGCATTGGACGCGCGGTCGCCGTGCTTTTTGCCCGAGAAGGAGCCGATGTGGCGGTGCTGTATCTGAACGAGCATGTCGATGCGCGGAAAACAAAAGAGTGCGTGGAAGCCGAGGGGAGGCGCTGCCTCATCATATCGGGCGACGTGAAGGACGCCCGCTTTTGTGAAGATGCGGTTGGCCAGGTCGTACAAGCCTTCGGTAAATTGGATATTCTCGTGAATAACGCCGCCTTCCAGGAGCATGCCGAGTCCCTGCTCGATATTACCGACGAGCGTTTCGATGAAACCCTGCGCACCAATGTCTATGGGTATTTTTATATGGCGCGCGCAGCGTTGCCACATCTGAAAGAGGGCGCGTCCATCATCAATACCGGATCAGTCACGGGCTTGCAGGGCAGCCCACAGCTGTTGGACTATTCCACCACCAAAGGGGCGATCCACGCGTTTACAATGTCGCTTGCCGGCAGCCTCGCCAGCAAAGGCGTACGTGTCAACGCTGTGGCGCCAGGGCCTGTGTGGACGCCGCTGAATCCCGCGGATCAGCCGCCCGAGAAGATCAAGTCGTTCGGCAGCAAGACAGATTTCAAGAGGCCCGCGCAGCCAGAGGAAATCTCGCCGGCTTACGTGTTCCTGGCGTCGGCGGCGTGTTCCAGCTACATCACTGGCATCGTGCTGCCAATTACCGGCAGCCACAGTAATTAACGTCTGCGACCGCTGCCCCTGGAATCGCTTCATCACAAGGAGAAAAACCGCCTATGCCGGCTTTGCCCATAAGAAAACAGAGTGTGTTCTTTTGCTTTTTGTTTCTGCTGCTCTTGTTGGCAATGATGACCGATGTATCGGCTGCTGAAGCAGAGCTGGAAAGCGCACCGGCTCTCACGCAAGGCGGTCTGCTGGACCAGCTGTTCGTCGTGATAGGGCAACGGCTCGATGGCGTTATGCGGTGGGTCCAGCTCGTCATCAATGCGGTTGGGGAACTAAGGGGCAGCGGGTTGTGGTGGCGTGAAACGATGGGTTCACCGCAACAGCGTGCGCTGGCATATGGCGTCCTGTGGCGCATGACAGTTGTTCTAGGCGCGTCTTTCATGGTCGAGCGCATTACCCAGTACATGCTTGCGCGCCCGCGGCGGTTGTTGGGCATCCGGGCCGACGTGGCCGCACAGCGCGTCAACGGCAACGAGACAGGCGTTTCCAACGCCGCCAGCGATACAGCGCCCGTACCGGCGCTGCGCTACTTGCGCCTGCTGCGGCGTTTTCCCTATGCGTTGGGATATTGCCTGCTCGAGCTTCTGCCATTGCTCGGGTTTATTGGGGTGGCAAGTGTGGTTTCCAGCGCGCTTGGCGGGAAGACAAGCCCTTTCTACGGCGCCACAATTCCGTTGATCGCCGCCTATGTCAATGCACGGTTCGCATTGGCCGCTGTACACCTGATGATATCGCCGCAACAGCGCAGCCTTCGGCTGCTGCCGGTGGGCGATGGTATGACGGTTTGGCTGAATCGATGGATCTGGTGGGTAATCGTCATTGCGGCTTTCGGCATGGCCGCGGCCGACCTTTTCGTTCAGGCCGGTGCCCATCTGGATACCCACGAGGTCGTGACCAAGTCGACTGCCTTATGTGTCCATGTCCTGCTGTTGATCATGGTGTGGCGCAGCAGCAAGACGGCATCCGCCGCCATTCGAGGCCATGGAGCGACACGCCGGGATCTATTTGGGCTGCGCGGCATTCTTGCCGATATTTGGCCGTATGCGGCCAGCTTCTTTATAGCGGCGCTGTGGTTGTTCTGGGCCGCCGGCATCGAGAACGGTTTCCAGCGGGTGTTGGTGTTTTTTGTGTCTTCTGCGGCGGTCATCATTGTGGCTTGCCTTGTGTCGATTTTTGCGCTGGGCGCCGTCGATAAAGCTTTTCTGCATCAGGACTCCGCGGCGCAACCTCATGCGGCTGAACGGGACGGCAGAAGTATTTTCCATTTACTGGCGCGGCGCGCGGTCGGCATAGTGATCGGCGTCGCCACATTGCTCGTGCTGTTACAGGTGTGGGGAATGGATACGAGAGGGTGGTTCGCCGCCAATACGGTGGGCCGCCGTCTCGCATCGGCGGCGGGCACGATCGCTATCACCATGGTCCTGGCGATCGTGGCATGGGAGGCCATGAATATGGCGGTGAGCCGTCGCATCAATCGATGGGTGGACGCGGGCGAAGCGGCTAGGGCAGCGCGTATTCGTACCTTGGTACCCATGTTGCGCAGTGTCCTCCTCGTTGCTATTGCAATGGTCGTCTTGCTCACTGCATTAAGCCAGCTAGGGGTCAATGTGGCGCCGTTGCTTGCGGGAGCCAGCATTATCGGCGTTGCATTGGGATTCGGTTCGCAAAAACTGGTCCAGGACTTTATCACCGGCATATTCCTGCTTATGGAGAACGCCATGCAAGTGGGCGACTTTGTGACCGTCGCGGGGCTGTCGGGCACGGTTGAATACTTATCGATACGCACCGTCCGGCTCCGCGCAGGCGACGGGTCGCTGCATGTGGTTCCGTTTAGTTCGGTATCGACGGTAACGAATACGAACCGGGGAATCGGCAATGCCTCTATACGTGTTAGTGTGGTCGCCGATTCGGACGTCGATGCCGTTTTCGACGCCATTCGCAGTGTGGGCAGCGATATGCGGTCGGATCAGAAATACCAAGACCTGATGCTGGGCGATGTCGATATATGGGGCGTGGACCAGGTCGATGGATCCATGATAACTATCGCAGGCCAGATACGAACTGTCGATCGTGGCCGCTGGCCAGTGCAGCGCGAGTTCAACCGCCGCATACTGCAGCGTTTTCGCGATCGCAGTATTCAGTTGGTGAATCCCAAGGAAACCCGGGTGATCAGTACGACATAGTTTGGCGCAGCCAAGGCATGGCAATTGCTAAGGGTGATGGGTCCTTTTCAGGACCTATCATTTAAATTCCTTTAGGGTGGCAACATGATTCCGGCTAACGCTACCAGGGCATCCTGTGCCCCGCGTCCTTTGCTTGTCTGCTTTTCTCACTTGCGTTGGGACTTCGTCTACCAGCGCCCACAGCACTTAATGGCGCGGTTTGCGCGCCATTTCGACGTTCTGTATGTCGAGGAGCCGGTTCCCGACAACGACAATGCCGCTTGGCTCGAGATACGCGAAGAGCCAGAAGGGGTCCAGGTGCTCGTACCGCGTTTGCCCAATGGATTGAGCGAGCAGCAGAAAGAGCATGAGCAGCGGGTTCTGCTCGATCGATATCTGGGTTCTCGCGCCACTCAAAAAATGACGCTCTGGTACTACACGCCCATGAGCCTGGCGTTTTCCGAGCATCTGCGCGCAGATTTGGTGGTTTATGATTGCATGGATGAACTGGCGGCGTTT
Source organism: Candidimonas sp. (assembly GCA_035515055.1). Taxonomy (GTDB): domain Bacteria; phylum Pseudomonadota; class Gammaproteobacteria; order Burkholderiales; family Burkholderiaceae_B; genus Pollutimonas. The sequence goes on from DATJBV010000031.1 coordinate 45,778, forward strand.
CGTAGCGCTCCGGTGCGGCTCATCGAGCGCGAACGCCAATTGCTGAGCCGGGCCGATGTCGTGTTCACCGGCGGATACAGCCTCTACGAGGCCAAGCGCGCATTGCACCCGTCGGTCCATCCATTTCCCAGCAGTGTCGACGTCGAACACTTCGCGCAAGCGCGGCTGCCGGTGTCTGAACCTATGGACCAAGTGGGCATCGCCCATCCGCGACTGGGGTTCTACGGCGTGCTGGATGAACGGCTCGACATTGAACTGGTCGACGCGGTGGCGGCGGCGCGTCCTGACTGGAATATTGTGCTGGTCGGCCCGGTCGTGAAAATCGATCCCGCCAGCTTGCCGCAGCGATCGAATATCCATTATTTGGGCAGCAAGAATTATTCAGAGTTGCCTTTTTATTTGGCGGGATGGGATGTCGCCTTGATGCCATTCGCGCGGAATGAGTCAACACGGTTTATCAGTCCGACGAAAACACCTGAATACCTGGCGGGTGGCCGCGCGGTGGTATCGACGCCTATCGTCGATGTGGTCCGCAGCTACGGAACCAGCGGCATGGTACGAATTGCGGCGACGGCGGCGGAATTCGCTGCAAGCATTGAATCCGAACTTGCCCGGGCATCGGACCGCGTAGCGTTGTGCGAGCAGGCCGACGGCATACTGGGCAGTATGTCGTGGGACTGCACATGGCATTCCATGTGTGAGGTGATGTGCAGAAGCCAGCGGGAGGCTGCCCGCACACTCGCCAAAGTACTGGAAGGGGCTGCCGCCATTCCGCTGGAGGCGCAGCCCGAACGGGCAAGAGCGGCAGCCGTCAGGCTACCATTTCGTCCGCGCCGCATGCCGGGGGCAGGGGATTACTACGATTATCTGGTCGTAGGGGCGGGTTATGCCGGAAGCGTATTGGCCGAGCGTCTGGCCAGCGGTCGGAACAAGCGGGTGCTTGTTATCGATAGGCGCCCGCACGTCGGGGGCAATGCCTTCGACCATTACAATGACGATGGGATCCTGGTACATCGGTATGGTCCCCACATATTCCATACAAATTCGGTCAAGGTGATGGAATACCTGTCACGCTTTACTGAATGGCGGCCTTACGAGCACAGGGTACTGGCTCAGGTCGACGGAAAGCTCGTTCCCATGCCAATCAACCTGACCACGCTTTCCCTGCTTTATGGACGTAAGTTCACTCCCGAACAGGCAGCGGCATTCCTGGCGTCCCAGGCGGAAGTCATAGCGGATGTACGGACGTCCGAAGACATTGTAGTCAGCACCGTCGGACGCGATCTTTACGAGAAATTCTTTCGCGGCTATACGCGTAAACAATGGGGGCTTGATCCGTCGCAGCTCGATAAATCGGTGGCGGCCCGTGTGCCGGCGCGCACATCGTTGGATGATCGTTATTTTACGGACCGCTTCCAATGCATGCCGCTGCACGGATACACCCGCATGTTCCAGAAAATGCTCGACCATCCCAACATTACCGTGGCAACCAGCACGTCATTCCAAGACGTGCGCGATACCGTACAGTACGGGCACTTGATTTATTGCGGGCCGATAGACGAATATTTCGACTACCGGTTCGGAGCCCTGCCGTATCGCTCGCTGCAATTTAAACATGTGACGCTGGACCAGCCACAGTTCCAGGCGGCGGCTGTTGTCAATTATCCGGCGGAAGATATGGAATACACACGCATCACGGAGTATAAATATCTCACCGGGCAGCAACATCGCAAGACGAGCGTGACCTACGAGATCCCGAGTGCGCAAGGCGAACCGTACTATCCGATACCCCGACCCGAGAATGCCGCCCTGTTTCGTCGGTACCAGGAACTCGCCGACCGAACCAAGGGAGTCACTTTCGTCGGCCGCCTCGCGACGTACCGCTATTTCAATATGGATCAGGTCGTCGCACAGGCACTCGCTGTCTATGAACGGATGGACCGGGCTGTGCACGAGTGGGAAGACAGGCAGGCGGTCGCCGCCCAGGAGGCATGACTTCGGCTTCTGGCGACATGCAAACACCAAGGCGAGGCTATCGATTGGATCATGACGCAACTTTTCAATAGTTTTTTCCTGGGTGGGTTTGAATGCTCCACTCATAGGCGGCGGGATGGCCGTCGCCTGGACCTCATCAAAACAACGCATCATGATGCATTTGCCCTGCGGGACTATCAAGCATTGCGTAGCTATGGCATTGCGACCGTTCGCGACGGCTTGCGCTGGCACTTGATCGAGCCATCGCCGGGTCAATACGATTGGTCGAGCTTTCTCGATATGTTGCGCGCGGCCCGCCAGGCGGATATGCAGCCAATCTGGGATCTGTGCCATTACGGCTGGCCAGACGACATCGACATCTGGTCCCCGCAATTCGTCAAACGCTTTGCCGACTTTGCGGCCCGGGTGGCGGCAATCGTGCGGGATGAATGGCCCGGCATTGCCTATTATTGCCCCATCAACGAGATTTCATTTTGGGCTTGGGCGGGCGGCGACATGGCGTTGTTCAATCCCTTGGCAACGCGCCGCGGCATGGAACTTAAGACCCAGCTTGTGCGAGCATCGTTGGCCGCCGTCGTAGCCATCCGCCAGGTCGCCCCGTTGGCGCGTATCGTGCATATTGATCCGGTGATCAATGTAGTCCCGAAATCGCCGCGCAGCCGCAGGCAAGCCGAGCATGCGCAACAGGCGCAGTTCGAGGCATGGGACATGCTGGCTGGAGCAGTGCATCCGCAACTCGGCGGCGGCACGAGCCACCTGGACATCATTGGCGTGAATTACTACTCGAACAATCAATGGGTATTGGGTGGTCGAACCGTCAAGCGCGACAGTCCGTTGTACCGGCCCCTGCGAGACATTCTGGCCGACACCTACCATCGATATCGTCGGCCTATCTTTATTGCCGAGACGGGGGCGGAGGGAGAACATAGAGCGCCATGGTTCCGATACGTTTGCGACGAGGCATATGCGGCGCTGAAGGAAGGCGTGCCGCTGGGTGGGATATGCCTGTATCCCATCACTGATTATCCGGGATGGGCCAACAACAGGCATTGTCAATCTGGGCTGCTGGGTCGCCCCGATAAACACGGCGACCGTCCCGTGCATACTGATCTGGCGAACGAACTGTCTATACAACAGCAACGGTTTCAGCAATTTTTCAGTCCGACCACCGCGCTGGATCAACCGCTGACTCACCAGGATCCATGCCGTGCCGCTGTGGAGTAGCCATGAGTTCCCGACAGGTGTCGAGCCGTCCAATACGTTTTCTCATGACCTACGTGCGCGCACGATCATGGCAATTCGGTGGACTCCTGCTTCTGGTCATAGGAGCCGGCTTATGCGCCGTGGCGGTTCAATACGGCATGAAGCTGGTGGTCGACGCAATGGTGACGGATGACCGGTCTACCGGCGCGGTGTGGCCGCCTTTATTTCTGTTTATTGCGCTGATAGCGGTAGAAAGCGTGCTATGGCGCTTGAGCGGGTGGCTGGGATGTAGGGTCATTGTAGATACCGGAGTCGACATCCGGGTAGACCTTTTCCAGCACCTGATCGGCCACCCGATGCGTTATTTTCTTGGACAGCTATCCGGGTCCTTGGGGAGCCGGGTGACCGCGACGGCTGGGTCGGCGGGCGCAATATTTAGCGCATTCACATGGAATATCGTTCCCCCTGGCGTTGACTTCGTCGGAGCCGTCATCGTCCTCATGTTGGTCGATTACCGGATGGCACTTGCGCTTGTCGTCTTCGTGGCCCTCGTCGCCGGGCTCATTATTGCATTTGGCGTGCGAGGGCGGCCACTGCACGAGGCCTATGGCAGGCAGGCGGCCGTTGTCGGTGGCGAGATTGTGGACACGGTATCGAACGTATGGGCGGTTAAAGCGTTCTCTGGGCGTGAGCGGGAGCGCGCGCGTTTGGCCGCCGCCTTTGGGGTTGAGGCTCAGGCGCAGCGCAAAAGCTGGATGTACCTCGAGAAGGCGCGCGTGCTTCATGATATATGTTTGTGGTTAATGGCGGGAACCATGCTGGCCTGGGCAATCTGGTCATGGCAACTGGGCGCCGTTACCGCGGGAGACGTCGTGCTGGTCAGCGCGCTGACGTTTCGTATTCTGCATGGTTCCCGGGACCTTGCCTTGGCGCTGGTGGGTACGTCTCAGGAGTTTGGTGTACTAACCGAGATGCTGGATGTCATTGGCCAGCGGCACGGCCTCGTTGATCATCCGCACGCATTGCCGATCGCGCCACGCCAAGGCGCGATCGAATTCCGGGACGTAACGTTTCGATATCCCGACGGCCACCTCGTCTTTGAACATTTCAACCTGCTTATTCCCGCCGGCCAGAAGATCGGCCTCGCGGGTCCGTCGGGGGGCGGGAAATCGACCTTGCTTGGTTTGATCCAGCGCCTTGATGACGTCCAACAAGGCCAAGTGTTGATCGACGGCACACCGGTCACCGAGATGACCCAAGATAGTCTGCGAGCCGGTATTGCCGTCGTTCCGCAGGACATCAGCTTGTTCCGCAGGTCGGTCATGGACAACATACGGTACGGGCGCCCGGATGCCAGTGATGAGGAGGTATACGCCGCTGCCCGCATGGCGCAATGCGATGAATTCATACGCCAACTAAGCGCCGGCTACAACACCATCATCGGCGAGCGCGGGGCGACCTTGTCGGGCGGTCAGCGTCAACGGCTCGGCATTGCGCGGGCGTTTTTGAAAAACGCGCCCATCCTCATACTTGACGAGGCGACCGCGGCTCTCGACAGCCGCGCCGAGCGCGACGTGCAGCGGGCGCTTGAAAGCCTTATCGATGGACGCACGGTCATCGCGGTTGCACACCGATTGTCAACGCTTAATACATTCGATCGCATTGTCATGATGACCGATGGCAAGATCGTCGAAGACGCCGCGCCGGCCGAGCTGAGGCGCGGCAACGGGTTGTTCAATTCAATGTGGCAGATTCAGGCCAGTGCCCAGGCGGCGAGCGCATAGCGGAGGCGGCACACCGATTGCTATAGCGTCAGGGTATCGCGCAGATGCGCGCATTTATGGAGACTTCAATGAAATTGCGTACCCTCACTTTCACGATGATTGCTTCCGGTATGTTGATTCTTCCCGCTGCGGGCATGGCGCAGTCCGGCACCACCGCGGCACCGGCGCCGATGCAAAATACGGCTGCACAGGAACTTGATGGGGACGATAAAGACTTCCTTGAAAATGCGGCGCAATCCGGCCATGCGGAGATCGAGGGCAGCAAGATGGCGCAAAGCAAGGCCATGAGCCCCGAGGTCAAGGCTTTCGCTCAGCAGATGATCGACGACCATACCCGTGTGTCCGAAGAACTGGCGGCCCTTGCGAAGACCAAGGGGTATACCCCGCCGACTGAACCCTCCATCGTGCAACGAACCAAGCTCAAAGCCCTAAGCGCAATGGACGACGGCTTCGATGAGAGTTACGCCGACCAAATTGGTGTGGAGGCCCATGAAGATGCCGTGGAAATGTTCAAGGAGGCGGCAGCCGATGCCGAGGACCCGGATATCAAGGCATTTGCCGCAAAGACCTTGCCCGCGCTTGAGAAGCATTTGCAGATGGCGCGCGACCTGAAAAGCAAGGTCGACAAGTAGAAGCCGCGGCCCGCAATTCAAGATCATGGCAGGGGGAAAGCACAATGCGAGCACTACGATGGCACGGCAAACACGATATCCAGTGCGATAACGTACCAGAGCCCATCATCGAGCAGCCGCGCGACGCCATTGTGAAGGTTTCGGCATGTGCGATTTGCGGGTCCGACCTGCATTTGTTCAATGGCTTTATGCCGGGCATGGAGTCGGGCGACATTATGGGCCATGAATTCATGGGCGAGGTGGTTGAAGTGGGAAAGGGGAATCTGGCCCTAAAGCCCGGAGACCGCGTCGTCATTCCTTTCACCATCATTTGCGGCGAGTGCGATCAATGCCGGCGGGGCAATTTCTCGGTATGCGAACGTAGCAATCGCAATCGGGATATGGCGGCAAAAGCCTTCGGCCATACGACAGCAGGTCTTTTTGGATACACGCATCTCACGGGAGGCTATCCTGGCGGTCAAGCCGAGTACGTTCGGGTCCCGTTCGCCGATACGACCCACATAAAGATTCCGGCCGGCCTTACCGATGAACAAGTCTTATTCCTTGGGGATATTTTGCCGACGGGTTGGCAGGCTGCCATGCAGTGCGAAATAGAGCCGACTGATACGGTTGCTGTCTGGGGGGCCGGGCCCGTTGGCCAGATGGCCATACAAAGCGCCATACTGATGGGAGCACGGCAGGTCGTTGCGATTGACCGCGTGCCGGAACGCTTGGCCATGGCTCGGGCCGGCGGCGCTGTGACAATCAATTTCGATGATGAGGGCGTGGTTGAGCGATTGCGTGAACTGACCGGCGGCAATGGCCCTGAAAAGTGTATTGACGCCGTGGGTATGGAGTCGCATGCCACCCGCTCCATCGATTCCGTATATGACCGGGTAAAACAGGCCGTCATGCTCGAGTCTGACAGGCCACATGTCCTGCGCGAGATGATCTACGTGTGCCGGCCGGCGGGCATACTGTCGGTGGCGGGCGTCTACGGGGGCTTGATAGACAAGATTCCGTTCGGCGCATCGATGAACAAGGGACTGACATGGCGTATGGGCCAAACCCATGTGAACCGCTGGTCTGACGACTTGCTGGATCGCATTGTCCAAGGCCAAATAGATCCCTCCTTCGTCATCACACATACCGTCCCGCTCGAGGACGGCCCGGCCATGTATAAAACCTTCCGGGACAAGGAGGACGGGTGCATCAAGGTCGTCATGAAGCCTTGATGAGGGCCGGTTCAGAATAAGGTCTCCGGCTTGGCGACCATCAGGTAGAACACAGCCAGGAAGGCAAAAAAGGCCGGAAACCCAAGCGCGACCCATATCCGGAAATAATGCCAGTACGTGGGGGGGAGGGGTTGGCGCTGCCTGGCGGCGTTTGCGGCTATATCGCGCAGGCGAATTTGCAGCCACACCACCGGTAACCAGCAAGCCACGGCGATGACGTACAGCGTGATCGACCACCGCAGCCAAATCGCCGAAAGATCAAGGCCCATGAGCCGCATCAGCCAGTATCCCGTCAAGGGCTGCGCCACGACGGTGGTGGCGGTAAACAACCAGTCCGCGATGACCACGATACGCGCCACGACCGCGACCGCCATGGGTTCTCGGCTATAGCTGCTCAGCAAGAGATAAAACGCGCTACCGATACCCGTCCCGAACAATAGCGTTGATGCGACGATATGCAGCCACTTGATGATCAGGTATTCCATTTCCCGTCCTCGAGCTCATGCAAAATCCACAGCGCCGCAAGCAAGGGAAGATTCTTCAGCACGGGTCCGTAGGGATGCAGCCAGAACTCGGGCAACTTCAACGAAATGATGACGGTATAAGCAAGTATTAATCCTGCCTGGGCCAGCCACAAATGGCGGGACCGGTTGGGAAGCAGCGTCAGGATTCCGAGTGTAAGGTCCAGCAAGGCGGCACCATACAAGAAAACGGGCATAAGCCATGGAGGCGTACCGGTGCGTGCAAGCAAGGCGTAGCTGTCCTCTACCGGGTATAAGCCTAAAGAAACGAAGCCGGTAACGATCCAGACGAGTGCAATGCTGATGCGTAGGACGGGTAGAAGCCACAACATCTGTGCCCGCATCTTGACGGCGCCAGCATAGGGCCGCGGCACAAATTCGCCGACCGCACGGGGTGCGTGGCCAAGGATGCGTTTCATTTCGCCTATGTTCGCCGTATTGCCCCGCCGAAGCATCTTTATGCTGTCCGTGGTGAGCAAACTAGTCGGCAATCGGTTCCCTACGGTGGCCGCTGCCTCGACCAGCGGCCACGGCACGGCAATAAACCGGGCAGGGCTGGTGATGCCCATGGCCTGGCGCAACATGGCGTAAAAGGAGCGCAGGGAAATTCCAACGGGACCGGCGGCGGGTATTCTCGACGGGATGTCGCCGGTTTGCTCGAGCAGGGCCAGCACCAGTTGCGTCAAGTCGTCGATGTGGACAGGCTGAATTTGCTGCTCGCCATTGCCCGGCAATGGAATGATAGGAAGCGAGGCTGCCTTGTTGAATTGCTGCGCACTAGTGCCGCCGGGCCCGTATACGAGCGACGGTTGCACGACGGTGGCATTCACCGGGAGCGAGAGCAAAAAGTCGTCAGCTGCCTTTTTACTGAGCAGGAAGGCTGTTTGCGCCGTAGCGTCCGCGCCCAGGGCGGAAATCTGGATGATTTTTTGGACACCAGCCCTGGCGCCGGCGGAAAACAGGGCGCATGGCGCGGCCCGGTGAAGGATGTCGAACGATTGGCTGCGCGATTCGCGAAAAATACCGACAGCGTTGATGATAGCGTCGACTCCCGCGACGGCGTCTAGCCAGTCATCTGCCTGGAGTGCGTGACTGAAATCCAACGACATGTACGATATGTCCGCATACTGCGGAGCGGCGGGCGGGTGGCGGACGATACCGATCACCTGGTGACCCGCGCGTAACAGCGCCGATAGCAAATGGCTGCCTATGAATCCAGATGCGCCTGTCAGCAAGACTTTCATGCAGCCTCCTGAAGCTCTCGCCACGAAATTACAGGTATACGGAATGCTACTTGTATTCTAATTCGCCAGTGCGTCGGGGAGAATATAAATGAATTGGCCTATCCAGGTTTTAAGGAGTGCTGTTGTTTCGGGAAGCTTCGCCAGTGCGGTTTCGACGTTTGCGCTATTGCTTGGAGGGGTGAGGGATTGTCGGAGCGCTATTGCCCCGGTAAATGCCGTCAGCCACTGGATATGGAAAGACAAGGCAATATATCGCAGCAACGCCAGCGTGAGGTATAGCCTCGTCGGTTACGCCATTCATCATGCGGCTTCGATTTTTTGGGCGCTGGCCTACGAAGGCTTGGCAACGCGCCATAAAAAGAATCCCGTCCCGGCTATTACGGTAGGCAATGCGTCCGCGGTGGCTGCGCTGGCTTGCGTGGTAGACCTGCGCTTTACGCCACAACGCCTCACGCCCGGCTTCGAACGCCGACTTAGCACGCGTTCGCTTGCGGCCGTCTATGTTGCATTTGCCGTGGGCCTGGCGCTGCACGACTTATACGGCGCCAGAAAGTAATCGTTTTGTCCGGAACGTGATGGAGTAGCGCAACGACGCTGTCGGCGCAATGCTGTGTTGCCATTCCCAACGTGCCGGTCCGCGCAGCACGTAAACGGAACGCGGTTCCAGCACCAGTTTCACGATGTCGGACTTTCGTGGCGCGTTGGGCGGATATGGCCGGAAGCGCATTACCGCATCACTAAGTAGCGAGATTCCGACGACGTCTTGAAAGTCGGCGACATCTCGATGCCACCCAAGCGGCGTGCCAGGACTATATTCGGCAACGAGTATTTGCGTGAACGCCTCGGGTGCCACCCCCAGCCATTCCGCGGCCTTGCGCTGTAGCGGCGCCAGTTCCGGCGGCGGGCCCCCGACGGGCTGCAAGGCCAGCTTGGTGAAGTCGTATTGGCCGCCGAAACTGACGATGCGCCGCTTGGCCGTGTATTGTTTATATTGCATCTCGCGCAGGGGCAGCGTTTGGATGAGTGCAAGCAACTCTCTTTCTTCCGTGGGCGCCAGGAAGTCGGGTTGGTAGCGCAAGCCCCTGGGCTCCACGGCCAGCGCGGTGTCGAATAGATTGGGTTGCGATTGGAAGAGCATGCGGCTGTGTCTCCCGCAGGTTGGGGAGTTTATTGCAGTCGCGACTTCGAAATCACAATCACAATAGACCCAAGTATCATAGAGCGATCAACAAGATAAAAACGTGGAGCTTGTACATGACGGACGAAGCAGACAATATCAAGGCAGTGGTCGCACGCGGCAAACAACGCTATTTTGAGCGTCATACGCAACTTCTGAAAGAGCTGGAGGCAGATGTCCGGCGGGCCGCGGGCGCCGGCGGAGCCGACATCGCCCAGCGGCTAGAGGTCGCCAAGTATCGAGCCATTGCCGCCGCGGCAAAGACAATGAAAAAAGACAGCCTGCTCATGCTCCTGGAACTCGGCGCCGACTCGGCTGAAGAATTGGAAGAGCTCATCGCCGCGCAGAACAGGCAGATCAAGAAAACAATAGGCCTATGACCGGCCTGCGACTATGGCGTTATTCCTGCAAGGCTTTTTCGTAGTCGGCAAGATAGGATTTCGCCAGCGAAATTTTTTGGTCGGCACCGAGAATCTTGCCGGCCATCTGGAAAAATCCGCGCTCCTCTTCCTTTAAATGATGATGCACTTTGTCGGACAGCTTTCTTGCCAATGCCAACCAAGCGGGACTAGAGGCGTCGGTGCGTTCCAACTGTTCTATCAGTTCGTCTATCTCGTGGTGTTCCGCGATGGCGTGCCGCGATACGTCGATCCCCATGTCGCTGGCCATGATCGGCGAGTACAAATGGCGCTCTTCGGCCAAGGCATGCGCCGATAACTCTGCGCGAAAGGAACGAAAGAGTTCGGCGCGCTCGGGAGTGTCGCCGCTCGTGCTGGTTACCCGCTCTGCCAGCGCCCTCTGTATTTCGTGGCTTTGGCGTAGCGCTTCGAAGATGTTCATGTCCTTCCTTCTAGTGGTCGGCTACCGATTAGTATATCGGCGGATGCCGCGGCAGAAGTAAGCAGCAGTGACACGGGTGTGGCGTTCTTTGACCACTGAACCTCCAGCCCGTGTTTTCATTACCAATAAATGACAAGTCCCAGGCTTATCCAAGCACTTATGCACAGAAATTGTGGATAAGTTGAGTACACTCAATATTCACAAGTTACGGGTTAGCAAGATGGGATTGAAAAACGTATCGATGGTTGGTGCCGTCCCGCCAGACGCGGACGACGCCGATTTTCTCCAGCGGGCTTTGGATCGTATCGTGCGGGAGCGCTCGTCCGTTCGAGCCTTCACGGGGCAGGCGGTGTCCGATCAGCAGGTCGAAGAAATACTTCGTGTTGCCTCGCGTGCCCCGAGCGGAGTCAACGCGCAGCCCTGGCGCGTGTATGTCCTGAGGGGACCGGCCCGGAAAGACCTGGTGCAAAAGGTCTGCGCCGCCCATGATGCGCTGTTTCGCGAGGAAATTCCTGCCAGCGAATATACGGGGCAATACCCTTATTACCCGTCAAAGTGGTTCGATCCCTATTTGCAGCGGAGACGGCAAAACGGTTATGCGCTTTATCAGGTGCTTGGTATCGCCAAAGGTGAAAAAGACCGTATGCATCGCCAGCACCAAAATAACTTCCGCTTCTTCGGCGCCCCGGTCGGCATCATGTTCACCATGCACCGTGATTTAGGCCAGGGGGCGTTGCTCGATTATGGTGCATTCCTGCAGAACGTCATGCTTGCCGCCAAGGCCAGAGGACTCGACACCTGTCCACAAGCGGCATGGAACACTTACGCAAAGATCATCCTCCCGCTTATCGGCGCGGGCCCCGATGAAATTCTTGTGTGCGGCATGTCCTTGGGTTACCGGGACGATACACACGCCGTCAACATGTTGCGTACACCTCGAGAAGAACCAGGGAGTTTTGTCACGTTCGTCTAGCCAGCGTCGGCAGGCAACGGTGCTTAGTCATTCAAGTCCTTGAGCACGCGGCGCTGTTTACGGACTTCCGTCAACACATCGCCGAATGTCTTGAGGCCGCGCGCCTTCAAAACGGGTATCAGCTTCAGCAATGCATCAGCTGTTGCGGTGGCATCGCCGATGGCGGTGTGACGGTCTTCCTCGGTAATGGTGATACCTAGCCGATGACTCAGTGCATCGAGACTATGGTCGTCGCTTTGGCCGAATACAATGGCCGATAAGAGCACGGTGTCGAGTATTGGGTTGTCGAAGCGACAATCCATTTCTTGTTCGTGTTGGCGAAGGAATGCCATGTCGAACGGAGCGTTGTGGGCGACGAGCACAGACCCCTTGGCGAACTGGTAAAACTTTCTGCCGACCACGTCAATCGCGGGCGCACCTGCGACCATGTCGTCGGTGATGCCGTGCACATTCGTCGACCTCGGCGGAATCTTCCTGCCAGGATTGACCAGTGTATTGAACACCTCTTTCTCGATGCGTCGCCCATTGACGATGCGCACGGCGGCTATCTGGACGATTTTGTCTCCTTGATCCGGGTAGAGGCCGGTCGTTTCGGTGTCGAAAACAACGTAGGTCAGATCCTCGATAGGGGTGTCGGACAGTGCGCTGTTGTAATTCTTGAACAACAACTCAAAATCATAGACGAGGGCCTGAGGTATGGCGGGCGCGCGAGGCTGTTCGAGACGAGCTTCGGAGATGGCCACTCGTAGTCCCGCACAGTCGGGCGCGTTGGCATAAGCCTCGAGAGAGGCGGAATGGTTCGCAAGCACGGTGTGCACCGTGGCGTTTGCCGGAGAAGCGTCCAGCGCCAGGGACATCAGTTGCCGCAGCTCGTCCGCATGCAGCGGTTTGCCTTTCCATTCCAAAGCGATCATGGCGCCCGCGCCATGGGCGCTAATCTTCAAGAACGTGCCCGACCCGCGTACCGCCGCATGGCGCGCGAGGGCGTCGAGCAAGGCGATCAGGTGAAAGCCATTGCAGCGCAAAAGAAGGTTCGTGACGGAATACTGTATTACGTAGCCTTTTGCCTTCAAGCGAGCCTCCAGCGCGCTTGCCAAGTCGTTGGCGTGGACCATCCATAAGGCCTGATGGCCGGATGACATGAAAGGCTGGTCCCAACCTTGCAAGGTCAGTGTTGCGTTGTTGTGCAGCGTAAGGATATAGCCCCGGGTCGTTTCTTCTCGGTGCCGGGGTAGAAGACGCATGCGGGCAAGTAGCGTTGTCCCCGCCGTCCGCGTTGCGCAGAGGATATCGGACGCCGCATCGGGGTCGCCTGTGGACTCAAGCCTGGCGTACGCCGCGCGTATCGGAGCGGGATGCAGGAACTCGAATAACGAGCGGTTAAGCCCGGGGGCGGCATCGGCATCGAGGCCGCCAATTAGGCTGGCCGCCCGTATGTTGTAGAACACAAGCTGATGGGATGCCGAACACATCAAGACGCCGGCGGCAATGTCGGTCAGTAATGTTTCAAGCAGGGCTTTTTCATAAACGAGATCGGCGGTTTCCACCGCTGCGGACCGGGCAAGCGCATGGCGGGTGAGATCAAGAGCGTGTACAAGTTCTTGGGCGGCCGGGACAAGGTCGCCCAGATACCGGGAATGGCTAATCTGAAGTTCTGTGCTGATGGCGGCGGAGCCGCGGGTTCTCAGCGCGCCAGCCAAGCGTTCTATGGGTTTGGCAATATTCTCGTCAAACACTAGCCAAACCCAGGTGATCAATCCAGCAAGGCTGAAGCCTGCCAGGGCGCCGCCGATAAGCAGTGCATCCGGTGAACCGGCCTGGCCTTGCTTATGGTGGCCATAATAAAGGCCGCCAACAAGCGCGGCGATGCAGCCACCGGCCAGTGCGGCAAAGATCAGAAATATACGTAATCGAGGACCGAGTCGTTTGCTCATTACCACTCGTTTACTTTCTGTATGGAGGCGCGGGTCGTGGCATTCACCCGACCTTGCATGCGGCTTTCAAGGCAGGTTCCGTGGGCGCAACAGCGTGCCATTGTGCGCCGGTAAGCGTGCCGTCGGATGCAAGGGCGGCGCGGCCCACGAGGTCTGCGCGCTGGTTGGAGACGCAATTGAATGCAACAGCAACTGTACGAGTGGGTTGCCATCGTTCCACGAGCAGTAGCTGGCCTCGAACCAGTTCGGGCTTTTTCTCCGACCGTGAAATTGCGCGCGTGTCCATGGCAACGAAACGTACAGTCACCGGAGCAGGGTAAGTCCAGGGAGCCCACGGCACACTGCGCTGCCCAGTCCCAAGCACGACGACGTTTGGCGGAAGGGCCGACTGCATGCGGGTGAACCAGGAATACTCGCTCCATACCGAGTATGCGATCATCGTACAGCCCATGGCAGCCGGCATTGCCCAGCGCGGCAGGGCGTGTCTTGATTTGCGCAATGCCCGTCGCAAAATGAATACCAGGCAGGCGGCCAGGGCGGCCGTCGCGAGCATGGAAAGTAAGTCAACCCACATGGTTTCTTCTCGTCAAGTTAGTGCGCTCTTATCCTGGCCCAGGGCAGCTTGCATGGTGCGCACCACCACGAACGCGTTGCGCAGATGTTTGCGCTGAAAACTGGAGAGTTGCGCAGGGTCCAGGAAATTGTGGGGCTTGTCGCCCGACCTGACAAGACGGGCCTGGAGTTCGAGCCGCGAGCGCGAGATCACGTCGTAGGCGTCGACGAGGTCATGTGCGCCGGGGGTGGAAATAATGCCAGCATGTCCGGCGGCCAATAAGCGCGCCCGTGTATTGACTTCCGGCAGGCGAGCTTGCAGGGCGTAGATGCGCGCCAAGTCGGTAACGGGGATGACGCCATTATGTTTCATGTCGATGTGATTTCGGTATGGGCCGGTTCGCATCGTGGAAAATTGCCGAATGAAGCCCAATGCTGGTGCATGTTTCAGGCCATTGGCGATCATGTGTGCGACAAAGATCGAATTTTTCGATGCTGCCTCAAGCGTTTCAGATTGGAGCGCGTGATGCAGGCGTGCGGCGCCTTCGATGGGCCGCAGGTCGAACATCACGGAAGCCAGCATTTGCGACTCCGGGCTTGGTTTGGCTACCCAATTGCGGAAGTACTTGCGCCAGACTTTTTCGGGTTGGCACCAGCGCGGATTGGTGGCCATCATGTCTCCTGGACAAAAAATATAGCCGCAAGCATCCAGACCCTGGGTGACGATTTTCGCCAAGTGTTTGAAATATGCCATGTGGGTAGCATCGACCGTGTCATCAAGGATCAGGCAATTGTCCTGATCGGATAGTCCGGTTTGCTCCTGACGGCCTTGACTGCCGCACGCAAGCCATAGATAGGGAACGGGTGGCGGCCCCAGTTCTTGTTCAGCCATCCTCAGCAGGCGCCGCGTGATGGCGTCGGCGATGTCGGTAATCAGCCGTGTAATGACTTCATGGGTTTGGTGCCCGGTGACGAGCCGCACGAGCAAACCAGGAATGTTGCTTGCGGCAGCGACCATGGTTTGCACATCTTGCGCATCGCCAATTTCGTGCACGAGGGCGGCGGCGCTGGTCGCATTGACGCGGATCAGGTCGGTCTGGGTGATCATGCCGTCGAATTTGCCATCATTGCTGATGGGCAGGTGCCCCACCTTATTTCTAAGCATGAAATTAAGAATATCAACACCCAGTGCCGAGGAAGGCAGGGTGATCGGGTCGGCCGTCATGATGTCTCTTACCGGGGTGTCTGGGCTTCTGCCTTCCGCCAGGACCCGGCCGACCAGGTCTCGTATGGTAATGAGACCGACCAGGTTTCGGGTGCCGGCATCGATAACGCCCAGCGATGAAACATGGGCACGTTGCATGAGAAGGGCGGCTTGTCGGCTGGTGGTGTCTGGCGTGCAGGACAGGGGTGCGCGGGTGACGAGGTCTTCGGCGGTGTAGGTATGGCCCAAAAGAGCCTGAGCTGCGGGGGCCAGCGCCTCGCGCGCCAGAATTTCTTGGGAATGGACGGTAGGGGGCGAACCAGTCGCAGCCGTTTTGCTTTCGTCCATGGGTCATGATGCCAGGAGGTCGATGTCATGCTCCTACGTGTAGTAAGCACCGGGCCGCCAAGCCCGGGCTTTCCGATTCATTGCTTAATGTTGTGTGGCAATGCCGGCTCCCTTCGGAACGCGGATGGACTCGACCAGCTCCTGAATATGAGCCGGCGGCATAGCGGTGACCGAAGATACAAAATAGGCGGTGATGAAGTTGACTAAAGCACCTATTGCCCCTATGGACAGCGGGGAAATGCCGAATACATAGTTGGCGGGAATATCGGCCAGGTTGTTGGTGCCCGGTATGAAGAACCAGCCTTTGTACACAAAGATGTACACGGATGTGAACACCAGCCCCAATAGCATGCCGGCAATAGCGCCTTCTTTATTGATGCGTTTCGAGAAAATCCCCATCATCAGCGCAGGGAAGATGGTGGCTGCCGCCAGCCCGAACGCCAGCGCCACCACTTGCGCGGCAAAGCCGGGGGGGTTCAGGCCCAGCCACGTGGACACCACAATAGCAAACGTCATGGAGGCGCGCGCTACCTGTAGTTCACCTTTTTCCGTAATGTCGGGTTTGATGGATCCTTTGATCAGGTCGTGCGAAATGGCCGATGAAATGGCCAGCAACAATCCGGCAGCGGTGGACAACGCGGCCGCCAGCGCCCCTGCGGCGACTAGCGCAATGACCCATCCCGGCAAGCCGGCAATCTCTGGATTGGCCAATACCATGATGTCGTTGTCGATCGTGACCAGCTCGTTGCCCTTCCAGCCTTGCTCGTTGGCCAGCTTCGTAATTGCGTGGTCGGCTGGCGCCTTGTCGTTGTAGTACTGGATCAGGCCGTCGCCATTCTTGTCCTCCATGTCTAGCAACCCGGTGTTTTCCCACGTGCGTATCCAGGACAGTTCAGGTTTGCTGTCAATGTCGGCGCGCGCAATGGCGGAGCCGGATAAAGCAGTGCCAGAGATGGACGCCGGCCACATGGTGGTGGTTAGGTTCAGGCGCGCCATTGATCCCACCGCGGGCGCCACGGTATACAGCAAGGCGATGAATATTAATGCCCACCCGGCGGACGAGCGTGCATCGGCCACCTTCGGAACGGTGAAGAATCGGATGATGACGTGCGGCAGCCCCGCCGTTCCAATCATGAGCGACATGGTGAACAGAAACATATTGAGGCGATTGCTGGTGTCTGCCGTGTAGGCGGTAAAGCCCAGTTCAGTCACGACCATATCAAGTTTGTTCAGCAGCGTGTGTTCCCCCCCTGTCGGCGCATAGTCGCCGATCAGCCCAAGCTGCGGCAGGAAGTTTCCGGTCAATTGCAATGAGATGAAAACCGCCGGTACGGTATAGGCAATGATAAGGACAATGTATTGCGCGACCTGGGTATACGTGATGCCCTTCATGCCGCCGAACACCGCATAGACGAAGACGATTGCCGCACCGATATAAAGGCCAACGTCGGTCGACACTTCAAGAAAGCGCGAAAACGTTACCCCTACGCCGCGCATTTGCCCGATGACATAGGTGATCGAGATGACGATCAGGCAGACCACGGCAAGCAGTCTTGCGCCGTTGGAGTAGAAGCGGTCGCCTATGAAGCCGGGAACCGTGAATCGGCCAAATTTGCGCAAATAAGGTGCAAGCAGCAACGCCAGCAACACGTAACCGCCTGTCCATCCCATAAGGAAGGCCGATTGCGTATAGCCACCGGCTGGCGACAGCGCAATGATGCCGGCCATGGAAATAAAGGAAGCGGCGGACATCCAGTCCGCCCCGGTTGCCATGCCGTTCAAGACTGGGTGGACACCTCGGCCCGCGGCATAAAACTCCGACGTTGTCGCGGCGCGGGCCCAGACCGCGATGGCTATGTAGATGGCAAACGATCCGCCGACAAAAATAAGGTTGAGCGTGAACTGGTCCATTTTGGCTTCCCCTATTCTTCGACGCCGTGGGCGCGATCCAAGCGGTTCATGACGGCTGCATAGACGAAGATCAAGATGATGAAAATATACATAGATCCGTTCTGCGCCATCCAGAAGCCAAGGTCTGCTCCGCCCACCATAATGCCCGACAGCATCGGGCGCAGGAAGATGCCCATCCCAAAAGAGCAAATGAACCAAATAATCAGGGAGATCAGGATGACACGGATATTAGCCTTCCAGTAGGCGTCTCGCGATGCGTTGTGTTCCATTTTCGTCCTTCCTTATTGTTGACGAGCAAAAGCAATGGGCATGATGTGTGAACATCATGCCCATGCGTTTCGTTGCGGCCTGGCTTCTGTAAGACGTTGCGTTGTTCTAACTGGATGATTACCGTTGCTAGGGGCGAAGAGGCGCGGAATGTACGCCGCGCTGTGGCGCTTCGCAAAATGATTTCGCGAATGGGTAGGTGCGCGGCGGACGCCTGCAAAGAGTCCATGTTTGCTTTCCCCTGGCCTGCACGGTTTTTTCTGCATAAGCCCCCGATGTGCTTACCGAAGGCGCTCCAGCTTCAGGAAATTCTATACCTCATTTTATAAGCGCTGTAGGCCGGGCTTTCCCGCAGCGTGGTGATTGTGGTTTTTATGAATAAGCCTTTTGGCCGGTGGATGCGATGGAATACGACGGCTAGTCGTTGTCGCTATACGGTACGAACTGCGCGGTAATGGGATCGCGAACGAAGAGGACTCCGGTGCCAACGCCGAAGTAGGCGCCATGCAGCGTAAGCCTTCCTTCCTCGACGGCGTCGCGTACCGCGGGGAAGGTCATTAGATTACCCAGGCTGTATTCGACGACGGCCCACTCGAGCTGTCGTATCCAACCCTGCCGGTCCGCCGTCGGGGGGCCGATACGCTCGGCAACCGGCGCGATTTGCGACATCCATTTACCGATGAAATCGCGTTTGCTCAATGGAGCGGCGTCATTGGCAAACGCAGAGACGCCGCCGCAACTGGCGTGACCCAGCACCACAATATGCTTGACCTTTAGCGCGTTTACACCGAACTCGATCGCAGCGCTTGTGCCGTGGAACGACGTTTCAGTATCCGGTTCGCAGGGAGGAACAAGGTTGGCGATATTGCGTATGACGAATATTTCACCGGGGTCCGCGTCGAAGATGGTCTCGGGGGCTACGCGGGAGTCGCCGCAGCCAATGACCATGATCTCGGGGTGCTGGCCCGTTTCTGCAAGTTCCTTATAGCGTTCGCGTTCGCGCGAAAGTCTACCGTTCAAAAAGGATTGGTAGCCCGAAGTCAGCCTGGATGGAAACACTGATAGTCCTTTGTTAATTGTGGCTTATGGATTTTACGCCCGTAAGATGCGACGGCCGCGGCAAGGCGGCGCTTAGTTGTTTCGGCTGCGTTCCAAGATGCGGGCTCTATTAATTGCCATGGCTTCGTCGGTCGGTTCCCAATCGGCCCAGAACCCTTGGGGAATAGTGGGGTGTGCGTCTTTTAGCGAGCCGGTAAATGTTGGCTTGTACCCGCGGCGCAGCATCTCGGCCACCAATTGGGCGTGCCGCTTTGCGAGATATTCCAGCCGCGTATAGAAAAAAGTGACATGTCCAGTACCCAGCGTGTAATTGGCGGGCTGAACGAACCGGTTCCGTTCCGAGGCTTTCTGTGCCAAGGCAAAGACGCGCGGCAGTTCCCTGTATTCCGCGACCAGATGTTGTCGGCTTAGCTCTTCGACGGGAATGCAGTTGATGCGAGTCATGGTAAGACGAGACTTGCGTTATTTCGACGTGTTCATTGGGTTACTGCGGTAACGATGTTTGCGGATTCTAAAGGCTTAGCGCGATGCCCGCAAGCACGCGGTCACGCCGCCCAAAGTTGCGATATGATGAAATTTCGCCGCCAGGAGGTTGTTATGTGGACTTGCAGGCATTGCGGAATGGACGTGCCGGATATGGCGCTTGCGCCAGAGGAAGACAGCGAGGGCTACTACTTCGTGTGCCCTAGCTGCGAAGGTAGAAATACCCTGGCGAGTGCGACCGATGATCCCGAAGAGGGTGATGCCGATCTTTTCCAACCAGACGTCTAACTGTCGTCGAAACGGTTCATATAAAACGCCGGCGGCAGAATTTCGAACCTCACATCGAGGCCGTCCATGCGCGTTCGCCGTCGCCAGACAGTCTTGCATGATGAGCAGATGTAGTGTCTCTCGAGCAAGCCAGTGTAACTATTGGGCGCCTGGGCACCCCGTAGCCTCATCAGGACATGAGGCTGCTTCGGTAGGTCCGCTGCGAGGAACACCTTGCACGTATCGCAAAGCGATCCGGGAGTTACGGGTTCCATAGCTCGACAGTATCGCCTGCGCCGCCGCGTGGCCATCCTACGTTTGGACTAGGGATGAAAAAACGCCGTCCCAATCCATGGCGGGGCGCCCATCATCGGCCTGTCGGTTACGTCTCGTAAGGTACTGCCAGACAGAAGTGGCTAGAATCGCAGTCCCTTCGACTTTTCGAGATCTCCATGAAGCTTATTGCCCTGATTGCCTTGGTTGGTGTTCTGTCCGGTTGCGCTGTGTATACCCCATCCGGATCGGTCGTCGTCGACCCGCATGGAAGTGATCGAGGGGGGTTTTGTCCACCGGGACAGGCCAAGAAGGGTAACTGCTAGGCGTATTACTAGGCGGGGCCGACCCGCACTGGTGTGCCAAGCCAACGTGTACCGCCACAAAAACAAAGCGGGTTTCCGTTTTACCGGAAACCCGCATGGATACTGGTGCCCCCCCGCAGAGTCGAACTGCGCACCAACGGATTATGAGTCCGCTGCTCTAACCAGGCATGAGCTAGAGGGGCTTCGGCGCTGCCTTGGCCGTACTGCAATGACCAGACACCCGAATAGCCCGCAATTATTACACAAATGGGCGCATTCTGCCCAGCACCGGCCGTATTGCCCAGTCGCGGCAGGGGTCGAAATTACAATCAGTATCAATCGGATTTTATTTGACTTCGGTGATGGCGGGCACCTGTTAAAATTTCCAGCTGTTGAATTATTCAGTCCGGGGAGACGTTTTCATGAAAACTGTTCGTGCGCTTGGCCGTATTGCTGTACCTTTCAGTTTGGTATTTTTAGCGGCCTGCCAAACCGTGCCTGGCACGAAAACGGCGGAGTCCCCGGCATCGTCTCCAGCTGAAACCGCTGCGTCGAGCCAGACACAGCCAGCGCAACAGCAAGGTGCTCCGGTTGCTGTATTCATGGCCGACACCGTCATGCAAACTGGCTGGACGCCGGTGAACCTGGATACAGGTGCCCTGTACGTCAATCCGCAACCCATCATCACACGCGCCGATCTAAGCGGCATCAAGGCCGGCACCAATAAACAGGGCGACGGCCTGCTGGCGCTCGAACTGAACGAGGCCGGCAAAAAGAAGGTGGCCGATGCCACCACCAAAAATCCCAATAAGCGCTTGGCGCTAGTGGTGGGCCGCACCATGATGGCGGCTCCGGGCTACACAACGGCCGTCACCACGGGTCACCTGGTCTTTGCCGTCGGCACAGAACAAAATGCCATGGCGGCCGCAAGAGCGATTGCCGGCGCGCCGGAAGATGCCAGCAATTCAGGCGGCACGACGACACCAGCTGGCGGTTCCTCTGGCGCCGCACCAAGCCCTGTCACGCAATAAGCGGCCAGCGTGAGCACGCCGATTGGATCTGTGCCTGCCTTACAGGCGCTGGCATCGTCGCTGGCACTTGGCTTTAAATTCCTTGCCTGGATAAATGGCCTGGGCGTCGCTGCCATGCTGTTGTTCGGCGTCGGCATCGTCCCGATCGATCTGGCGCCGGAGTGGCTGCGCATGCCCATGGCGGCATTTCTGGGCGGCATGGTGCTTTGCGCGCTAGGCCTGCTTTGGTCGTATCCCGTCCAGGCCAGCTTGCTCAATCAGCTGGTAGTGGGCCGTACCCGCAAAACCCATTGGGTGCCTCTTTTTCTTGCCATGCTGGCTTATACGCTTAGCCTCCTTGCTTTTGTCGTGGGCTGTTGGTTCACGCTGGGCCTGGCCAGCATCGTGTACCAAGGACCCGGGGGATCGTAGCAAGGCCCGCCTGCATCAGGCCGTTGTATTTTTACGCCATTCCCGAAATAACGCTCGTCAATAATGTGCGGCCTAAATAAAATATACGCTTTGCGTATACTGATTTAGGTGCCAACATGACAGTTTCCCAGCAGGTCTTTCTTCGCGACGCCATGCGGCGCCTGAATCTTACCCGTGATGTCTTTGCGGCGCGTATCGGTGTGAAGCGTCGCGCCCTGGACACATGGCTACTTCCAGAGGGATCGCAGGAATTCCGCGGCATGCCGGAAGTCGTCAGCCGTTTCGTCACTGAAATTGTTGAAAATGAGGGCCTGCTTCAAAAGTATGCGCAAAGCGCACAGTCGGGCCCTTTACGTAATCGTATTGCCGTCGACGGCAAGCATCAACTGCTCTCTGTCGATCAATTCACTCGCGAATCCGCCGAAGAGTTCTTCCGCATTGCCGATCAAATGCAACCGATTGCTCGCCGGCAAAAAGTGTCTCGAGTGCTCGAAGGGGCTGTCCTCGGCAATTTGTTCTTCGAGGCCAGCACGCGTACCCGTGTAAGCTTCGGCGCCGCTTTTTGCCGCTTGGGGGGATCGGTTTGCGACACCACGGGTTTCACCTTCTCGTCCATGGCAAAGGGCGAGTCCATTTACGATACCAGCCGTGTCATGAGCGGCTATGTCGACGCCATGGTGATCCGCCACCCGGAAAAGGGGTCGGTCGCTGAATTTGCGCGCGCGACGAATATCCCGGTAGTGAATGGCGGCGACGGCCCGGGCGAACATCCCAGCCAGGCGTTGCTGGACTTGTACACCATACTGACCGAGTTCTCGCGTCTCGGAAAACTGCTCGACGGGGCGCATATTGCGCTGGTCGGCGACCTTAAGTATGGGCGGACGGTGCATTCGCTCATCAAGCTGCTGGCGTTATATCGCGGACTGAAATTTACATTGATCGCGCCTCGCGGGCTGGAGATGCCCGACTACATTCTGGAGCAGACAGGCGAACGCGGACATACGATCGAGCAGACGAGTTCCCTGGAAGAGGGCCTGGTTGGCGCCGATGTCATCTACGCCACGCGTGTGCAAAAGGAACGCTTTGCCGCTGAAGAGCTGGAGGGCTACACGCCCGACTTCCAGGTAAATAAGGCCATTATCGACAAGTGCTGCGGACCGGACGTCATTGTCATGCATCCGTTGCCGCGCGATAGCAGAGAAGGGGCCAACGACCTCAGCGTCGATCTCAATCACGATTCGCGACTGGCGATCTTCCGCCAGACAGACAATGGCATACCGGTACGGATGGCGATCTTCGCGGTTCTGCTAGGCGTTGAAGGATTGGTCCAGCATTCGTTGCGCGATGTCACCTGGAATCCGCCGTCGCATGTGGGTCCGGACGACAGCGTTTTCCACGGAATCGACTGATACGCGCGTTGCGTTTCTCTACTGGGTGGCCTTTTCGCCGCCCAACGCCTCGACTAATTCGGCCATAAGGCGCGAAAGCTCGCCGCTCATTAGCGTGAAGTCCGAATCGAACTGCTCGGCTTCGTTATGCGTGGCGGTATCCTGGCCTTCCTTGAGCACATCCAGTGGTGCGACGCGTTTGACTTCCAGTCCTTCGGTCAGCACAAACGAGACGCGATCGGCCCAGGTAAGCGCCAGGCGTGTGCATTGCTTGCCGGCCTCTACGTGCTTGCGCACGTCGTCGATTTCGATGCTTTGACGCACGTAGCGCACGGCGGCGCGGCTTTCGCTGGTGGAGCGAAGTTCGGTGTCCTGGTCGATGGAGAAGCCGCTGGGCGGTTCGTCGCTGACCAGCCAGCTCGTCATGGCGGCGGCGGGCGACTGCTCGACGAAAAGAGGCGAGATTGGAAATGAGTCGATTGCCTTGGCCAGCATGCCCAGGACTTCATCGCTTTTGGCGGCGGCGGCCGCATCGATCACCAGCCAATGGTTTTTGGTGTCTATCCAGACGCGGGTGTCGCGATACACGCTGAATGCCTTCGGCATGAGTTCCTCGGTAACCAGCTCCTTGATCTCTTTCATTTGTTTACGGCCTGGCTTGTAGCCTTGCTGCTCTTCGATGTCCTGCGCCTTGGCCTTGGCGAACTGATTGATGACCGATGCGGGAAGCAGCTTCTTGTCCGCGCGCAGGCTAAGGAGGAACTGGCCGTTCAGCGCATACACAAGGCCGGAATCTTCCCGTGGCGCAACCCATCCCAAGCTCTGCATATCCTGGCTGCTGCCAGGCTGGAAGGCTTGTTTTTCAATGGCGGCTTCCAGCGCGTCGGCGGTGCATGACCATGAGGGGGCGAGGCGAAATATCCTAAGGTTTTTGAACCACATGTCTTGATGTCTTCCCGAGTAAGCGAGGGACGATTGTAAGCCCAATCCCACAAAAAAATGGCCCAGGGCGCCATGGGCGCCGGGCCATTGGAGGTTCACCGGTGTTGCACTGACAGACATGTGGGGCGTGCAACACGGGCAATAGCAAGGATGTGCCCCCTATGCCGAAGCGAGGGATCGCACGCCCGACATAGCGGGTGTAGCCTTTGCCATGGCGCCAATTCTATTCCCCCAGCCTGACGTTCGCCTGAACCCGTGATCACGAATTGATGTCGTTGTCTTTTGTTTCTTTGACGAACAGTACGCCGATGGCGAATGTGGTCGCGGCGATGATGATGGGGTACCACAAGCCGTCGTAGATGTTGCCCGTGGCCGCGACCATTGCGAAGGCGACCGGGGGCAAAAAGCCTCCGAACCAACCATTGCCGATGTGATACGGCATGCTCATGGACGTATAACGGATGCGCGTCGGAAACATTTCCACCAGCATGGCCGCAATGGGGCCATAAACCATGGTCACCAGCAGCACCAAGAAGGTCAAGAGCAGCACGACCATGATGTAATTGATTTGCGTGGGATCCGCCTTGGCCGGGTAGCCATGGCTGCGGATAGCCTCCGTCAGCGACTTGATCAGTGCCGTCGATTTGGCGGCGAAGTCCGCCTTGCTTAGATTCTGCCCTTCGAAGGAAACGAATTCGTCTTCGCCGATTCTTGCCCGGGCGACTGTTCCGGCGGGAGCGGCCTGGTTGTTGTAGTTCACCGCATTGCTGGCCATGAACGCTTTGAGCACGTCGCAGGAACTGGTGAATGAGGATACCCCGACGGGATTGAACTGGAACGAGCATGTCGCCGGGTCGGCCACGATAGTCACGGGCGCCGACGCCTGGGCCGCTTCAAGGGCGGGATTGGCGAAATGAGTAATTGCCTTGAACACCGGAAAATAGCTAAGCGCGGCAATGAGGCAACCCGCCATGATGATGGGCTTGCGTCCGATTCGATCAGAAAGCGCCCCGAAGACGACAAA
The DNA here is from genome assembly GCA_035515055.1 of Candidimonas sp. Classification (GTDB taxonomy): domain Bacteria; phylum Pseudomonadota; class Gammaproteobacteria; order Burkholderiales; family Burkholderiaceae_B; genus Pollutimonas. Next base: position 70,760 of record DATJBV010000031.1, read on the forward strand.
AAACGGTGTCCCCAGCAGCAGCGCCAGCGCGACCATGATGTTGGCCGAGTTTGCTTCGATGGCCAGCGTGTTCGTCAGGAAGAACAGGGCATAGAACTGTCCGGTATACCAAACGACCGCCTGGCCCGCCGCCAGACCGAACAAGGCAAGCAATACCAGCTTCAGGTTGCTCCATTTGCAGAACGACTCCTTGATCGGCGCCTTTGAACCTGTGCCTTCCGCCTTCATTTTCTTGAAGGCGGGCGATTCGTTCAGTTTCATCCGTATCCATACGGAAATGACAAGAAGAACCGCGGAGATCAGGAAAGGAATGCGCCATCCCCACGAAAGAAACGCCTCTTCGCCTAGCGCTGTGCGTATGCCAAGGATGATGAGCAATGAAAGAAACAAGCCCATGGTGGCTGTTGTTTGTATCCAGCTGGTATAGAAGCCGCGGCGGTTCTGCGGGGCATGTTCGGCCACATAAGTGGCCGCGCCGCCGTACTCGCCGCCAAGTGCCAGGCCCTGCAGCAGGCGCAATGCGATCAGGATGATCGGCGCGGCCATGCCGATGGAAGCATACGAGGGCAGCACGCCGACGAGGAATGTTGCCATCCCCATGATAAGTATTGTGATGAGGAAGGTGTGCTTGCGTCCAACCATATCGCCGAGACGTCCGAACACGAGCGCGCCGAAGGGGCGAACCGCGAATCCCGAGGCGAACGCCAGGAGGGCGAAGATGAAGCCCGCGGTGGGGTTGACCCCCGAAAAGAAGTGAGCCGCAATAATCGCGGCCAACGAGCCATATAGATAGAAGTCATACCATTCAAATACAGTGCCCAGCGACGATGCGAAAACCACCTTGCGTTCTTCCGGGGTCATTGCACGATGCGTGGCGGCGGGCGCGCCGATGGCGGCGCCTGATGGTTGCACGGTAGTTGTTGAAGGACTCACGCCGTCTCCTTGGCGGTCGGGATACATGGTCCCTCGGTATTGCGCCGCATGCGCGGAAATGTTACGCGCAGACAAGTTCCGTTCATGGATCCCGTGCGTTTGCCTGGCGGCATGAAATTGACGGTGGCGCCATGCTGATCCGCGATTTCCTTGACGATGGAAAGACCAAGGCCGCTGCCGTCTTCGCTGGTGCCCAGGACGCGATAAAAGCGATCGAAGACACGTTCCCGTTCGACCTGTGCGATGCCGGGACCGGAATCTTCCACTTCAATATAGCCAGACAAGGCATCGCCGCCGACGCGGACGGTGACCCACCCGTTGGCTGGGGTGTAGACCAGCGCGTTGCCGATCAGGTTGCTAAGCAACTCGGCCAGCATGATGTTGCTGCCAGGCACGCGCATGGGAACCGGCGCGCGCTCAAGGCCAAGATCAATATTTTTCCTGAGGGCCGTATCGACCCACTCCATTGTTTCCTTTTCGGCCACTTCGTTCAGCTCGACCGAATCGACTGCCGACTGTCCGGGTTCATCGACGCTTTCGGCGCGGGCAAGGGCAAGGAGTTGGTTTACCAGCCGCGTCGCGCGTTCAGAGCCGCGAACCAGCTGCTCCAGGCTGGCGTTCATCTTTTCGGGGTTGCGTTCGCGTAGCGCGAGTTCCGCCTGTGTGCGCATGCCCGCAAGCGGCGTCTTGAGCTGATGAGCGGCATTCGCGACGAAACGGCGTTGCGTTTCGCTGGTTGCCGCCAGCCGAACCAGCAGGCTGTTCATGGCGGCGACCAAAGGAACAATTTCGGCGGGCGCCAGATCGTCGCTGATGGGCGACATGTCGTTCGCGCGTCGCGCCCTTATCCGCTCCTGCAATAAGTTGAGCGGCTCGAGTCCTTGCGTGAGGCCGAGTCCAGCCAGCAGTGCGGCGAGCGGCAAGACAATCAGTTGCGGCGTAAGCATCCCGGTGAGGATTTCCTGCTGGAGCGTCGCGCGCATTTCATTTGACTGGGCGACTACCGTCAGGAAGTACAGGCCGTTCAAATCCGGGCCACCCCACAAATACGCCACCCGCACGCTTTTCCCCCCCATGGTCTCGTTGCGAAATCGGATTTGATCGACCTCGTAGGTCCAGTGGTCGGGAAGGGGAATGCTCGCGGAGCCGCCTACCGAGTTGGCGTTGGCATCCTGGATTTCCCAGTGGATCAGCTGGGTGGGGTCGCCGCGTAGTATGGTGGCCGCTGAAGGCGATAGGGTGACACCTTCAAGGATCTTCTGTTGCTCGACTTCGTGCTTGATGAGGCGCAGGTGATTGGTGAGCGCGCGATCATAGGGAGCATTGGCAATGTTTTGCGCGATGAACCAAGTGATGACCAGGGCAATCGTCCACAATGTGAATAGTGGAGCGAACATCCAGATCATTATCTTGTTGAGCAGGGCGCCGTTTTTTTTCTTTGGGCGCCTGAACGTCTGAAGGAATGACCTGCGCGCGACCGACTGGCTGGCGGCGTCATTCAGGGAAACCGGTTTGATTAGCATTCAGCGCCCATGACCAGGGTGGGCGTCAGGCGGCAATGGAGTCGCTGCGCGTTTCAGCTTCAAGGCAGTAACCCAGGCCCCGCACCGTAACGATGCGGGCGCCGCTGGGTTCCAGCTTTTTGCGTAGCCTATGTATGTAGACTTCAATGGCGTTGGGCGTGACTTCTTCTCCCCATTCGCATAGCAGATCGACAAATTGGTTCTTGCTTATCATCCTGCCGCAACGTGAAAGAAAGATTTCCAGGAGGCTGGTTTCCCGGGCGGAGAGCTCCAGGGGTTGGTCGTCGATACGGGCGACCCTGCCATTAAGATCGAAGCTGAGCCGCTTGTAGCGGAGCAGGGCGGTGCTATTGCCCGAGCTGCGACGCGTCAGTGCCCGTACCCGCGCCTCGAGTTCGCTTAGCGAAAACGGCTTGGCCATGTAGTCGTCGGCGCCGAGATCAAGGCCCTTCACCCTTTGTTCGACCGTATCGGCAGCCGTTAGAATAAGGACTGGGATCGGCGTATTGCGCTGACGAAGCAGGCGCAACACCCCCAAGCCGTGAAGCAGGGGCAAGTCCAGATCCAGGATCAACAGGTCGAAACTTTGCAACTGCAAAGCGGAGTCGGCGCTGGAGCCGTCGGCGACCACATCGACGGCATAGCCGTCATAGCGCAGAGAGCGGGAAAGTCCATCGGCAAGAATACTGTCGTCTTCGGCGATTAAGATACGCATGTGACCTGTTTTCAGACATGACGAAGAGGGGTGAGGCTCATTCTGACACGCACGCCAGGTGCTGACCAGTAAGGGATAACGATGTGATTGCATTGGATATCTGTGTATATATACAGTACAATTTGATGCAATAATCCGTTTTCCGGTGCCGCTTTACGCGCTCCCATTCATATTTCGTTTTCAGTCAAGGATCTCCACATGGACGACAAAAACAGCAAAGCCGGCGCTGAACGCGCCAAAGCACTAGCTGCCGCCTTATCCCAAATCGAAAAGCAATTCGGTAAAGGCTCGGTAATGCGCTATGGCGACGACAAGGTCGAACACGATATCCTTGTATGTTCCACGGGTTCGCTGGGTCTGGACATCGCCTTGGGCGTCGGCGGCTTGCCGCGCGGCCGTGTGATCGAGGTCTACGGTCCCGAGTCTTCCGGCAAAACTACGCTCACTTTGCAAGTCATTGCCGAAATGCAAAAGATCGGGGGCACCTGCGCATTCATCGACGCGGAACATGCGCTGGATGTGCAGTACGCCTCCAAGCTGGGCGTCAACCTGAACGATTTGCTCATTTCGCAGCCCGATACGGGCGAACAGGCGTTGGAAATCACCGACGCGCTGGTGCGTTCAGGGTCTGTCGACCTTATCGTCATCGACTCGGTGGCCGCACTCGTTCCCAAGGCCGAAATCGAAGGCGACATGGGCGATTCGCTGCCTGGCCTGCAGGCCCGCCTCATGAGTCAGGCGCTGCGCAAGCTAACGGCCAATATCAAGCGCGCCAATTGCATGGTTATCTTCATCAACCAGATCCGCATGAAAATCGGTGTGATGTTCGGCAATCCCGAAACCACCACTGGCGGTAACGCGCTCAAGTTCTACGCTTCGGTGCGTCTCGATATCCGCCGTATCGGCGCCATCAAGAAGGGCGACGAGGTCGTCGGCAACGAAACACGCGTCAAAGTGGTCAAGAACAAGGTGGCCCCTCCCTTCAAGCAGGCCGAGTTCGACATCATGTACGGCGCGGGTATTTCGCGCGAGGGCGAAATCATCGATCTTGGCGTGCAGGCTGGCATTGTGGACAAGGCCGGTGCCTGGTTCAGCTACAACGGTACCCGCATTGGCCAGGGCAAGGACAATGTCCGCGAATACCTGAAAGAGCACCCAGAAATGGCGTTCGAGATCGAGAACCGGGTTCGTGAACAAAGCGGCGTCATTGCGCAGGCCGCAGCCACCACCGGCAAAACGGTAGGCGCCACCGCGCCCATCCCGGACGACATCGTCTAACAAGCCGCGGCTGCATCATGCATACGGATGGCGACGACTTCGAAACGCTGGCTCCTGGCGGCAATGAAGACGGCGGTAGAAAAAAGAAAGGCCCGTCGCTAAAGGCGCGGGCCATCGCCATTCTCTCCAGGCGTGAAAATTCGCGCATGGAACTCGAACGTAAACTTGCTCCACATGCCGACGATCCGACTCAACTCCAACAGGTCCTTAACGACTTGGAACGGGAAAACTGGCTGTCGAACGAGCGTTTCGCGCAAAACCTGGTACACCGGCGAGCGCCGCGGCAAGGCACCAGCCGCATAGTCCAGGAATTGCGCCAACATGGCCTCGGTGACGAGGCCGTCGCTGCATTAAGCCAGGGGTTGCGAGGTACCGAGGTAGAGCGGGCCCGCGCTGTATGGGAAAAAAAATTCGGCCGCCCCCCGGTCGACGCTAAAGACTACGCCCGTCAATTCCGGTTCCTGGCGTCCAGGGGCTTTTCGGCGGAGTGCCTCAGACGAATACTTGGCGACTTTGAGCACCCGGAAACGCTCTAGTTCCCGGTGACCGTACCCGCGTTATGGGTATTCATTCCCAGGCATCGAAAGGTCTCTGCGCTATACTTCACAGGTTTACCGCTACATATCTTATTCTGTAAATGGCGCTACCTCCTTCCGATGTCTCCCGAACACCCCTGCATACGCGCTCCATACGCGTGAACTCGTTTGCCCGCGAAGACGGGCAGTGGGATCTTGAAGCCGAACTCATCGACGTCAAGGCATACGACTTTCCCTTGTTGTCGGGTGCTGGCGTACACCGTGCCGGCGACCCTGTTCACCACATGCATCTGCGCGTCACGATCAACGACGAGTTCGCCATCACCGATGCGGTGGCCGACTACGACGCCGCCCCTTACAACCAGAGTTGCACCGCCATCGCGCCCAATTACGCCGACCTGGTCGGCCTGAATCTGCTGCGCAACTTCCGCCAAGTCGTGAAAGACCGTTACGGCAGGACGGCGGGCTGTACGCACATGACCGAGTTGGCCTATGTGCTGCCCACCGTTGCCGTGCAGACAATGGCGAATCGGCGTCGCAAAGAAGCCGAAGCACCAGGCCATGCGCCGAAACGGCCCTTCCAGCTGGATGGGTGTCATGCGCTTCGGGCCGACGGTCCGGTGGCAAAAGAGTTTTATCCGAAGTGGTATGTCGTTCCAAAGGACGGCGCGCAGGGCCAGTAGGTACCGTCATAGGGCGGGCTGCCATGCCCACAAGACATGGCAACACGCGTTCTTTTTCCACATTCTTACGTTCTGACAGGTTATACATGAAAATTCACGAGTATCAAGGCAAGGAACTGCTTAAGCAATTCGGCGTGACTGTGCCACGCGGAATCCCTGCATTTTCCGTTGAAGAGGCCGTTGCCGCCGCCGAAAAACTAGGTGGACCCGTCTGGGTCGTGAAAGCTCAGATTCATGCCGGCGGCCGGGGCAAGGGCGGCGGCGTCAAGCTTGCACGTTCCATCGACGAAGTGCGTGAATTGTCTTCGGAAATCCTGGGCATGCAACTGATTACCCATCAGACCGGCCCTGAAGGTCAGAAAGTCGGACGCCTGCTTATCGAAGAAGGCGCCGACATCAAGAAAGAATACTACGTGGGTATTGTGACTGACCGCGCCAGCCAACGCGTATGCGTGATGGCTTCCAGCGAAGGCGGTATGGACGTCGAAGAAGTCGCCGAAAGCACGCCTGAAAAAATTCTTAAAGTATTCGTTGACCCCAAGCTTGGCCTGACCGATCAGGAAGCGGCGCAATTGGCCCGCGGCATTGGCGTTCCCGAAGCGTCGGTGACCAAGGCCGCGACCGAATTCCAAAAGCTTTACAAAGCGTATTGGGATACAGATGCGTCGCTGGCTGAAATCAATCCTTTGATCCTGACGGGTTCGGGCGATATTATTGCTCTCGACGCCAAGTTCAACTTCGACTCAAACGCCTTGTATCGCCACCCGGAAATCGTCGCTTACCGCGACTTGGCCGAAGAAGACCCGGCTGAAATCGAAGCCAGCAAGTTCGATCTTGCCTATATCCAGCTCGACGGAAACATTGGTTGCCTGGTGAACGGCGCCGGCTTGGCCATGGCCACGATGGACACCATCAAGTTGTTTGGCGGTGAACCTGCCAACTTCCTCGACGTAGGCGGTGGCGCCACGGCCGAGAAGGTGACAGAAGCCTTCAAGATCATGCTCCAGAACAAGGGCGTCAAAGCCATCCTGGTGAATATCTTCGGTGGCATCATGCGCTGCGACGTGATCGCCGAAGGCGTCATTGCCGCGTGTAAGGCCGTCAACCTAAGTGTGCCGCTCGTCGTGCGCATGAAAGGCACGAACGAAGAACTCGGCAAGAAATTGCTGGCCGAGTCGGGCTTGCCCATTATCAGCGCAGACACCATGGCTCAAGCCGCGACTAAAGTCGTAGCCGCCGCGAAATAAGAACACAGCCGAGGATTTGTAAATGTCGATTCTGATCAACAAAGACACCAAAGTCATTACCCAGGGCATAACCGGCAAGACCGGTCAGTTCCATACCCACATGTGCCGCGAGTACGCCAACGGTAAAGCCGCATTCGTGGCGGGCGTCCATCCCAAGAAGGCAGGCGAAAACTTCGAAGGCGTGCCTATTTTTGGTTCGGTCAAAGACGCCAAGGCCGAGACCGGCGCAACAGTCTCCGTCATTTATGTACCGCCCGCTGGTGCAGCCGCTGCCATCTGGGAAGCGGTCGAGGCCGATCTTGACCTGGTTATCTGCATCACCGAAGGCATACCGGTACGCGACATGCTTGAATTGCGCAATCGCATGCGCGATCAGAACAAGAAGACCATGGTGCTGGGACCCAACTGCCCAGGCCTTATTACTCCCGACGAACTGAAGATCGGCATCATGCCGGGCCATATCTCGCGCAAGGGCCGTATCGGTGTTGTCAGCCGTTCGGGTACGCTTACGTACGAAGCCGTGGCTCAGTTGACCGAATTGGGCCTGGGCCAGTCGACGGCGGTAGGCATCGGTGGGGATCCCATCAATGGCCTGAAGCACATAGACATTCTCCAGATGTTCAATGACGATCCCGATACAGATGCCGTCATCATGATCGGCGAGATCGGCGGACCGGATGAAGTCAACGCCGCTGAATGGGCGAAAGACAACATGAAGAAACCCGTCGTCGGCTTCATCGCCGGCGTCACGGCGCCCGCCGGCAAGCGTATGGGCCACGCCGGCGCACTGATTTCCGGTGGGGCTGACACCGCCGACGCCAAGCTCGAAATCATGGAAGCATGCGGTATACGGACGACGCGCGACCCCTCCGAAATGGGCAAGCTGCTTAAATCCGTACTGTAGTCGCCAGACGTAGGGAAGAAGGCTTCCTCCGGGAAGCCTTTTTTGCCTTGACGCCGCGCACTTACAAAATTTCGGGACGGCCGGGCTGGAACCGGCGGTAACCTGAATTAAAATGAGGCGATACTTTGCTGCCTCGGCGTGCTACATTAGCCGAGGCTTTTTTATCGACAATCAAGCAGCAATGGGAAATTAGATGGTAGAGTTTATCGAATCGCTCCACTGGGGCGCGCTATTCCAAATCGTGATGATCGACATCCTGCTGGGTGGCGACAACGCGGTGGTCATTGCCTTGGCGTGCCGAAATCTGGCTGCCAAACAGCGCGTGCAAGGCATCCTGTGGGGCACCGCTGGCGCCATCATTCTGCGTGTCGTACTGATCGCGTTCGCGCTGACTTTGCTGGGCATTCCTTTCCTGAAAATAGTTGGCGGATTGCTGCTGCTCTGGATCGGTATCAAGCTGCTCGTTCCGGAAGAAGGGCACCACGACAACGTGAAGGCCAACTCGTCGGTCTGGGCGGCTATCAAGACCATCATCATCGCCGACTTCGTCATGAGCCTTGATAATGTCATCGCCATTGCCGGCGCTGCGCAAAACACCATCCCCGACCATCAATTGGGCTATGTCATCTTTGGCTTGTTGCTAAGCGTGCCCATCATTATCTGGGGCAGCACCATCGTACTCAAGCTTATCGATCGTTTCCCGCTTGTTGTTACGCTAGGGGCGGGCCTATTGGGCTGGATTGCCGGCGGCATGGTCGTTACCGATATCATCGTTGAAAACCAGTTCGGCGTGGTTCCGTCGTCGGTCAAGATCGCCGCGGAAGTCATAGGCGCATTGCTGGTCGTTGGCGTGGGTAAATGGATTTCCAGCCGCAAGGTCGTCGTCAAAGGTGGGGCCGATGGGACTGTTTAAATCGTCGGGCCGCAAAAAGCCGAACGAATCGGGCATGACCCTATTGCAGGGCCTGCTTATCTTGGCGCTCATAGGCATAGCGGCCTACGTGCTTCTCACGCAATTGGCGGGTTAAGCCGTGGCCGCACCTCAATCGCTGGTTATCGCCACGCGCGCCAGCCGACTTGCCTTATGGCAGGCCGAGCATGTGCGCGGCCTTTTGCAGGGTTTGTACCCAAACTGCCAGGTAAGCCTGCTTACCATGACCACCCGCGGCGACGAGATCCTGGATCGCAGCCTGTCCAAGGTCGGCGGTAAAGGCTTGTTCGTCAAGGAACTGGAAACGGCCTTGCTAGATGGGCGCGCCGACTTGGCCGTGCATTCCCTTAAAGACGTGCCAGTCGACATGCAGGCTCCCTTTTCGCTGTCTGTCGTGCTCGACCGCGACGATCCGCGCGACGCGTTTGTCTCGAATACCTACGACTCGCTCGCGGCCTTGCCCGCGGGCGCGGTGGTCGGCACGTCCAGCTTGCGGCGCGAATCCCAAATTCGCGAACGTTTTCCTCATCTAGACGTCCAGCCTTTGCGGGGCAATCTCGACACTCGCCTCGGCAAGCTCGATAACGGCGGCTATTCGGCCATTATTCTGGCGGCGGCCGGCCTGCGCCGCCTCGGACTGGCTACGCGCATCCGGAGCTATCTATCGGTCGAAGAAAGCCTGCCTGCCGCAGGCCAGGGTGCCCTCGGCATCGAGATCCTGGACGAGCGCACCGACATGCATGCCTGGCTTGCTCCGCTGGCTCATGCGGAAACCACGGCATGCACCTTGGCCGAACGCGCGGTCTCCCGCGTGCTTGGCGGTTCATGCCAAGTGCCGCTGGCCGCATTTGCGCAACTCGACAACAATGCGCTGCGCATCGACGCCCTGGTTGCCGAGCCGGACGGCTCGCGCATCATCAGGGCACATCGTGGCGGACCGGCCAAAGACGCCGAGCAGCTCGGCGAAGCCGTAGCGCGCGATCTTATCGAAAAGGGCGCAGACAGCATACTGGCACGGCTTTCCTCCCCGGAAGGCGCTGCCTGAAACGTGAAGGGAGTGTTGCGGACACACCTGCCATGAGCGCTACCGTCATACTCACACGCCCCGACGGCAGGAACGACACGCTGGCGGCGCGGCTGGCGGCTGCCGGCATAAGCTCCATTGTTTTGCCGGCATTGCGCATCGTGCCGTCGGCGCTGACCGCCAGCCAGATAGCGCTCCCCGTCGAGTACGACATCATCGTATTTGTCAGCGGCAATTCGGTCCGCATGTACTTCAAGCTATTGGCCGAACGCGCGCCCGCCGCCCCTTGGCCCGCCACGACATTGGCCGCCGCCGTGGGGCTTGCCACCGCCCAGGCATTGCAAGACACAGGCGTCATCCCACCATCGCAAATTCTCTATCCCGATCCGGCCGCCCGCGGCCAGGACTCCGAGGGCCTGTGGGCCTTGTTGTCGCCATCGGCGCATCGCTATAAGCGCGTGCTGGTCGTGCGCGGCAGCACGGGGCGGGAATGGCTGGGGCGGCAGTTCGAAGCAGCGGGCGCCGTCGTTGAACGGCTTGCGCTGTACAGCCGCGTCGCAACCGACTGGACTGAACAACAGGCCGACGCTGTCAGGAACGCGCTGGCTCAGCCGCAACCCGTCATATTCCTGGTCACCAGCGGCGAAAGCGTCGACGCGGTTATCGCGGCCATGCGCGCGCATGGGCTGGACGGCCAGTGGCCGCGTTGCCGCTTCTTGGCAATACACGAACGCGTCGCAAGCCGTTTACAATCTTTGCTTTGCGTCACTGGCAAGCGTATGCCGTCAATGGTAAAAGTATGTTCGCCCAGCGACGATGCCATTTTCCGCGCCCTTGTACAGATGGCGTCGCTTTCAGAAAGCTCCTAGGATTACAATCGCGCCATGACAGATAAAAAACCCGAGACTACGCCACCGGCACAGGCGCCCGCCGCTGGCCGCTCCACTACTCCAGGTCCAGCCACCACGCCGCACGCCAAGCCGTCCACTCCCGCCTCATCGCCCGCAGGCACAAAGAAGGCAGGTTCTTTCCTGGCTTGGGCGTTCGGTATCGTGCTTCTTGTCGCCATTTTGCTTGCCGCCGCCCTCTGGTACCAGCAACAGCAGTTCAAGCAAATCAGTGTCGACCTTGCATCGCAGGTGCAAAGCAGTTCCAGCGGTGCAAGCCAGGCCGTCGAACAGGCCCGCCAGGCCTTGTCCCTGACGCAAGAGCAAACCGCTAAAATCGCCCGCCTTGAACAAGGCTTGGAGCAGTCGCGCGGCCACGTGGAAAGCCTCGAGCAGGCGTTTCGTACCCTTACCGACAGCGGCTCCGACCTCATTCTCATCAACGACGTCGATCACCTGCTTACCATCGCCCAGCAACAGTTGCAGCTCGCGGGCAATGTCGCCAATGCCATTATTTCGCTGGAAACCGCGCAGGCTCAGCTGGCGCGGGCCAACCGCCCAGGGCTGGCGTCATTGCTCCAAACCATAAACGGTGACCTGGACCGCTTGCGCGCCGCATCCACGATCGACATCGCGCTTTTGTCGGACCAACTCGACGAGCTTGGAGCACTGGTGTCCGAGGCGCCGTTGCTCATGCCCGACGACGCCGCGCCAAATCCCGTTGCGGCGCCGTCGAATTCGTCCGAGGGCCGGCCAGCGCCGTCAGGCAATGAATCACCGGCGGCCGGTTCTTGGTGGGAACAAGGGCTCGAAACCGCCAGCGGCTGGACGCGCAATGCGTGGAATTCCATCCGCCAAGATCTTGGGCAGTTCATTACCGTGCGCCGTGTCGACGACCATGCCGCCTTGCTCATGTCGCCCGATCAGGCAACGCGCTTTCGCGAAAACCTTCGGCTACGCATCATGACCGCGCAGCTGGCGCTCATGATGCGCCAGCCCAAAATCTGGAAGTCGGAGACCGACGCGTTGGTGAAGGCGGTGGAAAGCCGCTACGACCCGCGTTCCCCGCAAACGCGTCAGGCCCTGAAGATGGCGCGCCACATGGCCGATACATCCATCGACGTCAAACTGCCCACGGTGGCCAATAGCTTGCAGGCCGTGCAGGCACTACGCGAAGCAAGCGCCAAAGCCACCGAAAACGCACCGACGGGGGCCGGAGAACCCGCGCGGGACCAGGCTCCACCGGCCGGGCAGCCCGCGTCGGACGCCGATTCCGCCCCTACGACGTCACAGGGGTAAGCAATGAGAACATGGTTCTGGACCCTGCTGGTATTCGTTGGCGCGGTGGCGCTGGCCCTGGTGTTGCGCGAGCATAGCGGCAATGTGCTTATCGTGGCGCAACCCTGGCGCATAGAACTCTCGCTGACCTTGGCAATACTTCTTGTACTGGGTAGTTTTCTTATCCTGTATGTATTGCTGCGCGTCCTGGCGTGGATAGGCGGAGGGCCGGAACGCTTCCGCTCATGGCGCAGCCTGCGGGCCGAAAATCGGGACTACAGCCTGCTCGAGAGCGGCTGGATCAATGTGCTGGAAGGCCGCTACCCGGAAGCGCAGAAAGACTTGGCCAAGCTGCTGGGCCGCACCCGCTCGGGTAGCCGCAAAGTCTTGGCCGGCCTTGCTTCCGCGCGCGCTTCGCATCACCAGGGCGACTTCGTCAAGCGCGATGAAGCGCTCAAGATTGCGCAAGAAGGCGCCGGCAATAACCAGCGCTTGCGCGAAGCCACCGCAACGGTCGCGGCCGAAATGTACCTGGACCAAAATCGCCCGCAAGATGCCTTGGTGTTGTTGCAGCCTTTGCAGGATGCCAGCTCGCGTTATTTGCATACCACCCAATTGCTGCTGCGCGCGCACCGTCAATTGGGCAATCACGATCGTGTGTACGAGCTCACTCGCTTGTTGTTGCGGCGTGGCATCCTGCAAAAATCCGAAGCGGTCCAGCTTATTGAAACGGCCACCGCCGCGCGTCTTCACGCCGCGGGCGCGGAAGGCTACAAGGCTCTCTGGAGCGACCTGAAGGCCGATGAACGCGCATTGCCCGACATTGCGCTGGCCGGCGCCGCCATACAGGAATCCCTGGGCAATTACGACGAAGCGTCGAAGATCCTGGAAGCCGCCATTTCCGTGCGTCTCGAGCCTCGGTTGCTTAGCGCCTATGCGCAATGCCCACCCGAATACGTCCCGCGCCGCCTTAACAAGGCCGAGGGCTGGCTCAAGGCCCACCCCAACGACTCGGCGCTGCTCGCCGCACTGGGAAATCTCTGCCTCACGGGCGAGCTATGGGGACAGGGCGAACATTATCTGCTGCGCAGCATGAAAATACGCAGCGACATCCGCATTCATGCGTTGCTGGGCAACCTGTACGACCGTCTCGGCCGGCCGGCCGATGCCATGAAACACTGGCGCCTGGCCTCCGGCGTTGCCGGTGTCCTGCCCGTCTTGCCGGTCAGCCGGGCGTTGCCGGCGGCGGATACGCGCGGCGACCCGCGGCTCATCGATGTCGAGATCGCGACCGAAGCACGAACACTGCCCGATTTACCGGTACCCATGGGCGCCAGCGCCGCCGACTTCGATCACGAACAAATCGACACGGCGCCGCCCTTGGTCCAGCAGCCGGCCGCGGCCGAGCCGCGGCTTGCACAGGCCGACACCGGTCTGGACGATTATTTCGACAGCGCGCCCATACCCGGCGTAGACGTATCCCAAACCTCGGACCGGCCGCGTCACGGATCGGGCCGCCGTTAACCCGTTTTTTTACTCTTCTATCTATCCTTAAGGTTGAACACAGCATGAGCTTAGACCGCGTACCCGCCGGCAATAACTTGCCTGATGAATTCAATGTCATTATCGAAATCCCGATGAACGCGGACCCGGTCAAGTACGAAGTGGACAAAGACTCAGGCGCCGTATTCGTCGATCGGTTCATGCTCACCGCCATGCACTACCCCTGCAACTACGGCTACATTCCGCAAACCGTGTCCGACGACGGCGACCCCGTCGACGTCTTGGTACTTGCGCCGTTTCCCATACAGGTGGGTGCCGTCATTGTTTGCCGCACCATAGGCGTGCTGCACATGGACGATGAAGCAGGCGGCGATGCCAAGCTGCTGGCCGTGCCGGTCACCAAGCTTTACCCGCCGTACCGCAATATCCACAAGCCAGAAGACATACCGCAGGAAGAACTGGCCCGCATCCAGCATTTCTTCGAGCACTACAAGGATCTGGAAGCCGGCAAGTGGGTCAAGGTAAAGGGTTGGGAAGGCCCGGAAGCCGCCCTGAAAGAAGTGCTCGATGGTGTGGCGCGCTACGTCAAGGGAGCCGCGTAAATGAAGCTAGCCATTCCAGCACTGCCCGTAGCGGCCATACCCGTCGCCAATTCCGACGCATTGTTTCCCGTGCGGCGCGTGTACTGCGTGGGCCGCAATTATGCCGCGCATGCCAGGGAAATGGGCTTCACCGGCCGTGAAGAGCCCTTTTTCTTCAACAAGCCGGCGGACGCCGTCTTACCCATTGCCGATGGCCAGACGGGGCAAATGACTTACCCGCCCAAGACGTCCGACCTGCAATACGAGATCGAGCTCGTGGTTGCGCTGGGCAGCGGCGGGCGCGACCTGACGCCAGAGCAAGCCGCCGGCTGCATCTGGGGATACGCCATCGGTCTGGACATGACACGCCGCGACCTTCAAGGGCAAGCCAAGAAACAGGGGCGCCCATGGGAAATCGGCAAGGCGTTCGATCAAGCCGCTCCGGTGGGGCCTTTGCACCCACGCGACCAGGTTGCCGCGCTCGACGCCGGCGACATCACCCTTAGCGTCAACGGCGAGCGCAAGCAGTCTGGCGACTTGTCCGACATGATCTGGAACGTGCCCGAAGCCATTGCCTATTTGTCTAGCCTGTTCGAGCTCAAGGCCGGCGACATCATCTTTACCGGCACGCCGGAAGGCGTCGGTCCGGTGGTGGCTGGCGACACCATGGTCGGCGCCATTGCCGGCCTGGGCGAACTTCGCGTGAAAGTGGCCTGATCCTACGGTAGAATCAAGCACCTCTTATCGAAAGGAATAGCTATGGGGACCAAAATTCTTGCATCGTTAGCATTGTTGGGTTGCTTTGCATTGGCCGGTTGTAATACGGTGGCCGGTGCGGGCGAAGATATCAGCAAGGCGGGCGGTGCGTTGACCCGTTCGGCAAGCAAATAAATTTGTATGTTTGCGGCAAAAGGCCTCCGCGACCGCGGGGGCCTTTTGCTTGGTGGAAACCGGGAAAGGTATGCCTATGTCTATAAAAAAACTGACTATTTCTTCCAAGAGACAGGCTTTTCAGAAGCTCCATGAATCGGGGTGTTTCGTACTTCCCAATCCCTGGGATAGAGGTAGCGCCCGCTATTTGCAAAGTCTTGGCTTTCAGGCGCTTGCCACAACAAGTTCAGGATTGGCCTGGTCGCGCGCACGTCCAGACAACGGGCTAGACCGCGAAACGATATTGGCGCACCTAAGCGACATGGTCGACGCGACAGATGTCCCGATCAATGCAGACTTCGAAAATGGATACGCTGACGACGCCATGCAGCTTGAAGAAAGCGTCAGGCTGGCGATAGAGACGGGAGTGGCCGGAATCTCGATCGAAGATTCCACTTACCTTGCCAAACAGCCGCTATATTCAATCGACGACGCGTGCAATCGCCTTCGCGCCGCTCGGCGCGCAATCGACAAGGCGGGAGGCGACGTAATGCTGATCGGACGGGCCGAATGCTTCTTCGTGGGACGCCCTGATCTGGCCGAGACAATTGCAAGACTGAAGGCGTATTCGCACGTTGGGGCGGATTGCCTCTACGCCCCCGGAATTCGAACCCGTGAAGAAATCGAGGCAGTGGTTGCCGCTGTCCATCCTAAACCGGTCAATCTTTTGGTCGGGTCAGACAGTGCCATGACGATTGCGGATATTGCCAAACTGGGAGTCCGGCGAGTCAGCGTGGGCGGCGCATTGGCACGCGTGGCCTGGGGAGGGGTGATGCAGGCGGCACGGCTCCTGGCAGATGAGGGACGCTTTGACGGCTTTGCCAATGCCGCCAGCGGAGCCGACATGAATGCTTTATTCGAACCGGGCAAAGATGGGGTAAGCTGATTCGATCCGGTCATGCCGTGGGGACGTCATTGGCGTTCCCCGATCACTCTAGGAGCTCCCATCATGACTATCCAGGCTTATGGCGCCCACGCGGGCGATCAGCCGCTTGTATCCATGGGCATTACCCGGCGGGCGCCGGGCGCACATGACGTGCAAATCGATATCGCCTATTGTGGCGTGTGCCACTCAGACATCCACCAGGTGCGCTCCGAATGGGCCGGCACCTTGTTTCCCTGTGTTCCGGGGCATGAGATCGTGGGGCGCGTCACGTCAGTTGGCGAACATGTAAAAGACTTCAATCCGGGCGACTTGGTCGGTGTGGGTTGCATCGTCGACAGTTGCCAACACTGCGCGGACTGCGGCGAAGGCTTGGAGAATTATTGCGACCACATGGTCGCCACCTACAACGGCCCAACACCGGATGCACCCGGTCACACGCTGGGCGGCTACTCACAACAAATTGTCGTGCACCAGCGCTACGTGCTGCGCATCCGTCATCCCGAAGCGCAACTGGCCGCCGTGGCGCCGCTGTTGTGTGCGGGCATCACCACCTATTCGCCGCTGCGCCATTGGAAGGTAGAACGAGGCCAGAAGGTCGGTGTGGTCGGCATCGGCGGCCTTGGGCACATGGGCATCAAGCTGGCACGCGCCATGGGCGCCCAGGTGGTGGCTTTCACCACGTCCGAATCCAAGCGTGTCGCGGCCAAGG
>DATJBV010000032.1:0-79761 GCA_035515055.1 Candidimonas sp.
CTTGGCAAAGTATTCGCGATTGGACGACGGCACACGGCCCTTGGTGGAAACCACCAGGACATCAGGTTTAAGGAATGCCGAGGACACGCCTATGGCGCTGTCCAGCAGACCGCCCGGGTCGTTGCGCAAGTCAAGAATAAGCGCCTTGGGTGGCGCCTTGGCGCCCAAGGTATTGAGTTGAGCAACCAGGTCGGAAGCCGTACGTTCCTGGAACTGGGCAATGCGCACGTAGGCGATATTGTTGTCCAGCATTTTGCTGCGCACACTACGCACCTTGATCAGGTCGCGCACGATATTCACAACCAGCGGTTTGTCGCGGCCCTGACGGGCGATGGTCAGCACAATAGGTGTTTTGGGTTCGCCGCGCATCAACTTGATGGCGTCGTTCAGCGACATGCCCTTGGTGGGCTTGCCATCGATATGAGTAATGACGTCGCCCGCCAGAATACCTGCGCGCGCCGCCGGTGTATCTTCAATTGGCGCAATCACCTTGGGCATGCCGTCTTCGCTGCCGATTTCTATGCCCAGCCCGCCAAAGCCGCCTTGTGTAATGGCCTCCATTTCCTTGAAGGCCTCGGCGTCGAGGTAGGCCGAGTGCGGGTCCAGGTCGCTGAACATGCCCTTGATGGCGTCATTGATGAGCTTTTCGTCCGCCAGGGGCTCGACGTAACTGCCTTTGATGGCGGCGAATACGTTGGCAAACTGCTGCAGTTCTTTTAGCGGCAAGGGTTCGCCGCGCTGCGCGGCCGCCGTTATGCCCAGGCTGACCAAAATGCCGCCCAGCGCGCCTACCGCCACCAATGTCCAACTGCTGTACCTGCGAGTGCTCATGCACATTCCCGAAGTGAGTTCAAAACGACCACGTCATAGTAACGAAATTACTGCCGTATCCAAAGCAGAGGATTCACGGGTGTGCCTTGATGCCTGATTTCAAAGTATAGACCCGAGTCGACCTGTCCACCCGTGGCGCCCACCGTTGCCACTGTGTCGCCAGTATCGACGATATCGCCGACGCGTTTCAACAGGCTTTGGTTGTAGGCGTACACACTAAGATATTTGGCCCCGTGGTCCAGGATCAGAAGATTCCCGAAGCCGCTGAGCCAGCCGGAATACACCACGCGGCCCGGCGCAATGGCGTGGACTCGGGCTCCTTCCGGGGAGCGCAGCACAATGCCGCGCCACAGACCGCCCTCGGGACGCTCGGCGCCGAACCGGCCCAATACCTCGCCGCGCACCGGAAAAGGCATGCCCTTTTTCAAGCCGGTGAAGCCTCCGGCGGGAGCCAGTTTTGCCGTGGAAGCGGCATCGGGTTCGCCGCGCCGTGCTTCCTCTTCAGACTCGGCCCCTTCGGGTTGGCCCCGTTCGGGTTGGCCCCGTTCGCGTTCGGCGTCCGACCGCTCGCGTTCAATTTCAGCTTGCTTGCGTTCGACTTCGGCTTGCTCACCGGCGGCCTGGGTTTGCTCGCGCGCGGCCTCGATTCGTTTGCGCTCGGCGTCAGCTCGCTTGCGGGCGGCCTCGGCTTCCGCCCTGGCCTGCTTCGCCTTCAGGGCCGCCGCCGCGCGCCGTTTTTCTTCGGCAATGCGGGCCTCTTCGGCCTGCCGGGCAATGGCCTTTTCAAGGCCGCCCACCAGATTGCCCAGGCGCTCGTCGTTTTCTTCCAGGCGCCCGGCTTGCTTGCGCTGTTCGGCCAACAAGGCGTCGACGCGGGCAAGCACCTTTTCGCGCTCGGCCTTTTGCTGTTCCAGCGCCTCTTTTTGTTCAGCCGTCTCTGATGCCAGGCTTGCCAGTTCCTGCGCGACCACCTTGGCGCGGGCCCGGGACGCCGCGAGATCGTCCAGCGCCTGTCGCACGTGGCGCACCGCATCGGCCTGCGCCCGCGATATATAGCCCAAATAACTTAGGTCGCGCCCGATCGCGTTAGGGTCGTCGCCCGACAGCAGCGCGGCCCAGGGCGACAGGCCGCCCGCGTACTGCGCGCGCAATTGCTCGGCAAGTTCGTTTTGGCGCCGCCGCAATTCATGGGCTTGCTCGCCAATGCGGGTCTCCAGCGCCTTCATGGCCGCCGCGGCCTTGCGCTGGCGCGCCTCGAGCTCGGAAAGCTGGAGATTGATCGCGGAAATCGCCGATTCCGACGCCTTCAATTCACGGGCCGCATCGCGGCGCGACGATTCGTGGCTGTCGATTTCCTTCTGCAAGGCCTGGATTTGCGCGCGCAGGCCCGCCTGCTGCTTCTTTGCCTGCGCCTGCCGTTCGGCAAGCGTGGGCTCGGCGCTCCAGGCAAGGCCCGTCGACAAGGCCAGCACCAGAAAACCGAGCGCACGCCGCATGATCAGGCCTTTTTCACTTTGCCCTGGTTGGCCACGGCGGCCATGGCCGCTTCGATCGCGGCCGGGTCGCCAAGATAATAATGGCGTATGGGGCGCAAGTCGTCGTCCAGTTCGTAGACCAGCGGCTGGCCCGTGGGAATGTTCATGTGCACGATGTCGTCGTCGGAAATGCCGTCCAGGTGCTTGATGAGCGCGCGCAGGCTATTGCCGTGAGCGGCGATCATGACGCGGCGTCCCGCGCGGATAGCCGGTGCAATGGAATCGTTCCAGAAGGGCAGCACACGCGCCACGGTGTCTTTCAGGCATTCGGTGGCGGGCAGCTTGTCGGCCGCGACTTTGGCGTAGCGTTGGTCGAAGCGCGGGTGGCGCGGGTCGTCGTATTCCAGCGGCTCGGGCGCGATGGCATAGGCGCGCCGCCAGACCAAGACCTGGTCTTCCCCGAATTTCGCAGCCGTCTCGGCTTTGTTCAGGCCTTGCAGCGCTCCGTAGTGGCGTTCGTTCAGACGCCAGCTAAGGCCGATAGGCGTGTACATGGCGTCCATTTCATCGAGCGCGATCCATAACGTGCGTATGGCGCGCTTAAGGACCGACGAGTACGCCAAGTCGAACTCGAAACCGTTTTCCTTAAGGAGCTCACCCGCCCGCCGGGCCTGTTCGCGGCCTGTGTCGGTCAGGTCGACGTCGGTCCAGCCGGTGAACCGGTTTTCAAGATTCCACTGGCTTTCGCCGTGGCGCATCAGAACAAGTTTATGCATGATAAAAAACGCCTAAAAGTTGAAATTCGCCGTCCATTTTATAATCCCTGGATTCTGTCCTTTTTCCAAGGACATATTCGGGATACATCGTGGACTTCTTTCTAGATCAGAACAACCTTATTGTCTTATTCGTGGCCATTGCTTCAGGCGTCATGCTGGCATTGCCAAGCTTGCTCAAGGGCGGCAGCAAAACGGTCAGCGTGCCCGAAGCGGTGCAGCTGGTCAACCACAAGCAAGGCGTTTTCCTGGATGTGCGCAGTCATGAATCGTTCAAGACCGCAAGCATACCGCAGGCGCGCAATTTGCCGGTGGCCGACCTGACCGCCAAGCTGGCCACGCTACCCAAAGATAAGCCTATCATTGTCGTATGCGATCATGGTCGCGAAGCCGCCCGCGTGACGGCTTCCCTGCGCAAGCAGGGATACGACCAAGCCGTCTGCCTGGACGGCGGGATCAGCGGCTGGGTAAAGGGCGGCATGCCCTTGTCCAGGAAAAATTAAATACCTCCATCGAAACAGGATAGTCATGGCAACCGTAACTATGTACAGCACCGCCGTGTGCCCTTATTGCGTCCGTGCCGAGATGCTGCTCAAGCAGCGCGGAGTGACGGACATCCAAAAAATCCGCATCGACCAGAACCCGGAACAACGCGCCATCATGATGGAACGGACCGGGCGCCGCACGGTGCCGCAAATCTATATTGGCGACCAGCACATAGGCGGCTACGATGACCTGGCCGCGCTGGACCGCGCCAATGGCTTGGTACCGCTGCTAACGGCCTGACCCGGCAATCCGCCCACAACCCACCACTTAGGAAATCATATGGCCGAACAGAATCAGAACCCGAACAGTCAAGGCGACAACGAAAGCCAGGATCCCAGCTTCAGCCTGCAGCGCACATACGTTAAAGATCTTTCGTTGGAAATGCCCAACGCGCCGCAAATTTTCCTTGAACAGGAAGGCCCCACGGTGGAAGTATCGATCAACGTCGGCGGCCAGCGCCTGGCCGAAACGGTCTACGAAGCATCGGTCACCGCAACCGTCACCACGCGCATCGGCGACAAAGTCTTGTATCTCGTCGAAGCCACCCAGGCGGGCATTTTCGAAGCGGCAAACATCCCCGCCGACCAGCTCGATCCGCTTATCGGCATCGTGTGCCCCACCATGCTTTACCCCTACCTGCGCGCCAACGTGGCCGATGCCATTACGCGCACCTCGCTGCCGGCCCTGCATTTGGCCGAAGTCAATTTCCAAGGGCTGTACGAACAGCGCCTGGCGCAATTGGCCGAAGAACAGCAAGGCGGCAAGGAAGACTCCGGCCTTATCCTGCCTCCCGGCGTAACCCGCCAATAAGGCCGTCGGCATGAGCGCTTCCCCGCAGCGTGTCCGCGTCTCGGTACTTGGCGCCGGCAGCTGGGGAACCGCCCTGGCGGCGCTCGCCAGTTCGCAGGCGGACACCCTGCTTTGGGCGCGCGACCCGCAAGCCGCTCGCCAGATCAGCCAGGAGCATCGCCATCCGCGCTACCTGCCGGGCATCGAACTGCCCGCCACGCTGCGCGCGACCGCCGATTTCCATGCGGCCATCGAACACGTGTGCCAACCCGGCGGTGCGGGACTCATCATCCTGGGCGTGCCGGTTGCCGGCCTGGCCGACACGTGCGCACTCGTGTCGGCCGCCTTGCCCGCCAATCTCCCCACGCCCCTCAGCATAGTCTGGACGTGCAAAGGCTTCCAGCACGACACCGGCCAATTGCCGCATGAAATCGCCCAACACGCGCTGGCAGCCTGGCCGGGCATAGGCCTGGGCGTCCTGTCGGGCCCATCATTCGCCCAAGAGGTGGCGCAAGGCCTGCCCGTGGCGCTTACCCTCGCCACGCTGGATGCCGCCACCCAAGAGGCGGTCGTGGCCGCGCTGCATGGCGGAAACGCCCGCATCTATACCAGTACCGACATCGTGGGCGTGGAAGTGGGCGGCGCCCTGAAAAACATCATCGCCATTGCCTGCGGCATCGGCGACGGCTTGGGACTGGGCACCAACGCTCGGGCGGCCCTGATCACCCGCGGACTCGCCGAAATACAGCGGCTAGGCCTTGCGCTTGGCGGACAAGCCGAAACCTTTGCGGGGCTTACCGGCCTTGGCGACCTTGTCCTCACGGCCACCGGCGAATTGTCGCGCAATCGGCAAGTGGGCCTGGCCATAGGCGGCGGGCAAACGACCCAGCAAATCCTTGCAGGCGGCATGACCGCCGAAGGCGTACGGTGCGCGCGGGCGGCATTGGCCCTGGGCCGCAAGCACGCCGTGGAACTGCCTATCACCGAGGCCGTATGCCAGGTGCTGTTCAACGGCCTGGCGCCGCAGGTTGCCGCGGCGCGGCTGCTGAACCGCGAATCGCGCGCCGAGGCCTCGTCCGGCACATCAATATCCATCGAATAAAGGAAGTAACATGCCCGGCTTTTCACTTGTACGCCGCAGGTTGCAATCGTCCGCCCTTGCCCTCGCGCTGGGCATGGCAGGCGCCACTGCGCCCATCTCCGCCGCGCAGGCGGCCTGGCCCGACCGGCCGCTGCAGATGGTTGTTCCCTTTCCGGCGGGATCTTCGCCCGACACCCTGGCGCGCGCCATTGCCGAACCCCTGGCAAAAGACCTGGGGCAGCCCGTCGTCATCGAAAACAAGCCGGGGGCCGGGGGAAACATCGGCACGCGCCAAGTGGCCAGGGCCAAGCCCGACGGTTATACCCTGTTGTTGACCATCAACGGTCCCATGGTGACGGCGCCTACGCTCTACAAAAAAACACTGGGCTACGACCCGCTCGTCGACTTGGCGCCGATTACCTTGGTCGGCACCAGCCCCAATGTCCTCGTGGTTCCCGCGGACTCAGCCGCCGCCAATGTCGGCGAGTTCGTCGCCCTGGCCAAGAAGCAGCCCGGCGTGCTCGACTACGGCTCGGTTGGTCCTGGCAGCTCGTCGCACCTGGGCATGGCCATGCTGGAACATCAGGCGGGCATCAGCCTGCAGCAAATTCCGTATGCCGGTTTCCCGCAAATCACGACCGCCATCATGGCCGGCGACATCGAAGCCGGGTTCATGGTGCCCGGCGTCGCCATGCCCCAGGTGACGGCCGGGAAAATGCGCGCGCTGGCCATTACCAGCCTGCAGCCCAGCGACCTTCTGCCCGGCATACCGACCATGGCATCGCAGGGCTACCCCGGCTTCGAATCCATTTCGTGGGACGCCATCTTCGTGCCGGCAGGCACACCGCCCGACATCGTGAGCCGCCTGAACAAGGCCATCATCGCCGCCATCGCGCTGCCTCAGGTGCGGGAAAAAATGGCGGCCTTGTACTTCACGCCGGCGCCGTCGACCCCCGCTGAACTCACCAACCTGGTCAAGACCGAAAAAGCCCGATGGGACGAAGTGATCGACCGGCTGAAGCTTTCGCTGGATTGACCGCGGGCGCCGTAGGCCTGATCACGTTCACCGATTCAGCTTACGCAACGCTGCCGGCGTAGCCCATCTGGCGCCAGGCTTCGAAGACCGTGACGGCCACGGCATTCGACAGATTCAAGCTGCGCTGGTCCGGCATCATGGGCAGGCGCAGCCATTGCTCCTCTGGAAACAAGGCCATTTGTTCCGGGCTCATGCCGGCGGTCTCACGGCCAAAAACAAACACGTCGCCGGCCATGAACGGCAGCTCGCCGACGCGGCGCCTGGCCTTGGTCGTGAGCGCGAAACGGCGCGCCGGATCGCCGCCTATGTTGTCGAAGGCTTCTTGCAGGCTGTCGTGCACCTGCAGGCGGGCATACTCGTGGTAATCGAGGCCTGCGCGCTTGAGCCGTTTATCGTCCAGATCGAAACCCAATGGGCGCACCAGGTGCAGGCTGGCGCCAGTATTGGCCGCGAGCCGTATGACATTGCCCGTGTTGGGAGGAATTTCGGGCGAGACCAGAATAATGTGAAACATGCAAGACATCCGTTTAAAAAGGCGTGCGCGCCGCAACCAGCCCGAGCACCGAGGCCGCACCCGCCGCGCGCAGCTCCAGGGCAATACTGTGCATGGTACTGCCTGTGGTCAGGACATCGTCCACCACGGCAATACAGCGTCCATCCAGGCGCTGCGTACAAGCGTACAGCCCGGCGGCGCTGCGGCTGCGCTCGCGGCGCGTCAAGTGGGTTTGGCGACCGCCCTCTTGCATCCGGCGCAACAGCATCGGCCGACACGGCAGGTCCAGGCGCCGGGCAAGACAGCGAGCGATTTCGCCCGCGGGATTGAAACCGCGTCGCCTGATTGATGCCCGGCTGGCCGGCACGGGAACCAGAATTGTATGCGCTGGCAGGGCGATGCCTGCACAGCGCATGGCATCGGCCATCAGCCGCGCAAGTGCGCCGGCTGTGGCGTAGCGGTGCTCGACCTTCAACTGATGAATTAAAAGATCGCCAGGCATCGCATAGTCGAAAGCCGCAACGATGCCGCTGAATGCCGGCGTGCGTGCGGCGCAATCCGGGCATGTGCCCGCGCCACCCAGCGCCAGGCAACATACCGTGCAGCGCAGGCGCGGCCCGCGCATGGACTGCGTGACCGCTACGTGGCAGTGCCGGCAAAGATGCCCACCATGCGACCTGCCCTGGCATAGCAGGCAAGGCGTAGGCACATGGTCCAGGCCGGCCAGGAAATACGCATGGAACGGGCGGCGTAATCCCTTGGTGCGGACTTGGGAGTATTCACGCAAGGCACGTGGATGAGCCATAATAGTGTTCTCTTGAACGCGTCGCGGCACAGCGGTTGCTAATGCCTTGCCGGCATCTCAGCACACTCCCCGGCGCAACACCATCTTGTTTGCCTATAAATGTCTCAGCCATCTTCCTTGCGCGTCAGTCCCGACCATGTCCGTTTACAGTTCGCCCGGCGCAGCCCGCTGGACGCCGCCCAATTCCTGTATGGCGAAATCGCCCAGCGCATGCTGCAGCGCCTAAGCTATATACGCATGGCACCCATCACGGTACTCGACGCGGGTTGTGGCGCGGCGCATGCGCTGGAGCCGCTGCGGGCCCGCTACCCCGATATCGCCTACACCGGCCTGGACATCTGCCCGGAGCTGCTGGCTGTGGCCCGGCAGCGCTATGCCGCCAAGCCCGGGTTCTGGCAAAAGCTGCGCAACAAGCCCACGCCCCCGCTGGACTTCATACAGGCCGACATGGCCGCGTCAGGCCTTCCTCCGGAAAGCCTGGACCTGGTCTGGTCCAACATGGCCATGCACTGGCATCCCGAACCACACGACGTCATTGCCGAATGGCGGCGCATCCTTAAGCCAGGCGCGCTCGCCATGTTCTCATGCTTGGGTCCGGGGTCGTTTGCGGAACTGCGCCGCGCCATCGCTGACGCTAGCCTGCTTACAGCCACGCCGCAATACGTCGACATGCACGACTTTGGCGACCTGCTGATGACGCGCGGTTTCCTGGATCCGGTAATGGACCAGGAAATACTCACGCTTACCTACCGCACGCCGGAAAAACTCCTGGAAGACATGCGACTGCTGGGCGGCAACGCCAGCCTGGACCGGCATCGCGGCCTGGTCGGCAAGCCGTGGCGACAACGCCTGCTCGACGCGCTTGAAAGCCAGCGGCATATGGACGGCACCATTCATTTGAACCTGGAAATCGCGTACGGCCACGCCTGGCGTTCAGCGGCCGTGCGCAAGCCCATGGGCGAAACGCGGATTTCCGCCGCATCTATTACGCGTGCGCCCCGCGACCCGAATGCGCCAAAACCAACGGTACGGCCGCGCAAGGTAGACGAATAAAACGTCAGGACGCCAAGTTCTTCTTGCGCGAAGAATCTATGCCCAGCTGCTTGAGCTTGCGGTAAAGATGGGTACGTTCCAGGCCCGTCTTTTCCGATACGCGCGTCATGCTGTGATTCTCGCGGCCCAGATGGTATTCGAAATAGATGCGTTCGAATTCGTCGCGCGCGTCGCGCAACGGCTGGTCCATGGAGATACCGCCCAGCGGCGACTGCTTTTGCTCGGGCACGGGTTCGGGCGGCAACGGCACAGGCCCGGTGGTAAGCGGCTGCCCATGTTCCAGGCGTCGCTCGGCCGGCATACGCGCCGCAGCGAGCGATCCGGCCGTAACCACGGGCCTTGCCAGACCCGACGCCACGGTCTTGAGCAGTTTCTGCAGCGTGATTGGCTTTTCAAGAAAGTCGACCGCGCCGATGCGCGTTGCCTCGACCGCGGTGTCCACCGTGGCGTGTCCGCTCATCATGATGACCGGCATGTCGAGCAAACCTTGCGCGCCCCATTCCTTCAGAAGGCTGACACCGTCTGTATCGGGCATCCAGATGTCCAGCAGCACGAGATCGGGACGGGCGCGAAGCCGCGACGCGCGTGCCTGCGCGGCGTTTTCGGCCAGCTCTATTGTGTGCCCTTCGTCGTAAAGAATTTCCGACAAGAGTTCACGGATACCAATTTCGTCGTCAACAACCAGAATTCTGGCCATAAAGCGTCACCTACCTGTTTTTTCCGCATTATCGTTTTCTTGCGTAGCCACGTCCACCGCGGACGAGGTTTCGGCAAGGCGCGTCAAGAGGATGGAAATGCGTGCGCCCCCCTCACGACGGTTGGAGATATCGATCTGACCGCCGTGCTCCTCGATAATCTTCTTAACTATAGCAAGCCCCAATCCTGTTCCGGTTGCCTTGGTGGTGACGTAAGGCTCGAACACACGCGTCAGTACCTGAGAAGCAAAACCGGGGCCGTTATCCGACACGGTGAGCCGCACGGCCAATTGACTTTCATCGTCGTCGGTTCGCGAATGAGTGAGTGTAGTCTGCACATAAATGCGCGCCTCGGCAAGTGGCTTGTCTTGCGTAGCCGCGTCGCGGGCGTTGGCCAGCAGATTATGTATGACTTGGCGCAGCTGTGTCGGGTCGCCTTCGATGGTGGGAATGTCGGGATCGAACTCCGCTTCGATCCGCACGCTTTGCCCATCGTCGCGCACCGGCCCGCCGTTGTGGTCCCAGCCGTACAGGCTAAGCAGCTCGGCAATCAGGCTGTTAAGGTTGATGTGCTGCATCTGCGCCGGCGGCGTGCGCGCGTACTCGCGAAAGTCGTCCACCATTTTCTTCAACGACCCCACCTGGTTCACGATCGTATTGGTGGAACGCGTAAGCATTGCCGCATCGGCCGGTTCAAGCTTGCCGGCCAGCTTCATGGCCAGGCGTTCGGCGGACAATTGAATAGGCGTCAGCGGATTCTTGATCTCGTGCGCCAGGCGCCGCGCCACCTCGCCCCAGGCCACCGTCCGGCTAGCCGAGATGACCTCGCTGATATCGTCGAACACCACCAGGTAGCCATTGCCGCGGCTATCAACGCGCAGATGCGTGCCGCGCGCCAATAGGGTCACGATATGTTTTTTCTTTTCGTTGTCGATCGCCGGCTCGAGTTCGAGTTCGAATTGCTGTTGCCAATACAGACGCTCGGAGCCCACCGCCGTATGAGCGGCAAACGCCTGGCGTATGAGTTGCGACAAGGCAAAGGCGCCGTCCACCGTCTCCAGGGGCCGTCCCTTGACCGAACGCAAGTCCACCCGCAAGATGCTTTGCGCTCCCTGGTTGAACATGGTCACGCGGAACATCTCGTCGAACACCAGCACGCCCGACGACAAATTGCTTAACACCGACTCAAGGTAGACATTGGAACGCTCCAGTTGCTGTCGGTTGTTCTCAACCATCTGGCGGGCTTCGTCGAGCTGGCGCGTCATGATGTTGAACGAGCGTGTCAGCTGACCGATTTCGTCTTTTTCGGACGGCTCGGGCAATGGACGATAGTCGCCCACGCCCACCGCCTGCGTACCGGCGGCCAGCTTCAACAAGGGCCTGACCAACTTGCGCGACACCCCCAATGCCACCGCCACGGCCGCGAACACGGCCAGGATCAAGGCCAACGTTAGCGTAATGCCGTACAACTTGCGCAGGCCCAGGCGCGACAACGCCAGTTCCTGGTAGTCGCGAAAGCCTTGCTGCACCTGGTTGGCATTGCGCGCGATCTGTTCGGGCACGGGTTGTATGACTTGCAGCCAGCGCGTGTCTTGCGCCACGCCCAACGTAGACGGGATCCGGTCGAGCGAATTCACCGGTATGACAACGCGCAGCTGCAAGCCGGTGCTCTCGGGCGCCGTGGCCGGTTGCGCGCCCGCCGGCTCGTCGGATTCGGCGGCCGAATAGCCGCGCGAGATCCGCAATTGGCTGAGGACGCTCGCCGGCGGCAAGTCGGGCAGCAACTGGCCGTAGGCCGACGAAGAGAACGCCACCAGGCGGTTGTTGCCCGTAAATACCATGGCTTCCGATACGCCGCTGCTTTCGCGCAGGCGGGTGATGCTCATGGACATGTCCAGATCCGAGCTGTCCGACAGCTTCGACGCCATTTCCCTGGCACGCAGGTTCAGGTCGCCCAGTTGCGAGTCGAGGGCGGCGCGCCCCAGGTTAAGGCCCGCCTCCAACGCACTGTCGACGCGGACGTTGAACCACGACTCGATCGAGCGCGACATGAATTGCACCGACAGCACGTAGATAAGGGCGCCGGGCAGGACGCCAATGAGAGTGAAGTACAGGGCGAAGCGGGCCGTCAGCCGAGCGCCGAACTGCCGGCGCCGAATTTGGCGCATTAGACGCCACGCCAGCACGGCCACCCAGAAAATCAGGGCAATGGCCAGGATGCCGTTGAGCACCAGCAGGGTGTCGTACTGCTGCGCGTAGCGCGACGCGTTGCCGGTAGACCAGACGAGCAGGCCTAGCAGCGCCAGCGCGCTGCACGCAGCCACCGCCAGCGCGGCGCGCAGGCCCCACCGGACTAAGGCCGGGGCGCGTCGGGAGAGATCGAAAAAGTGAAATTTTTCCATGGGGTCGATAGAGACCAGGCACTGCTGTTAAGGGCGTCGACCTGAAACGGGCGCGCCAGAAGCGACGTGTTCAGCCGTACACGCAACCGTCCGGTATACAGCTCGTCCACGTCCAGGTCGTCGGCATCGGCCACCGCCCAATTGCGGATATTCCGCACCAGCGACAAGGCATCGTCCAGCGAGGGTTCGGGCAACGATAAGTCGCCCGTGCCAACGCGCCATTGCCGCGTCAGGGCGTTGTAAACCACGCGCCATGTCAGTTGCTCACCGACCTCGACCTTGTCAAACCACCACCAGCGACTGGATACGATTTCCAGGTCGGCGGTGAAGTAAATGGGCACGCCTTTCTGGGCGGCATTGCGCAAGTCGTCGCTGATTTCGAAGTCCACATCGGCGTCGATGTAGAGCTTCCCGTCGCGCAGCACCGGATCGACGCGAGCGACATGATCGCCTCGACCGCCAAATTCCGTGTCCGCCTGGACCGGCAAGGCCATAAACAGAATGAGAGAGAACAAGAGTCGAAGTATCACTGCCGGGCGCCGTTCAAAAAACTAGGGAAACACGTCATTCTTGACGACTCAGGCCGTCTTGGCAAACAAGGCATAGAAGAAGCCGTCGCACGATGCCAACGGATCGTCCGACAGCGGCAACAGTTGTCCCGGCGCCTCTTGGCGCTGCGCATCGGCGTGGCGCGCCAGGAATTGCCCGGCTTGCGCTTCGCCTTCCTGGGGAAATATTGAACACGTGGCATACAGCAGGTGGCCGCCCGGCTTCACGGTTTGCCATAGCGCATCGACAATCTTGCGCTGCTGCGCGGCGGTGCGCTGGATGTCGGCCTCGCGGCGCAACCAGCGAATGTCCGGGTGACGACGCACGACGCCGCTGGCCGTGCACGGTACATCGGCCAACACCGCATCGAAGGGCTTGCCGTCCCACCACGACGGGACATCGGCCGCGTCCGCGCAACGCAGCGTGACTCCGGGGCCGCCCAGCCCCAACCGCTGCAAGTTCTGGCCGACCCGCTCCAGCCGTGTGGCGTCGGTATCGAGCGCCAGCAGTTCCACATCGGCGCGTTCGAGCATATGCGCCGTCTTTCCGCCCGGTGCGGCGCATGCATCCAGGACGCGCATGCCCGCCGCCAGGGGCAGCAGGTTGGCTGCGCGCTGCGCCGACAGGTCTTGCACCGACCACCACCCTTCTTCGAATCCAGGCAGGGACTGCACCGCGCGCGGTGTCGACAGCGCAACAGCGCCGGGCGCCGGGCTGACGGCATCGATCCCGGCCGCCGCAAAGGCCGCAAGCAATGCCTCGACCGACGAACGCCGTGCGTTGACGCGCAGTGTCATTTGGCCGGGGCGATTGGCTGCATGCAGCAATGCCTGCCACTGGTCCGGGTAGGCGCGACGCACATGGGCGATCCACCACTTGGGGTGATTGAACACCGCTTCGGGGTTTTTGCGCGCCTGCGTTAAAATAGCGTTTCTATCGCGTATGAATCCGCGTAAAGTCGCGTTCAACAAGCCTTTATACGTTTGCAGCGTGCGTTGGCCGGCCACGGCTTGCACAGCCTGGTCAACCACGGTATGCACGGCATACACCGGCACGTCGCGCCGCGCAGGCTGCTCGACCGATATGTCGCCGGCATATTCCACCGCCGTATCCAGCAATGCCAACGACACCAGCAACACGGCGTCGAACCAGGCATTGGGCGGCGTGCGCCGCACCAGCATTTCTTTTATTTCGCGCGCCAGGCCCAGCCGGCGCATGACATGAAACACAATGGCCTGGGTGGCGGCGCGCAACGGGGCCGGGGTGGCAGCCAGGCTATCCGATAGCGAACGGCCGGCCAGGACGGCCTGCACGTTTTGCGCACTGGCCAGGATGGTATCGGCCAGAGGCGCCGAAGAAGTAGCGGGTTTGGAAGAAGTGTGGGACACGAGTGCGGGGCCTGCCTAGGTGGGATTTGTTCCCGACTTTATCATCAAAAAGCAACGAGGTTATTCATGAGTTCCCCTAAAGTCGGCTTTGTCAGCCTGGGATGCCCAAAAGCGCTGGTCGATTCCGAGCGCATCCTGACGCAACTGCGCACCGAAGGCTATACCATCACGCCGGATTATGACAACGCCGATGTTGTGGTGGTCAATACCTGCGGCTTTATCGACAGCGCAAAGGCCGAATCCCTGGACGCCATCGGCGAGGCCATTGCCGAGAACGGCAAAGTCATCGTCACGGGCTGCATGGGGGTCGAAGAAGCGCTAATCCGTGAAATGCATCCGGCCGTCCTGGCCGTGACGGGCCCGCAGCAGTACGAACAAGTGGTGCGCGCCGTCCACGACGCGGCACCGCCCAACCTAAGCCACGACCCCTACATCGACCTGGTGCCGCCCCAAGGCATCAAGCTCACGCCCCGGCATTACGCCTATTTGAAGATATCCGAAGGCTGCAACCACCGTTGCAGCTTCTGTATTATTCCGTCCATGCGCGGTGACCTGGTCAGCCGCCCTATCGGCGACGTCATGGGCGAAGCCGAGCGCCTGGTCAAAGCGGGCGTGAAGGAATTGCTGGTTATTTCGCAAGACACCAGCGCCTACGGCGTCGATGTCAAGTTCCGCAGCGGTTTCTGGAACGGCCGGCCCATCAAGACCCATATGACGCAGCTTAGCGCCGCGCTGGCCGAATTCGGCGTATGGACCCGGCTGCACTACGTCTACCCCTACCCGCATGTAGACGAAGTCATTCCTCTTATGGCCGAGGGCAAGATCCTGCCCTACCTGGACATTCCCTTCCAGCATGCCAGCCCAAAAATCCTGAAAGCCATGAAACGGCCGGCCTTCGAAGACCGCACGATGGCGCGCATCAAGCGCTGGCGCGAGGCCTGTCCCGACCTTACCCTGCGCTCGACGTTCATCGTCGGCTTTCCCGGCGAAACGGAAGAGGACTTCCAATACCTGCTCGACTGGATGTCCGAAGCCCAGCTCGACCGCGTGGGCTGCTTCCAGTATTCGCCGGTACAGGGCGCCAGGGCGAATGAATTGCCCGACCACGTCCCCGACGAAATCAAGCAAGACCGCTGGGACCGCTTCATGGCGCACCAGCAAGCCATCTCCACCTCGCGGCTGGCCAAAAAAGTGGGCCGCGAGATGGACGTCTTGATCGATACCGTTGAAGAAGACGGTGCCATCGGCCGGTCCAGCGCCGATGCCCCGGAGATCGACGGCAACGTATTCGTCACGACCGACAGCGTACTCAAGCCAGGCGACATGGTCCGGGTCCGCATCAACGATTCCGACGAATACGACTTGTACGCCGACACGATTTAAAACACCCAGTTCAGGTCCAGCCGGGCGCCGTGGTCGGCTGCTCCTTTCCCGAAGTGGCCCGCATAGGCCACGCCCGCGCGCATATTCCGGGCCAGGTCGACGTCGGCGCCCACCTGCAGCGACCACGCCCGCCTTGCGGCCGGCAAACCTTCCGACGTAAAGACGGTTTGCCGGCCGCTGTCCCGAAAATGCTGGCTGCTGAAGGCGCGCACATCGCCGCCGGCATGGTGCCACGCCAGCTCGGTGCGCCATTGCGCCACCCCCGCGGGCGTTTCGGCCTCACCCGACGCCCGAAGCCCGGCGCTAGCCGCCAGAATCGATTGCCGCTGGGGCAACACGCGCAAGGCGGCGGGTCCGCCCCGCTCGACAACGCCATCGGTATGCGTCCACACCAGCGCCGCGCGGCCGAACGGCTGGATGGTGAATGCGTCGCTCAGCCGGCGCAAGGGTGCGGCGAGCTCGCTGAAGACTTGCAGCGTGCGGCCCCGATAGTTGCTGTCCAGCATATCGCGCAGGCCGGCCACGGCAATCTTGCGATGACTGCGGATGGCATGCCACGCATAAGAAACGCCCATGGCCACATCGCCTATGTCCAGGCGCCCCGACAGGCCGGCGCCGGCATGCAGGCTCGAAATGGATCCGTTGGCCAGCCCTTTTGCACGGCGCCTGTCGCTGTCTTGCGCCCCCACAAAACCGCCCGCTCGCCAGAACGCGTTGACCGGCCGATCGGCGCCCGCGACGAAGCCGCCAAGCTCGCGCGTGTCGCCCGGCGTTCCATCCCACGAGGCTCTGCGCCCCGACGAATAAAAGCCCTGCGACCATGTGCGCGCCGGGCCGTGCGCCGCGCCATGCCGGAAGAAGGCTTCGCGAACGAAACGGCTGTCGTCCAGCAGGCCGGAACGCAACGACGCGAACCAGCTGCCCGACAGCTGCCTGAACGCCTCCTGGGCCTGCGGGCCGTCCATCACAATAATTTCGTCCTTTATGCCGGGCACCTCGTCCTGGTCCACGACATCGGCGACGTCGTCTTCCGTCGGGGTTTCGGCAACGTCGTCCAGCGGCACGCCATTGCGATCGAGCCGCAAATAAACATTGTGGTCGTCGTAGCGCAGGGACGGCTCAAGAAAGGCCAGGTCCGTGCCCACCGACGCGAACCGCGTGCCATCGAAGCCCGCGCCCGCAAATAACACGCGGTAGGATGTGCCGGGTAGCCAGTCGCCCGCCCCGGCGCGGGCCTGGATCGCGCCGTCGAGCAAGGCCTTGCCGCCAACCTGCACGTAGTCGGAAAGTCCCGACGGCGTCACATCCACCTGGAAGACAGCGCCTGGCTTGAATTCGAGGCGATCAGCCACGGTAAACGTGCCCAGCGTACCTGCGCCGCCGCCAGGAGACAGCGTGCCGCCCGCCCGCACAGTGGCCGAACGCACGGTGCCGTTGCCCTCCAACCGTCCTGCGGCGTTGACGAGCACCGAGCCCGAAAAATGGCCGTCGACCGCGAAACCGCCCTGGTCGACGGTGGCAAACGATGGCAACGTGGCAATGCCCGTGAACCGCAAGGTTCCCGCGCCTTTCTTGATGACAGGGACTTCGGAAAACAGCATGCCCGCCTGCCGCGCTTCACCCTCATCCACCCGCAAGACCACAGCGTGGGCGGGATCCGCCGAGACCGGCTCGCCGGGAAGCAGGGGCGGAGGCGCATTCGGACCCCCGCTCGTCCATAACTGGACGGCGTTGAAGAGGGTCGCTCCCGGCGCATAGCTCAAGACGGCCCCCTCATAGATCTCCAGCATGCGGTAGGGCTCGCCCAGCGCCTGCGCGCCGGCCACATGCAGCATGCCTTCGCGCAGGGTGGTATTTCCGCGATACGTGTTGTGGCCGGACAAGGTGAGCGTGCCCAGGCCGCTTTTCTCCAGGCCCCAGATGGTGGCGCCCGGCGCCGAAATGGTGCCGCTCAAGTGCAAGTCGGTATCGACTTGCGTATGTATATGCCCAGGCGTGTCGAGCACCAGCGAGCGGTCCGACGTGAAGCTGCCGGCGGTGTACAGCGTGCCGCCCGAAAAAGCAAAAGGCACATTGGGCGGACCCCATTGTGCCTCGTTGTAAATCCATGGTGTTTGCGCGACCGCCACCGTGGCAAGCAGAATTGACAACAAGCCAGCCAGCAAACGGACGACGTACCTCACACAACATACTTCCTGCGGCGACTGCGATGCGTTACGTATCATCATAGTATTCTCCGATCGGATAAATATGTCACGTCAGTGACGTATCGGATTATGATACATTTTGTGGTAATTGGATATATTTATTGTCTTTTCTTTACGATCATCCACTTAGGCACCCGGAAACGCACCAACGCCCGGTACAGCCAGACATAGGTCACGGCGAACAGTACCGTGAAGGCAATCAACACCGGCTCGTTCTGCCAAAACAGAATGGCCGGCGCGCCGGCCATCGACGACAGCACCCAAAGATAGGGCGAGGTCAACGCGTTGCGTTGCGTGCGCCCGCGCCTATAGTCCGCATCCGCCCAGCGCACCACGCGTTTATAGATGAGCATGTGCAGGTGAATGCGGTCCGGCACCGCGGGCGACGTCCCCCTGAGGAATGCCTTGCGGTAAATCGAGAACAAAGTCTCGAAGACCGGATAGAAACAAAGCAGCAACGGAAACCAGGCCGACACATTGGCGTGCCGCTCCAGCATAAGAATGGATACCACGCCTATCATGTAGCCGATGAAGTACGCCCCGCCGTCGCCCAGGAAGATCAGGCCGCTTGGGTAGTTCCATATAAGAAAGCCCAGGATGGCGCCTATCATGCTGACCGACAACACAAGCAGCAGCCGGTCGCCCAGATAAAAAGAGACGTAGGCGAAACCAGCAAAAATCACAGCGGATACGACAGCCGCCAGGCCGTGATACCCGTCGATGATGTTGATGGCATTGGCGGCTCCTGTCACCGCCACCAGCGTGGCAATGAAAGACACGGCCGCAAATTGCAACAGCCAGTCCAGGCCTATGATATCCAGGTGTGTCAGCCGAGCGTCCAGCACGGCGTAGACCAAAACGCCGGAGAGTCCAATAAACAGGAATCGCAGCCGGACCGACGCCTTTTTCGTCAAATCCTCGAGCAGCCCACCCATGAACGCCGGCAGCGCGCATGCCCATATCAATAGAAAGGGAAAAAGAATGCCGGGCTCGCGTACTGCTACCGGCACGGCGCTTGCCAACACCGCGATCAGCAACGCCACCCCGCCCACCCGCGGCACCGGCTTGACGTGATACTTCTGGACGCCGGCAAGGTCGGTGTCAGCCGTGTAGCGACTGTGCAGATTCTTGTACCGCACCAGCATGACCGTCAAGGTCAACGAAACGAGGAAAGCGGTAATCAGGTAAACCATGCGTGGGCCGGCAAGTGCGTGAGAGAGGCGCGCCAGCAGACGTCATGCCTGCCGGGAAACGCTCGCGTGTCGTTACATGGAGCAGCATGCAAGCCCGTCCCACGGTCAACAATAGGCAATGCGCCCGGTGACGGATGCCGTATTCCGCCCGGTTCGCGCAAGTTCGATACTGTTGGACGCGCAGGCCTTGCATATTCCGGCCACGGGCATCGACCGCAGCACAAAAGAGGACTCCACCAGTGCCCGACAAGACCGCCTACCTCTCGGCTGTAAAGCGTCCGCCGCCCCATGTAGCCATCCTGCTCTGCACGTACCAGGGCGAGGAATTTCTTGCCGAACAACTCGACTCCTTCGCTGCGCAGACCCATGTCAACTGGCGTGTCTGGGCATCAGACGCGGGTTCGAACGACGACACCTACGCCATATTGCGCAGTTATCAAAAGCAGTGGGGCGAGGATAAGCTGATCCTGATGCGCGGCCCCAGTGGCGGCCCGACGCAAAACTTCATGTCGCTCGTGCACAATTCCCGGATCGAGGCCGACTACTACGCCTTCTCCGACCAGGACGATATCTGGGAAGCCGACAAGCTCCAGCGCGCCATTGCTCAACTGGAACGCCATGTGGACCCGAACCACCAGGACAATCCGGCCTTGTACTGCTCGCGCACACGCTATGTCGACGCTGATAATCTCGACATGGGCCTGTCGCAGTGTTTTCGCAAGCCTCCCGGATTTGCCAACGCATTAATGCAGAACATCGCCGGCGGAAACACCATGGTCTTCAACCACAGTGCGTGCCGGCTGCTGCGGTCGGTGCATCCCGACACCGACATCGTCATTCATGACTGGTGGGTTTATCTTGCCGTCACGGCCTGCGGCGGCATGGTGATTTACGATCCCTACCCCAGCCTGCGCTACAGGCAGCACAGCGGCAACCTGATCGGCATGAACGCCAACTGGGCCGCCCGGAGGAGCCGCATCCGCCAATTGTTCGAAGGCCGATTCCATCGTTGGAGCGACCAGAACATTACTGCTTTGCGCCAACTGAAGGACAGGATGACCGAGGAGAACCGCAAGGTGCTTGACCTGTACGACCGCGCGCGACGCAGCGGCCTTCTCCCTCGATTAGCCTATTTGGCCCAGGCCGGAATATATAGGCAGACTGTCTTAGGCAATCTTGGGGTGGTGCTGGCCGCTGTATTCAATAAACTGTGATGGTCGATTTCAAATACTTACAGGCCCCGGCGTAACGGCGGCTTGCACGACGTTCACAGGGGCGGACACGGCCATGAGCATCTTAGTTACCGGCGGCGCCGGATTTGTCGGGTCGAACTTCGTGCTCGACTGGCTGGCGAATTGCGACGAACCCGTCATCAACCTGGACAAGTTGACGTACGCCGGCAACCTGGAGAACCTGCACAGCTTGCGCCGGGACGCCCGCCACATCTACATCCATGGCGATATTGCGGATATGGCGCTGACCAGCCGCCTGCTTGCCCAATATCGGCCACGCGCCATCATCAACCTGGCCGTCGAATGCCAGCCGAATCAAGCAATTTTCAATGCCGAAGACTTCATCCAGACAAATGTCGTCGGCGTGTTCCGCCTGCTCGAGGCCACGCGCCTGTACTGGAGCCGACTGCCAACGGCGGCGAAGGACAGCTTTCGGTTTTTACAGATATCGACCGACGAGGTATATGGCTCCAGCGGGCAATGGGGTAGCCCATCGCCCGAGACGAAAGGCTACTCGCCCGACACGCCCTATGCCGCTAGCAAGGCCACATCCGACCATCTGGCACAGGCGTACTTCCGCACCTACCAGTTGCCCGTGCTGATGGTGAATTCGTCGAACAACTACGGGCCTTATCACTTTCCGGACAAGCTCATTCCCCGGTGCATACTGAACGCCCTTGCCGACAAGCCGCTGCCACTATACGGCGACGGGCTGCAGATTAGAGACTGGCTGTATGTGAAAGACCATTGCAGCGCCATCTGCCGCGTGCTCGAGCGCGGCCAGCCCGGTCAGGCGTACAACGTAAGCGCGGGCAACGAAAAAACCAATATCGACGTGGTCAACACGCTTTGTAAAGTGTTGGATCAACTGCGGCCGCGCGCCGATCGCCAGACACACCGCAGCCAGATCGCATTCATGAACGATCCCAGCAATCCGCGCCGGCGCTATGCCCTGAACGGATCAAAGATTCGCAACGAGCTTGGCTGGCAACCGGCGGAAACCTTTGCAACAGGTCTTGTCAAGACGGTGCAATGGTATATAGACAACCAGCCACTGGTTGCTAACGTACGCTGCGGCGCTCACCAGGATTGGCTGAATACGCAATACGCCGTGTAACGCAATATTCACTACCCTAACACCTCTCCCTCGCAGTGCCGCATAAAGTAAACGTATGAAAATCCTTCTGCTCGGAAAAAACGGACAAGTTGGTCAAGAATTATTAGGCGCATTAACGACTTCTGAAGTCATCGCCCTGGGCCGCGACGAAGCGGACCTTGGCGACCAAGCCAGCGTGACTCAAGCGTTGCGGCACCACTCGCCGGACATCATCATCAATGCTGCCGCTTATACCGCAGTCGACAAGGCGGAAAGCGACGAGGCCGCCGCCATGCAAGTCAATGCGACCGCCGTGGGCTGGATGGCTGACTACGCGCGCCGGCACAACGTGCTGCTCGTGCACTATTCCACCGATTACGTCTTCGATGGCCTGAAAAAACAGGCATACACGGAAGACGACACAACCCACCCACAAAGCGTCTATGGCCGCAGCAAGCGCGCCGGCGAGCAAGCCATTATCGACAGCGGCTGCCAGGCGCTTATTTTTCGCACCAGCTGGGTGTATTCAGTGCACGGCGGCAACTTCGTCAAGACGATGATCCGCCTGGCCAAGGAACGTGACACTGTCAGTATCGTGACCGATCAAATCGGCGCCCCGACCTCGGCGCGGCATATCGCCGACATTACCGCGCAAGCGATTTCAGCGTGGGCGGCGGGCAGGCTGCGTGCCGGCATTTACCACCTGACGGCAGCCGGGGAAACAAGCTGGCACGGGCTGGCGACACACGTGGTGCGCCGCATGCTGGCACGCATGGACGAAGGCCGGGCGAGCATCGCCCCGCTTAAGTTGCAACTGGAAAACATTAAACCCACTACGACGGAAAACTACCCATTGCCCGCTAAAAGGCCGAAGAATTCCCGGCTGGACACGGGCACACTAAGTGCTGCACTAAACGTCCGAATGCCGCACTGGAGCGTCGATGTCGACGCCGTCGTGGACCGGCTGATCGAGGACGATACATAAATAAATATTGCCCCACAGGCACTACGTGTCGGGAGTTTCAATGAAGCGCAGAGGCATCATCCTGGCGGGCGGCTCCGGCACCCGCCTTCACCCCGCTACGCTTGCAATCAGCAAACAGCTGGTTCCGGTGTACGACAAGCCCATGATTTACTACCCACTCAGCACACTGATGCTGGCCGGCATACGCGACATACTGGTTATTTCCACCGAGCAGGACACCCCACGCTTCGAGCAATTGCTCGGCGATGGCAGTCAATGGGGCATCAACCTGCACTATGCGGTGCAAGCCAGCCCCGACGGCCTGGCCCAGGCATTCCTGATCGGCGAAACATTCATCGGCAACAACCATAGCGCCCTCGTCCTTGGCGACAACATTTTCTACGGCCACAATTTCCACTTGCAGCTGCGCCACGCCATGCGGCGCGCGCAGGGCGCCAGCGTGTTCGCCTACCACGTACAGGATCCGGAACGCTACGGCGTCGTTGAGTTCGACGAGGCTGGCAAGGCCATTTCCCTTGAAGAAAAGCCCAAGAAGCCAAAATCAAGCTACGCCGTCACCGGCCTGTACTTCTACGACCAGCAGGTGGTCGACATGGCCAAGAGCCTCAAGCCGTCCAAACGCGGCGAGCTGGAAATCACCGACTTGAATTCCATCTACATGGAACAGGGCAAGCTTCATGTGGAAATCATGGGGCGCGGCTACGCATGGTTCGACGCGGGCACGCACGAGTCGCTGCTGGAGGCTGGGCAGTTCATCTCGACCCTGGAGAATCGGCAGGGACTGCGGGTATCGTGCCCGGAAGAGATCGCCTACCGCAACAAGTGGATAGACGCCGGGCAACTCGAAAAGCTGGCGCAGGCATTGACCAAGAATAGCTACGGCCAATATTTGCATCGCATGCTGGACGACAAGGTGTTCTGATGAAAGCAACGCCTTTAGCCATTCCCGATGTCTTCCTGTTGGAGCCCCGCGTATTCGGCGACCAGCGCGGCAGCTTCTTCGAAAGCTACAACCACGCGCACTTTGAAGAAGCCATCGGCCAACAGGTCGACTTCGTGCAGGACAACCACTCGCGTTCGACCCGCAACGTGTTGCGCGGCCTGCATTATCAGCTTGCCCACGCCCAGGGCAAACTGGTGCGCGCGGTGGCCGGCGAAGTCTTCGATGTGGCCGTCGACCTGCGCCGCAGCTCGCCCACCTTCGGACAATGGGTCGGCGAAACGCTAAGCGCGGAAAACAAGAAGCAGTTGTGGATACCCGCGGGCTTCGCCCATGGCTTCCTGGTGTTGTCCGACGACGCCGAGTTCGTCTATAAGGCCACCGACTACTACCACCCGGAAGCCGAGCGCGGCATACGCTGGAACGACCCCGCCATTGGCATTGCGTGGCCGCGATCAAGCCAGCCGCTGTTGTCGCCGAAGGACCAGAGCGCCCCTCTGCTTGCCGACGCCGAGACGTATCCCTGATGCGGGAGTTTCGTGCCACACCCAGGGAAATGGTTGCCAGCCTGTGGCGCAACCATCGATTGATCGCCGCCATGATCAAGCGCGAGGTCATCGGGCGTTATCGCGGCTCATTCATGGGCATCCTGTGGTCGTTCTTCAATCCGCTGCTGATGCTGGCGGTCTATACCTTCGTCTTCAGCTTTATTTTCAAGGCGCGCTGGAATACCGCCAGCGACTCTCGAACCGAATTCGCCCTCATCCTGTTTGCCGGCCTGATTGTCTACAACGTCTTTTCCGAATGCGTGAACAAGGCGCCCACCCTTATCCTCGCGAACGTCAACTATGTGAAAAAGGTGGTATTCCCACTGGAAATACTGCCATGGGTGGCGCTGGGCTCCACGCTGTTTCACGCGTTCGTCAGCCTGGCCGTCTGGCTGACGGCGTACCTGGTCTTCTTCGGCGCGCCGCACCCCAGCAGCCTGCTGCTGCCGCTGGTGGCGCTGCCGCTGGTGTTTTTCACCATGGGACTCAGCTGGGCGCTGGCGTCGCTGGGCGTGTATTTGCGCGACATCTCGCAGTTCATCGGCATCCTCACCACCGTCCTGCTGTTTCTTTCGCCCATTTTCTACCCCGCCACCGCGCTGCCGCCCGAGTATCGGCACCTGATGCTGCTCAACCCGTTGACGCCCGCCATCGAGCAGGCGCGCGACGTCATGTTCTGGGGCCGCGGGCCCGATTGGGGAATGTTTGCGGTGTACCTGGCCGGAGCCCTGCTCGTCGCCTTCCTGGGATTCGCGTGGTTTCAGAAAACGCGCAAGGGGTTTGCCGATGTCATCTGACCTGGCCATCAAGGTAGACAAGCTCAGCAAGTGCTACCACACCTACAACAAGCCGCATGACCGGCTGAAGCAATCCCTCTACCCGCGCGTGCAACGCCTGCTGGGCCGACCCGCCACCCGGTACTACCGGGAATTCTGGGCGCTGCGCGACGTGTCGTTCGAGGTGAAGCGCGGCGAAACCGTGGGCATTATCGGGCGCAATGGCAGCGGCAAGTCGACGTTATTGCAGTTGATATGCGGCACGCTCAGCCCCACCGGCGGGACGGCACAAACCTCGGGACGCATTGCGGCCCTGCTGGAATTGGGATCGGGATTCAATCCCGAGTTCACCGGCCGCGAAAATATTTACATGAATGCCATGCTGCTGGGCCTGGCCAAGGAAGAGATCGACGACTGCTACGACGATATCGTGGCGTTCGCCGATATCGGCGACTTCATTGACCAGCCGGTAAAGACCTATTCCAGCGGCATGACCATACGCCTGGCCTTTGCGGTGCAAGCGCAAATCCAGCCTGACATCATGATCGTGGACGAGGCCTTGTCGGTGGGCGACGCCAAGTTCCAGGCCAAATGCTTCGAGCGCCTGCGCCAACTGAAAGACCAGGGCACCAGCATCCTGCTGGTCACGCATTCCAGCGAGCAAATCGTCACGCACTGCTCGCGCGCCATGCTGTTGAATCAGGGCGAGCAACTGCTCATAGGAGAACCGCGCAAGGTCGTCAACCGCTATCTGGACTTGCTGTTCGGCAAGGAAAAGACCGTGCTTCCCAAAGAGCAGAAGGCTGGTCAATCGCGTGCCGCGACGCCGGCGGCGGCGCCGTATCAGCTAAGCACCCGGGAAGACCTGTTCTCTACGCACGTGGGCTACAACCCTTACGAATATCGATGGGGCAACGGCACCGTGTCGCTCCTGGATTACTACCTGGGCTCCGCGGACCAGGCCTATCCCCATACCGTGGCGTCCGGCGAGCGCCTGCGCCTGGCCGCGTCCATGCGGTTCCTGACGACGGTTGTCAGGCCCATACTCGGCGTCACCATAAAGACGAAGGAAGGGGTCACGGTTTATGGGACGAACACGGAACTGCTAGGCAATAACGACTTCCAGAACACTGGCCAGGCCCACTCCAGCGTCTGCGCCGAAGTTGAATTCGACTGCCGGCTGGCCTGCGGCGATTATTTCATTTCGTTGGGCATCGCCTCTCGCCAGGGCGACGAAATCATCCCGCTGGACCGCCGCTACGACTGCATCCACCTGCGCATACAGCCCGACCCGTCGGCCGATTTCTTCGGCCTCGCGGACCTGGGCCTGCGCATCAGCAACATCCGGAGCACGGCATGACGTTCCCATTGACCGACCATGGCTATGCGCTGGACGCCGACACCGGCGTTTGGCAGCGCAGCGGGCACCAGAGCATTGCCTACAACGATGGCGACGAACCCGAACGTCGAGTGGCCAGCGCCATTGCCGCTGCATCGGACCTGGGTGTTTTGTCGGCGGAACTGCGGGCGTCATGCAAGGACTGGCCGTCGCTTTATCATTTGTCGGGCACGCGTGCCAATATCTTGCGTCCGTTCCAGGACGAATTGCGCGGCGACATCCTGGAAATCGGCTCCGGCTGCGGCGCCATTACGCGCTATCTTGGGGAATGCGGGGCAAACGTCCTGGCGCTGGAAGGCAGCCATCGCCGCGCGGCCATGACCCGCTCGCGCACGCGCGACCTGGATAACGTCACCGTCGTGTGCGAAACCTTCGACGAATTTCAGATGGATCGAAGGTTCGATGCCATCACGCTGATAGGCGTGCTGGAATATGCGAACCTGTTTACGCAAGACGACGCGCCGCACCTGAGCCTGCTGCGGCGCGTGCGCGAACTGCTAAAGCCCGACGGCAAGCTGTACTTGGCCATTGAAAACCAGCTCGGCCTGAAGTACTTTGCGGGCGCACCCGAAGATCACCTGGGCGTGGCAATGTATGGCGTGGAAGGACGCTATACGGTCAACCAGCCGCAAACCTTCGGCCGCGCGGCGCTGACCGCGCTACTGCGCGATGCGGGCTTCGACCACAGCGACTTCCTCGCGCCCTTCCCCGACTACAAATTGCCGACCTCGATTCTTACCGAGAGCGGCATGGCGCACGCCGACTTCGACGCCGGCGCATTCGCCTGGCAAAGCGCCCATTCCGACCCGCAATTGCCGCGGCAGACAACGTTTACGCTGGAAAACGCCTGGCCGGAGGTCTTCAAGAACCGTCTGGGGCTGGATCTGGCAAACTCATTCCTGGTGCGCGCCGGCCCCCCGCCCGCACACGAACCGCCGCTTGCCCTGCATTACAGCACCAACCGATTGCGGCAGTACTGCAAGGAAACGCAATTCATGCCGTCCACCGGGACGGACGCCAAGGTGGAGGTGCTCGTTCATTACCGCCTGCTCGCACCTGCCGACTCAAATGCCGCAAGCCAAGAAGACCCGCAAGACGGGCAAGGCAATGCGCAAGGCGACAACCGGCCCGCCCTGAGCTTTCATTGCCCCGCCACCGCCGCCTACATTCCCGGCCATACCTTGTCGCGCGAGTTCGTCGACATCGTCACGCGCAGCGGATGGCAACTGGCCGATGTGAGCGCCTTCATCCGGCGCTATATCGGCATGCTGGAGCAGTTGCTTGCCGACGATCCAAGCACCAGGGACTGGACCGATTCTGCCTGCCTTTTGCCGGCGTATTGTTTCGACTACAGCCCACAGAATATCGTCATCCAGCACGACGGCTTGCCCGCCGCGATCGACAACGAATGGTCGCTGGAAGGCGGCGTAGAGCTTGGCCACCTGCTGTTCCGTTCGCTACTGTTGTCCATGGCATCCGTACAGCGCTATGCGCACAGCACCCCGCTTACCGAGCTGAGCCGCCGGGAATTCATACGCACAGTACTCGCCGATGCCGGCCATCGCTTGACCAATGACGACTTCGAGCGCTACATCGCCCGCGAAGCATGGATTCAACAGGCGGTTACCGGACGCCCGGCCAGCGAGCTGCGCGAATGGCATCCCGACGAGCCCCTGCCGATGCGCCTGCCGGAGCCATTGCCTACGCAAGACGCGTATT
Organism: Candidimonas sp.; assembly: GCA_035515055.1. Classification (GTDB taxonomy): domain Bacteria; phylum Pseudomonadota; class Gammaproteobacteria; order Burkholderiales; family Burkholderiaceae_B; genus Pollutimonas. The sequence goes on from DATJBV010000032.1 coordinate 27,395, forward strand.
TCAAGCAGGCCATGCACGACAAAGACGTACACATCGGCAACCTGGACGCCATGATTGCGGGCTTCAAGCAAACGCTGGCCGAACTGAACGGCGAATGCAAGGGGCTGCACCAGACCCTGCTGGAAAAGAATACACATGCGGCCAGTCTTGAAGCCGATGTTTCCCGGCTGACCGCCCATATCGCCAAACTGACCGCGGAACTCGCCGAATGCCATGAAGACATCGCCGCGCTGCGCCATGCGGCGACGGCAAGAGACGCGCGGCTGCAGGCCCAGGAGGCATCCATTGCAAGCCTGCGCCACGTTGCCGCCCAGCGCGATGCGCAGGTTCACACCCAAGCCCTTGAAATCCAGGCGCTAAGGCAATCGACCGCTTGGAAGGCAACCGCGCCGCTGCGCTGGACGGCCGACCAATACAAGCGCGCGCACCGGATACTGCGCGTCGCGCCCGCCGCGGCACAACGCGCCGGCGGCGTCGCGGCCGTCATGCGCAAGGCCATGCAAATCTGGCGACGCGAAGGGCTGCCGGGCATCAAGGCCAGGATCCAGCAACAACAGCGAATGGCCGCCACGCGCCGCGCCGGCGACGAGGGCCAGCCCGCCGCCGAAGAGGCCTTATACAAACCGACGGCCAGCCTTGGCCGGGACGCGCAAGGAAAATACCGGCTGGACAATGGGCCGGCCGTGTACACCTACATCCCGCCGCAGCGTCCGGCCGACCTGGAGCGGCGCATTGCCCAATTGGGCGCCCCGCCGCTGTTCTCGATCGTCGTGCCCATCTACAACACACCGCCAGAGCTCCTGGCCAAGGCCGTGGAATCGGTGCGCGCCCAGTGGTACCCGGAATGGGAGCTAATACTCGCCGACGATGCGAGCCCGTCGGCCGCCACCAAAGCGGCGCTGGACGGCATCGCGGACCGCCGTGTGACCGTCCTGCACCTGGAAACCAACCAGGGCATCGCGGGCGCCACCAATGCCGCGCTCAGTGTGGCGCGCGGCGACTATGTCGTATTTTTGGACCACGACGACGAACTGACGCCGGACTGCCTTTACGAGCTGGCATTGTGCGTGGACCGCGACGATCCCGACTACATCTACAGCGACGAAGACAAGCTGACCGAAAGCGGCGACTACACGCAACCGCATTTCAAACCGGATTGGTCGCCCGACGCCATGATGAGCACCATGTTCACCTGCCACGTGTCGTGCCTGCGCCGCCGCCTGATCGAGCGCCTGGGCGGCCTGCGCCCCGAATTCGACGGCTGCCAGGACTGGGATCTTATCCTGCGGGCCACGGAACAGACCACGCGTATCGCCCACATACCCAAGGTGCTATACCACTGGCGCATCCTGGATGCCTCGGTGGCATCGGACATAGGCGCGAAGCCTTACGTGCTGGACGCCTCGCGCCGTGTGCGCGAGGACGCCTTGCGCCGCCGCGGCCTGTCGGGCAGCGTCGAACCCGTCATCGAAGTGCCCGGCTATTTCCGCGTGAACTACCACCTGCGGGGCGCGCCACTGGTGTCCATCATTATTCCCACGCGCGACAACGGCCCGGTCCTGCGGCGCTGCATCGACTCCATCGAAGCAAAAAGCGTGTATAGGCACTACGAGATCATCGTGCTGGACAACGGGTCGGCGGATCCCGGCACGCTGGGCTACCTGGAACGCCTACGGTCCGCGCCGGACGTACAGGTCATACGCCACGATGCCCCCTTCAATTTTTCCGAGCTCAACAACATGGGCGCGGCGCAGGCCAAGGGCGAACTTCTGCTATTCCTGAACGACGACACCGAAGTCGTGTCGCGCGATTGGCTGGAACGCATGGGCGGTTATGCGCAGCTGCCGCATATCGGCGCGGTGGGCGCCAAGCTTTTATACCCCGGCGGCACGCAGATCCAGCATGCCGGCGTGCTGAACCTTGCCCGGGGGCCGCAACACGCCTTGCTGCGCCACGAAAGCTACGCCCCAGCCTACTTCATGCGCAATCTGCTGGAATACGACTGGATCGCCGTCACGGGCGCCTGCCTGATGATAGAGGCGCGGAAATTCCATACCCTGGGCCTGTTCAACACCAGCCTGCCTATCGCTTACAACGATGTCGACCTTTGCATGCGGGCGGTAGAGGCCGGCCTGTACAACGTTGTCTGCCAGGCGGTGCAGCTCATACACCATGAGTCGGTCAGCCGCGGCCTGGACGCCATGGATGCCGCCAAGCAGGAACGCCTGGAGCGCGAACTGAAGCAGTTGTACGACATGCATCCGCGCTTTTTCCAGACGGATCCTTTTCATAACCCGAACCTGCATCCGAACGGGGTCAACTTCGAACTGCCAACGGGATGAGCGCCATGGACGAACTCGAGATACTGATTGCCGGCGCCGCCGCGGTGTCCTTCGATTTTTTCGACACGCTGGTGCTGCGGCCCATCGCCGACCCCGAGGACGCCTTCGACATTCTTGGCCTGATGTTCGGTATTACGGACTTCAGGCCGCGCCGCCACGCCGCGCAGGTGAAGGCGTTCGAGCGCATGCGCCACGCCGGGCGCAAGGAAATCACGCTGGCCGACATTTACCATTGCATGGACGATACCGGCATCGCCTCCCACGTGCTCATGCAGGCCGAATACGATCTTGAACTGGAACTGGTCGAACCCAACCCGCCCATGTTCGATCTCCTGCGCCGCGTAGTCGCATCGGGCAAACCGGTGGTCATTGCCTCGGACATGTATCTGCCGGCGCAGTTCTTTGCCGATGCGCTGGAGCCGCACGGCCTGCGCGATGTACCCATTTACATCTCATGCGAACGCAATGCCACGAAGCGGGATGCCGGCGAACTCTTCACCCTGGTCGTCCAGGACCTTGGCGTTGCCCCGGCCGCCATACTGCATGTGGGCGACAACCTCGTGTCCGATGTCACCCGCGCCCGCGAACAAGGCCTGGCGGCCTACCATTATTTGCCGGAAACGCGCGGCGCCGACAGCGCGCGTCCTGGCCGGTTGATGTCGTCGCTCGCCGTCGGCCTGCTCAATACGCGCGCGCGCGACATCCCGGCGGGCTCCTATACCGAACTTGGATTTCTTTACGGCGGGCCGGCGGCCGTGGGCTTCGTGCACTGGATAGAAGAACAAGCCATCCAGGACGGAGTCGACATGATTTTGTTCCTGTCGCGCGACGGCTATGCGCTGGAACAATTGGCGGTCACCCTCGAGGGCAGCCACCTTCCGCCCAGCTGTTATTTTTTGGGGTCGCGCACGGCCTTCACGCTGGCGGCCATGACAGAAGCCAATTTCAACGATTTCATTCCCTTCCTTTTGTCTGGCAGCGATGGCCTAGCTACGTGCGAACTTCTGGAACGCATCGGCGTACCCGCCCCCGACGATGGCGTCATGGAACAACTGGGCCTGGGCAAAGGCGTAGTAATTCGCGCGGCGCTGCAAGACAAAATAGCCGACTTCCTGCACGCGTACCGGCACGAGATCCTGAAGGTATGCCGCCGCAACCGCGCCGCGCTATACCAATACCTGAAGCAGACGGGCCTGCGTGGCGGCAGCAAAGTGGCACTGGTGGACGTGGGCTGGAACGGCACATCGCAAGAAGCCTTCGAGCTCGCCGCGCGGCCTCTCATCGACCTGGACATCTACGGCTATTACTTTTGCCTGGCGGACACGCCCGAACGCGCACGGCGTCAAGAGCGCCAACGCATGCAGGCCATGGTCAACATCGGCAACACGTCCAGCCCGACCATGGCGGCGATTTACGCCAATCGCGCCGTCGTCGAGCTGTTCTTTTCCGCGCCGCATCCGTCCATCATTGGCCTGGAAGCCAGGCAGGACCGCATTGTGGCCATCGAGGACCCGGGTCGCGGCGCCACCGGCCATCTGTCACCTATCGCGCAAGAGATCAATGCCGGCATCGCGGCTTTCGCCCGCCACTTCTATCCCTTGCGGCGGCGCCTGGGCATATCGCTAGGTCCAGTGCAGGCGGCCGCGCCGCTCATCGACCTGGTGACGGATGCGGACTGGCGCCGGCGGCCGCTGCTGGGCTGCGTAAAAAACTTCGACGCGTGGGGCAGCTCGCGCAATCACGAAATCACCCTGTCCGACTATGTTTCCTGACACGGAGGACATGCCATGGAATTTTTTCCCGTCTTTCTGTCTGTCGTTTTCGTAACCCGCAACCTATCGCCCCACATCCGGCAGTTGCTGGAAGGCGCTGGCGAAAAGCTCTCGAACCTGGTCAGCGACTACGAATTGATCGTGGTCGACAATGCCTCGGACGACGACAGCGTTGCCGAACTAAAACGCCTGACAGAAGAAGGCGGCCTGCCGAATGTGCAGGTATATGCGCTGACCAAGGAAGTCGGTTATGACGCCGCCGCCTGGGCCGGCCTGGAGAACGCGCTGGGGGACTTCGTGGTCGCGATCGATCCGCTTCTTGACGATATCGATTTCCTGCCGCAAATGCTCAGCCATGCCGTCCAAGGCGCCGATGTGGTCTTCGCCACCAACGACCAGACGCCCAGCCAGAGCCTGGGGTACCGCTGCGCCTTCGCGGTCTTCAACGCCTTGTACAAGCGGTTCAATGGGATACACCTGGCCAAGGAGGCCCCGCAGTATCGCGTCGTAAGCAAGCGCGTCATCAATTTCATCTTGCAGCATCCATCGCCGGCCATGATTTATCGCCACCTGCCGGCCACCGGCGGGTTCACCCGCGCCAACCTCAGCTATAGCTCGCCGCCGCGCCTGACCCATCGCAAGAACCTGTCCGAGAGCATAGACCGGGGCATGCGCCTGCTGGTTTCCACGACGCGCGCGCCCATGCGGCTCGTCACCTGGCTTTCGCTCTTCGGCGCCGTGGCCAACCTGGTCTATTCGCTATACGTCGTGGTCGTCGGCATGTTCAAGGACGACATCGCGCCCGGCTGGATCAGCATGTCCCTGCAACAGTCGGGGATGTTCTTCCTGATTTCCCTGGTCTTGCTTGTCCTGGGCGAGTACATACTTCAAATGGCCAGCCTGTCAAATGAAGGCCCGCCCTACCACGTGGCCCAGGAATTCACCAGCGCCCGCATTACGCGCCGCGAAAAGCTGAACGTCGAAGAGGTTGCCGCGCCTCGGGCCGCCGACGAGCTAGCCAGCCTCGCCTACCCGGACGACGACTGATGCACGGCACGCCCACCGACCAGGATGCCGTCGTCATAGGCGGCGGCTTCTATGGCGCGGCCATCGCCATCTACCTCGCGCGCGACCGCGGCCTGCCGCGCGTGACCCTGTTCGAGCGGGAAGCCACTCTGTTGTCGCGGGCTTCGTACAACAACCAGGCGCGCGTCCATAATGGCTACCACTATCCTCGCAGCTTCACCACGGCGTATCGCAGCCGCATCAACCTGCCGCGCTTCGTTCGCGACTGGCCGGACGCCGTCATGCGGGACTTCACTAAACTCTATGCCATTGCCAGGCATAACTCCAAGGTGACCGCCCGCCAGTTCGAGCGTTTCTGCCTCGACATCGGCGCAAGCCTGCGTCCCGTCGAGCCAGCGCTACGCCGCCTGTTCGAGCCCAGGCTCATCGAAGCGCTATTCCTCGTGGAGGAGTACGCCTTCGATTCGACGCGCCTGGCCACTTGGGCGCGAACCGAACTTCAGCGTTGCGGCGTGCGCGTCGTGCCAGAAACCCGGGCAACCGGCATCGTCAATGGCGTCGGAGACACCCTGCGCGTTCGCATCCAGACAGCGCGCGGGTCCGACGAGCAGGTCAGCTCCCGCTATGTTTTCAACTGCACGTATAGCGGACTGAACCAGCTTGGCGGCGACTTTCCTGGAACACGCACCGCGCTGAAGCATGAAGTCACCGAAATGGCACTCATGCGGGTGCCGCCCGCACTGCGCGACATTGGCATCACCGTCATGGATGGCCCGTTCTTCTCCATGATGCCTTTTCCAGCGCGTGGCTTGCACACGCTGTCCCACGTCCGTTACACGCCCCATTTGCACTGGGACGATCACTGCGGCGCCGACCCCTACGAGAAGTTGCGCAACTATGGCCGCGCCACCCACGTCGAACGCATGGTGAGGGACGTGGCCCGCTACGTACCCGCCGTACGCCAGGCAAGCTACGTGGATTCGCTGTTTGAAGTAAAGACAGTCTTGATAAAGAACGAGGCCGACGACGGGCGGCCCATTCTGTTCGAGAAGCACGCGTCCCTGCCCGGCTGCTATTCCATACTGGGCGGGAAGATCGATAACATCTACGATGTCCTGGAAAAGCTGGATGCCGAGGACTTCGCAACAACACCGGCGCCGGCGGCGCTGGGCCAAGGGGACCAGGCATGACTGACGCACTGATAGGATATTCGGGATTTGTCGGCAGCACCTTGCGCAAGCAAGCGCAGTTCAACGCTTTATACCGGTCCAGCAATATCGACGAGGTGGACGGCAAGACCTTCAACACTGTCGTTTGCGCGGCCGCCCCCGCCCAGAAATGGATAGCCAACCGCGATCCCGATGCCGACCGGCAAACCATCGAGGGCCTGATCGGGCATCTTGTAAATATGCAATGCCAGACATTCGTCCTGATCAGCACTGTCGATGTTTTCAAGAACCCCATCCAGGTCGACGAAGACACCCCCGTGGAGGAATCCGGCCTGCACGCCTACGGCTTGCACCGCCGCATGCTGGAAAAATTCGTTGAGAACCATTTCGCCCATCACCTTGTCGTGCGCCTGCCCGGGCTAGTGGGGCCGGGGCTGCGTAAGAACGCCGTCTACGATTTCCTCCACGAGAACAACGTATCGGCCATCGACAGCCGCGGCGTGTTCCAGTTCTATCCCATGGTCAACCTCTGGCACGACATCCAGACGGCACTGAAAGCCGGCCTGAGCCTGGTACACCTGACGGCCGAGCCCATACGCGTGGCCGACGTCGCGCAGCAAGGCTTCGGCATGAGCTTCGATAACGTCCTGCCCGGTCCGCCCGCCAGCTACGACATGCGATCGCGCCACGCGGAACTGTTCGGCGCCACGGGACCCTATCAGTACAGCCGGCGCGAAGCCTTGCTTGCCATACGCGCCTACGCGCAATCGGAAGCGCGCCGCCGCCCCGACACCGCCAAAGGCGCGCAGGCCGACACCGCCAAGGTGAGCGCATGAAGCTGGCCATTTCGAATATTGCCTGGGACATCGCCCAGGACGAGGCGGTCGCCGAGCTTTTGCAAGCCAAGGGCATCGCCGCGATCGACGTCGCTCCCGGGAAATACTTTCCGCAACCCGCGGAAGCGCACCGCGACGAGATGGCCCGCGTCCGGCAATGGTGGGCTGATCGCGGCATTGCGATCACCGGCATGCAGGCATTGTTGTTCGGGACCAGCGGCCTGAATCTGTTCGGACCGCGGGACGTGCGCGATGCCATGCTGTCGCACCTGGACGCGGTGTGCCGCATCGGGGCCGGCCTGGGCGCCACCCGGCTGGTCTTCGGATCGCCCAAGAACCGCGATCGCAACGGCCTGGACGACGCCGCGGCCCTGGCGCAAGCCGTCCCGTTCTTCCGGCGCCTGGGCGACATGGCCGCGCAACACGGCGTCATCGTCTGCCTGGAGCCCAATCCCACCCGCTACGGCGCCAATTTCATGACCACCGGCGAAGATACCGCCAACGTCGTCAAGCACATCAACCACCCCGCCATCCGGATGCAGTTCGACACCGGGGCCTACATCATCAACCAGGAAGACCCCTTGCCCCTGCTGCGCGATGATGCCGGCCTGATCGGCCATATCCATGCCAGCGAACCCGACCTGATTCCGCTGGGCGACTGGGAGGACAGCCAGGGACTATCGGTTGGCCACGCGGCCTTCGGGGAGTTGGTGCGCCACTATCTGCCCGATCATGTCGTGACGATAGAAATGGTGGCCTGCAAGACGGAGCCGCCGTTGGCCGGAATCGAGCGGGCCATCGATGCGGCCATCCGCCATTACCGGCAAACCACCACGTCCCCCGCGACGGAAGGCGCGCCATGAAGTGGATCATTCTTATCCTTGGCATTGCCGCCAACGCGTCAGCCAGCGTCCTGGTAAAGATCGCCATGATGCCGCCGCGCCGCTTCCCCTCGGCCACCGACCCCGGCGCCGCCATCACCAACTGGCCGTTCTGGCTGGGCCTTGCCTTGTACGGCGCCGCTTTCCTTCTATATGCCGCAGCACTTGTGCGCCTGCCGCTCAACGTCGCCCATCCGGTACTGACGTCGGGGGCCATCGCCACCGTAGCGGTCCTGTCGGTCGCCATCTTCCGCGAACCCTTCCCCTGGACCACGTGGCTGGGCATCGCGCTGGTGATCGTCGGCGTGGCGCTGATCAGCGCGCGCGTGGCATGAAAGGCGCGAACCAATGACACGAATCGACGCCACCGACTTGCCGCCCACGCAACGCCAGCATTGGCAGGTGCCTGCCTTTGACACCGTATTCTGGCGGGAGCGCCAGCACGCCTATTGTGTCGTGATTCCCGTCATCAACGAGGGCGAGCGCATACGGCGGCTGCTGACGCGCATGGCGGCGCTCGACATCGCGGCCGGCGCCGATGTCATCATCGTCGACGGCGGCAGCAACGACGGCTCGCTGGAAGCCGCCGCCTTGCAGGCCTTGGGCGTGCGCGGGCTGCTGCGCAAGACGGGGCCGGGCAAGCTAAGCGCCCAGTTGCGCTGCGCCTATGCCTTTGCCCTGGACCACGGCTATGAAGGCATCGTCACCATAGACGGCAACGACAAGGACGATCCGGACGCCATCCCGCGCTTCATACGCGCCCTGCAGGACGGCGTCGACTTCGTCCAGGCGTCGCGCTTCATTGCCGGCGGCATAGCGGAAAACACGCCACGCTCGCGCGACATGGCCATTCGCCTCATCCACGCCCCCATGCTTAGCCGCTGTTCAGGCTTCCCGTGGACCGACACCACGCAAGGCTTCCGGGCATACAGCCGGCGCCTGCTCCTGGACCCGCGCATTGCGCCCTTTCGCGACGTCTTCCAGACCTACGAATTGCTGGCCTACCTGTCGTACCGCGCCCCCCGCCTGGGCTACCACTGCATGGAACTGCCCACTGTCAGGCGCTATCCCAAGGGAGAAGTGCCCACCAAGATCAGCAGCGTCAAGGGCAACCTGGCGGTGCTGAATGTGCTTTTCCAGGCATGTTCGGGCAAGTACAACCCTTGAATCGAACGAGTGGAGCCATGTTCAATCAGCTCAGTGCAACGGAAAAAATCGCGGCCGCCGTCGCCGCGTGCGTCATGGCCGGCGTCGGGCTGTTGGCTACCCTCAAGCTCAACGTCGCCCCCATGTACCCCGACTTCATCGTTGGCAGCATCACCTGGGCGGCATCCACCAAATTGCAAGACCTGTTGGCGGCACCCGTCTTCATCGCCGTGCTGTCCGGCACGTCCTTGCTGCTCCTGCTGTTGCTGAAGAAGCAGGCGAAAAGCCACGGCGAAGCCCATGCCGGCCAGTTTGCCGAACAACTCATCTGGTGGTCGCTTCCGGCATGCGCCGCGACCTTCCACCTGGTGCTGGGCCAAGGCCTGGACGGCAAGCTCTTTACGGTGTCGGGCATAGGCATCGTCGCCGTATCGCTGGCCTGCGCGGCTAATGCGCGTCGGGCAGAACCGCTAGGCCCAGGCATTATTGGCGCGGGTTTCGTTGGCGCCTTCCTGATCGCCCTTGTCCCGATCGAGCTGGCCCTGGCGTTGGGGCGCGCACCGCTCGCCTGGTTCGGCGCCCTGCCGCTGCGAAGCTACATGCGCGCCGCGTATATCTTGCTTGCCATCGGTGTACTTGCCACCATGGCTTTTGCGGTGCTGCATCCGCAGGCCCTGCGCCGGCGCCTGCCGGACGTTCTGCTCGCCGCGCAGGCCGGCCTGCCGGTTTTCTTTCTTACCCTTTACCCCGCGCGCCTGCTCCCGCCCGACGGCGTCCTGATCAAGTACGACACGACCATCTGGTTAAAGGTCTTGGTGGTCGCGATGGCGATATGGGGCGTCGTCGACGTATGGCGCCGCTACCGCCGCCATTCCGGCGCCAGCCAGGACTGGACGCGGCTCTTGTCGCCGATAGCCTTGTTCGCCCTGCTGGTTGCACTGCGCGTGGGCCACACCGGCGCCCCCCACATCAGCCCCGACGACTATCATTTCGGGGAAAGCTTGCTTGGCTGGTGGTCGTACTTGCAAGGCGCCATTCCCTACCTGGACTACCTGCCGGCGCACGGCCTGGTCGACGACGACTTGCCCGGCTTTCTTTCCCATCTTTTCTACGACGGGACCGCCGCGAGCGTGGGCGACGCCGGACGGCTTGCCTTTGCGCTGGTGGCGCTGGCGGCATTCCTGTCCGTCTACCATTTTTCCGGCAGCCTGGGGCTGGCCTTCGTTTCCACCTACTTTACCGGCGGACGGCTTGCCTGGCCGTTCCTCACCTGCTTTCTCTGCCTATGGTTCCACCCCCGGCTGCGCGCACGCCCGGCAAACTGGCTGACGATATGGATACTGTCGGTGCCGGTCGTGCTGCTTGGCGTGCCGCCGCAAGGGCTGCTGCTGGTAGCGGCATCGGCGCCGATGGCGGCCTACATGGCATGGCGGCTAGTAAGGGAAGCCGGCGAACGCAAATGGAAGGGCATCATGGGCGCATTGCTGGCCCTTGCCGTGCTGGCCGCGGTCACGCCCCTGGGACAGATGCTGTTCGGCGCCGTGCGCTATGTCGCAGAAAACGGATCCATCAACCAGGTCGCCTACGGCGTGGCCTGGGCGCTTAGCTGGAACAGCGTCCCGCCGTCCGGCCTGGTGCTTGAACTTGTTCGCATGTCGTGGGTGGCCGCAGCCCTCGTCTGCCTTGCTGTGGTCTACGCCAGCCTGACAACCGGCTTGCACAACAAGCGCCTATTCTGGCCGGCGCTGGTGGCGTTGCTGTTCAGCCTGTCGCTAATCCCTTATTCCATGGGACGCATCGATCCCGCTGGCATATCGCGCCCCGGCTTGGCCGCCATCTTCGGCTGGGCCGTGCTGATTCCCATCACCGCATGGTGGTTGCTGGAAGCAAGAAACCGCATTCTCCTGCCGCTGGCGGTCACCTGCGCGGCCGCCGCGCTCAACTTGTCGAGCCCGTCGGTAGCCGTCCTGCAAGCCGTCGCCGCCCCGACGATTGGCACGCCGCCGTTAAGAGACGGGGCCGCCGCCGGGCTGCCCAATATAAGCAATGCCTACGTCCAGGACGACCATTGGGACAGGTTGCAACGGCTCAATAGCTTGCTGAGCGCGCGGCTGGCGCCCGCCGATTCGTACCTCGACCTGACCTCGCGCAATGCCCAATACTTTTATTTGAACCGAAAACCGCTGCTGGCCGTGCCCGCGCCCTACAACATGGTCCCGCTGCCGCAGCAAAAACGGGCCGTGGCGGAACTGGCGAAGAACCCTCCCAAAATCGCGTTGCTGGAGGGCAATAACATTATTCATGACGGCGGCGGGCTGGCGTTGCGCGATCCCCTGCTTTACCGCTATGTGCTGGACACGTACACGCCGCAGTTGCAGGACGGGTTCATCGTCGGCTACCCAAAAACCACCGACGCGTCCCATACCGCGCAAGCCATCGAATTATTCCAGAAGGCCTTCGCTACATCGGAGCTGGGCATGATTCCCGTGGCGTGGGGCCGTTCCCAGCGGTCTCTTGCCGGCAGGATGATGCAGGTGCGCGAACTTAGTGCCAATGCGCCGTCCGTGCATGACGCTACACAAACCGACAGCGTCTATACGCCGAGCGGGCCCGACCCGCATATTGTCTTCGACTTGAGCGACGCGGCGCTTGCCGGCCGCGACGCCGGCTTGTTGCGGGTTGACTTTCGCTGCGAAGGCCAGACCGCGCCGCCGCGCATCCAGGTGTTCTGGTGGGGTGATGAAGATAGAGCGCCTTCCGAAGCGTCCAGCCTGCGCTTCACCGCCGCCGAGGGCCATCTTATTGTTCCCCTCGAAGCGTCCCCGTCGTGGCTGCTACGCAAGCGCCTGGACGGGCTGCGCATCGACCTGGACAACCCGTCGGCCTGCACGCGCTTCGCCGTCGACCATGTGAGCCTATTTCAACGCGTATTTTGACCTGCCGCCGCGAGCCTTTGGCGGCCAGGCTCCCGCGCTGGCGCCGAGGACGTCCTAAGCGTTCAACTGCTTCAGCACCGCCAATCGGTCCGGCGCTTCCATAGCCACGCCTTTCGCCAGCGTCACGAAAAACTCGAAGCCCGCCGTGCCGTATTCCTTGACCACGCCCAGTTGAATCAGGCCCAGCATATTCAGATCGCAAAGGATCAAGCGGAAGCTATCCGGTATAAATCGCCAGCAATGGCAATCCACGTAAGCCTGCTGTTGGCTGACTTGGCGCCACAGTTCCTGCGCCTGCGCCAGCGGATGCACCAGTTCGAACTCATCGATGCGAGCGCCCATGGGCTGCGTAATGCTGCCATTGAGCCGGGTGGAGTTCGCAATGTAATCGAACACAATCCCGGGACTCGGACGCGTGCGCTTCTCGGCAAAGGCGTCCAGCAACTGCCCGGTCATGGTCAATGTGCCGAAATAATCGAAGCAATAACGTTTGTCGGGCACGACCAGCGATAACCGCCCGTCCGGCTTGAGCAGTGTCTGGCATTGAATCAGGAACGACACCATGTCCGGCACATGCTCTATGACGTGGCTGGCAATAATCCAGTCGAAGCACGATTGCGCGCCTATCAGTTCAGGCAGAGGTTCGCCCGACCAGACGAAGTCCACGTCTTCAATATTTCCGACGTCGACGCCATGCCCCGCGTATTTGGCGCGTAGCTTGCCGGCGTCCAGATGGTCGAGCGTCTGCACATTGAAGCCGGCCCGCTTAGGTGCGACGGGGTTGTAGCTGGGGCCGATCTCCAGTCCTCGGCCTTTCTTGTCCAGCGCAATTAAAATTTTTTCTTGGCGGGAAATGTCCAGGCGCAATGCGCGCCCTTCCTGTCTTCCGTGGGCGTTATAGTGATCCAGGCCCGATGCGAAATGGCCTGCTTCGACCGCCTCTGCCACGTCGGGGTGGGCGGCAAGGTAGCTGGATTCGTCGAAATCGATGAGAGTGTCGTCCATGCTTGCGTAGATTCCTTGGAAAGTACGACTACCAGCTGCAAATTCCGGACCGCTACCAAATTCGGGTGGGGCCATGATGGAGATAGTCTTGCTTGACCCTGTGCACGGCAGGCTGGTCATTTTACCGTCGAGCGTCTCGAACAAGAACGTTTAACACAGGAAAAATCCGGCGCGACGTTCCCCAAGTTACAATATGTGTGCAGTACATTGGTCGTTTTCGACCCATACACGCAACTTGGCACAGACCAGGCCGGGAGATAAAAAAGTGAAATCATTCTGTAGACGGGCGCGTTGGTGGCTGTTGCTGGTTGGGATGATTCCCACCGTCGCGACTGCCTGGCAATTATCGCCGGAAGGCTCTTTCATTGAAAAGAAGTTGGCATCACGTTCCCAGGGCTTTGTTGATCGAATGCTCAGTTCGTTCGCGGTTAGCGGCATTGGAATCATTGGGAATAGTGTTCACGAAGAAGTCACCAATCGCGCACTGGGTTGCGAAGGCGATGCCGACATTTGCGGCGATCCGGAATACGAACCGGAACATGCCTATTACCTCGCTGGCGTGCGCTGGAACGACGATCCACCTTTCCGGTTCTCACGTGGGCAAGGAAACTTCAAAGGCTGCGTAATAGGACAAACCGTCCGGCTGATCACGCAGCCGCAGTGCTGGGGCAATACGTTTAAGGATGGCGAGGCGCGAGCAGCCAAAGGCGTAGCGCTCGACGGCTCAAATGCCACGCTGCTCGTGCGCTCACATTTTGGAGATATGCAGTTCCTGCATGCTATGGGAGCCGCCGACGAAGAATCTCCGGTTAAAACGCAAGCCCGAATACTGGCATGGGCTGAGTTCGTTTGGCGCACCGGCCTAGGCGAATATGATCAGGAGATGGCTGTAATGGACATCGACCTCCCGGGCTTTTCCGACCTGTTCCAATTCAATCGCGAATGGCGTATACAAGACCTGTTTGCGCTGGGGAACCCTCACGTTCGTTCACCTGATTCCATGTCAAAGCTGGCCTTCGGCAGCCTTTTGCATATGGTCCAGGACTCCTTTGCGCGTGGTCACGTAGCGAGACGAACTCCTATAAACGGGCAGATGTGTACGTTGTTCCCATCAATGCCACAGCCCGGGAAGATTGTTGAATTTCACTCGTATTCACGGCAAGATCCAAAAAAGCATGGTCACAGCGACTCGCGAAACGCATTCTCGGCACACTGGACTGCCGACCGCCCCAACGTGGTAGATGTGGGACGCACGCTATACACCTTTTATGAACAGAAACGCAGCTGGACTGAAGTACAGCCATATGTTAAATGCATTTTTGCGCTGGATATCCAGGCACGTGCGGCCAGTGCAGGCGAAGATTACGCTATGGGTAACTAAGAGGGGCAATTTACGGTGCCACGCAGACGGTCGCTGCTTGTATCGTAAATTCACACGGCATTTTTCCTGCTGTCCTCCAGTGGTGGGCGTCCACCATGCCCGTACATTCTGCGTCTTCTAGCAGCGCCTGCGATCCATCCGCAGAACAAACTAATAAAACAGTATGGTTAATCTTCCGGTTTAAGCGAACCTTGAAGTCCTGAAAAGAATTCGACACGCTTGGCGCGCCCGCCATGGCTGCATTCAGCACTGCTTCATCGGTCATCGTAGATGATGTATTGTCATACCGGATTATGCTTGCCACCCTTCCTGACAATTTTTTCAATTGTGCCGATTTGACGTACATTTCCTTGGAGTCTATCGGCCCTTGCGAAAAGACGCAGCCCGATATGACAAGCAGAACCAAAAATGTACCAAACCTATGCTTGCCCATTGCTAAGCTTCCCAAAATACAATGCATTCACTGGCATCTTGACCAGTATCCAGGTTCCATTCACCGAAGCCATCGCGGTAATCCTGGGCGCCTTCGAACACCGCCGATGCCACTAGGCAACGTCGAACACTTGGCCGTAATTAAGGAAGCCCGTCGGCGTCTCTAATTTTTCGATATATTGCATATCGATTTCGCTCGTCGTTGGATAGGTGAGCCGCGCGTTTACACCCAAATGGCGGGCAAAGGCCGGCAACGACCCGTTGTCCTCGGCGAAGCCGAGCACAGCCTCAAACGAGCGGTGCCATTTATGAATCGAAGGCTTCGCCGTCGTCCTACCTTGAGGGCGACTACTGGGTGAATAGTCATATCAGTGCCGACATGGGCCACGTAGCCCAGTGGCCAAGCAAACGCCGTCTCCCGGGCACCCCCACTTAAGTCACGAATATGCTCAATACCGGTTCTTATCATCTGACCCAGCTTTTCTTGATGCATCAGGTCTGCCCATTTTTTCGCACTTGGACTCGTCAAGTACAAGTACGGATAATCGGGGCTTACCGCTCCCAAATCAACGAAGTGCAGATTGCGCAAAATGCCAGGAATAGCTTTGCGGCTAATACTTGCGGATTCCAGCTCTGCCGAGGTCGCAATCGACGCTACCAGTGTTAAATGTGCGTATGCGCCGGACATACTGCCCCCCTAGATGTGCTGTTGCGTTATGCCGCAGTTTCTCGATCAAATTTACCAAGTAACAGCCATATCTTATGCTCGCAGGCCCTGCGCTTTTCTATAACGTGGATGTTGCTATATCTAGCTTCATTAACTTTCTCGTTCCATCTGTCATTTTGATTTATTTGCTCATTGGCCGAATTGAGCAGCGCGGTAAGTGCCGCCAAGCGAGATGAATCCATCTGTAGATGCAATTGTTTCTCCAAGGATCTCGCTGACTCCACCTGCGCCTTTGCAGTGCGCGCAAGTTCCTCTCTCGTTAAGATCAACTCGTGTCGTTGGATAATGATGGCGTAAATAATGCCGCCAAGAGCGAGCCCAGAAAAAAGGGAATTGACAGCCCCAAACATGTCCCCGAACTCATTCGATGAACCTGGATTTCCATACAGTGCGATAACGACGGGAATTGAAACCAACCACATCAGCACGCCACTAATCAAAAGGGGAACAAACGGTCTTTTTTTCAAATTATGCACATTAAACATGTCTCTGTTTTTCTTATCAGGAATCATCCGGCCATGCTATGCCGAAAACCGCTTTACGTTTGCAACCATTAGGCATTATTTGATATATCTCATGGCTTTTCACCAGCTTGGTAGAGGAAGCTGATTGACAAACAGGCCACAAGCATCGACCGCACCAACGGACTGATGATGATCATCACTCATATGCCTAGTCGTCGTTGAATAGTAAGGATCCCCAACGCCACTAATTACAAAGTGAAGATGCCAATATCGCAGAGCAAGACTTTAATATTGGAATTGTTTTGAGTACTGGGTAACATAGACCCGTTACGTGAGAGAAATAGAAGTCGTCAATCTTCTCTAAGCGATAATTCGTCCCGGGCACCGAGAAAATGCTGTCTCTTGCCCTGGCCGATTGAATTTCTGCCGTCGGAGCTAATGGCGGAATAACTACATAGCATACCGTTGGATTAAGTGGGTTAGCTGTATTCTTTATGGTTATTCGTTCGATAAGCTTTCCGCCTAGCTCATCAATTATGCCTTCTACATTTTTAATATAACCTAGCGCTTCCATCCTTCGCTTTCCTTCCTCAGAATTAATTTCAAAGCAAGGCTCGAAAAGGACAAGTTTCTTAATGGTGACCCTAAATAGCTCCGCCATCAATTCTTTAAGATTTCCTCCATTCGGCTCTAGTGCATGACTTGAAGTCGTTATATCGATTGATTTATCAAGCAGCGGTATCTCCCTAATGTCTCCGACAAATGCTGTAAGACTATCATAGGCTGATCCCATATTCTCTTCAGCGTAACCTAGTCCTTTGAATAAACGAGACCAGCTGATATCAAGCGCGTAAATATCCTTAGGCTTAATCTCAATCGCTTGTACTAATAAACTTAAGGTCGTCAATTCTCCCGTCCCTATATCGAGAAGAGAGTCGGTCTGGACCACGTGTTTTGCAAGTATCTGCGCCAGCTCTCCTGAATATAGACTGGCTTGCCTAGGATTCGATTTGACCTGCTCAATATACGTTCCCGCTTGTAGATCATAAGCGATCTCAATAATTTCAGGCGTGTTCTTCGACATATTTTTTTGACTACGCAATAGCTCCGTTATATTTCCACCCTCTGCGAACGTTCTTTTTGCCGACAATATATCAAAATATTTAAGATTCTCTCTAGTCATTTATTATTATCCTGATTAAATATTAATTATCAATTTGTGAACTTAGATCCCAAGCACAAGTACCTTCAGACCTGCTTATTTCTGCTCAATAGCAGCGCATGAGACAGGTCCCATCGCTCGGACTTTAGCTCTGAAATGATCCGAGCGTCGCCGGCTTTTTCTTGCGGCCTGACCGTCGTTTAAAGAATTGGTCGACGGCACCACTGATTAAGAGCAAGACACTTACTTTTTATAACATTTTTGGATGTCCGGCGCATTGCTCGCGCCTTCCGCCGCGCAGCACGCCGGCCGCCCTTCACACAGCTTCGAAAAGACCGCATGTCGACGGGACTCCCATTAGGGTCGCCACCGGATTTATCGACTAAAATTATCCCAAGCTATACCCCGGGATGTACCAGAATTTGGCAAGCCCCCCTGAAGCGTATATATTCGCGCCAGCAGCAATGAGGCGCGCTTGTTTGGCTTTTACCTAACCTCACACACAGGCGTCCCTTACTTGAAGGCTGTATTCCGCGTCGATGCTTCACTACAGATTGGGACAGGGCATGTCATGCGCTGTCTGACCCTGGCCTGTGCGCTCAGCGACCTTGATGTGGAATGTCATTTTATTTGCCGAAACCAGCCAGGTAATCTGGCCGAATTAATACATAACAAAGGCTTTCCGGTGCATCGGCTATCTAGTCCCGAGATTGGCGGTGGAACAAATGACAAGGGATGCCTTCCCCCTCTTGCCCACGCAGCTTGGCTTGGCGCTAGCCAGGAGCAAGATGCCCTTGAATGCACGCCTATCGTGCGGACGCTGCTACCAAATTGGCTTATCGTTGATCACTATGGTATCGACATTCGTTGGCAAACAACGCTCAGACCGCACTACCGTAAATTGATGGTGATCGATGACTTGGCTGATCGCATGCACCAATCCGATTTGCTGCTCGACCAAAACTGGTTCGGCGAGAAAACAGGTATACGCTATGATGACCTTGTACCGCAGCACACAGTTAAACTGCTCGGCCCCCAATACGCCCTACTCAAGCCAGAGTACGCGCAGCTGCGTGCCTTGATGCCTCCGCGTGATGGCATTGTGCGAAGGTTAGTGGTGTTTCTTGGCGGTAGCGATCCAGACAACCAAACAGCCAAAGTTGTGAGAGCACTGATGGCCCCGGACCTCGTTGACTTAGCCGCAGATATTGTGATTGGCGTGAACCACCCCGACCCCTCGGGCATCGCCGACTTGGTTGCCGCTCGTCCCAACACTAACTTTCACCGAAACGTGCCCAGCTTGGCTGGCTTGATGGCCCGCGCCGATCTAATGGTTGGCGCAGGTGGCGCGGCCACCTGGGAGCGTATGAGCCTAGGGCTGCCTTCCATTGTCCTGAGCATTGCCTCAAATCAAACTCCAACGAACATTGCACTGATGGAGGCCGGCTATATCGACTTCATTGGAGAGATGGCGAATGTGACCATAGCAGACGTTGCCGCCGCCGTTCGGCGGGCTGTGAGTGCACCACACGGCCTGAAGGAACAGAGCGCCATCATGCAGCAACTCGTGCCGGCAACGGGGCTGATGGCGCTGTGCAGGCAACTAACCGCTTTGGAATAAACCAATGCCCCTTCGTCCATTGACCGAACCCGACCTGCCGCTTATCCTCGCTTGGCGGAACGCTCCAGAGGTAAGAATGCATATGTATTCAACCCATGAAATCAATGTGACCGAGCACCGGCAGTGGTTTGCGCGTATACGAGACGATCCGCGCTCGCGATGGTATCTCCACGAGAACGAAGAGCGTTCGCCAGATGGAGTCGTTTATTTCAGTCAATATAGTCCAGAAAATCAAAGCTCGTTTTGGGGGTTTTATACGGCGCCGTCCGCCCCCAGAGGGACCGGGACATTGCTTGGAATCAACGCGCTAGACGAGGCATTTATCAATATGAATTTGCACAAGCTCAATGCAGAGATTCTGGAGCCGAATATACGGAGCTTAGCTTTCCATAAAAAGCTGGGATTTCAAGAGGAAGGGCTTTTTCGCGATTACCACTTCGATGGAATTCGCTACGTCGACGTCGTAAGAATGGGCATTCTGGGAAGCGAATGGGAGAGAAGTAGAAAGAAGTTGATTATCGACCATCCTGGAAGCCAATGATCACTCCATACTACATTTTTGCAAGCTCCAAACTGTGGCACAGGGATGCTTTCGATACTCTGCGGTCGGAGCGTCCGGAGAATTGGGCGTGGGCGTCCACGCCCCAAGAGCTTGAACAAGCAATATCCATTGGAGCGCCTCGTTATGTTTTCTTCCTGCATTGGAATTGGCACGTGCCCAGCCATATTTGGTCGCCGCATGAATGCGTCTGCTTTCACATGACGGACGTGCCCTATGGTCGCGGAGGCAGCCCGCTACAAAATTTGATTAAAGCGGGGCACAAAACAACCAAATTGACAGCGCTACGCATGGTAGAAGGCATGGATCAAGGGCCGGTATATACGAAGCTGCCGCTTTCGCTTGCAGGCCGCGCTGAGGATATTTACCGTCGCGCGGGCGCCCTGAGCGTAGATCTCATTCGCTGGATCATCGACACCACACCTGTTCCCACACCCCAACAAGGCGAAATCGTTACATTTAAAAGACGCAAGCCTGCAGACAGCGCACTTCCCATGCATTGCGACACAGAGTCACTATATGACCATATTCGGATGGTCGATGCGCCTGGCTACCCTCTGGCTTTTATCCAACACGGAGAGTTCCGGCTTGAATTTAGCAACGCGCAGATGGAAGACGATGGCCTACATGCGCGCGTCGTAATCCGCAAACATCCTAACGACAAACAAGACTGACTTATGACATTTTCAATCGACGGCAGAAAAATTGGTCACGAAGAGCCCCCATACATTATTGCGGAACTCTCAGCCAATCATAACGGCGATTTGCAACGCGCATTAGAGACGATTGATTCTGCACAACGGTGCGGCGCGCATGCTATTAAAATGCAAACGTATACCGCTGACACGATGACTATTGACTGCAGCCTCCCTGATTTTATGATTCGCGGCGGCTTGTGGGACGGATACAAGCTTTATGACCTTTACAAGTGGGCGCAGACACCGTTCGAGTGGCATGAAGCGATTTTCGAGCATGCCAGAAAACGTGGCATCACTATATTCTCCACTCCCTTTGACGAGTCCGCGGTCGATCTGCTCGAAAGCCTGAATGCGCCTGCCTACAAAATTGCTTCGTTCGAGTTGACTGACCTTCCCCTCATTCGCTACGTAGCCAGGACCGGGAAGCCCATGATCATGTCAACCGGCATGGCAAGCGAGGTCGAAATCGCCGAGGCAGTAACAGCGGCGCGAAATGCCGGTTGCAAAGCGCTAGTTCTGCTTCATTGCATCAGCAGTTATCCCGCACCGATGAACCAGGCAAATTTGCGCCAAATGTCTGCACTGGAGAGCCGTTTCGGGGCGATTCCCGGCCTATCCGACCATACAATGGGTACCACAGCCTCCGTCGCGGCTGTAGCGCTGGGCGCCTGCGTAATTGAAAAGCACTTCACCCTGAGCCGGGCAGACAAGGGACCCGATAGTGCGTTCTCGCTAGAACCGGAAGAGCTAAGTCGTCTATGCGCAGATGCTTACGACGCCTGGTCGGCCGTGGGTAAACCAGATTTCCAACGCCAACCAGCGGAGGAAAGCAGCAAGATTTTTCGCCGATCTATTTATTTCATTCGTGATCTCGAGCCTGGGCACATCGTTAGCCATGGTGATATTCGACGAATCCGTCCAGGGCGGGGGTTGCCTCCAAAGCACTTCGATGAGCTAATCGGCAAACGCTTGAAGTCAGCTGTAATTCGCGGGACTCCAACGAGTTGGGATAAGTTCGATGAGTAAGACAATTTTGGTCGTAGCGGCACACACCGATGATGAAGCTCTGGGGTGTGGTGGAACGATTGCCAGGCATGTAGCTGAAGGCGACAAAGTTCACGCTATTTTCCTAGCCGATGGAGTAACTTCGCGCCCGGGAGTTGGCGAGGACGATGCCAGGCGCCGCGCGGCAGCCGCTGGGAACGCTCAACGAATACTGGGACTATCCAGTGTCATCTACCTGAACTTGCCGGATAATCGCTTAGATAGCTTAGCGCTCCTCGACATAGTTCAACCTCTGGAAAGAGCGATTGAATCGATATCTCCCGAAGTCATATACACCCATCACCATGGCGATCTCAACGTAGACCATCGCATCGCACATCAAGCAGTCATGACAGCGTGCCGGCCGATACCCGGCGCCAAGCTTCGCGCCATTTATACGTTCGAGGTGATGTCGAGCACTGAGTGGGCGACACAGCCGCTTTCTCCGTTTATACCCGTCTATTACGTCGACATCACCGAACATCTAACAACCAAGCTAGACGCCCTCTCGGCATACGAACTCGAGATGCGTGATGCGCCGCACTCCCGCAGCATTGAACACCTTGAGCATCTATCGCGCCATCGGGGCCATTCGATTGGTGTCCCTGCCGCCGAGGCCTTCATGGTTATAAGAGTGCTGCGATAGCTACATCTTGCGGGTTCCGCTAACCGAATATAACGATCCGACACGCAGTGACATACCTGACGACGGAAAGCAACACGTGCCCCGGAAATTGTACCAGTCCGTATCAGCGTAGTAGCTTATAACCCTTGGGACATAGACGTCTATGCTCTAATACAGCCATAAGATTGCTGGTTGCTGATTGCTGCCGTATTCCGGCTAGCGCAAATACACGAACACGTTGGACGATGAAACCTACAGTAAGCAAAATTAAACTGCTCGGAATTTCAATATCAATATTATTATTGTCGCTGATATTTCTTTACGTCAAGCCCGATGGAATACTCAGGTACGTATCGCAATTCCCTTCTTCCCTCTTGCTGATGGTTCTGGCACTAATGATAGCCAACGTATTTCTCGTGGTTTATCGTTATTACCGAATACTTCGACACTTTGGCTTCCATCTCCCTTGGTGGCAGGTCTTTAAAGCAAGTACAGTCGCGAATATTGCTTCCCTTGTGGTAATACCGCTAATGGGGCAAATGGTTGGCAGGCAGACGATTCTCCGGGCAGCGGGAATATCCTCTATTGAAAACGCTGCCATCGTTGCATACGAACGAATACTAGTCGGCGCTACCAGCGCAACGCTCGCGCTCCTGGGCGGATCATACCTGTTGGGTGCATCGATTAGCGACCATATAGAGAATCTACCAATATGGGAAATCCTTCTAATTGTCGTTGCAGCCGCCGCGATCAGCTTTTCGATTGGAGCAACGGCTTTTGAACGCATGGTTCTAAAAACCGTGTTCACCAGAAATAATGTAATAAGAATATCTGAGCTCGTATTGATTACGATTATAAGCTTGGCGCTGATGCTTTCGTGCTTCGCTTTACTATTTAGCGTTATTGCGCCAAGCCAGACAGTCTTGGTTCTTTTATCCGCTGCAGCAGTAGTTTCGTTTGCCGCCGGGCTCCCAATCAGCTTTGGCGGATGGGGATTACGCGAAGTTGCATCGATTTATATATTAGGTTTGTTAGGCGTGGGTTCAGGGCAAGCGCTCGCCGCGTCTATCCTCTGCGGGGTATTATCCATCATGTCGGTACTCGTATTTGGGCCGTTTGTATTCAGCAGTCGGAAAGCAAAATAATGAAACCTGCAGCCAATTCCTTGTTATCCCCAAGTCCACTTCGCAACGAACCACCTGCACTGAAAACGGAATCCATCGCCGCATGGTTGCTGTGTGTCGCAGTGGCGCTGCTTATATTGTTTCAAGTCCACGTCGCGGTCGGTTCGGGCGCGATCAACGTGAACTTGGCCGACCCATTTGCAATCCTGGCATTTTCCGCGGTCCTCATGGATGCAGCGCTTCATAAGCGGCTTCCGTTATGGCGGGTGCCATATTTCAATTACGCGCTAGTCGGCATCTCTGTCGTCATGCTCCTAGGCTTTGCGCACGGCTGGTATGTCATTGGATCAAGCAATTGGGCAATGGGTAAGGTATTGGGCTGGTTCGTGCTGCTGGGCTATCTGGCGGCCGGATATCTTTGTGTCGCATATAGAGGGACGCCCGGGTTCAGGCGCTTGCTGGAAACCATGGCTATCATTATGTGCGCAATCGTATTTACTCGCGCTATAGTGATCATCGGTCAACCATACGGCTTTTTCGATACGTACGAATTACCACATAATTTTGAAGGCTATGCGGGAAACCGGAATGCCTTGGCCTTTCAAATTTTGGCTATATCTGCCGCGTTCCTTGCTTACCTTCCAACATACTCGCACAAGAAACCGGCATTCTTACCATTATTCAGCTACAGCCAACTTTCCCTGTTTGCTATGGCAGTCATGGTGGCCGGCATGATCCTGACTGCCTCCCGGTCCGGCATTGCCACCATGCTGATCGTTTTTACGGTGGGATTTGTCATTCGGCGGGAAAATCGGAAGACGACCTTGCTGGCGTTGCTACTCGGGCTAATATTATGGGCGTTTTTCGTATACTCGGCTGAGTTAGTACTCTACGTTCATGGCTTATTTTCTGATTTACTGGGCATCGAGCCGCCAAATGCGGAACGGCTAAGGTCGATACAAACGCGTTTTTCCACACCTGAGAGCGACGTGGGCAGGTGGCTGTTGACCGAGAAAGCATTTGCTGTGTGGTTGGAGGCTCCGCTCTTCGGGCGGGGCCTGGGCTACTTCCTTGATGTCAGCCCGGCCATCATGGGGCTCCCCATCGTCATACACAATACAGCGCTTTGGCTATTGACCGAGTTCGGCTTAATCGGCCTGATACCGTTTGGCTTTACTTTTGTTATATTAGTCATTTGGGCGATCAAGCAAACCAAAAGACGCTTGACTGCAAATGCTGTGCTGTTGTTGTTGATTGCATTTATACTGATGAGCGCTTTTCATGAAGTCCTATATCAACGAATCTTTTGGTTTTTCCTTGGCGCACTACTAACTTATCGATCGCTTGACCGCTCGAAGCTCATACAAATATAGAAAAAACGCCCACTAAAAAGATATGGAACAGGGCCGCAATACTATGCCGGCGCCCTCAAGCATGCAAAAAGAACAATATCGCCCGGATATTGATGGCTTACGCGCCGTTGCCGTTATTGCCGTGCTCCTACACCACCTAAACGCCGGCCTCGTTCCTGGCGGATTCATAGGCGTTGACATCTTTTTTGTCATCTCCGGTTACCTTATAACTTCTCACATCTACTGCGAAAGTCTAAATGGAAAGTTCTCATTCGCGAGTTTCTACAAGAGACGCATAAGCAGAATTGTTCCCGCATTATTCGCCGTAATGCTGGCATCCGTCGTAGCCGGGATTTTCATTCTTTCGCCTGTAGATTTTGAACGGCTGACATCGAGTGCGCTATTGGCCCTGGGAGGCCTTTCTAATTTCTATTTCTGGCGGGAATACGGCAACTATTTTTCCAGCAACGTAAGCGAGGCTGTGCTTTTGCATACGTGGTCGCTTGGCGTGGAAGAACAATTTTATCTTTTATGGCCGATGGCCTTTATTTTAATCGTAAAGGTGATTCCACGCTTTGTAGTTGTAGCATTGCTGTCCCTGACCATTGCTGGGGCTGTGTTCTCCGAGTATGCAACATCAATCGTCCCATCCGCCTCATATTACTTATTGCCCACGCGTTTCTTCGAATTGACGCTTGGCGGGACATTGGCGGTGGTGAGCAGCCCAGGGGCCTGGCAAGGCCGCAAGTTTACTTACGCCTGCAAGCTGGCGGGCTACTGCTTGATCGGCTACGGATTTATTGCACTTAACCCTCAATCGGTTTTTCCCGGCCTGAACGCTTTATACCCTTCTTTTGGCGCAGCGTTATTGATCATTGCTGGCAAAAGCGGGTATCCGTCACGACTTTTGTCGAATAGGCCGATGGTTTCGATAGGGTTGCTCTCTTATTCGGCATACCTATGGCACTGGCCTATCATTGCCTATATGCATTATCTCGGAATATCTATTGATATAACAACGGGATTCTTTGCAATAGTTGCGACCTTCACATTAGCTTGGTTAACGTGGCGATGCATTGAAACGCCATTCAGGCATAACGTGTCACGGCTGACGTTCGCCGGTATTTTTGTTAAGCGGCTTGCGCTTCCTGCGTGTTCGCTACTGGTGCTTCTCGCTGCCAGCTGGCATTTTCAAGGTTTTCCGGGGCGATTTCCTCAAGAAGTGAGCGATCTCGAGGCGTCAGTCCAAACCAAGCCTAATGAATTGAGGAAGGGCTGCCACGTGCCAAACGCCGCACATGCCACCCCTCCCAACCCTGGCTGCAAGCTTGGCGTGGCCAAGTCCGTAACTGATGCAGTGCTGATAGGCGATTCATTCGCAAATCATTTTTCCGGTATGGTGGATGTGTTGGCCACGGCGGAAGGCCTGTCCGTCATGGACTACACCATGGACGGTTGCGTGCCAATAATCCAAGGCTCGACTGCGCTGCGCACCAACGTACAGGAACGTTGCGCGTTACGCAACGAGTACGCGCTAAACATGATCGAGCAAACCAAATATGGATATGTAATCCTTGCGGGTAGTTGGCCAGACGGCGCAGAGTATACAGAGAATATTCTCGCGACCCTCAAGCGTGTCACTGCGACCGGCTCCAAGGTTGTTGTTATTCTTGCCAATCAATATATTGTCAATGCGGCGACTTGTCCCGTGCGGAAACTGATGTTCGACTCTTCAGTGGATTGCAGTAGCCTCCAGGGCACACAGCCAGTTTACTGGGCGTCAGTTCGCGACCAATTTCCTGACGTTCAGTTCATTGATCCTAACCGCTACATATGCAACGCGGGCACGTGCCGCCCTGTCGTCGAGAGCGTGTTGCTCTATAGGGACAATGGCCACCTGAATGACGTTGGATCCAGGCTGCTTGGCCAGTTTCTATTGAAGGAAAACCAGGGGATAAGCAAAAATACGGCTTTCATGTACCCATTGGTACATACTCAGGAATCCAGCGCTTTAGTTCTGCCCTGACGGCATGATCGCTGACTGGACCCGCGTCAGTATCCAACCAGGCTTGCAATTCTTCAAAGAAGCCCACTGGTACCTGTCTTGATCGCGCTATTCGCAGCTTGGGGTGCGGAGTCTCAATCGTTTCTTCAGCATCGGCCAGTAGTTCTTCATAGAGTTTCTCGCCAGGACGCAAACCGGTGAATTCTATGCGGATATCATCTTCGGAAAAGCCCGATAGTCTTATCATGTTCCGTGCAAGATCCACGATCTTTACCGGCTCGCCCATATCTAACACAAAAATTTCTCCGCCTTGGCCCATAGCGGCTGCCTGCAACACCAATTGCGCGGCTTCTGGAATGGACATGAAATAACGATTTATGTCAGGATGGGTGACGGTAACTGGTCCCCCACGAGCGATTTGCGCCTGGAAGCGGGGAATCACGCTCCCGGTGCTGCCAAGTACGTTACCGAAGCGAACCATTTGGAATAGCGTGCCTGTCCCACCGCAGTGAAGCGCTAGGCACACCATCTCCGCCATGCGTTTGGTTGCACCCATCACGTTGGTCGGATTCACCGCCTTATCAGTGGAGATCAATACGAAGCGACCAGCTCCATGCTTCTGCGCAGCCCTGGATACGATCAACGTGCCGAGTACGTTGTTACGCACGGCTTGCCAAGCATTTGCAACTTCCATCAAAGGAACATGTTTGTAGGCGGCGGCGTGGAACACTACCTGCGGCTGCCACCGCTCAAAAACTTCATCCACCCGTTTGGCGTCACGAACATCGCCCGCCAGCGGCACAATCTGCACATTGGGCGCCTCGTCGCGGAACCATTGTTCGATCATGTAAAGGCTGAATTCGCTGGATTCAAGCAAAACTATACGCGCCGGCGCGAACCGGGAAAGCTGCCGGCACAATTCGCTTCCTATCGACCCACCCGCACCAGTCACCAGTACGGTTTTTCCATGAAGCATGTCGCGCACGTTGTCCGCATCGATCTTGACAGCTTCGCGGCCTAGCAAGTCTTCAATCTTCACTGGGCGCATCATGTTGACTGCAACCCTGCCACTCATTAACTCGTCCAGTGCGGGCACCGTGAACAATAAAGCTCCGTGGGCACCGGCTTCCTCGGTAATACGCCGAAGCACCGACGATTTAGCGGATGGCATGGCTAGAATTATATGTTTGGCTTCGTAATGCTTCAGTATCCGGCCAATATCCGCGGTGCCGCCTTCCACCCTGCAGCCCGACAATTCAAGACCTCGTTTCGCGGGGTCGTCATCGACCAGAGCGACGACTTCCCACTCAGGGCTGCGTTCCAGTTCTCTTACAAGCATTGCGCCAGCCGTGCCCGCCCCGATCACGACAACCGGCTTCCCTTGGCCAGACATTTTCCCGTACAAGCGGTGCTCTTTCCACATGCGCCAGGCGACTCGACCGCCTCCCATCAAAAGCAATAACAGGACAGGGTATAAAACGATGAGCGATCGCGGAATAAGGAAATATTTGGGTGCGAAGCTCACAACCAAAAGCAGCGCCAATGTGGAAAGCGCCACGGCCTTTAAAACGCGCTTCAAGTCGGGCAAGCTGGCAAAGCCCCACATGCCCCGGTAAAGACCCGCCCACCGGCAAGCCATTAGCTGCACGAGCGACAATAAAATCAGGCCATATAAAACTTCCGCATTCAAAGAATATGGCCATGTCAAATTGAAGCGTATAAAAAACGCCCCGATCCATGCCACCGCGACCATTAACAAATCAAAGGAAAACACCAAATAGGTGCGTAAATTCATCCGTAACTTCATATTGCTTCGCACCTAACCCGCTGCCATCTTCATCACGGCGACCAATACCCGATTGGTATGCTCGATCTCAGAACTCGTCAGTGTGGGGTGAACCAAGAACATAACACTGGTGTCGCCCAATTCCCGCGCCACCGGAAGTCTGGATAGAGGGCGCCAGCCGGTATTTTCAAATGCTTTCTCCAGATAGACTTCAGAGCACGAACCGGAATACGCAGGAACGCCTGCCGCGTTAACTTCCGACAAAATACGATCGCGCGACCACTCTGGCTTTAGCTGTCCTGGCTCCACGAATACATAGCACTTGTAGGCAGCGTGTTCTATATGTTCTGGCACCACCGGCGCTCGAAGGCCTGCAGTCTGTTGCGCAGTGGCCCAGATCGCGCGCGCATTGCTTAACCGTGCGTCATGCCATGCCGCCATACGTTTTAACTGTATCCTGGCAATGGCCGCCTGCACCTCCGTCATTCGCCAGTTGGTACCAAAGCTTTCATGAAGCCACCGAAATCCGGGTGGATGTTGGCGAACATGGACGGCGTCCCAAGACTTGCCATGGTCTTTATATGCCCACATCGATTTATATAACGCCTCGTCATTGGTGGTGACTGCCCCCCCTTCGCCGCCTGTCGTCATGATTTTGTCTTGGCAGAACGACCAGGCGGCAATATCTCCGATTGATCCAACCGGGCGCCCTTTGTAGCGTGCTCCATGTGCTTGCGCACAGTCTTCGATGACAACCAGGCCATGTTGGTCAGCGAGTGCCATGATGCTGTCCATCTCGCAAGGCCAGCCGGCCAAGTGAACCGCGATGATGGCCTTCGTTTTTGGCGTGATAGCACCAGCAATTGTAGTTGAAGTAATATTTTGACTATCGCGATCGACATCAACGAATACAGGCTCGGCACCCGCAGTCACAATACTTGAAGCGGAAGCCAGGAAAGTACGCGACGTCACAATGACCTCATCGCCACTGCCGACGTTCAAGGCTTTGAGTGCTAGATCCAATGCCACCGTGCCGTTCATCAACGCCACCGCGTATTTGACTTCGCACCAAGCAGCGAACTCTTTTTCAAATTCCCGACCCTCTTGTCCAGTCCAATAATTTACCTTGTTGGATAGAATCACATTGCGTGCAGCATTTGCTTCATCGTCAGTAAAACTGGGCCAGGGCGAAAAGTTCGTATTTAGCATTGCAGTCTATTCTTTAGCAAAAATTCTTGCGGGATTACCCACCACGGTTACACCGGCCGGGACGTCTTTAGTCACCACGGCGCCCATTCCAACGACGGCACCTCGGCCAATTGTCAACGGCCGTCCGGGCTGGCCCTGCTTAATGACAGCGCCGGTACCGATGTACGCATGATCTTCAATGACAATGTTGCCATTGCACTTCACTGATGGCGCAAATGTGACATAGTCGCCAATAATGCAATCATGAGCGACATAGCTATAAATGTTCGCATGAAACTGGCGCCCGATACGGATATTGGACGTAAGAGTCACGAACGGACACAGAATGGAGCCCTGGCCCAGCTCTACCGCGTCGAGCACGATACTGTTCGCTGCCCTTACTGCCAAGGGAAGCACTTCGTCTCTTGTACATCGATTGACGATTTGCTCACGAATGACGCTGTTGCCAATCGCGACAGCCGCATACTTTGCCGAGGCAGGCGCATCTAAATACTCCGCGTAAGTCAATACTCGGTGACCGTTTATCTCCGGGACGGTGGGGTTGTCATCCACAAATACCAATTTCGCATCGCCAATTCCCTTCAGCTGCAATGCTTGACGCACTAGCGGCAATACTTCGCGACCAAATCCGCTTGCACCATACACCGCAAACAACGGTTTACTCATTCAATTTCCTTTCCTTGCCCGCCAGTAAACCGAGTCATGGTGGCTTCACCTTGGGCGCTTATTCCGTCACGAATAACGACTTTTTTAACTGTTAAAAGCAATATTTTGAGGTCTAGAAAAAATGACTGATGGTCAACGTACCATATGTCTAGGTTGAATTTTTCATCCCAGCCAAGCGTATTGCGACCATTAACCTGCGCCCATCCTGTGATGCCCGGTCTTACTTCATGGCGACGCGCCTGGGAAGGCGAATACAAAGGGAGATAATCCATCAGCAAAGGCCGGGGCCCGACAAGACTCATGTCGCCTTTCAATACATTCGCGAGTTCAGGCAGCTCGTCGAGGCTGGTAGAACGCAAGAACGCACCCAGTTTCGTCATGCGCGCGGCATCGGGCAGTACATTCCCGCCCGCATCGACCGCGTTGCGCATAGTCCTGAACTTGACCATACGAAACGGTTTTCCTGCCAGGCCCGGCCGCTCCTGGCAAAACAGAGCCGGAGACCCCAATTTCCACCGGACCAGCAAAGCCACCATTAATATGACAGGGGAAAGCACCACCAAGGCAATGCTCGCCGCTGCAACATCGAATAGACGCTTAAGCATTGATTGCCGCATATCAGGCTATACCCATTTCTTTCAACATGATTTTGTTCACTTCATGTACATCATATTTGGTTTCCGCCAATACACGAGACCTGTGTCCCAGGCGATGGCTCAACGACGGCTCGTTGATAAACCGCTCCATGGCGACAATAAGGGCGTCAACCGATTTGACCGGAATGAGATATCTATTTTCTCCGTCAACAATCGTCTCTCTGCATCCGGGCGTGTCAGTGGTGATGATAGGTCTAGCCATCGCCATGGCTTCCAACACGGTCCGGGGCGTTCCTTCCCTATAGGACGGCAATACATAGACGCTGCATGCCGAAAGCGCTGGGCGGACATCGCTCAGCCGCCCCAGGTATTCCAGCGTACCGGTAGAAACCCAAGAGTCTAGTTCATGTTGACTCACTGCATTTGGGTTGTCGTCTATCCACCCCGCAAGACTAAAACGGACGCTAGGGTGACGTAAACGAATGTTGGCGGCGGCCTGCGCAAACTCCCGGACTCCCTTATCGCCCAGTAAACGAGCAATCAGCAGGAAATGCGGGGCGTCCGGCAAGGGTGTGGCACTAAATTCGTTAATATCAACCCCCGAGCCGTTAATAACGACTGAAGACGTACGGTTCTCTAGTATGTCAGAGGCACGAAATAATGCCTCATCGTCGGGATTCTGGAAGAAGACTTTGTCGGCATGTCGCAACGCTGCGGCATACAACCCATGTACGGCATATCGTAAGAGTCGGCGGGCGCCTTTTGCCTCGTCCTGGCCCTGAAAAGCGTACCCTAAGCCGGTGATGAGTGCGAAGCGCCGTGGAACCCGCGCCAGCCATGCCGCCAGTAAACCATAAACGACCGGCTTCACGGTATATGCCATAACGTAATGCGGACGAATCGTTCTCATCAGCCACCATAGCGCCAACAGAGTCCGCGCATCGGCAAAAGGATTCATTCCAGTGCGTCGCAACGGCACTTCATGTACGACTACACCCTTCGACTCCAACCGTTGCCGAACATGGCTGTCCACGCCCAAGCCGGGAGCAGCAATATGCACCCGTAAGCCGCGCGCTAATAACGCTTCGATAAGAGCTCCACGGAAGGTTATTAAAGATTCCGGAAAACTGGCCACCAATAAAAAAATCATTACATTAAGCTCTATTAGCGGTTGTCGATTAGCCAAGCCTGAAAAACCAATATTGGCCACAGCTGATACTGCCAGTTATATCTACCACTCAGGTGCTCAAGCCACATCGTGCGAACAGGCGGCGCGTGGAAATACCCTTCTGACGTCAAGCGCTTTTCGTCCAACAGAGACTCTGCCCATTCACGCAAAGGCCCGCGCAGCCAAGCGTCGATAGGAATGCCAAAGCCAGCCTTGGGCCGCTCGATCAGCTTCTTCGGCACGTGCCTATATAAAACTTGCCGCAGTAGCCACTTCCCCTGCCCATTACGAATTTTCATAGACAGCGGCATACCCCAAGCAAGTTCGACCACGCGGTGGTCGAGCATCGGCGTGCGGGCCTCCAGGCTGCATGCCATTGCTGCACGGTCCACCTTTACAAGTACCTCTTCCGGCAAGAACGTTTGTGCGTCCATGGCCATCATCCAGTGCTCGAAGCTATCCGTCTTTGGCCACATCTCCGGGCTGGTCAATATAGTCGGAGGCTCGTTGCCACCGATCAAAATGCTTGCTGGATCTTGCCAATGGCTGGTAAGGCGGGAAAAGTAAGCATCCTCGCTCGATAACTCCAGTACGTCAGCCAGTTTTTGTGCCTTCGTCCCCGGAATGGCAATATGCAGGCGGGAAGGCAGAGCGGGCTTGATCGCTTCAAACAGCCGGTCCCAGGCGGGCGGCGGCAACAGGCGAAGAATTTTCGCCGCCGCCCGCCTAGCACTCAATGGTAGCCGCTGCATCTGGCCCCACACTTTCCTGGCATTAAGGTAGCGGTTGTAACCTCCGAACAATTCGTCCCCGCCGTCGCCGCTTAAAGCCACAGCAACGTGCTTGCGCGCGATTTGGCTCAGAAGAAACGTTGGTATCTGAGAGTCCGCGCTTAAAGGCTCACAGTACATGGCTGCAAGCTTCGGTATTACATCAAGCGCGTCGCGTGCACTGACATGCAGTTCGGTATGGTCCGTGCCTAAATGGCGGGCCACGGCCTTGGCATGAATCGACTCATCGTTCTCGCCCTCCGCAAAACCAACGGTAAATGTCTTAATGGGCCGGCTGCTCTGAGCCTGCATTAGAGAGACGATAGTGCTGCTGTCGATTCCACCGCTAAGGAACGCACCTACCGGCACATCCGCCAACATCTGCGCATTTATGCTTTGGGAGAGCTGCGCTTCCAGTGCATCGATAGCATCCGAGTCGGACCTTGAAAACGGATGGGCCAAGCCCGCGGCAACCACATCGTTCAATCGCCAATAGGCTTGCGAATCTGGCATGGCGACAGGCTTGCCAGACGCCAGCGGTATGCTGAGCATGTGCCCAGGTCTTAACTTCCCAATTCCTTCGTAGATGCTATACGGCGAAGGTATATAGCCATGGCGCAGCAGGAGCGCAAGGGAGTTCCGATCGATTTGGGCCGAACATGCCGGATGGGCCTTCAATGCCTTCAATTCCGAGCCAAACAACAGGACATTACCCTGCCAACCCCAATAAAGCGGCTTCTCGCCCATACGATCCCGCGCCAAGGTAAGCGATTTGGCGCCGCGGTCCCAGAGGGCAAATGCAAACATGCCCACACAAGCTTGCAATGTGCGTTCCACTCCCCAGGCACAGAAGCAGGCCAAAAGGGTCTCGGTGTCCGAATGCCCGCGCCATTTAGGATTAACTCCATCCGATCCAAGCTGGCGGCGAAGGTCCAAATGGTTGTAGATTTCGCCATTGAAGGCTATTACCAGCCGGCCGTCCGACGATGTCATTGGTTGATGGCCGGCTGGTGACAAATCCAGTATTGATAGGCGACGGTGTCCTAAAGCCAGCCCTGCAGTGTCATCGACCCAATGGCCCGAATCATCAGGCCCTCTATGCGTGAGCCGCGCGGACATCAACTTGATATTTGCAGCCATCTCCGGATCGGAGACGTGCTGCTGAAAGAAACCCGTTATACCGCACATAATTAGTTTAGCCCTGCCATATTCTCGTAGTGCACCTCATATTGCCCGACGATTTTCTTAACATCAAAGTGCTCAGTGATTCGCTCTCTCCCCTTTGCGCCCAAACTCGAGCGTTCGCTGGTCGATAGCGCGAGCAAGTTCAGTACAGCCATTGCCAGGGCAGAGGGATCTCTGGGAGGCACGACAGACCCAGAGTCACCGATTATCGCCTTACAGTCACCCACGTTTGTGGCGGCGCACGGAATACCGCAAGCCATTGCCTCGCCTATAACATTCGGGAAAGCTTCCATATAAGACGAAAGACACGCCACATCGAACATATTGTTCAACTGCGCCACGTCGCTCCGCTCGCCCAACATCACCACTGCATCCTCAAGCTTTAATTCCTTGATCCATTGAAAAAGTATGTCGTTCGTCCGCACAATATTGCGTCCGGCCATCACGAACGTCACATCCTGCCGTACCGAACGTATCTTTGCAGCGGCAACCAAAAAATTATAGTGATCCTTTGCCGCATCGAATCGAGCGACCAAACCAACCACTGGTGATCCATGGAGCGTCAACTCAGTTCGTAATCGACCGGCAGCAATTGGGTCTGGAAAGAACGAATCCAGCTCGAAGCCATTGGGTATCACCGACATATCTCGGCTTCGGAAGCCATATGCCTGATGCTTTTCTAAACTGGCGAGACTATTGAATAAGCACGACTCCGTGTGCGGAGCAAGGATAGCATTGGCTCGTATCGCCAATCTTGTATGCATCTTTTCTTTACGGATGTCCGAAAGTGTCTGGCGGATACCAAAACATAGAGCCGCATTACTGCCCGATAGGACGCGGCCCAGCCAGGCAAAAATATTTCCGTGATACATCCATCCTTGGATCACCTCAAATTTTTTTCGCCGCATTAACTGAGCCAACCGCCATGGAGCCGATAAAAATCCGCACAGCGTATTCACCCGCAGCGAGGAAACTGAAATACCCATTTTCCTGATCGCAGCGCCTTGCGTACCTTCGTCCATCAAAGAGACTACCCAGGGGTCAAAACGAGACCTATCCAAATGGGCGAGCATTTTAACCAGCATCTTTTCCGCGCCGCCAGTTTGGAGGCCAGTGGTTACGAAAAGAATAGACAGCATGTTGAGCTCTACCGGACCCTACTAGGTGGCTGATAAATATGGCACTGCAGCCACGCCTGGTACATAAGAATGGACCATAATTTACCCGAGTGGTCTGCGGAACCATGAACATGGGCATTCCACGCGCGACGTATCGGCTCGACACTAAAATAACCATCCTCGCGCAGTATGCGCTCATCGAGCAATGTCTCAGCCCAGTCCCGAAGAGGTCCTCGCAACCATTCCCCAAGCGGAATAGAGAACCCCTGCTTCGGCCGATCGATCAGGTGTTCGGGAACATGACGATTAAGCACTTGGCGAAGTATCCATTTGCCTTTTCCGTCACGTATTTTTTGATGGAAAGGTAGCCGCCACGCTAACTCGACGACACGATGATCCAAAATCGGCACACGTGTCTCCAGCCCGTTTGCCATGCTGGCTCGATCAACTTTCAATAGAATGTCATCCGACATATAGCCTTGCGTATCGATCAGCATCATCCAGTCCTCAAACCTGTCGACACCATCGCAGTCGATAATTTGTTTCCATGATGACTGTTCCGCGCGGGTGCCAAGTACGATTTTTTGCTGCTGCGGCCAATGGCTTCGGAGCTTTTGGTAAAAGTCCTCACGGCTACGTGCGGGCAATACATTCAATAGTTTGCTGGCCTTCTCTGACAGGGGCAGACCAGCGCCCAATTGCGCCGCAAGCCGCCGCAAGCCTAAAGGCAAGCGTCCAAGTCGTTTCCAGAGCCCTGGCGCAAATTGATACGGACTATAGCCCCCGAAAAGTTCGTCGCCACCATCACCGCTGAGGGCCACAGTCACATGCTGGCGCGCCAACTTACTGACCAAGTAGGTCGGTATTTGAGAGCTATCAGCAAACGGCTCACAATAGATATCCGCCAACCTGGGGATTAAATCCAGAGCGTCGCGGGCGGTTATGCGCCACTCTGTATGACGTGTTCCAAGGTGCGCAGCTACCGCACTTGCATGAACGGCCTCATTGTATTTAGCATCCTCGAATCCAATCGTGAACGTCTGTATAGGCATGCTAGCCTGCGCTTGCATTAATGCCGCGACGAGACTGCTGTCCACCCCCCCGCTCAAGAATGCCCCCAGGGGCACATCTGCGATCATCTGCAGGCCCACACTCTGCGAGAGCTGCCCTTCCAGCGTATCAATGGCGTCTATATCGCTACCGAGAAAGGGGTTGGACGTTCCAAACCTTGCTGCGGCTGATAGCGACCAGTAGGATGCAGGAACTGCGGAACCAGGTGCTTGACCAGCCCTGAAGGTGATGTAGTTGGCCGGCCTAAGCTTTTCTATGCCGGTATAAATACTATTGGGTGCGGGAATATAGTTGTATTGAACCAAAAGTGCAAGAGAGTCGCGATCTATTTCTCCTTTGCATAGAGGGTGCATTCTTATTGCCTTTAGCTCCGAGCCAAATAGCAGAACATTTCCCTGCCATCCCCAATATAACGGCTTTTCTCCCATACGATCACGAGCTAGCGTGAGCTCCCGCGTCCTGCGATCCCATAGAGCAATGGCAAACATGCCGACGGCTGCTCGCAACGTTGCTTCTATTCCCCATGTTGAAAAGCACGCCAGTAGGGTTTCAGTGTCGGATGTACCTCTCCACACCACACCGCTGCTTGAGCTTTGCACTTGCGCACGCAAAGCAAGATGGTTATAAATTTCTCCGTTGAACACAATGACGTAGCGGCCGCATGCCGAACTCATTGGCTGTTTGCCCGTTGCAGTCAGGTCGACCACTGCTAAACGACGGTGAGAAAAACCTATTCCACCGTCATCGCAGTACCAGACATCGTCGTCATCTGGTCCACGGTGAGAAATGGATTGTCCCATGCGTGCAAGTACGTCTTGCGGATTTGCAGTGAGACGTCTTACATCCAGAAACCCAGCAAAACCACACATTCTAAATACCTAAAATTATTAATGCTTCCAGCTGCAGTTTGCGTCGAACGTGATCTTCGAGAACTAGAATAGGCGCGAGGCAATTCTTTTGGCTGTCCGAACTGTAGTCACTAGTGGTTTACCTACGATCAGGTAGCGAAGGCGATGCGAGCGTAGAGCAAATGCGGAAAAATACGCCCCTCTTTGCTGATGCGTAGCCTTGTCCACTTTCTTGAACAGCATCAGAACTGACCCCTTTACTTTATGGCGCCGGACAATTCTCAGTCCCTCAGCGCTAAAAACGCTCTCTAACGCCTTGGCGGCTGGATACCATGTATGCATTTGTGTAGGGAGGCCATCACTTAGCGTAGATGTCAAATCACTGATTACAACAAGAAACAGCCCCCCTTCCGCCAAGCTGGATCGCACTGTGCGGACAAAGGTTCGGGGATCGGTTACGAAATAAATTGCGTGCGCGATAGAAATAAGGTCGAATTTCTTGTCAGTACCAATATTTTCAAATTGGCCGATCGTACTTTTTATGCCTTGTTTTTCATGAACGGCCTTGGTATTTGGGTCTGCGTCAATGCCGTATGCATCCCAACCGCCATCTTGAAACCGTCTCACTGTGGACCCCAGCCCACATGCAATATCAAGGAATCGCCCTGTTCTTTTCTTGCAATGCGGAGTAACGAACGCCCATGTTTTTTGCGCCCAACTGTCAGCGTAACCGAGCCGCTGGGCCGCAACTGCACTCGCTTCGGCGGCGGTCACACCCTCAACGCGATTTTTGTTCCAATACTGTTGCAACTCTTCCAGCGGGGGCGTCGATGATGGGTAGCCATTGCCGCAGCTAAGACACGCACGCCAGTGGTAGTCGTGCCCTCGACACACAACCGATTGCGACACTTGATCGAAAAAGGGCATTTCCCAGTGCAGATGCCCTTCGCAGAGGGGACATACAACAACCTTCTCGTTACGAGTTGAATTCATTCTTCACCATGTTTCGGTCTACTTGATCGTTTAGTGTTTTATTACAATGCACCATAAAGGCGTCAGTGAACGCCTTCAGGTTCATAGCGCGCAATACTGGCTCTCCAACACTGCCAGGCGCACCAAAATTGCATTTATGCCGAACGGCAAATAATTCAGCCAAGGCGTTCACGGTATCATTATCTTGGGAACCATCCGCCGGATCGAGCTGCAACATTGCTCCTATATGCTGCGGCAGTTCGTGAATTGGACACGTTCCGCCCAACAAGCTAGCTGGCAGCGATCCACCTAAGGTAATAGCATTCCTTCCGAGCAAGAATGCCTCAAGAGTCGCGGTTCCGGTCACTGACACCGTAATCGCAGCTTTCTTAACTAGATCTATACTGGGGATGCGGTGATCTACTACGTTCACGCCAGACCTCGTCATAACGCTTTTGATCAATGCGGAAGAGCGTATCTTGATACACGCGGGATGCTCCTTTACCACTAACCTGTAGTTGTTGGGCATCGCAAATCTTATTGCGTCTATCGCCCGCAGTTGATCCACAAAAAAAGCGGCTGGCGTATTAATAGACGACTCAGGGGAGTACTGCAACGGGAAGTAAATAAACTTCGTCGGCAGCTCATCCAGAGAAGCAATGTGGCAATACTTTTGATTCACGCGGGTCCGGGCGGCCCATATAGCATCGCGCAGCCAAGGTAAGTTATTCTGTACCGCTACCCTTACAAATATAGGCTCTATATTTTGAGGATCGGTGAGCCAACGCCGTATCGACCGCAGCGCCCTTACACGTAAAGGAGGCTGAAAATTCGGCAAAAGCTTGTCGTCCGCTATGCCGACGTCGACACGAGCATCCCCAGGATTCAACCGAAAATACTCAATGAAAGCCGCAGCGTCACGTCGCGAATGTACTCTATCCATATCGGCATACCGAGGAAAAGTTTCCAAATCATCCGGCGAGAAATAGATGCCACCGATATTACGACAGCCAGTTGGTACCGCAATCATCGCATTCACCGAGCGCGCAGCAGCAATAAACGCCTTTCCGTCAAAACCTTCCACTTGAGATACCAAGGCGACGTCAGGTTTTATCCTCCACATAAACCGGCGGGCCGCATGATAAATCCCAACAGCATAATTTGTCTGATATTCAGAGTCCTGGTGCTTAAGCGTCACCTTTTCCGCCTCGATATCCTGAAATAATGGCCCGCAATATTCCGCCGCCTCCTCGCCCCGTTCTCGGGAGCCATCTTTGTCGGATGCGCTGTAGACGTATACATTTTCGCTACCTAACAGACGCTCAAAAAGAGACGCGTAATGGTCGGTGGTTAATATTATCGACCAATCCACAGTCGGGTAGGCAATCTTCGCATAAGTGATCACATGATAAAAGACGACTGGAAACGATCCAAATCCGTGCAGCATCACTTTCACGAGAGACTCCTGTCTATTTCAGTGAAATTCATTTTTGCTTCGGCTCGCATTTGGTTCAGAGCATATTCATCAACTTTCCTCGACTCTAATTCGGTCAATCCCTTATATATGCTCTTTGACATACAGTCATCAAGCTTAATAAAAGGCATGGAAAGCGCGTTACAAAAGTCCTGCAACTTTGAATCCCTTCCGAAGCCTAAAAATGGCTTTCCCAACATTCCGGCGAGAACAAGGCTATGGAACCGCATCCCGCCAATAACGTTGAATGCGGAAAGTTGCTGAACTAGTTCAGCGGTATCAGACGAAACATGCACATGATTTATATCGGGCATATCCGAAAATATCTTGCTCCATAGCTCCGCATCAGAAACGTGATGATTGACACCCGCTGACTCCTGGAATGAAAGCAATGAAATGGTCCATCCCTCTGCCTGCATGGTCGTGACGGCGTATCGGAGTTCTTGAATGAACAATGGAAACCGTTCAAGAATTGGGCCAATATCGCTGGCGGCTATAGTAAGTCCCGCGGCACGATAAACTTCTTTTACAGTGTCGGATTTCCGGACTGGAAGAGATAATACTAGATCAACGCTTGTCCTTACATTATTCTGTTTAAGAACATAGCGACAATTTGCAAAGGAGCCAGAATCCCTTACAACAAAATCACTACTTGCACGAAGAATAAATAGCATTAGAATCTTGGAAAGCCGTGTCCGGATTGGCGCAACACCCACGCCTAAAGCATAAACTTTTACACCCCTCACCCTCGCCATTAATACCAACAATGAAATTAATGCCAAATTTGTTGGCGATCCATCTCTTGCATGAAACAAAGTTCCGCCTGCAAAGATGAAATGCGAGGTAGAACCGATTGCCCTCCACTGAAGTAGTGCGTATTTCAGCAGCCTTTTCCATTTTGGAAGCGACGCATCAATTAGGATACTTTCCGATTGCAGAAATACGATATTATTATCGTCTTTATATTGTTTTGATGTGAAAAGCGACCGAACAATAAATTCGGAATACGGGAAATTAGTACGGATGTGCGATATAACAGCATGAAGCAACAGGTCATCGCCCAAGTTCCCGAAGCCGAAGTAACCATAAAGATAAACTTTCTTCATATTGGCATGGTTCAATTTAAGGAGCTGTGGATGTCATGGCGCACGATGTAGCTCGAGCATGCCTACACGATTCCCCAACTTCACACTAGCAACGAATCGTGGGTCGGCCGACACTTCCTCCCAGCAGGTCTTCATGCTATCTGAGAAATTAATGTCATCCAGAATAACAATTGCACCGGCTGCTGCTCGGGTTAGGACGATCTCCAACTGACAAATAACAAATTCCCTCGTGTGTATTGCGTCAATAAAAGCCAAGTCGATCGTTTGGCTCGCAGGAAGTGTGGTTTTGACGTTATCCTCGAATGTGCCATTAACGAGCTCGAATTCCGCCCCAATGGCGGAGAGGTTCTGCCTGGCAATATCGGCCCATAGTTTATTGGGCTCAAAGGTGAACAGCTTTCCGCGACCGTTATGCGCGAGGCCCGCCAGAAAATACATTCCTGACACCCCGAATGCAGTCCCGAATTCCACAATAGTCGCTGGCTTCGTTACTGAGACAAGTTCGGAATATAAATTGCCCATGAAGTAGTCAGTCCGCACGTCGTCCGGGAGTCTATTCGACCCTCTGGAGTCATCCTGACCATATCCCTCCCATAGCGGTTGCAAACCCTTCTCATTCGTCACCCTGGCACGCTGCTCAATTTTTCGACTAAAGGAGTTGGCTCGTGTCTTGAACGTCGAATCGATGAAGAGAGACGCCAATCGCGAACCAGAATCCTGCTTCACCCACTCCACCGCAATAGAGGCTGCAGCTCTTTGATTTATCCAGTTTCTGATTCGTCTGGCCATTTTCTTTAACATTACTGTCCTTTATTTTTATACGCTACAAAACCACTTCTAAATCTGGGCGGACCATATTATTCACAATATCGATTAGCTGACCGCCATCTCGAATATATTCCTATCACCAATTTTATTGTCCAAGATGGCAAGT
Organism: Candidimonas sp.; assembly: GCA_035515055.1. Lineage (GTDB taxonomy): Bacteria > Pseudomonadota > Gammaproteobacteria > Burkholderiales > Burkholderiaceae_B > Pollutimonas. The sequence continues at coordinate 68,605 of DATJBV010000032.1, forward strand.
AAGCGAGAGTTCGAATCAATATATATTTATTTTTATGCCTACCCGTATCATCTATCGCCAAAAGGAAGGTGTTTGCTATATCTTTTCTTCCATAGCGTAAAGCAGTGATACCATGCGCGATGGAGACGCTTGTGCGCATATCTATCAGGCCATTCCTGGTTTCGTGTGTATACTGCGCTGTGGCTAATAACTTATCGATTCGGCGGATCAGACCATCCGGGTAATTTACTAGCTTCGAGGCTAGGCCATCAGCAGTCGGTCGATAATAAGCGCCAACATAATCGCAAAACACAACGGGCGCCACTAGCGCGGCCGAAACCCAAACAGACATATCCTCGCCATGGCTTTCCCCGGCAGGAAATCCCCCTGTTTTTATAAAGATCGATTTTCTCAACATTACCGCAGACGTCCAAACTGACGGAGCGCCTGAGGCAACCTCACATATATAATTCTCAAATTTCTCGAAGATGGGCTGATTGTTTTTCGGGGGGACAACATGCCTGGAATAGGCATTGCAAAACATTCCTGCGGACGGAAATCGCTTCGAGGCCTCCATCAGATTCCGGAGGTGGTGCTCAAACCAAATGTCATCGGCGTCAATAAAGGCGAGAAGATTTCCTTGAGATCCATCAACGCCTTGATTGCGAGCTTTTGCCACACCTTCATTTTTTTTAGAGATGATGCGGATACGCGGATCGCCGAAAGACTCGACGATAGATAATGAGCCATCGGTGGAGCCATCGTTTACGACGATAAGCTCTAGCCGGCCATAGGATTGATTCAAGACGCTTAATACAGCTGCCTCGACGTATTCGGCCTTGTTGTACAAAGGCATTATTACGGAAACAATACTCACTTCAGTACTAGACGAATACTCTTCCAATATTAGCTCTACGGTATTAAGTTGATTTCAGGGTTATTGTTCCGCTCAATGCGCGGCGACGTTCATTTGACGGCAGCAAGTGCCAGATATTCCACGAACGCCCCGCTGGAATATGTCCGCCCTAGCCTTTCTACGCCTTGCAGATCAAGACCGGCATCGCTATACATAATGCGCGCCAGAGACGGGCTCCAAAAGCTGACTGGCCCGTTATTCGCCAACGGCATGCCAGGATCGTCGATATTGGCAAGTGTCGCAGAATCGACTCGTATAGCTTTCGCGTCTCCGAACATCACTGAGGCGTCGGATAGGCGATAACTAAAATACTCGCCGCCAGGCCTCAATACTCTTACAATTTCGTCTAGAGCCAAACTCGAATCAGTCAATGACAAATGCTGAAGGCTGACGACGTCCACCACTACATCAAAGAAGCCGTCGTTGTAGGGCAGCTCAGTGAAACTTCCTTGTAAGACGCTGGCTGTAACACCCCATTTTGATGACAGATGATCCATTGCCAATGTTAGCGCTTCAGAACTGCTGTCGAGGCCATAAACATCGAATCCCTCTTTGGCGAGCATCCATAAGTTGGCTCCGGAACCGCAGCCTAATTCTAGAACTCGTATATGTTGCCGCTCGGTAATAGACCTCGCAAAATAGCGACTGGCGATGAACTGGATCAACGCCTCATTCGGATAGCTGCGTTGCGCATGCATCCCACGGTCCTTGTACTGAGTAGCAAAGCAATTAACCGATATATTTATGAGTTCAGATTTACTGCTGTCCATACCTTACCCAATAGCGAGGAAAAACATGAGATGAGAATCCTTGCTTGAATTCCGCGATTGACAACTCTTTAAGCGAAGGAGCCGGACTATCTGACGGATAGGATCTAGCGCCCAGCCTATACCATGAAACGCCATGCTTCTTCATCTCTTCGAGAGCGCGGTATTGAACCACATGGCCAAGCGGTTTATCGAACAGATTCCTGTCGTATGCGCCGACTACATATGACCCTTCGTCTTTAGTCATATAAAACAACCCGCCGCCGACCATTCTTCCATCCCCCCCCGTAAGGTACACAAAGAACGCATCACCGGAGGCAATGGCCTCGTGTTGCAGGCGCCAACTTTCCAATGAGCGTGTAACTCGACCCGCTACACTAATATGCAGCGACCGAAACTCGTCCCATATAGCCGCATTTGCTTGATTCATAACCTGCACCGTCCACAGCCTGTTACCCGAGGAGAGAAGCGATTTATAACTTTTCCGGAGACCGCTTTTGATGTCTGCCATGCTCCGCGTGACGTCGGCGAAAAGGTCGTGGCCTAGTACTACACTAGCCCCGGACTGCAATGCCTTTTGTTGCCAATCGCTTATCCCTCCGTCACCGTTCGTGAACCCTTCTTCACTGGCCCAACCCGCAGATTCAAATTGGCGCGAGCATTCCGTCGCAATGTTGAGGCAGCTTGCGGACATTGACTTTAATGTTCGGCGCGCAACACTACGATGAAAAAGAGGTGGCAAAAGATCCCCACCGGCCAAGCCAAGCACTCGCTTGCCAGTCTCGCGGTGAGTGGAAAGAGTTAGCGGCCATATGCCGAGAGACTTGCCATCCCTGCAAAATACCAGGGAAAGGTCTTCGACGGACCATCCGTTTCCACGCCAATACTCTATCTGATAGTCGATCATTGGCGCGCTATACATCACCGGAAGGTAGTGCAGCGCTTTAGCCGCGTCGATCCACTCGTCAGGAGCCGCAACCCTCAGTTTTGCCTTGAGTCCCTCCGACTCTACAAGATCAAGAATGTTAATCACGGTACTTCTGAATCATAGTGTCGTTGTCCCACTTCCACGGGTGCCAATCCAGGGGGATGTAAGATAATCATTGTGAAGGCCCCTTAGTTTAGGCGTTTGAATCCACCGTGGCATACTGGCCCCCTCAGTAGGCTATTAATGTCTCGCCCTTCTTCGCATTCCTTGATAAGCCGGAACACAGGGTCTAGCAACTCAAAATAACCATCGACGACTTCCGGGCTATGCTCGGTGCTCACATACACGCTATTGCCGCCTATGTAACCCTTCGCCAGAAGTTCCTGGGTGATTAAGGTTTTATACGCAAGGGCGTCAGGACTGACAAAGGTGAAGCCGGTAAGTGCAGGCAGCCCCCAGTGTTCGATCTTTAAGCCATGTGTTTCCGCCATCTGTTGCCAACGACGGCGGATTTCGAGGCCCGTGGCAGTGATGTAGTCCCACGATTGAGTTCGTTCCATCACATCTAAAGTCTTCAAGGCGGCGGATGGTCCAATACGTTCAGTCCAGAAGGTGCTACTGATGAACGTGGATTGGGCTGCTTCCATAACCTCTCTGCGCCCAATTGTGGCAGTGATCGCATATCCGTTGCCCAATGCTTTCCCAAATAGTGCCAGATCCGGCTCAACGCCATAAAGCTTGTGCAAACCCCCGAAGGTTTGCCGAAAACCCGACGTGCACTCATCAAAAATCAACACAATGCCGTTCCTCGTGGCGAGCTGGCGTACTTTGTGTAAAAAATTGTCTTCGGGGCCATGATTGCGTGAAACTTCCATCTTGATCACGCCAATATTTTTATCGCGAACGAGTTGCTCAAGCTCGGCAAAATTGTTGTAGGTGAACGGGAATACGGTGCCGCGCAAAGCGCTTGGCACGCCTTTTGGTTCTAAACCGGGTAGTAAATGGCCAGCCAAGACTTCGTCATTGCCCAAATTTGCAGATAGATACCAGTCATGCCATCCGTGATAACCGCAGACAGCGACATTATCTTTGCCCGAAGCAGCGCGTGCAATTCGAATAGCGATAGCGTTAGCCTCTCCACCGGAGCGTGCCAACCTTGCCATATCGGCCCACGGATGCATCTCAATTAACTTTTCCGCCAAGTAAACTTCCTCGGGGCAATTGAACGTTGACATGTTCCCGCTCGCCACGGTCTTCAATACAGCTTCATCGACCTCGGGATGACCGTATCCCAAAATGTTTGTGCCTATCCCCATAATGGACATATCTATGTAGGAGTTGTTGTCCAAGTCCCATACGGTGCACCCTTTGGCCCTACTGAAATACGCAGGCCACAGCTCTGGAAGAAACATTTCAGCCCTTTTCGACAACAGCATGCTTCCTCCCGGAATCACCTGCTTTGCACGCTTCCAGAGTTTCTGCCCCGTTCCCATCTTTATCCCCTCATTGCGTTTCAAATCGCTATTAGCAGCAAACAACTCTGGTTGCCCGTGCTGTAGCTCTAACACCTGCTCCCACGAAAAATAAATATCGGGGAAAAAATGATTAAAAATAGCCTTTACCACATTTAGATCGGCCGCCTCATCCACTGTCCAGCGCAGTGCCGAGAGGTCACTTTCGTTGGTGATGGCTCCTTGGCTAAAAATCTGCGCTCTGCGCAGGTAGGGCGTGACGTGCTCGCGATCGTGGCGGTCCATAGTTTGACAAGCCGCCTGCCGAAGCGCGTTGATGGAAAACACTTCCGTGTCTAACCCATCGGGAAAGGTCGGTGGACTTACATTACTGAAGTAATCGACGCCTGACGTTTTGAAGCCCTGGATTACCTTATCGACTAACAAGGGATCTATTAGAGGACAATCGCCCGTAATCCGAACGATTACATCCGCGCTTGCACCGTCTGCAGCGCTCAGATACCTGCCTAAAACATCGTATTCGCTGCCACAGTAACAGCGATACCCCAATCGTTCGACGTGGTCTGCGAGGCGCCGATCCGATCGAAGATCGGTCGTCGCCACGACAATTTCATCGATCTCCAGTGAACGGGCAAGGCGCTTAAGCAAGATCTCGATCATGGGAATGCTATTGATCGGCTTCATCACCTTATTTGGAAGTCGCGTCGAACCTGTGCGCGCTTGAACAATGGCAACTACCTTCATAGAGCACTCCAGCGACCGGGGTTAAGCAAATCAAGATCAAATGTTGCGGGCCAGATCGGTAAAGAGCTCAACCCTGCTCCCGATGCCGCAAGAATCTGATGCAGATGAGCAATGCTATCGGTGCCGATTACAACCTTGTCCACGCCCTCGACAGAAAGCGCAAAAGCCAAACATGCCTCAAGCGGCGTCTTGCCGACCTTGTGCAACCAATGATCCCATGAATCCCAGACAGCTCGCCATGGATGGAATTTTTCCGGGCGGGTGGCCACCGGCATTAAGAGCAGTCCCTGCAAAAAAGCAGAACGAGTATGCACCTCTATACCTTCCGAATTAAGGCGGGTCAGCCATCCTGAAGTAATGAGGCGCTGATCCAGAATGCTCAGGGGCGCCTGAATCAAATCGAGAGTTAGGCACTGCATCAGCGGCACCAGCTCATCCACGCTATAAATTGACACACCAATTTTCTTCGCATGGCCTCGAGACTTCAATGCCATAAGGGCAGTCCCTAAAGCGTCGCCCTGCGGCCCCAATAACTGTTCCGGCCGATGGAGCAGAACCGCATGCAAAGAATCGATGCCTAGCCTTTCTAGCGAACCCTCAATCTGGCTGCTAACCCAGCCGGCAATGTCCCGGCAGTCGGAAGGTACGGCCGGCAACTTGGTAACTACCTGGAATCCGGATACGCCTATTTGGCCGAGAACTTGCTCGCTTCGCCCATAAGCAATCGCCGTATCAAGCGTTGCTACGCCGTTTGCCGCGGCAAGAGACAATATTTGCTCCGCTTCTGCAAATGACGTTCGCCCACGCAAATTTGCGATGCCATAGTCCACTCCAAACTGAACGGTCCCAAGTGCCAGCTTTGTCAAATTTCTGCCCGGCATGCTTCTATTACTTTGCTTTGCTGTATATCGGTCATCGCGTGGAACAGCGGCAGGCTTAAAGCCTCGGTGTAATACTGCTCGGCTTGCGGATAGTCGCCCTGTTGAAATCCCATTCGCTGAAAGTAGGGCTGAGTATGAACTGGTATGTAATGCAGATTCACGCCTATTCCCCGGGCGCGAAGTCCGTCGAAAATGGAGTTGCGGTTCTTTGCTTGCACACGAATCACATACAAGTGAAATGCCGAGCGTACTTCAGGATGCTGCCATGGCGCGACCGCGTTCATGTCGTCTAGCGCTTCTTCATAGCGTGATGCCAGTTGATGTCTGCGATCAACATACTCGTCCAGGCGATCCAACTGGCTTAATCCCAACGCGGCTTGCAATTCCGTCATCCGATAATTGAAGCCGAGTTCTAACTGTTGGTAGTACCAAGGGCCGTCAGGCAAGTGGGTCATCTGCGCAGGATCACGCGTTATTCCATGGCTGCGCAGTAAGTTCATTTTTTCGGCCAAGGCACCATCGTTGGTCAGGGCCATCCCGCCCTCGCCCGTCGTAATTATCTTGACCGGGTGGAAACTAAACACGGTGATATCGCTATATTTGCAGTCGCCTATTGGTTTACCGTGATAATGGCCCCCGATTGCATGCGATGCATCCTCAATGATCTTAAAACCGAATTCGCGCCCCAAGGCATGAATAGCCTGCATGTCGCAAGGTTGCCCACATAGATGGACCGCAACGACCACCTTGGGCAAACGGCCTTGCGCCTGGGCTTGCACCAATTTACGTTCTAAGGCGCGGGGACAGAGATTGTAGGTAGCTGGATCGATGTCCACGAAATCCACCTTCGCTCCGCAATACAACCCACAGTTGGCAGATGCGACGAATGTAATGGGTGTTGTCCAGAGCCAATCATCGACGCCGAGTCCCAACGCCAAGCACGCAAGATGCAGTGCTGACGTGGCGCTGTTGACCGCCACACCGTAGTCCGCGCCACACCGCGCCGATACTGCTTTTTCGAAGCGCGGCACCACGGGTCCCTGCGTGAGAAACTCAGACTTCAATACATTGACAACTGCATCAATGTCCGCGCTGGTAATATCTTGGCGACCATAGGGAATCATGACTCAGATCTTCCCTATTTTCTGCCGATTCATATCGATCCACCCTTTCAAGGCTTCGTCCTCCATCCACTGGGGATTGCTATCGCTCGCATATACGAATCCCTCTTGAACCTTTTTGCCATCCTTGATGCGCGATGGTGAATCCGACCATCCGTTAATCGCCGGCAATATCTTGAAATGCTCTGGATATTCATAAGTATGAAGCGAATCTTCGGCGCTGATCATTTGCTCGTGCAGTTTTTCACCAGGTCTTATGCCGACGATCTCTTGCGTTGCTTGCGGCGCCACAACTCGCGCCAAATCCGTCATTTTCATGGATGGGATCTTCTTCACATAGATTTCACCACCGACCATATCGTCAAACGCGTGCCACACCAGCTCAACACCTTGCTCTAGCGAAATCATGAATCTTGTCATTCGCTTATCGGTAATGGGGAGAACTCCGGAGTCTTTGACCGACATGAAAAAAGGAAGGACGGAGCCGCGCGATCCCATTACATTTCCATAACGCACAACGCAAAAGCGAGTCCCGTGCTCGCCCGAATATGCATTCCCCGCCACGAACAGCTTATCGGAAACGAGCTTGGTAGCTCCGTATAGATTTACAGGGCTGCTGGCTTTGTCTGTAGACAATGCTACTACCCGCTTCACTCCTTTATCTATACATGCATCAACCAAGTTCATTGCGCCGTTAATATTCGTTTTGACGCATTCGAACGGGTTGTACTCTGCCGTCGGGACGATTTTTGTGGCGGCAGCATGAACGACCAAATCGATTCCGTCGAGCGCGCGATACAAGCGGTCTTTGTCCCGAACATCGCCGATAAAGAACCTTACCCTCGGATCGTCCTTGAACAGTTTCGCCATTTCCCACTGTTTCATTTCATCCCGAGAAAGTATGACGATTTTCTTAGGGTTGTATTGTGCAAGAGTCATGGGCACGAAGGTATGTCCGAAGGAACCCGTGCCTCCCGTTATGAGAATTGTTTGATTAGATAACATAGTCTGAGCCAGTCTTATTAAGTCGTGGTACTTTCAGTTAGAACAATTTGCTGATACGTTCCCTGGCGCAAGAGCCTTCCGCTATCGAGCTCGAAAACGCAATCGCATTCACTTAGTGTCGAGAGTCTGTGTGCAATCATCAGGACTGTGACTTTAGATCCCAGACCACGAAGGGACTCCATCACTGATCGCTCCGTACCATCATCCAGTGCGCTCGTGGCCTCGTCAAAGACCAAGACGTCAGCTTGCTTATATAACGCCCGAGCAATGCCTATGCGTTGGCGTTGCCCGCCCGACAGCCGCACACCCCGCTCTCCTACTTGCGTCTCATACCCCTCAGGCAGGCTTCCAATATATGCGTCAATTTGTGCTTTGCGAGCGGCAGCCTGTACACGGGCCATATCAACGTCATTGTGTTCGGAACCGAAGGCAATGTTCTCAGCGATAGAAGCATCGGACAGGTAAATTGTTTGTGGCACATGAGCGATGCGCGCCTGCCAATTTCGACGGTTCAAGGCAGAGAGTTCTGCGCCATCAATAAGCACGCTTCCTTCGGTGGGCTCTAGTAGACCCATGACCAGGTCAAGGGAAGTACTTTTTCCACTTCCCGTCTTTCCGATGAAGCCGACGTGATTTCCCTTCATAATTTCGAGGCTAAGGTTGCGAAGGACATCTCGGCCCTGTGGCGCGTAGCGAAAATAGACATTCTGCAAACGTATGCTTTTTTCAAATGGCAGGGCGCGGCCAATATTCGGCGTGAAGTATTCAGGCGGTATCTCCTGTTCAAGCAAATGAACGACGTCATCCACGACACGTTGATATCCGACAACGATTGCCCACCCGTTATATATCTGCTGCATAAGAGGCAGCAGTTTTTGCGCACCGACTGCTAACGCACCCAGTATAGGGATGGTAGCTATCAGGCCGCCTTCTCGCTGGCTGAGCCAATAAGCGAATGTTGCCAATAACAATATACCGACCGCTTCAATAATATAGCGGGGCGCATTCCCGATAAAATTATTGATTATTTGAGCCCTACGCAAGCCGTTCCCAATGCTGTTGAAGCGCCTAACATATAATTCCTGCGATCCGTCAATCAAGACATCGCGGATTCCCCCCAGGCCTTCCTGGACAGCTTGCACACGTGTAGTTTGCGCCGCCGCAATTATTTGACTGTTTTTTGACAAATTACGCCGCGTGACCAACGTAATCAACAAATATAACGTTGTGAAGCCAGCCCCGCCTCCGATGGCGACCACAGGGTCGATAGCGATCAGCGCAACCAATATTGCAAAAGCGGTCATTGTTGCCACGATTACGTTCATAAGTGGAACAAGCATGCACTCGACCACTATTTGGACCTTCCCGATGCCCGCGATTGTTTCGCTTGTATTATGCGATACGTGATAACGATAGGGCTGAAATAAGCTACGCCGATATACTTCCCTACCTAGATCGTAACCAATGCCATAGCCGATTTTGTTAGTCACCCATATCAAAAGTATCCGGACAGAGGCTGAAAACACTGCAACCGAGATAAAAAGCATTGTGGCAGGCAACAGCAGACGCTGCTCATCATGCCACCCTAGCGCCCCGAATACGTGCCGTACCAAGGGATAATCCATCGCCTTGTCCGGTTCCGTCATAAGCGCCAGAAAAGGAAGTACGGCGCTGATTGTCACTAGTTCCGCACATGCCCCGATCATCATCAGCACGAGCAAGCCGAATAACTGGCGACGGCGGCGCCGCGACAAATGAAAATAGAGGCGCGAAATGGTTTGCGGTAAAGAACGTGCGTCCACTAGGTTATGTCCTCGACGATTTCGCACGGCCCTCGCCTACTTCACGCTGCAACTGAGCGATTTCGCGTTTCAGCGATTCGTACTCCGCTACCTTGATCTTCAAGTAGCGCGCCGTCAGTTCCGTCTTTGCCGCAATTCCCATCGGGGTCAACAAATACATATACGAAAGCTTATTCTGACTGTTCCGAAAGTTCTGCATTTTCAGCAGACCTTTATCCAGTAAAGCCTTGATGCAGTAATTTGCCTTACCCAGACTGACGCCCAGGGCATCCGACAGCTCGCGCTGGCTCATACTTGGCTCGGCTTCCAATAGGCGCAATGCCTTGAGATGGCTTTCGTCGGTCAGGGTGGGGTGGGGCATTTTGGCGGAACCGTAACCTACTCTTTTAGGCGTGCTACCGCCATGCTGTGTCACGATCAGCAAGCGCGGAAGATTTAGGCTTTCTGAACTGCGCGTGATAATAAAGAAAAATGAATAGTGCGTTCAAAAGGTGAACGCACTATAGCATAATGGCGGACGTGCATCGGCCGTATGGCGGAAGTGTCCGTGACTCGGCAATAAGGGAATGAGCAATAATCCACTACGAGAAAAGGCTGCCTTAAATAATGACTTCAACGCTCAATAGCATCATCTCCCAAATCGCCTTATTGCCCACCTTCCTTATATTGATCATGGCCGTGGCCTGTCTGCTGATCGCCGCACGCCTGCGTCGCTTCGGCTGGACACTACTACTGGCGAGCATCGCCGCCCTGTCCGTATTAAGCACCCCCATCACAGCCCATCACATGATGCGGTCCCTGGAAACCCACCCTCCCATTAACCCAACCAATCTCGCAACCGTCCAAGCCATCGTCGTCCTCGGCGGCGGCATTAATCCCAGCCAGCCTGAATACGCGTCGGACATGACGAATAGCGGCACGCTAATACGCCTGCGTTATGCGGCATTCCTTAACCGCGAACACGACCTGCCCATCCTGGTTAGCGGCGGCGATCCCTCCGGCGGAGAACCCGAAGCCTGGGTCATGAAACGCGAATTGGAGACGCTCTTTGAAGTACCAGTACGCTGGGTGGAGCCCAAGTCCATGAACACGGCGGAAAACGCCAGGTTTTCGCGAGAAATACTTGAAGCAGCCGGGGTCGACACCATCGCACTAGTCACCCACGCTTGGCACATGCCCCGAGCCAAGTGGGCATTCGAACAAGCCGGCTTCACCGTCGTTCCCGCGCCCACCGTTTTCCACGTGGAATCGGTCAAAGGAATCATGAATTTCATTCCGCAGGCGTCGTATTTGGCCATGGCCAACACGGCGTTAAGAGAATGGATAGGCATGCTGTGGTACCGGCATTTCTCATCGAGAATAAATTAGCTCATAAACAATCCGTCGTTGACAAGAACTTGGCGGTACATTAACGTACCAGTCAGTTTTATACGGACGCACGCACACATAAGCGCTGCGCAACGCACGGAGAGCAAAATGCAAGACTCGATGACGATGGGCGCGGTTGTCCGGCGCTCGGCCCAGCAGTACCCCCATCGCACC
>DATJBV010000033.1:0-7121 GCA_035515055.1 Candidimonas sp.
CGAAATATCCATTCGTGAGCTCGATGGGCGGGCTCTGGGCGTCGTCGAAATGGGCGAAATCACTGACTCATCGTCCGTCGAGGGCATGTTCTTTACCGAATATTGGAATAACCCGGAGAGCACGGCAGCCACGCTCAAGCAGGGTTGGCTATATACCGGGGATCGCGGCTATCTGGATGAGGATGGTTACCTGTACTTTGACGGCCGCGTGAAGGAACTGATACGCCGGGGCGGTGAAATGATCGCGCCGACCGAAATAGAACAGCAGTTACTCAAACACCCCGCCATCAAAGACTGTGCCGTTCTCGGCGTGCCGGATGACATCATGGGCGAAGAGATCAAGGTGGTGATCGTGGCTTCGGAGCCCGTAGCACCTGAGGCGCTGCAGGTTTTCCTCAAGGGACGTGTTCCTGACTACATGATTCCGCGTTTCTTCGGATTCGTTGACGAAATCCCGAAGACGGAAACCCAGAAAATCAAGCGGCACGAACTCATGCGACTCGATGCCGAGTCCATTGATACACGCGCACCAAAGCCACATTGAGGAAGCCTTTCATGACTAAGGAGAGTGACGTGACAAGACGCTGGAAAAACAGACCCGAAGGATCGAATTGGGGCGAGTTTGGAGACGACGATCAATTAGGACGACTAAACCTTCTAACACCAGAAAAGGTGTTGGAGGCCGTCGCCGAAGTCAAGGTCGGCCAGGTTTTCAGCCTGAGCCTACCGCTCGACCTGCCTGGTGGAAACGTGCTGAATCCGGCCAGACATCCGCCCAAACTTACCGCCACCAAGCGTGTGGATGGCAAGCTGGTCTTTCTGCACTCGTTCGAGCACGACCACAATACGACCGACGTCGCTTGCGACGATATGGTAACGATGAGCCTGCAGTACTCCACGCAGTGGGATGCCTTATCGCATATCGGTTCGCACTTCGACGCCGACGGCGATGGCAAGGCCGAAATGGTGTTTTATAACGGTTTCCGGCCAGAGGACCATTTTTCGCATCCGGACCATACAGCGGACGGCTCGTCCAAGGCCCATCGGTTAGGAATTGAGCACATGGCGGCTCATGGAATACAGGGGCGTGCCGTGATGCTGGATTTACGCCGCCATTTCGGCGACGCCCGCCGGCTGGTCAATTATGAAGACCTAAAGTTCGTTATAGAAAAGGACAAGATCGACGTACGACGCGGCGATATGGTTTGCCTGCATACCGGTTTTGCCGATCTGATCTTGTCGATGGCGGGCAATCCCGATGCCGAAAAACTGGCGAGTTCATGCGCCGTGTTGGACGGATCCGATGAGAGGCTGCGGAACTGGGTGGACCAGTGCGGCCTGGCTGCCTTAATCGCCGACAACTACGCGGTGGAGCATCGCCCCTACGACTTCCACGGCGACGGCTGCCACGCCCTCTTACCGCTACATGAGCACTGCCTCTTCAAGTTGGGAATTCATCTGGGCGAGCTCTGGCACTTGACCGAGCTGGCCAACTGGCTACACAAGAACGGCCGGCATGCTTTTATGTTGACCGCCCCTCCGTTGTATTTACCTGGAGCCGTCGGCTCACCGCTGAATCCGATTGCAACAGTGTAAAGATGTCTTCAATAAAACTTACTAATATTCTGGAGTGAGACATGACTAAAACCGCCCGCATCCTTTTATCGTTCGGCGCTGCATCGGTGATGATGCTGACTGGCATGAACAATGTACTTGCCGCAAGCAAATGGCCCGACAAACCCATACGACTTCTTGTCGGATTCGCGCCAGGCGGACCAACGGATAACGTGGCTCGGATCGTCTCTGAACAAGTCAGCAAAGAATTGGGCCAGCCGATCGTTGTGGAAAATAAGGCCGGCGCTGCCGGGAATATTGCCGCGGCGTCGCTCGTACAAGCGCCTGCCGACGGCTACACCCTGCTTTACAACACCTCGTCCATCATCATCGCCCCCTGGGTATACAAGGAAATCGGCTTCGACCCCTTGAAGAATTTCGCCCCCGTCAGCCTGACCGCCGCGGTGCCATTAGTGCTGGCGATCAATGCCAAAGTCGAGGCCAAAACGCCCAAGGACTTGATCGCGCTGGTGAAAGCTTCGCCGGGCAAATACAACTATGCGTCGTCGGGCACGGGGGCAATTGAACACCTGACCGCCGCGCATATATTAAGCGCTGTTGGCGGCGAAGCGATGCATGTGCCCTACAAGGGAACAGCGCCGGCACAAGTCGATTTAATCGCCGGCGCAACACAGTTCACAACGACCACACTCAACACGGTGATCGCCCCCGTGAAGGCCGGCACATTGAAAGCCCTGGCAGTCACCAGCAAAACGCGCTCGCCAGTCATGCCCGATGTGCCCACTGTGTCTGAAAGTTTGATTCCCGACTTCGAGAGCCTTGCCTGGCAAGGTATCGTGGCCCCTGCAGGCACACCGCCTGAAGTAATAGACGTGCTGAACAAGGCGATCAATAAGGCGCTCAAATCCGAAGAAGTCAGCAAAAAACTGGAGCAACAAGGCACGATTATTTTAGGTGGCAGCGCTGAAGACTATAAGGCATATATAAAGAGCGAATATGCCCGCTGGGGCAAAGTCGTCGAGGCCGCCGGCGCAAGCAACAAGTAAGCATCCGGCTGGCAACGGAAGGGCTACGGCCGGTCTGCAAGACTTATCGTAGCCGGCTCTAACAGCGTCTCGAAGCGATCGCTCTGTCTCTGCACCTCGGCAGCCAATTCCTTGTAGACAGGGCGACGTCCCGCTTCATTGGCTAGTCCCAGCATCCCCGTGGGGCAATGCCTGTCATTGTCCCAACCGGGATAATCGGTAATCGGATACAGACAGATGCCGCCGACTGGAATACCGCCCCGCAAAGCCGCTGCCGCCTCATCGCATACGTAGCGCAGCCAGGGGACCCGATGCTCGCCCTCGGCGCCGGTTTCCGCAACGAAGAGCGGCCTCTGATAACGATGATAAGTTTCGGCCAGGATGTCGCGCAGCGGACGGTAAAGAGGTTCTCCTCGTCGTATCGTAGGGCCGTTCAGATGCCACTGATTGTGCGGGTAGAAATTGACGCCCACGATATCCAGGTGCCCGGGCTTGCCGCCCAGTTCGGGCATTAAGCGGCCGGTGATTATGTCCCACGCCTGGTATTGCGCCAGGCGCGCATTTTCCGCCCTGCGTTTCTGGCGCACATTCTTGGGGACGATGTTGATTACGGGGTCCACAGCAACGAAGCGGGCCCGGGGGTCAACGCCCCGTATCGCCTCGATGGCAGCGACCATCGCACGGACGAGCTGACGTTTAAGCTCCATGCCGCGCCGATGCTGGCACGGGGCGATGTCACCCGTGTCGCCGCCGGCCCATGCCCAGAACGAAATCTCATTCACCGGACAGTAGTACGGAACCTCGGGCCATTCGTCGCGCACCAGCGTGGCAAGAGCCGCAGAAAAACGGGCGAACCGCGTCACGAACGCCGACGACCAGATATCAATGTCGTCCGGCCAACCGTAATGGCACACATCCCAGATGGGCTGCACCCCCGCCTCGCGCGCGGCACGCAGCAGCGGCAGAAATTCGGACCAATCATAAACACCCGGACACGGTTCGGCCAGATGCCAGCGAATTCCGTCTCGTACGCTGCGGATCCCGTGTTCGACCACGATGCGATAGTCCTGGGCGGCGAACACGTCGTGTCGCGTCCCGCGCAACAGGTCCAGACGGCGTCCGTCTTTGCGCCGATGGCTGGAACATTCGAAGCCGCCAAGAAGATAGCTGTCGAAAAGCGGCGTCATCGCTTCAATGCGTCGTCTCTGCATGGCTCAGCGCAGAAGTATCAGGCGTGCTTCGTTGAGTCATGTATTCCCATCCATATGCGGCAGACGGCCGATGCCTGCAAGAATCGCGCCCAGCATGCCATTCGCCATCATTCGCACGCAATAGGCATCCCGCAAGGAGCGAATCCGCAGATGGCGTCTACCGCGACCGCGACGCAGGCCAGCAAGGCGCCAGCGTTCAACGGCCCCTGAAACGATCGTAGGCGGCTGAAACGGCAAGCGTCGCCAACACCGGCACTAACCAGCCCAGACCAAGACTGGCGCCCGGCATATCCACCACGGCCTGGGGCACCAATTGACCAAATCCCGCCGCCGTCGCCCCATCCATGATGCCAAATACTGCGGCCACGATTAAGGTGGGGATAAACACGCGCGATGGCCGGCGCCACACGACAGACGCCAGGCTTAACGCGACCAGAGCGATGGCCACTGGGTAGATTGCAGACAACACCGGCACTGACACCGCAATAAGTTGTTCCAGTCCCTGGTTGGCAACGGCCATGCTGAATAGGCTGACGGTAATCACAACGCTACGGTAGGACATCGGCAAGAGCTTGCTGAAGTAATCGCCGCAAGCGGACACCAAACCCACGGCCGTGGTCAGGCAGGCTAACGTAATAACGCTAGCCAGTAACACGCTACCCACAGGCCCGAACACGTGGTGGACAAAAGCGGTAAGAATGGGCGCGCCGGTTGGCGCATTGGGGGCTAGCCCGCCACTGCTGGCACCAAGCCAGATCAGCGCCAAGTACACCAGCGCCAGCCCAATGGCGGCGATGATGCCCGCCGCAATGGCGTATCGCGTCAGCAGGCGCGCATCCAAAATGCCGCGGCTGATAATCGCATTAATGATGACGATACCGAAGACCAGTGCGCCCAAAGCGTCCATCGTCTGGTAGCCCTGAACAAAGCCTTGCGAGAGCGGCGCATCTACATACAGGCCCGTCGGCTCGCCGACGACACCGGTGGGCATAAGAATCGCCGCGCCCGCCAAAACGATAAGGGCGACAATAAGCACCGGGGTAATGTACTTGCCCACCGTATCGATGATGCGCCCGGGGAATAGGGCGATCAGCATCACCGCCCCAAAATAGGCGACGGTATACGCGCCTTGCGCCAAACCGCCCGCGCCTATGAATGGCACAAAACCCACTTCAAAGGAAACCGTGGCGGTGCGCGGCGTAGCGAAGAACGGACCGATGGTCAGATAAACCAGCACCCCCAGCAGGGTGCCCGCCCCTTTACCAATCGGCGCGGTCAAGGCGCCCATGCCGCCGCCAACACGAGCCAATGCCACGACCGTCAATAACGGCAGACCGACGCCAGTCAGTAAGAAACCAAGCGCGGAATACCAGAGCTGATCGCCCGATAACTGGCCGACCATGGGAGGAAAGATGATATTTCCCGCCCCTAGAAAAAGGGCGAATGTCATGAAACCCAAGGCAATCAGGTCTCGGGTTTTAAGGGTGCTGATCATGAGAATAGATAGGAAATACGGTGGGGCATGTTAGCACCTGGCAAGGCGCACCGACCTGTTGCAGAAATGGCGTCGATAATCTGACGGCGATGTGCCCAGTTGCGCCGCGAAGTGCTGGCGCAGCGCCAATGTCGAACCAAAGCCGGCTTCCGACGTGATGCATTCTATCGACATCTCGGTCGTCTCCAGCAGTTGCTGCGCCCTGGCGACCCGCTCGGCATTTAGCCACTTAGTGACGGTGGTGCCGGTTGCTTCCCGGAAGCGCCGGGTAAAGGTGCGTCGGCTCATATTCGCGATGTCGGCCAACATGTCGAGCGACAGAGGTTCCGCCAGATTCTCGCGCGTCCATTCCAGCACCCCCGGCAAGCGATTATCGGTCGGAAGCTTGGGGACGGGCCGTTCAATGTATTGGGCCTGGCCTCCCGATCGATGCGGCGGCGTGACTAATAGCCGCGCGATATGATTGGCCGACTCAAAACCATGACGCTCCCGAAGCAAATGCAGACAGCAATCAATGGCGGCGACCGTACCGGCCGATGTGATGATGTTGTCGTTCGTCACATACAACACGTCCGGACGAAACAACGTTTCGGGAAAGCGCCGCGCGAACACATCACGCACCGCCCAATGAGTGGTGGCCTCCCTGCCATTCAGCAAGCCCGCATCGCCCAACACAAAGGCACCCAGGCACAGCCCGACGATCATTTTCCCCTCGTCGTGAGCCCGCCGCAATGCCTCTGTAAGTTGGGCCGGCGCGGGTACTTCAGGGTCACGCCATGCGGGAATGATGATGATATCGGCCTGGTCCATGACCTCTAAACCATTAGAGACCTCGATTGCCACGCCCTGGTCGGTGCGTATTTGCCCCGGCATCTGGGCGAAGTACTGTAGATCGTAGTGCGCGCCGTCGAGGCCGTTGTCGGCCCCCAGGACAACGCCCGGCACAGATAAATTAAACAGGTTTACGCCGTCGAAGGCAAAGACGGCGACGCGAGTGGAAAGCATAGGAGACTCAACAATAATAGCGAAGACTGGCCCAATATTAACTTACATCCAAGTTCGAGCCAGCTAAATGGCCCGTTTCTTTCTATTATTGTCACCTAGGCCACTGTTGCGCTGTGCGCGCTCAACCCAAAATGGAGTCTCTTCTTCCACTCGCGATACATTGGAGTAGCCGCATGTACATGAAAACCTTCGCGCGATCCCTGGTTCTGGCGCTAAGCCTCACCACCGGCGCCTCATTTGCCCAAACCCAGGCCGCCGCCACACCTCATCCGATTACCGAAAAAGTACAGTTACAGCAGATTCGCAATGCGACGGTAAAAATCACATACGCCGACACCACGTTTTTGATTGACCCGATGCTGTCCAGGAAAGGTACTTACCCAGGTTTTGAGGGGACCTATCGGAGCACGCTGCGCAACCCGCTGGTCGATCTGCCCCTATCCGAGAAGGATGTTCTTGCCGGCGTCGACGCAGTGATAGTCACTCACACCCATCTTGACCACTGGGACGATGCTGCGCAAAAACTCCTGCCTAAAGATATCCCGCTGTTTGCACAGAACCAGGACGATGCGGCAATGATTCGCGACCAGGGCTTCACCAATGTTCGCGTTCTCTCCGATAAGGCCGAGTTCGGTGGCGTAACGCTTAGCAAGACCGGTGGCCAGCACGGAACCGATGAAATGTTCGCCTCGCCCGAAGTGGCTAAAGCACTTGGGCCCGCTATGGGTGTCGTATTCGAAGCGCCTGATCACAAGACCTTGTATCTTGTCGGCGATACCATCTGGCGCAATGAGGTCGATCAAGCTCTGG
>DATJBV010000034.1:0-1563 GCA_035515055.1 Candidimonas sp.
TGCGGCTATACGGCTCAAACAGCTTGCGGCCGAGCGCAACCACGACATCAGTGTTTGTGTGCTCGAAAAAGGTTCTGAAGTCGGCGCACACATATTGTCCGGCGCAGTCATGGACCCTCGTGCCCTGAATGAACTGATCCCTGACTGGAAAGAAAAGGGTGCCCCACTGGACACAGTGGTAACCGAAGACAAATTCCTGTTCCTGACCGAAAAAGGTTCGCGCGCCACCCCCAACTGGCTCCTGCCGGAATGCTTCCAGAATCACGGCAATTACATTGTGCGTCTGGGCAATGTCGTAAGGTGGATGGGCGAACAAGCCGAAGCGCTGGGCGTGGATCTGTTCCCCGGGTTTGCCGCCACCGAAATTCTCTACACCGAAACCGGCGCCGTCAAAGGCGTGGCAACCGGCGATATGGGTGTCGCACGCGATGGCTCGCACACCCCTCACTATCAGCCCGGCATGGAACTGCATGCCCGCTATACCGTTTTTTCAGAAGGCTCCCGCGGCCAACTGGGCCGCGAACTGATCAGCCGCTACAAACTGGACGCAGGCCGCGACCCGCAAAGCTATGGCATCGGCATCAAAGAGATGTGGGAAGTCGACCCATCGCAATCGCAGCCCGGACTGGTCGTACATACCGCCGGCTGGCCGCTGGATTCCGACACCTACGGCGGCTCGTTCCTGTATCACATGGCCGACAATATCGTAGTGGTCGGCCTGGTGGTAGGGCTGGACTACGCCAACCCCTGGCTTTCACCATTTGAAGAATTCCAGCGCTACAAAACGCACCCCGCGATCCGCCCCACCTTCGAAGGCGCCAAGCGCATTGCCTACGGCGCACGTTCGCTGACCGCGGGCGGTCTGTTGTCTCTGCCCAAGCTGTGCTTCCCGGGCGGTGTCATGGTCGGTTGCGAAGCCGGCGTACTTAACGCGTCCCGTATCAAAGGCAGCCACTCGGCCATCAAGACCGGATCGCTGGCAGCCGAAGCCGCGTTCGATGCGCTGATGGCCGATCGCAGCCACGACGAATTGGTAGCCTACCCGGCAGCATTTGAAAGCTCATGGTTGCATGCGGAATTGAACAAGGCGCGCAACTTCAAACAGTGGTTCAAAAAGGGCCGCACTGTTGCTGTCGTAATGACAGGTATCGAGCAATGGTTGCTGAAAGGGAAAATGCCCTGGACGCTGCACCATAGCAAGCCCGATCACGCCTGTTTGCAACCGGCGGCGGAATGCGCACGCATCGATTATCCGAAACCGGACGGGAAACTGACTTTCGATCGCCTGAGTTCGGTGTTTATTTCCAATACCAACCACGAAGAGAATGAGCCTATCCATTTGACGCTCAAAGATCCATCGGTTCCGGTGTCGGTGAACTTGGCGAAGTATGGCGGCCCGGAAGCGCGTTATTGTCCGGCTGGCGTGTATGAGTTCATTAAGACGGATACGGGTGAGGATCGCCTGCAGATCAATGCGCAGAATTGCGTGCATTGCAAGACTTGCGATATCAAGGATCCTACGCAGAATATTGTGTGGGTGGCGCCTCAGGGGGGCGAGGGGCC
>DATJBV010000035.1:0-9407 GCA_035515055.1 Candidimonas sp.
ACATCTATTCAGGTGGTTCGGTGTCGCTCCAGGCATAGAATGGAACTTACCCGCAGCGTTGAAAGCTGCGCGTCACTTCTTACAGCCAATAGCGAACAAGGAGCCGTCATGCGACTGGACAATTCCCGGGAAAGCCGAAACGTCGAAGACCGCAGGGGCCGCGGACGGATGTCTATAGGCGGCCGTGGGAAAATCGGTATCGGCACCATCGTACTGGCACTGGTCGCCGCCTATTTCGGCATCGACCCCAATGTGGTCTTTGAAACGGTGGGCGTCGGCCCGGAATCCGAAGTCGTAACATCCGGCGAACCCACTGTTCCCACCGAGCAGACCCGTTTCGTTTCCAAGATACTGGCCGACACCGAAGATGCCTGGACCGCCGTGTTCGAGCGGCAGGGCTTGAGCAGCTACCAGCAGCCCAAGCTCGTGCTATTCAGCGGCGCGACACCCACGGCATGCGGTACGGGCCAGTCGGCAATGGGTCCTTTCTATTGCCCTGGTGACAGCAAGGTGTACCTGGATCTGTCGTTCTTCCAGCAAATGGCGCAAGAACTGCAATCTCCCGGCGATTTCGCACAAGCCTACGTCATCGCCCACGAAGTTGCTCATCACGTACAGCACCTGATTGGCGTTACCGATCAGGTGGCCCAGTTGCGCCAGCGCGGCGACGCCGCGCTGGCCAACCAATTATCAGTGAGGGTAGAGTTGCAGGCGGACTGCTTAGCCGGGGTCTGGGCGAATCATTCCGACAGCCAGCGCGACACGCTCGAGGAAGGCGACATCCAGGAAGCCCTGGATGCCGCCAGCGCCATCGGCGACGATCGACTGCAGCATCGGTCGCAAGGCCATATTGTGCCGGATTCATTTACGCACGGCACATCAGCGCAACGCGTGCGCTGGTTCACCCGTGGCTTCAAAAGCGGCGATACCGCGCAGTGCGACACCTTCGGCGCGGTATCGCTGTAGTTATTGCTTGCATGGCAGTCGCCCCCTTCTGCAAAAAGGCCCCCGCTTGTCAACGCGCAAAATAAAGATCATGCAGGTGATCCAGACTGACTTCCGCCGCTGGCTGGGAAAGCACCACTTTTCCGCCCTGCATCAAATAAACATGGTCTGCCACGCTGATGGCTCTATGCGTATTCTGCTCAACCAGGATGACGGTCCGGCCACCGGTTTTTAGCCGCGCAAGAATTTCGAACAGTTCGTTCACCAAGACCGGGGCCAGTCCAAGCGAAGGCTCGTCAATAATCAACAACTGCGGATTGGCCATCAGGCCACGACCCATTGCCAGCATCTGCGCCTCGCCGCCCGATAGCGAACCGGCGAGTTGGTTGCGCCGCTCCTTCAGACGGGGAAACATCTGATAGGACATCTCGATATTTTCATTGACGCGGGCACGATGCTGCTTCGGAAACGCGCCCATGATCAGATTTTCCTCGACGGTCATGTCGCGAAACGTCATGCGTCCTTCAGGAATCATTGCCATGGAAAGGTCTGCCAATTTCCATGTTGGCGTGCCATTCAGTCTCGTATCGTCCAGCTTCACTTCGCCTTGGGAAATAGGAAGAAGGCCCATGATGGCCCGTAGCAGCGTGGTTTTTCCGGCGCCGTTCGGACCGATAATCGTGGTCAACTGTCCGCGCGCAACGGTCAGCGATACGTCCCACAATACATTGATCGCGCCGTAACCTGCACGGACGCTGGAGATTTCAAGCATGTTCGGCTCCCGTGTAGCTCTTGATGACGGCGGGATCGCTGAAGACCTCGTCCGGCGTGCCATCGGCGATCATGTGCCCGAAGTCGAGCACCGCCACCCGGTGGCATAAGGTGCTAATGGTTTCAATATCGTGCTCAATGATGAAAATGCCGACAGCAAACGTCTCGTGCAAATTCTTCAGCATGCTCATGAAACGCCGCTTGCCCGTCGTCTCGAGACCGGCGAGCACTTCATCAAGCAACAACATCTTAGGATTGGTGGCGAGGGCTTTGGCCACTTCAAGCGCCTTTAATTCGGTCAAGGCCAACTCGGTGGAAGCGTCGCGTCCGGCCTTGGAGGCAAGGCTGGTGAACTCCAGGATTTCATCTATTTTGTTCTGGTCGACGTTGCCTGTGCCGAAGCGCTGGGCCACAATCAGATTCTGTCGCACCGTCAGTTCATGCAGCGGTTGGGGAATCTGAAAGGTGCGCCCGATGCCCATCCGGGCGCGCTTATACATCGGTGCGGCCCCCACATCCATCCCGTCGAATATGATCTTTCCGCCGGAGCGGCTCACCAGGCCGGAAACCGCATTGAACAGGGTGGTCTTGCCCGCGCCGTTGGGCCCGACCAAGCCAACGACTTCCTTGGTCCCGATCGAAAGCGTAACGCGGTCGACCGCCGTTAGACCACCGAACGCCACCGAAACATTCTCAAGCTGCAACATGTTTTTTCCTTATGAACCTGCGCAGCAGGGAAAGCAAGCCCTCCGGACTGAGGATGATCATCGTCACCAGGAGTGCACCCAACACCAGTTGATGCCCCGAGGGGATCACACTCTTGAAAATCAACTGGTCGACCAAGTACACCACCACGGCGCCGACTAGCGGCCCGACGATGGTCCGATAGCCGCCAAAGATCGCCGCCACGATGGGTAGCGTCACCCACAGGCCGCTGAAGGCGTAATCGGGCTCGAGAAAGTTGATGTAATGGGCGTTGAATGCGCCGACCACGCCGCACATGAATGCGGACACCGCCAGCATTAATCCCTTGAGCAATGTGCTGTTGACGCCTACGACCCGCGTGGCATCCTCGCTATCGTGCATCGCGCGCAATGCCAGTCCGTAGTGGCTGACCCGAATATAGTGATAGATCGCCGCAAACGTCAGGATGATCGAGAGAATCACCAGATAGCCGCCGGTCTTGCTGCTGAAGTCGAATCCCATAAGATCGGGCAAGCGCGGAATGTTCGATATGCCGGCCGAGCCACCGGTAACCGCGGTCCATTCGGTGGCGAAAATACGGAAAATGTGCGCATAGGCCAGAATGGCCAACGCAAAATAAGGGCCTCTCAAGCGCAACACCGGCAGCATCACCAGCGACGCAAACACCGCGCCCACGCCGCCCATCAGCATCGCAAGGAACACCGGAACGCCAAACTTCATGCTCAGCACGGCAGAGGTGTAAGCGCCCACGCCAAAAAAGGCCGCGTGCCCAAAACTGACCATTCCGCCCAGATTGCCTAACAGCGCCCACGACAGCGCGACACCCCCAATTATCATGGAAGCGACCACCAGGCTCATCATGTAATTGTCGCCGCCGAAGGCCAGGGGCACCCCGACGTAGACAGCCAGCAGCGCGCCGATCAATGTCAGATGCGATTTCATCCACGCCTCCCTTTTGCACCGAACAGCCCATTCGGCAAGACGAACAACACCACCAGAAATAATCCCATGCCGGCCAGTTCCTGCAACGCGGAACTGGCAAGCGTGACCGTTAGCGCCTCGGCCACGCCAAGCAGCACCGCGCCTATCAGCACACCGGGAATGGAACCGATACCTGCGAGCACCGTGATGATGAATGCCTTGACCGTAAGCACACTGCCATAGGCAGGACTGATTACACCGTAGCTAAACAGTGCCACGCCGGCAAAGGCGGCAAGAATGCCCGCCACGATGAACGACACCAGTTCCGTATATCCGGGATTGATTCCCATGAGTGTGGCCGCACTACGATTGCTCGAAACAGCGCGTACCGCACGCCCGTACCAGCTGCGCGAGAGCCACCACCACAGTCCGGCGATCATGGCCAGGCTGACGATGAAAAACAGGACTTCACTGCGCATGGCGTACAACGGGCCGACGACGAACGCTTCTTGCAGCCAGGTGGAGCCGGTGGAGCGCACGTCCGCCTTCCAGATCAACAGAATGCCATTCGTCAAAATTACGCCGATACCATAAGTCAGTATCAGCGAATTGATTTCCCGGTCCCGCTTGATGCGGCCGACAAGCAGATAAACCATCATCGACGCCAAGCCCACCACGACCAGCGCGACCGGTATCGCAAATACCGGATTCCACCCGAGTCCCGACTCCACCGTGTAGGCGACGTAGGCAGCCAACAGCACGAGCTCCCCGTGTGCCAGGTTGATCACTTTCATCGAACCGAACACCAGCGCCAGGCCGAGCGCGATCAAGGCGTACGAGCCGCCCTGCAGGAAGCCCGAGTAGAGCGCCTGCAGTATCAGTTCCGTCATATCGTCATTCCAGTTGAATTCGCCTAGGCGGCTTACCAGGGCACGCCAGGGAAATTGATCTTGCCGGTCGCTGATTCCTTAGGCCAGACAATCACGACCTTGCCGCTTTGATGTTGTCCCATGCGGTGGCTGAAATTCGGGTTGTCGCCGTTGCCGCCGAACTGAACCTTGCCGATCAGTGTCTCGCGGTCGGTCTTGCGCATCTCCTCGGCTATACCGCCTTTCTTGAGCGTGTCTTTGTCGGCAGCGCGCGCGATCGCCTCAAATAGCAGCATCGACTGGACGTAGCCAAACTGACCCAGATAGTCCGGATCCTTTTTGTATAGTGTGCGATAAGCCTCGTTGAATGCTTTGCCGTCGGCCGTCTTGAACTCGGCAGGATAAGGCAGCGCGGCGGTGCCGTAAACGTTCGGCATCAGGTCCGGGAAATCAGCCGCCATTTTCGGCGTGGCCAGCGACCAGACTCCGATCATGGCTTTGACTGGCGGTTTCAGGACCCGTGCGGCACGCAGAATACCGACATAGTCATTTTCGTAGCCGACCATCGCGATCACTTCGGATTTATCGCGCAGCTTGATCTTGTTGATGATCGGCTTGAAATCCGTCAGCGCCGGGTCGAACGCATGGCCTACGACCTTGATGCCTTTCGCCGCCAAGGTTTTCTCCACATCCCTTGCAAGGCCGGTGGTCGCGTCTTTGGTCGAGTAGACGATCGAAACCGACTTGGCATTCAAATCGCTCACAAGTCCCACCATGGCCTTCTGATAACCGGCGGTATTATTGATGCGAAAGAAATTCTTATTACCGCTATTGACTAGGCTGTCATCAACGCCACCCGACGTGACGTAGACCAGGCCGAGCTTGCTGGCCGCATCTGAAGCCGGCGCAATATTGTTTGAGCCGTAACCGCCAGTGATGGCGAGCGCACCCTGGCTGGCCAGTTTTTCGACCGCGGCTATCGCCTTGGCTGGAGCCGACTCATCGTCGACGGCGATAATTTTGATCGTGTGCTTGCCGTTGGTTTTGTTGAACACGTCCGCGGCAACCATAATCCCTTCCTGCATGCCGGATCCGACTCGGGCCAATGTGCCCGTCATGGGCAATTGAACACCCACCGTCAGCTCTTCCGCGTGGGCAGCGGACAGTCCCAAGGTACATGCCATCAAAGCCGTTAGCCCGATGCCTATATATGCTTTTTTCATATCTCCACCTCATCTATCGTTATGATCGTTCTTGTTATCTGTTACAAAAAGCACTATGCTCTAGTTGCTGAAAAACGACAATACCCTCAAAATTCGCAGGCCTGTTCAATCCAATTCAACAAAAGCCAATGAACCTGAATTTAATCGGCATGTTCGTCGAGATTGTCGATTCGGGCAGCCTGAGCGCCGCCGCGCGTAAGCTTGAAAAGACGCGTTCGAATATCAGTCATCAACTGAAGCTTCTCGAACGCGAAACCGGCGCACAATTGCTGCGCCGTTCGACACGCAGGCTCGAACTCACCCAGGCCGGGCAGATCATGTACGACCATGGTCAGCGCATGATGGAGGACCTGAGCACCACCCGCGCCTCGATCGATAGCCTAGGACAGACCTTGCGCGGTCATGTGCGGATCAGCGTGCCGACCGGCTTCGGCAGGATGTACGTCAGCGCAATGTTGCTCGAATTCGCGCGCAAACATCCCGGCATCACTCTCAGCGTGACGTTCAATAACCGAATCCAGGACCTGATTGCGGCGCAAGTCGATGTCGCACTGAAAATCACGCTGACGCCGCCGCTCGACTGTGTGGCGCGCGAGTTATGCCCAATACACTGGAAGCTATACGCGTCGGCGGACTATCTGCGGCAACACCCGCCAATTACGTGTCCATCGGACCTCGAGCAGCACTCGCTGGTGGCATCGCCCTACCCTGGCCATCTCGTCACCTTGACGTTGGCGCATCAACAGCATCCAAACGATATCCAGAGCGTCACGCTGCGCAGAACGCTGCAGTCGGACGACTTCCCTCTACTGGCTGAGGCGGTTTGCCAGGGTATGGGTATCGGCTTGTTGCCCGCGTATGTGTCGCACGCACCCGCATATCGCGCACTGCAACCGCTGTTGCTCGACCATCGCATCGATAATCTTGGCGGCCATCTCTACGTGCTTACCCTGCCGAATCGCTACCCTTCCCCGTCAACGCGCACCTTGATCGATTACTTGCGGGAGTCCATCGCTGAGCTCTCGAGCCGCTGGACCTGACCGCCGCGCACCCTCTCTTATTTTGCAGTAGACCCCTCATCGTCAAATTTCATTTGTCTATCTGTCAACGGTAGAGGGAATTGTCAATAAATCTCATACCCCTGACAATTCTCCTCCATTAGAGCCACTTGGCTTGATCATCCGGAGACACGATGGCCCCCGCTACGCACCCGCAAGTTGTCGGCCGCGAACGGCGCGGCGCCATCCTGATCGTCACCATCGACAATCCGCCGGTCAATGCACTGGGCGTCGATGTAAGGCGCGGCATTCTCGCCGCGGTCGAGATAGCCGATGCCGACCCCCTGATCAAGGCAGTTCTGCTTGTCGGCGCTGGACGCAACTTCATTGCAGGGGCCGATATCGGCGAGTTCGGCAAGCCGCCGATGCCGCCATCGCTCTCGGAAGTGTGCAGCCGGATCGAGGCCTGCAACAAGATCGTGGTGGCTGCGATTCACGGCGCGGCACTGGGCGGCGGGCTGGAAATAGCGCTCGCGTCACACTACCGCCTGGCAAGCGCAAACGCCAAACTCGGGCTGCCCGAAGTGCGACTCGGCCTGATGCCGGGCGCCGGCGGCACACAACGCGCGCCTCGCCTTATCGGGGCCGCAACTGCGCTGGAACTGATTCTCAGCGGGCGCCACATGGGCGCCGACGAAGCGCTGGCAGTCGGCCTGATCGACAGGCTGGAAAACGGCAAGGATACGATCGACGCCGGTTTGGCCTATACGCAAGAATTGCTGGCCGCGCTGGCGGCGCCGCGCTGTACGCGCGACGCCACTGCCCTCGCGGACCAACAAGCCAATGGTGTCGCCATCGCAGTGGCCCGCGCCCAGGTCGCAAATATGTCGCGCGGCCTATTCTCCCCGATGAAGATAGTCGACGCTGTCGAGGCGGCAATCGAGCTGCCCTTCGAGGCCGGCATGCTGCTGGAACGCAAGTTATTCCTCGAATGTATGGACAGTCCGCAGCGCTCCGGCCTGATCCACGCCTTTTTTGCCGAACGCGAAGTACTCAAAGCGCCCGAAACACGCAATGCGCGGCCGCGTCGTATTGGGCAGGTAGGCGTGGTCGGCGGCGGCTTGATGGGCGCGGGGATCGCCGTGGCGGTACTCGACGCGGGCCTGCCGGTCACGATGATAGAACGCGATGACGAGGCGCTCGCCCGGGGCCGAGCGCACGTCGAAAGGGTCTACGACAGCCTGGTCGCCAAGGCACGCATAAGCGCCGAGACCAAGGCCGCCACCATGTCTCGCTTTACCGCCAGCACCTCATACGAGGCACTGACGCAGGCGGACCTGGTGATCGAGGCGGTGTTCGAAGACCTCGCGGTAAAGCAGCAGGTGTTCACGCAACTCGACCGCGTCTGCAAGAGCGGAGCGGTACTGGCGACCAATACGTCCTACCTCGACATCGATGCCATTGCCGCGAGCACGTCGCGGCCCGCGGATGTGCTCGGCTTGCACTTCTTCTCTCCGGCCAACGTCATGAAGCTGCTCGAAATCGTGGTCACAGCCAAGGTATCGACCGATGTCGTGGCAACTGCGTTCGAGCTGGCCAAGACGTTGCGCAAGGTACCGGTGCGGGCCGGCGTATGCGACGGTTTCATCGGCAACCGCATTCTGGCGGTCTACCGCCAGGCCGCCGACTACCTGATGGAAGACGGCGCTTCGCCCTATCAGATCGACAAGGCGGTGCGCGATTTCGGCTATCCGATGGGGCCGTTCCAGATGTCCGACTTGGCCGGCGGCGACATCGGCTGGGCCACGCGCAAGCGCCGGGCCGCTACCCGCGATCCAAACGCACGCTATGTCCAGATCGCGGATCGGCTATGCGAACGCGGCTGGTTCGGCCAGAAGACCGGGCGCGGATTTTATCTCTACAAGAATGGCGCGCGCAGTGGCAAGCCCGACGCCGAGGTCGAGGCGATCATCCGCGCCGAGCGCACGCGGGCCGGCGTCACGCCCCGTGCTTTTACGGACGAGGAAATCATGCGGCGCTACCTGGCTGCGATGATCAACGAAGGTGCCAACGTGGTGCACGAGGGCATCGCGCTGCGTCCGCTTGACGTGGATGTGGCCTCGCTGTGCGGCTACGGTTTTCCTCGCCACCGCGGCGGGCCAATGAAATATGCCGATCAACTCGGACTGGACCGGGTACTGGCCGACATCCGTGAATTCGCACAGGAAGCCCCGTTGTTCTGGCAGCCATCGCCACTGCTGCTCGACCTGGTCGAGCGGGGTGCGAACTTTGACAGCCTCAATAAAACCGAATAAGGACCGATAATGCGTGAAGCCGTCATTGTTTCCACCGCCCGCACGCCGCTCACCAAGGCGCACCGGGGCGAATTCAACATCACACCGGGTCCCACGCTAGCCGCGTTCGCGGTGCGCGCAGCGGTCGAGCGTGCCGGCATCGATCCCGCCCTGATCGAGGACGCGATCCTCGGTTGCGGCTATCCGGAAGGCACCACTGGCCGCAATGTAGCGCGTCAGGCCATCATACGTTCTGGATTACCGATCTCGATCGGCGGCGCCACGGTTAACCGCTTTTGCGCCTCTGGACTCCAAGCCATTGCAATAGCGGCTGGGCGCATCATCGTCGACGGCGCACCTGCCATGATCGCCGGCGGCGTCGAAAGCATCTCTCATATCCGCACCCGCGAGCATGGCGACAGCAACCTGGATCCATGGATCGTCACGCACAAGAGCGATCTGTACCTGTCGATGATCGAAACAGCTGATATCGTCGCCGCGCGCTACGGCATCGGCCGCGAAGCACAAGACCGCTTTTCGGCCGAGAGCCAGCGCAAAACCGAAGCTGCGCAGCTAGCGGGCCGCTATAGCGATGAAATCGTTCCATGCGCCACCATCATGGCCGTCGCCGACAAGGAAACAGGCGCCATTTCCAAGCGCGAAGTCATGGTCGATAGCGAC
>DATJBV010000036.1:0-80338 GCA_035515055.1 Candidimonas sp.
CCTTAAGCTCCTTAAGCTCTGTTTCGAGTTCCGCTTTCTTCCCATCTTTTGTGAGTTCTGCAAGGGCGGCTGTTTCCTTGGCCTGAGTGTCGACCATTGAGGCTACCGCGACATCGACTGCATTCCAATCCACAGGAGGAAGTCCGTCTAATATTTCGATTGCCGTAATGGCGAGCAGCCTTGCTAATACGGATTCGTACAAGGCCTTGCCGACTGTCGGATCGACCTTTAGGAAATCGATGTCTAAATCCCATTTGTCACGCGCTGGTAGCGACGGAAGAGTGGCCACAGCGTCCCGGTAGTCCTTTTCGGCTTTAGCGGCTGCCGCTTCCAGCCCGCTCTTCACGAATGTTTCAAAACCAGCCAGCCTTTTTTTTGCGTTGTCATCTAAGGGCTGGTGGCATAGCACGCACAGATCGTCGACATCCGCAGCAGGAAAGGTTTTTCCCGGATAAGCTGCTTCTTCAGAATACCTTCGGGCCTCATCCCACATGAGACGCCAGGACACACTGCCGATGCCTTCAAGCGCCGAGCCTGCGAAAACCTTTGCGGCGTCTTCCGAGGCCGCTTTCCGTTTGGTGGCTGCGGCCTGCTTTAAGTTAAGAAGGTTAGCAGCTTGCGCGTCCGATACCGAAAACTTGAGGGCCTCGTACGACTGGACGAAAAGAGAGAGAGTCCGTTTTTCGAGTTCGAGCTGCTTGGTCCGTGCCGTTGTGTCGTGCTGCCTCAGGGATTTTTCGATGCTATGGCGGTGCTCTAAGTCTTCAGTACTCCAAACGCAGGCGGCGTCGAGGTCCTCGACCTTAGTCGTCCCTCGAAGTTGGGAGACAAAGATGGCTGCCTTCGTTAGCGCGTGCTCTGTAGGTACTGTCGGGAAAGCTTTGGGCAACGCCAATTTGCGGTTGGCCAACTCAGCGGCTACCGCGTCACATGTCTGTATGAGCGCCGAAAGGAATCGCATCCGCCTCGGCTCATACGAGGCGAGGTTCTTCGAATCGACGTACGATTCAGCTGCCGTGCTGTCAAAGATGTGGACAGATCTAAGTTGTACGATGCCGTCCGGTTCGGCGTTCCATTCGAAAGTCTTCGAATCGGCTCCAGTTTCCACTGTCACCTCGCAAGCCGGACTAACCTTGGCGGCACCAAATACATTCGGAAGCAGGTCTAGTTTATGGCGGGCACCGCATGTATGTTTCAGTAGCCTTGCGTATCCAGATTTTCCGGACCCGTTCATACCGAAAACAACCGACAGGTTGACGGAACCGAAATCGAGGCAGGCATTTTCCCGGATAGCGTTCACGCCGACCACCTGGCTCAGCTTCCGGAGCCTAAAGGGGGGCGTGCCTGTGGCACTCCCAAAAATCCCATGCGGCATCGTTTCGAAAACAGCCTCGCCGCCATTTGCTTCTACAACGCAAAGGTCGACTAAATCACGGACGGTTTCGGCGGCTGGCATTCGTCTCGCGGTTGCCAGCCGACCAGCAGCAGTCTGCATCCATTTTGGTCTCTCGGTGAACCATTCAGCGAAAATGTCTCTGGGATTTTCTTCGCCTGACTGAATTTCCATCACGTTATTCCGGGAAATATTGTTAATTGATTGTATGGACAGTCCAGCCGTTCAAAAAACCGAATCTGTCCGATTATTGGCCTGAGCGCATCGGAAAATTCCGCGGCCTGTAATCCATTCTGTCGTATTCAACGGCACCCTCTTAGGGTCAGACTCTTCTGCCCGTATGCCCGCCCTTCGTTTTTGACAATACCTCAACTCCCGCACCGCCCTTCAACGGCCAAATTAACTTCAGGCTTCGATATGACCCGTCGGCCTTCGTCTTCCGACACGTTCTCAACACCGGCGCCGCCTACGAATACGCCCATCTTTATAAATTGGCGCACGAAGTAATTTTTACCCGTGTCTGTATTCAGAAGAAGATCGTTAGACCCGAATTCTGACTCGGTGGATATCTTGTGGGATTGATCGCCGCCGACTTGGGTGTAAAAGAACACCCTGTCCGCCGTCTCTCCCAGGCATTTTCCATCGACGTAGATATCTTTTTTCAGAGCTTTGCCAACGAAGCTATCCCGGTAAATGTACAGCCCAGACTTCCCCTCCCCCGGAGGCGCGAAGGATTTTGCTTTCGAATTGCTGTCCGCGGGCGCCATGGGCACTCCCGCACATCCTGTCACTATGACTACGCAGGCTGCAGCGGCCATAAGCTTCAATAAACTTCTGATATTTTGGGTCATCTTCATGGGGTGCATATACCGAGTAAAGGGAGGCGTAGCGCGCTCATTCGCAAACGCGATAGCTAGAAACCAAATGTATCCTTGCGATACACATAGTTTCATACATGCTCAGAATTGTCCATGACACCGCTATTTTTCCCGGCCGGACTGCGTCCTCGCAGCCACTGCAAAGTCAACAACAACGAGGTCGAAAATAGAATCAAGATGGTTGCCACGGCGGCAATGATGGGACTGATGTTTTCCTTTATACCGGTGAACATCTGGCGCGGTAGCGTCACTTGCTCCGGTCCCGCAAGGAACAGCGTGGTGATCACTTCATCGAATGAGGTAATAAAGGCAAACAGTGCTCCGGCAATCACCCCGGGCGCAATAATCGGCAAGGTAACCGTAAAGAACGCTCGTAGGGGACTGGCGCCCAGGCTATAGGCGGCGCGCACCAGGTTCTGGTCAAAGCCCTGCAAGGTGGCGGTGACTGTGGTCACCACAAACGGCGAGCCCAAGGCGGCATGGGTCAAGATGAGACCGGTGTAGCTGCTGGTAAGGCCGTAGGGCGCAAAGAACAAATAAATGCCCACGCCCACGACCACCAACGGAACGATCATGGGCGAGATAAGCACCGCCATCAGCAGGCTTTTCCCCAGAAAATTGATACGCTGCAAACCCATTGCCGCCATGGTGCCCAGCACGGTGGCCAACAGCGTCGCCATGGGTGCCACAATAAAGCTGTTCCGGGTGGCGCGCATCCAGTCATCCGACTGGAACAGCGCCTCGTACCATCTCAGGGAAAAGCCCGGCATGGGATACAGTAATAGCGTGCCCTCGCTGAACGAGAGCGGCATGATCACCAATATGGGCAGGACCAGGAAAACCAGGGTCGCGAAACATAGCCATCGGTGGCTGTAATGCCACGCGCGTTCCATGGCGGACATATAAGGCGGAAATTTGCTGGTGCGTGCTGTGGTCATAATTTAGCCCAGTCCAAGTTCGCGCCCTGCCAGGCGCCGATACAATGAATACAGTAGCAGCGTCCCCGTCAGTAGCAGGAAACCCAGGGCGCTGGCCATACCCCAGTTGATGGTCTGATTGGTAAAGTAGGCGACGTAATAGCTGATCATCTGGTCATTCGCGCCGCCCAGCAGGGCCGGCGTAATGTAATAGCCCACAGAAACTATAAATACCAATAGCGCGCCCGCCGCGACACCGGGATACGTCTGCGGAACATAAACGCGCCAGAATGCGGCAAAAGGATGGCTGCCCAATGAAATGGCCGCCCGCTGGTAGGTGCCCGGTATGGATTGCATTACGCTATAAATGGGCAAGACCATAAAAGGCAGCAGTATGTGCACCATGGCGATGTATACGCCCAGCCGGTTGAACAGCAAATCGACCGGGGCGTCCGTTGCGCCTATGCCCATCAACGCTTTGTTGACCAACCCCTGGCGCTGCAATAACACCACCCAGGCGGCAATACGCACCAGCACCGACGTCCAAAAAGGGATCAGCACGCATATCATGACCAGGTTGGCGCGACTCTTGGGGAGTTGGCTCATCCAGTACGCCAACGGAAATCCCAGAACCAGGCATACCAAAGTGACGACAGCGCTAATGAGGAACGTACGGCCGAATATCGTGCGGAATGCGGATGTGTCGGGTGGTGCCTGAACAATCGAGCGGTCGGTATCGCGCTTCAGGTCCATTGAAGCCAGAAGGTAATAATCGGACCAGGCGGTATTGTTGTTGCTGATTGCGCGCCAGTAGGCCGTATCACCCCACCGCTTATCTATGCCCAGTACGCGCTCGCGTTTGTCGGCATCGGTCAGACGGTCTTCGCCATCGAGGGGCAGCCGACGTATAGTCTTGAAGATCAGTGTCCGATAACCGCTGATTTCATAATTCAACCGTCGTGCCAGAACGCCGCTTGCGTTGTCGTTTTTCGCGGCTTGTAGGTCGTGGATCAGGGCGGCGTAGCTTGCAGCGTCCGGCGCCTGCTGTCCATCCCAGCTCTCCAGGGTCGCGAGTGTGGTGGGCAGATGCTGTATGACTTCGGTGTTTTCTATCGACCGAAACAGCAACGCCCCGGTGGGTACTACAAACACAATCAACAGGAACAGAGCCAGTGGCGCCGTTAACAATAGAGCGCGCCATTTACGCCTTCGGTCGTTGGACGCGATGGCCTTTTTTATTGCCATGGCCGGGTTGCCTGCAATTGCTTCTGTCATGGTGTGATGCCGTCAAAAAGTCGACGTATTCCTGTGAAGACAGGAATACGTCAGCAAGAGGGAACTGGCTTTGCTTAGCGGGTAGACCAGGATGAAAAGCGCTGATCAAGTTCTTCGCCGTGATCGGCCCAGTACTCGTAGCTCGAAAGCAAGGCATTTTTCATGTTGTCAGGCGCGCTGGGCATATTGGCAACAATTGCCGGGTTGAGCTCCGCGATTGCCGCCTTGGCGATGGGGCCATAGGCAATGGCTTGCGAATGTGCAACCTGCGCGGGCACTGAAGCCGCGTATTTGATGTATTGGTAGGCAAGTTCCTTATTGGGGGTGCCCACTGGAATCACCCAGTAGTCCAGATCGTAGATGCTTTCATTCCATACCACGGCCAGTGGCTGACCCTCTTTGTGTGCGGCATCAATGCGGCCGTTGTACGCGGTGGACATGACGACGTCGCCCGCCGCCAGCATCTGTACGGGCTGGGCGCCCGCTTCCCACCACTGGATATGCGGCTTGAGTTCGTCCAGTTTGGCATAGGCCCGGTCTATTCCTGCGGGGGTATTCAACGTGCTGTACACATCGGACGGCGCTACGCCATCGGCCATGAGCGCAAATTCCAGGTTGTAGCGCGCGCCTTTGCGCATGCCTCGTTTACCGGGGAATTTTTTAACGTCCCAGAAGTCGGCCCAACCGTTGGGGGCGCTTTTGAGGTTTTTTGTGTTGTAGGCCAAGGCGGTGGACCAGACGAACGTACCGACGCCGCAGTCGTGCACGGCCTCGGGTATGAAGTCGGCTTTATTTCCTATTTTCGACCAGTCCATGGTTTCAAACAAACCCTCGCCGCAACCACGACTTAAATCGGCGGTTTCTACTTCGACTACGTCCCAGACCACGTTCTTGGTTTCGACCATGGCTTTGACTTTGGCCAACTCCCCGTTGTAGGCCACACTGATGATTTTTTTGCCCGATTGCTTTTGCAGCGGCGCCACAAAGGCTTTTTGCTGGGCTTCGCCGGCGGCGCCCCCAAAGTTGACGATAGTCAGGTCGCGTGCCATGGCGCTGCCTGCGGTTGCCAGGGAAAGGCAGGCAGCCAGGCCAAGCGCATAAGAAAATTTATACGTTTTCATTGTGAGTCTCCAAGTAGATTTTATTGTGGTGTGTGAAAAGCGGATTTCAGATTCAGGGCCGGAATGCCCTGACGTGTTCGGGTGCGGCCTGCAGAAGTACCTCCCTGCCGCTTTGGATGGAAATGATGGCGTCGCTGTCGGTCAAGGGCAGTTTTACAAACACTGGCGCTTCGGAGCCATTGCGGCAACGCAGGCGTACGTGATCGCCGAAGTACACCCTGTCCAGTGCTTGCAGGCGGATGACATTAGGGCTGCTGCCATCAGTCACCAATCGCAGCCGCTCCGGTCGTATGGCAACAATACAGGGCTGCCCTGCCGGCAGTTGCTCTATATTGGACGCTGCAACCACAGCCCCATTCGATAAGGTGGCAGTGCACATACGGTCCGTGGTGGCGGTGATGGTGGCTGAAAAATGATTGCAGTCGCCCACAAAGCCGGATACAAAACGATTCTCTGGATTTTCGTAAAGCATGTCGACCGTGGACACCTGCTGGATGATGCCCTTGTCGAATACAGCCACCCGGTCGGACATGGTCAGGGCTTCGCTTTGGTCGTGTGTCACATACACAAAGGTGATTCCCAGCGATTTATGCAAGGCTTTCAGTTCCAATTGCATATGTTCGCGCAGCTGCTTATCTAGTGCGCCCAGTGGCTCGTCCATAAGAACCAACTTGGGCTTGAATACAAGAGCCCTGGCCAAGGCGACCCGCTGCTGCTGTCCTCCGGATAACTGCGCGGGGTGCCGCGAGCCAAAGCCTTCCATTTGCACCATGGCCAATGCGTCGTGGATGCTTTGCTTGCGCTGAGCCGCCGGAATCTTCCTCACCCTCAGGGGATACTCCAGGTTTTTCTCCACCGTCATATGGGGAAACAAGGCATAGTTTTGGAACACCATGCCAATGTTCCGCTTGTGTGGCGGCACATCGTTGAGGCTGGCGCCATCCAACGTAATACGACCTGCAGTGGGATGCTCGAAACCGGCCAACATCATCAGGCAAGTTGTTTTGCCCGACCCGGAGGGCCCAAGCAGGGAAAGGAACTCACCGTGATGGATATCCAGATTCAGATCTTTTACGACAAGCGACTCGCCGTCATAGGACTTTTGCACGCGTTCAAAACGAACAAGAGGATCCGGAGTGTGTTGCGCCATGCCGTGTCTGTCCTTTTATACTTGTGTAATGATTCACACAACGGGCTATGCAAGATTGCTTGTTTTTCTCAATATAACGAGAACGTGGTTTACAAGAAAGAGCCATTTTTATAAATATCACGGGGCCAATTTTGACATCTATCGCGCTGGCGGAGTGGTTGCAGCTGTGGCTGGACACTGATTCTGATCAACCCGCTTACCATCAGCTCTACCTTTTATTCCGCAAGGCCATCCTGACAGGCAAGCTGCCCCCCGATAGCCGCCTTCCCGCATCCCGTCTATTGGCCAAGGATTTGGGTATTGCCCGCAATACGATTATTCAGGTCTATGAGCAGTTGGCGCTGGAAGGCTATGTGCATGCCACCACGGGTAAAGGCACATTTGTCGCCGATGTCAGCCAGGATTCTATCGAGGACGGCCCCGCCGGTGAAACCGCGGCATCGCCGAATGTCGCGCCGTACCCCTCGCTGTCGCAGCGTGGCGTCCGCCTGGTGCACAGGTTGGGGTTTTCCAACCGCCAGCAGGGTGCCTTCATGTCGGGGGTCCCCGATATTTCTGAATTTCCGTTTAAAACCTGGCAACGGATCCAGAACAAGCGCTGGCGCAATCAACCCGAAGACTTGCTGGGCTATGCGCCAGCGGGCGGCTACGAGCCCCTCAGGCACGCGATATCCGCTTATGTAAATAGCGCCCGCTCCGTCAATAGCTCTGCTCGCCAGGTGATCATCACCACCGGCATCCATCAGGGAGTTGATGTCATCACCCGTTTGCTGACCGAACCTGGCGATCTGGTATGGATAGAAGAGCCTTCTTATTGGGGCTTGCGCAATCTATTGTTGTCTTCGGGATTGCGGGTCAAGGGCATTGCGGTGGATGCCGAAGGACTGAATCCTGATCCCCAACAAATGAAGCATCCGCCCAAGCTCATCGTCATTACACCGTCACATCAATACCCGCTCGGTATGGTAATGAGCTTGAGCCGGCGTCGCATGCTTCTGGAATATGCCCATCAGCACGGATGCTGGATCGTCGAAGACGACTACGACAGCGAGTTTCGATTTGGCAGTCGGCCGCTACAGTCGCTGCAAGGGCTCGACGAATGGGGACGCGTGCTTTATGCGGGCAGCTTCAGCAAAATGATGTATCCGGGCCTGCGTACCGGCTATCTGGTGGTGCCTGTCCCATTGGCTGACCACTTTGCCAACGCCGTGGCGGAACTCTATCGGGAGGGCCGGCTGATGACACAGGCGAATCTGGCCGAATTCCTTGCTGAGGGTTACCTCAGTTCGCATGTCAGGAGGGTCCGGAATTTGTATGCAAGCCGGCGCCAATGCCTTATCCATGCCATACAGCGCCGCTACGGCAATAGTCTGGAAATCATCGGCGACGATGCAGGCTTGCATCTGGTGCTGGGGCTGCCTGACGGCGTAGACGACATGGCAATCGCCCACATGGCGCTACAGCGCGGCATTATTGTGCGGCCGTTAAGTGATTATTACTTGGATGGCAGGCAAGCCAAAAAGGGCTTGCTACTGGGCTTTGGCTGCGTGTCCGAAGAACAGATCAATGCGGCATTCCCGACTCTGGGCGAAGTCATCGATGCCGCATTGGCCAAGATCAGTTGAATCTGCTGATTCAGGATGTCATGACGTCCTTGAGAATACCGAGCCCTTCCGCGAGGACGTCATCCTGGATCGTCAACGGGAACAAGAAACGAATCACGTGCCCGTGTGAGCCGCAGGTCAGCAGGACCAGGCCGCGATCCAAGGCCTGGCGCTGAATTCTCGCTGCGGTTTCTGGATCGGGCAGGCCGGTTTTCGGGTCTCGCATTTCGGCGGCCACCATGGCGCCCAAGCCCCGCACTTCGGCAACGCCCGGATGTCCCATATCGGCAAATACCCCGCGCAATCGCGCACCCAACTCCTCCGAGCGAGCAATGAGCTGCTCGGATTCGATCACCTCGAGTACGGCCAAAGCCGACGCTACCGCCAGGGGGTTGCCGGCATAGGTCCCGCCCAGTGACCCGCGCGGTGCCGCATCCATGAGTTCCGCACGACCGCAGACCCCCGACAGCGGCATGCCACCGGCAAGACTCTTGGCCATCGTGATTAGATCGGGCACAACGCCGGAATGCTCGATGGCGAACATGCGTCCGGTGCGCGCAAAACCGGTTTGCACCTCATCGGCAATCAGCAGAATGCCGTACTCGTCGCAGCGCTCGCGTAGCGCCCGAAGAAGTTCCGGGGGAGCGACGTTGAAACCGCCCTCACCCTGCACTGGCTCCACAATGATGGCGGCGACACGATTGGGACTGATATCCGCTTTGAAGAGCAGATCCAGGGCCTTCAGCGAATCCTGCGTGGTCACACCGTCGAGCGTGCTGGGGAACGGAAGGTGGTAGACCTCGGCCGGCAGGGGGCCGAAGTCTTGCTTGTACGGCGCGACCTTGCCTGTAAGGGCCATGCCCATGAACGTGCGCCCGTGAAATGCACCCGAGAACGCGATAACCCCCGTGCGGCCCGTCGCGACGCGGGCAATCTTGACGGCGTTCTCAACAGCCTCGGCCCCGGTGGTGAAGAATGCGGTCTTTTTTGGGTGATTGCCAGGGGTCAGGCGGTTGATCTGCTCGGCCAGCTCGACGTACGAGCGGTAGGGCGCCACCTGGAAGGCGGTGTGGGTGAAGGCAATGAGCTGCGCCTGGATTGCCTGGACGATGCGGGGGTGGCAGTGACCCGTATTCGCCACGGCGAT
Organism: Candidimonas sp.; assembly: GCA_035515055.1. Taxonomy (GTDB): domain Bacteria; phylum Pseudomonadota; class Gammaproteobacteria; order Burkholderiales; family Burkholderiaceae_B; genus Pollutimonas. The sequence goes on from DATJBV010000036.1 coordinate 9,486, forward strand.
ACCTGCCGCAAAGTCAATGTACCGTCGCCCTTCCATATCCCACAGTTCGGCGTTCAGGGCGCGCTCTGCGTAGAAATCGCAGGTGATGCCAATGCCATTCGGGATGGCCGCGTTTTTGCGATCTTGCCAGTGCTGATTCAGGTCAGTCATGCCTATCTCCAATCCTTACGTATTTGGGTGTTTACCTTTGACGAATATACGTTTCTTATGGTCTGTTAAACAGACCCATTTCTGGATATTTGATAGGGCCAATTCGCAACTACCTAACGTTTCCTGACGGATAGCGCAGGGCTATAGCGCTTCGGGGTTGCTCGCTTCGCCAACCAGCCAGTCACGAAAGTGCGTCAGCGCCGGCAGCGATGCCTTGCGTTCCGGCACGATCAGGCAGTAGGCGCGCTTGCCTGGGCCTTCATGGGAATTCAGAATGATCAACTCGCCAGAAGCCAGTTCCTTCTGGATGAGCAAGGGCGGAATCAATGCAACCCCGTGCCCGTCGATCGCCGCTTGAGCAAGCATGGAAAACAGCTCCAGGCGCATTCCAGCCATATCGCCCGGCGCAGTCGCTTCCGCCGAGGCGAACCATTCCCTCCAGGCATAAGGACGGGTGCTTTGTTGCAGCAGCGGCAGAGTGGCAATGATTTGGGCATCCAGAGGCCCCATGGCCAGTCGGGGGCTGCAAACCGGCACCGGACTTTCGCGCATTAGAAAATAAGACTGCGTACCCGGCCAGCCGGGATCCCCCGAATAAATTGCGGCATCGAATTCCGTGTCCTCGAACAGGAATGGGCGAGTACGGGTCACCATATTCAATTGCAAGCCCGGGCAGCTCGCGTTCAGGTTCGCCAGGCGCGGCAGCAGCCAGCGCGTGGCAAAGGTTGGCACGACGGCCAGTTCCAGCACCCCGCCGGTCTGGTGCGCCATGACCGACAGCGCGTCGCGCTCGATGGCGTCCAACTGCCGGCGCACCAGGCGGCCATAGCGTTCGCCGGCATCCGTGAGGCGAACCCCGCGCTGTATGCGCTGGAACAGCGGCACGCCGACGAAGGCTTCCAGGCCGGCGATTTGTCGGCAGATGGCGCCCTGGGTAAGGGCCAATTCCTGAGCCGCGCGGGTGAAGCTCTCGTGGCGCGCAGCGGCTTCGAAGGCTTGTAGAGCGGACGTACTGGGGAAGCGCTTGCGCATGGTCACGAGTGATAAAAGGACACAGATAGTGCAGTTTATATCGTTTGTCCCTGGAACGAAAAATAACTAGCATGTCAAAAATTCACTTCATAACGATACGACTATTCAGGAGTTCTCCATGTCCCAAGGGCAATCTCAATTTCAGTGGCTCGATCCTTTGTTGCTCGATCAACAATTGAGCGACACTGAGCGCATGGTGCGCGAGGCGGCTCGCGCCTATAGCCAGGACCGGCTGCTGCCGCGCGTGCAGAACGCCTTTCGCAACGAAAAGACTGACACGGCAATCTTCCGCGAAATGGGAGAGCTAGGCCTATTGGGCGCCACCATTCCCGAATCGTACGGTGGTTCCGGCCTGAACTACGTGTGTTATGGACTGATCGCCCGCGAGGTCGAACGTGTGGATTCCGGCTACCGCTCCATGATGAGCGTACAAAGTTCGCTGGTAATGGTGCCAATTGCGACGTTCGGCACCGAGGCGCAGAAGCAGAAATATCTGCCGCGCCTGGCCACCGGCGAATGGATAGGCTGTTTTGGCCTGACCGAGCCCGATCATGGATCGGATCCTGGTTCCATGGCCACCCGTGCGCGCAGTGTGCCGGGCGGATTCCGTCTGACGGGCACCAAGACTTGGATAACCAACAGCCCGATCGCCAATGTATTCGTGGTGTGGGCCAAGGACGAAGCCGGCGACATCCGGGGTTTCATCCTGGAAAAAGGCTGGGACGGCCTGTCGACGCCGGCCATACACGGCAAGGTCGGCTTGCGGGCGTCGATTACAGGCGAAATCGTGCTCGATGACGTTTTCGTACCCGAAGACAACGCCTTTCCCGAAGTGCGTGGCCTCAAGGGGCCGTTCACCTGCCTGAACTCGGCACGCTACGGGATTGCGTGGGGCGCGCTAGGGGCGGCGGAAGCCTGCTACGAGACCGCACGTCAATACGTGCTCGACCGCCACCAGTTCGGCCGGCCCCTGGCAGCCAATCAGCTGATCCAGAAAAAGCTCGCCGACATGCTCACGGAAATCACGTTGGGCTTGCAGGCCGTGCTGCGTGTTGGCCGCATGAAAGACGATGGCCAGGCATCCGTGGACATTACTTCGATCATCAAGCGCAATTCCTGCGGCAAGGCGCTCGATATCGCGCGCATGGCGCGGGACATGTTGGGCGGCAACGGGATTTCCGATGAATTCTGTATTGCACGCCATTTGGTCAACCTGGAAGTCGTCAACACCTACGAGGGCACGCACGACGTACATGCCCTGATCCTCGGTCGCGCGATCACGGGGATCGCCGCTTTCTCCAACTGAGGACCGCAGCATGTCGACACCGACCAAAGGGGCACTATCGCACATCCGCGTCCTGGATTTGTCCCGCGTGCTTGCCGGCCCGTGGGCCACACAAATTCTAGCGGACCTCGGCGCCGACGTGATTAAGATCGAGCGGCCCGACGCAGGGGACGACACACGCGGCTGGGGGCCGCCATGGATGCGGGACGACGAGGGGAAGGAATCCTCGGTCGCGGCCTATTACTTGTGTACCAACCGCAACAAGCGGTCGGTGACGGTGGACGTGGCCTGCCCGGAGGGTCAGGACCTGATTCGTCAGCTTGCGCGCGAATCCGATGTGCTGGTCGAGAACTTCAAGGCGGGCGGCCTGGCCCGCTACGGCCTGGACTTCGATAGTCTGCATGCCGTCAATCCGCGCCTGGTGTACTGCTCCATCACTGGATTCGGCCAGACCGGGCCATATGCGGCGCGTGCCGGCTACGATTTTCTAATCCAGGGCCTGGGTGGCCTGATGAGCGTGACCGGTCGCCCCGATGGCGAACCGGGCGGCGGGCCGATGAAGGTGGGGGTCGCATTGACCGACATCCTGACCGGACTATATGCGGCCAATGCCATCCAGGCGGCACTTGCGGCGCGCGATCGCACGGGCGTCGGCCAGCACGTGGACATGGCGCTGCTGGACGTACAAGTCGCCTGCCTGGCCAATCAGGGCATGAACTATCTGGCGACCGGCAACAGTCCGAGCCGTTTGGGTAACGCCCACCCCAGCATCGTGCCCTATCAGGACTTCCCCACCGCCGACGGCCACATGATTTTGGCCATCGGCAACGACGGACAGTTTGCGCGCTTTTGCGAGGAAACCGGCCGGGCCGAACTGGCACACAATCCCCGGTTTGCGACGAACAAGGCACGAGTCGAGCATCGGGACGAGCTGATTCCCATATTGCGTGAGCTGACCGGCACACGGACAACGGCGCAATGGGTGGCGGCTCTTGAGGCCAAGGCCGTGCCCTGTGGGCCGATCAACACCATGGCTGAAGTCTTCGATGATCCGCAGGTCCGGGCGCGCGGCTTACGCATCCAGATGCCCCACTCGGAAACCGGTACGGTCCCTCTAGTGGCCAGCCCCATCCGTCTCTCGGACACCCCGGTCGAATACCGTCTGCCTCCGCCCATGCTGGGTGAGCACACGGCGTCGGTGCTGGAGGATGTGCTGGGCCTGGCTACCGAGGCGGTCCAGGCATTGCGGGAGCGTGGCGTTATTTGAACGTGGTCGTATGAATGAAGGGCGCGCGGGTCGTATTACCCGTGCCTGATTAATTCCAGGCGGCGCGGCCGCCTGGACCACCAGTTCAACGCATGAACTTGCCCGCCATGCGCATGATGTCGTCCAGCGCGTTGCCATCGCCGTTCATGTCCAGCAAAGAACCTAGTCCGCCGGCTTGCTGGCCTGATGGCTGACCACCACCCAGCATGTTGCCCAGCAGCCCGCCCAAGCCACCCTCGGCTGGATCGCTTTGGATCGATGCGCTTCCGGCGCCAGCACCACGTTTGGCCATGTAGCTCGTGATCAGCATGGCCACCATGGGCAGCATCTTCTTCAACACGTCTGTACTCAATCCGGACTGAGCCGACGCATTTTGGGCCACTGCGCGGCTGACGTCCTTGGAGCCGAAAATTTGCCCCAATACTTGATTACCGCTGCTCAATTGGTCTGACGGCTCGGCCGCCCCACTGTCAAACCGGCCTGCGCCCAATTGCGCCAACAGGCCATTGAGCCCTTCAACACCCGAAGTTTGCGTCTGCTTTTTGAATCCGCCGAGTATGGCCGGCATTAACGCGTCCGCCCCACTGACCGCTTCAGACTCTGTAACGCCCAACTGTTGCGCGATGGACCGCAGGCCGCCCGTTTGCGCAAGGATATCGGTAATTTGCATGGCGTTCTCCTTGAACGATATAAGGATGTTATCCACGTTTTTGTGAGCCGGCACTAGCGGCAATCTTTGCTTACCGTTAAGTTTCCGAAAGGCGGTGGAAGTCATCCGGCAGACGTTATCGTTCTTAGATGCAGGCGGTTGAAAGGAGCGCCACTTCAACCTTGGATCATTAACTCTAGTGAAGAACGGTGAAGACTCTAACTACGCCAGACGGGCGATACATCGTCGTTCGCGGACGCCTTTGGCGCGCGAGCAACCCAAAGCTTACAGACGAAGAGCGCACTGCGCTGGTACGTGACTTGGCGGCCGCTCGCCGGGCTGTGAGGGCCGCCCTTCGGCACCCGAATCCAGAGCGCCTTGCAACGGCAAGGGCCGCAGTCAATACCGCCAAAATTGCGCTCGGAGAGCGGGGGCCGCCGTGGTGGACAGACGGTGCGCAGGACTTCAACCGCCACATGGTCAAGAACACCCCCTATGCGCGGTGGCACGAAGAGGTGACGCTGAAGACGGGAAGTCGAGCCTGTCGACTACTTGAATCCGTGTGAACCGCCGCGGGTTCGCAGGTCCGAGCCAGACACCAAGACTTGCTTTTTACTACGCATTAACTCTTGTCCCCAGAATAAAAAGAAGGCAGCATAAACCACGTGGTTGCGCCTCGTGTGCTAGAAAAATTCAGCAACATCATGCATGCTCTGCTCTGGAGATGCTCATGAAGCGTTTTGCGCTGTATCTCGTCTCGCTAACTTCCGCTGTTGCGTGGGGCCAAGAAGTATGCACACGGAACCCGACGCAAACCGACGTATGCCGTGTAGCCACTACCATTTCGGAAACGATTGCACAGGAGCTACCGATTCGGCTTAACCAAAGCCTCGTCCTCGAGCACATTGGAGCGTCAGAAAATCTAATCACAATGAGGGCCGTTTTTGACTACACGGAAGCCCGCCTCATCGATGCATCGAAAACAGGCGTCACTCTAGAAAACATGAAGATGTCGGTACGAGAGACCGCGACAGTGATCGCTTGCCGCCCGAAGACCGAGCTTCGGGCGTTTATCGATCTCGGAGGGAAACTGCAATTTGTGTATCTTTTCTCGGATAAAGCGCATTTTCTCACGGGCAATGTGCATCACTGCACCTCAGAGCATGCGGACTGAAGTTGAGTTGTGACGATAATTTAGGCAAAGAACCGAAGTCTCACTCCACCGTCACACTCTTCGCCAGATTCCTCGGCTTGTCCACGTCCGTCCCGCGCGCCACCGCCGTGTGATATGCCAGCAACTGCAACGGTATCGTATGCAGTATGGGAGACAACTTTCCGTAGTGCTCGGGCATGCGGATGACATGGATTCCCTCGCTGCTGCCGATCTTGGTGTCGGCATCGGCGAACACGTACAGTTCGCCGCCGCGCGCGTGCACTTCCTGCATGTTGGACTTCAGCTTCTCCAACAGCTCGTCGCGCGGCGCAATAGTGACCACCGGCATGGCTTCTGTTACCAGCGCCAATGGGCCGTGTTTTAGCTCCCCAGCAGGATAGGCCTCGGCATGTATGTAGCTGATTTCCTTCAGTTTCAACGCACCTTCAAGCGCAATCGGGTAATGCATGCCTCGCCCAAGGAATAGCGCGTGCTCTTTGCTGGCAAAGCGGTCCGCCCAGTCAATGATTTGCGGCTCCAGGGCCAACACGGCGCTGATGGCCACCGGCAAGTGGCGCAAGGCCTTCAACGCGTCCGCTTCGACCTCCTCGCTTAACAGGTCTTTGGTCTGCGCCAGGGCCAGAGTCAACAAGAATAATGCAGTCAGCTGCGTCGTAAACGCCTTGGTGGACGCCACACCTATTTCCACACCGGCCCGTGTGATGTAAGAAAGCTTGCACTCGCGGACCATGGCGCTGGTGGCCACATTGCAAATTGTCAGCGTGTGCTCCATGCCCAAGGCGCGCGCATGCTTCAATGCCGCCAGCGTGTCGGCTGTTTCGCCGGACTGCGAAATGGTCACGACTAGAGTGCGCGGGTTGGGCACGCTGTCGCGGTAGCGATACTCGCTGGCCACTTCCACGTTCACCGGAATTTTTGCGATCGACTCGATCCAGTAGCGTGCGGTCAAGCCGGCGTAATAACTGGTGCCGCAAGCCAGGATCAAGACGTTGTCGATCTCTTTGAATACCTTGTATGCCTGGTCGCCAAACAGCTCGGGCGTAATGCTCTCTATGTCTTGCAGCGTGTCCGCCACGGCGCGCGGCTGCTCGAAGATTTCCTTTTGCATGTAGTGGCGATACGGACCCAATTCCGCCGCCCCCGTGTGGACATGCACCGTTTGAACCTCGCGCTCCACGGCGTTGCCTTCGCGATCTATGATCCAGACGCGCGACAGCTGCAGATCCACTACGTCGCCATCTTCCAGGTACATGATCTGGTCGGTCGTGCCGGCCAGTGCCAACGCATCCGATGCAAGAAAGTTTTCGGCTGCTCCGCGGCCCACGACCAACGGCGACCCATGACGCGCGCCGACCACCCGGTGCGGCTCATCGCGGCAGAACACGGCAATGGCGTACGCTCCTTCGAGCCGGCGCGTTGCCTGCTGGACAGCCTCGAAAAGGTCGCCGGAATACAAGTGATCCACCAGATGCGCCACAACCTCGGTATCGGTCTGGCTTTCGAACACATAGCCCGACGCCTGCAACTCCGTGCGCAGTTCCTCGTAGTTTTCGATAATGCCGTTGTGAACCAGCGCGATGCGCGCCGCGCCCTTGGTCTGCCCCGAGAAATGCGGGTGTGCATTATGCGTGGCGGGCGCGCCGTGCGTGGCCCAGCGCGTATGCGCAATGCCCGTAAAGCCCTCGATACTGTCGGCGCGCACTTGCTCTTGAAGTTCGGCAACCCGTTGCGTACTCCGAGCCCGGCGTAGGTGCCCATTGGAATGGACCGCAACGCCGCAGGAATCGTAGCCTCGGTATTCCAGGCGCTTTAGGCCTTCCAGCAGAATAGGGGTGATATCGCGTTGCGCTACTGCGCCGACAATGCCGCACATGGGGTTGCTCCCGACTATGTAAAAGATAGGCCATTGTGCGCGAGACACCAGGAAATTAGATTTCTAAACTGCATCAGTTATGGTTTTTTATTTCCATAACTGCCATATTCAGAATAATATTTCATATCGGCATACTTTTAGAAATTAACCGGCATTGCGAAAGGTAAGCGTCAATGGATGATCTGGACCTACGAATTCTGGCGCAGCTGCAATCGGATAGCTCGCTAACCAATCAAGACCTCGCCGAGCGCGTGCACGCGTCGGCTCCCACATGCCTGCGCCGCGTCAAACGCCTGGTCGACGAAGGCATCATTCAAAAACAGGTCGCCATACTGGACCCCGCCAAGCTGGGCAGTACGCTCACGGCCATTGTAGAAATTACGCTGGACATCCAGACCGCCGAATACCTGGACGCCTTTGAAGCCAGCGTCGCACACGAATCCGCCATACTGCAGTGCTATCGGGTTTCGCCGGGGCCGGACTTCATCGTCATTGCCCAACTGGCCGATATGCCCGCCTACCACGCCATGGCGCACCGACTCTTTACGTCGCAGGCCAACATCCGCAACGTACGCAGCTTCTTTTCCATCCACCGAAGTAAATTCGAGACCCGTATCCCTCTCCCGAATCGCCCAGGCGTGTGAACCTACGTTGTCGGCGTCGGATCAGGAGCCGGCGCTCAACGCCGAGTGCTCACAAGACCGTCGTACACGGCCAGGTACCGGGTCCCCATGATCGTTACGTCATGCTCGCGCAGCACATACTCCCGGGCCGCCTCCGTCATGCTCGCCCGCAAGCCGCGATCGTCCAGCACGCGATTCATGCCCTCCGTCAATGCCGCGGCATCGCCGACCGGGCACAATACGCCGCGCCCATCCGCCAACACCTCCATGAGGCCGCCGGTGGCCGTAGCCACCACGGGCACCGAGTATAAAAACGCGTCCAATACGCTCGTGCCCAGGGCCTCGTGGCGCGACGTCAAGACGAACACGTCCATCAGTCGATAGAAGTCGTCTATGCCTGTCTGAAACCCCGCAAACACGTAGTGCTCCCGCAGCCCCAGTTCGCTGACCAGCGCTTTCGCCTCGGCTTCCGCGCCGCCGCCGGCGCCCAAATGCAGCAGCACCACGTCTTTGCGCACTTGGACCAAGCCATGCATCGCCCGGATCAACGTGCAAGGGTCTTTCTCGTGCGTAAGCGCGGCCGCTGTCGCCAGAACCCGCTTCCCTTCCAGGCCAAATTGCCGCGACAAGGCATCGATACGGTCTTGGCCCACCGCCTTGCCTTCGATGGCGCTGGGAATCACGGCTACGTCCAGGCCCAGTCGCCTGGGTTCCGCCGCGGCCGCCTTGCTGATGGCCACCAGCACATCGGCCCGCCGCCACTTCCAGGCGGTCTGCTTTTCGCGGCGCCGCACCGGGAAGGCCGTGCGGCGCGTAAATACAATGCGCCGTCCCAGCAGCGGCTTCAACAGGGCCAGCCACGTCATCATGTTGGCGGTTTGCGCATGCAAGATATCGAAACCGCGCCCATGACGTATCAGGAAGCCGGCCACCCCCGCAGTACCACCCCGCTCGTGAACGATGAAGCCTTCCTTTCTTGCTTGCTGTGCCAGCTCGGCGCCTTTGCGCGCCAAAAGCGCCACGTCGTGGCCAGCCGCGCGAAACTGCCGCATGCATAGCAGCGTCTGCCGCTCGCCGCCGCGCCAGCCACGCTCGAAATTCATCTGCAAGATACGCATCACGTCCTACAATTCCAGGTCGGAAACGGGGTTCAGGTGGCGCGCCAGATTGATCCCCACGGCGATCAATGCGCAGATAATGGCGGCCACCACGCCCAACGTGGCGCCATTGGTAGGGCTTATGTTGAATGCCACCGCAACCAGGGCGGTTCCAAAGCTCTGCCCGAAGACGCGTGTCGTCGCCTGCATACCGCCGGCGGCTCCGCTACGATGGCGCGGCGCGCCGGCAAGCAGCGCACGGTTATTGGGTGTCTGGAAGAAGCCGAAACCCACGCCGCCCAGCAGCATTGCCGCCATCAGCCACCCAAAGCCCACACCCGCGGGCAGCAAAATGACCCAGGCCATGCCGGCCGCGATGCCGGCGGCGCCCAAGCCGCATAGCAACGCCACCGAATAACGCCCCGACAAATACCCGGCAACGGGAGCCATCGCCGCGACCCCTACCGACCAGGCGCCCAGCAGTATCCCCACTTCGCCATAAGAGTATTTCAGGTCTTGATGAAAGTAGAACGGGAGGGACACGAACGCCGACATCTGGGCCGCGAACGAAAACGCCGAAGCGCCCACCGCGTAGGCAATAGGCGTTATACGCAGTAAATCTATGGGAACAATTGGGGCAACCTGGTCGCGCGACCGGCGCACCAGCGCCCAGCCCGCCAGCCCAGCGACAATAAGGCACAGCGCCGCAAGCGTGGGGTTCTTTACCAGCGCGTCGAGTCCGACGATAGACAACCCGAAAACCGGAACGCTTAGCGCGCAAGCCAGCCAATCGAAGCGCGAGTGCGTGCGTGGAACGTCGGGCAGGAAGCGGACAACGAAATACGTGGCCAGGCAAATTGGCACATTCACCAGGAATATCCATTGCCATTCCGCCACCTGCAATATGAACGCGCCTATGGTCGGACCCAGCACCGCCATCAGGCCCACCGTCATCGCATTGACGCTAATGCCCATGCCCAGCTTATTCAGCGGATAGGTATTGCGCACCAACCCCCCGAACAAACACATGAGCATCGAAGAACCCAGGCCCTGGGCCATGCGCGCCGCCGTCAAGGTAGGCAGCGAGGTCGACAAGGCCGCCCCCACCGACGCCAATAGGAACAGGGTCATGCCCATGGTGAACATGCGCCGAAAGCCAATGCGTTCCGCCACGGCGGACAGCGGCAAGAGCGACACGACAACCGTCAGGTTATAGGCGATGGCCACCCAGACGACCGCGGCGGGATCGATGCTCAAGGCGACGGCAATAGCCGGCAGCGCCACGTTGGCCATGCTGGAATCCAGCACCGTGATCGTAATGGCCAGCAATAGGGCCAGCGCCGCCCAATAGCGCCGCGGGGTGTCGAGTCCGTCGGCGCACGCTCCGGATTTATTTTTCGATGCTGTTTTTTGCGTCACTGGTGTTTCTTGACAGGTCGAACCCAGCCCTCTATGGTTTTTTGCGTAGGCCGCGACACGGTCAGTTTTCCGGCCGGCGCATCGCGCGTCAGCGTCGTGCCGGCACCCAGCGTTGCGCCCTGTCCGACCCGAACCGGCGCCACCAATTGGGTATCGGAACCAATGAACGCGTCGTCTTCGATAATGGTCTGGTATTTATTGACGCCATCGTAATTGCACGTAATTGTGCCGGCGCCGATGTTCACACGCGCCCCGACCTGCGCGTCGCCTATGTAGGCCAGGTGATTGGCCTTGGCGCCGTGGCCCAATGTGCTTTTCTTGATTTCCACGAAATTGCCCACATGGGCTTGCGTGCCGATGTCTGCGCCGGGACGCAAGCGTGCGTACGGCCCGATGCGCGCGTCGTCGGCCACGGTCGCCTGCTGGATATGGCTGAAGGCGTCGATATGCGTGCCCGCGCCGATGCTCGCATCCTTGATGACGCAATGCGGGCCGACGCGTACGCCATCGGCCAGACTGACATTGCCTTCGAAGACGCAACCTACATCGATGAAAACATCGCGTCCACATGTGAGCGAACCGCGCAGGTCGAAACGCGCCGGATCGGCCAGCGTGACGCCCAGCTCCAGCAACCGGCGCGCTTGCTCCGCCTGCCAGCGGCGCTCCAACTGGGCCTGTTGCGCACGGCTGTTGACACCCAGCGTCTCCCATCCCGCTGCCGGATGCGCCGAGTGAACCGGCAATCCGTCCTGGACGCACAGGCCGACAACGTCGGTTAAGTAGTATTCGCCCTGCGCGTTGTCGTTGGTTATGCGGCTTAGCCAGTCCTTGAGCCGCGCCGTGGGCGCAACCAGGATGCCGGTGTTCACCTCGTTGATGGCGTGCTCGTGCGCGGCGGCGTCTTTGTGTTCGACGATGCGGGAAATTTTCCCGGCGTCGTTGCGTACGATGCGGCCATAGCCGCTGGGATCAGCCAGCTTTTCAGTCAGGACCGCCATGCCATCGGCGCGGGCGTCCAATAGCGCTTGCAGGGTGTCGGCCTGCACCAACGGCACGTCGCCATACAAGACCAGCGTTGCATCCTCCGAAGCGCCGGCATCCAGCAACAGGGGCAGGGCCTGCTGCACGGCGTGGCCGGTGCCGCGTTGCGGCACTTGCGTCGCAAACGCCAGATCGGCTTGATCCGCGAATGCCTCTTTGACGCGGTCGGCGCCATGGCCGACGACGACGATGATGCGATCCGGCCCCAGACGCCGCGCATTGTCCAAGACATGCGCCAGCATGGGGCGGCCCGCCAGTGGGTGAAGTACCTTGGGTAGATCCGACTGCATGCGCTTGCCTAGGCCCGCTGCAAGAATAACGATGTTCAACATGTAAGAATGGCTTATGTAATGAGCGAAGTGTCAGGATTTGCGGGTGGGCGCGGCACGCTTGCGGGCAACGGTTTTCTTGGCCGGAGCCGCGTTGGCGGCGCGTTTGGCTGGCGCCGCATTCGGGGCTTCTTTGCGCGCGCTTTTGCCTAGCGTCGAGTCGGCCGATGCGGCAACGCCCACTTGATGCGCGGCGGCCTCGGCACCTTGCAGCGTGGCGGTGGTGGCCGCCGCCAGCGTGTCGAATTGCTTTTGCACCATGTCCCACCAGCCTTGAGCCGCCGCGGCGGCTCCGGGTATTTGAGGAACCGCGGCATCGTGCGCGGCTTCGGTCGCCGCCGCGGGCGCGGCGGCTGGCGACGGTGCATCGCCGGAGGCGGCATGCGAACCTGGCTTAATGCCCAACACAACTTCGAGCGGCGACGGGCCATCGCCCGTCGAGGCGCCTGAGGCCGTGGTTGTCATGAAACTCTTTAGCGTCGCTATCGTGGCCCGCTGGACTTCCATCCCTTGTATGGTGCTGGACAACATGGACAGGTTCATGCGCAGCCAGTTTTCCACCGCGCGCAAGTCGCCGATGCGGCGCTCCAGTTCTTCGACCGACATAGGCGCAGCCATGGCGGCCTGGCCCAGGCTGCTCGTGCCAGCCAGCCCCTGCCATGCCTGGCGCATCATTTCCATGCTGGCCATCATTGGATTCTGCGCCATATCACCGCTTTGCCCAAAGCCGGGGAGGACAAAGGGATTAGTATTTTGAGTAACCATGGCACCTCCTTGGGCGCTTTCACAGGATGACAAAACGGCGTAGCTGCTGGGACGCGCCGCGCTATGGCCCTAAGCTTAAACTGAAGCCGGCCACTCGTCTAATCCCTTCTATGGCCGGCTGCCGCCTACAGAATAAGTAGGCCCTGTTGCAGGCGATGCTTCAGTCCATCCAGTATCACCAGCTCGGCCTCGCGCGTAAAGGCGCCCTCTTCCACCATGGTCCACAGCTCGTCGACCGTCACCAGCCGGACTTCGCTCACTTCGCCGTCCATATTCCTGGGCGTCACGGATTCGGCCAGCACGCAGTCGCTGACCAAGACATCTTCCACTTGATACCCTTCAGGCAAGCGCCGATGCATGCGCAAAATAATGCGCGTGGCGTCCCGACCTTGGATATGGGCGGGTTCAAGGCCGGCCTCTTCGTGGCTTTCACGCAACAAGGCGGTATCAAGGTTTTCCCCTGCTCCCGCCAAGCCGCCGACCAGCGTGTCCCACATCCCTGGATCCGTCGACTTGTCGAGCGCGCGGCGCGCCACCCACAACCTGCCGTCCGGCGACCAGGCGTTCAGGTGCACCGCCTTGGTAAGCAAACCCAGCGGCCGCATGGCGGCGCGTTCCATGGCGCCCAGCCGACGTCCTTCGCCATATACGTCCAGCAGTTCATTGCGCCAACCGCGCAGGCAGCCAGTATCTTTAAGGGCCATGGCCAATTGCGCCAGCACGGCGTCCAGCGGCAAGCGCTGAGGCATCGATGCTGTGATGTGCACGGCCTCGTTTCCGATGTGGATGCCCGGCAGGCCTTCGAGGTGGCTGGTGGCCTTGGCGGTGATCCAGCCCGCGACCCTTCCCGCCACCGTAAGGGGACGCGAGCCGACTGGCGGCAACTGTTGAATTCGTTTAATTAACTGTTGATATCGTGCGCCGAGATCGGGCTTCAACGCGCGGGCGTGGGCATCTTTCATACAATAATTGTAATGTAAGCGCGGCCATGGCATTGTGAGGTGTTCGCCACGGACATATGGATAAGTTCGTATCAGCCCACGGTCAGCTCTTGTTCGTTATAATTCCGCCGTTATCAGGTCAATTCGAGCAGGCAATGCAATACCCCAGCTTCTATTATTTTAAGCCTGCCGTTCAATAATTATGTGTTCGTTTGCTGTTTTCCCGATCTCTCCATTTGATCAAAGTCAACACGAACCAAGAACACGCCGCATTTCGAGGTCAGCATGAAGAAGTTGAGAGGGGTACTGGGCACTGGCGCTTTGCTCATGGCAGGCGCAGCCGGCGCACAGATCACAGATATGCCGGGGGGACCCCGGGTCAATCAGCTCAACCTCCACGAGGGGGTGACGCGAATCGCGCAAGAGATCATGTGGATACACTGGCTCCTGCTGGTCATCTGTGCAATCATTTTCGTCGGCGTGTTCGGCGTCATGTTCTATTCCATCATCATGCACCGCAAGTCGCGCGGCGCCGTGGCGGCAAAATTCCACGAGCACGTGGGCATTGAAATCGCCTGGACGGTCATCCCCTTCATTATCGTGATTGCCATGGCGCTGCCGGCCACCCGCACTGTGGTCGCCATGAAAGACACCACCAGCGCCGACCTCACCATCAAGGTCACGGGTTATCAGTGGAAATGGGGCTACGAATACCTCGACGGCTCGGCCCAAGGCGTCAAGTTCCTGTCTACGCTGGCCACCCCGCGCGACCAGATCGACGGCAAGGCGCCCATCGGTAACCTGTATCTAATGGAAGTCGACAAGCCGGTCGTGGTGCCGGTCGACAAGAAAGTGCGCATCGTGCTTACCGCCAGCGACGTCATCCACTCCTGGATGATTCCAGAATTCGGCGTCAAGCAAGACGCCATGCCCGGCTTTCTGCGCGACACCTGGTTCCGCGCTGAAAAAATCGGCACCTATCGCGGCCAATGCGCCGAGCTCTGCGGTAAAGACCACGCCTTCATGCCTATTGTGGTGAATGTGGTGTCGCAGGCCGACTACGACGCCTGGGCCGCCGCGCAGCAAAAAGAATTGGCTTCGGCGGCTGACGATCCCACCAAGAAATGGACGCCTGAAGAACTCATCGCGCGCGGCGAACAAGTCTATGCAAACACCTGTGTGGCCTGCCACCAGGCCAACGGCAAAGGCCTGCCCGGCACCTTCCCGGGGCTTGACGGCGTACCAACCGTGCTCGGCCCCATGAAAGAACAAGTCCTTACTGTGCTGAATGGCCGGCCAGGCACCGCCATGGCGCCCTTCCGCGACCAACTGAACGATGTTGAAATCGCCGCTGTCGTCTCCTACACCCGCAATGCCTGGAGCAATGCTGGCAAAGGCGAAGACCCCATAGTTCAACCCGCCGATGTCACAGCCTTGCGCTAACCCACCGACGCGTGTAAAACGAATTTGAACGTATTTTTGCCAGGCGCGGCATAGCCCGCCGCCTGGTCAAGCAGGAAGGAGTCCACCATGAGCAGTGTTACTGCCGATCAGGTCCCCGCCAGTGTCGGGCACGTTGAACACGATCACGACCACGGCCGTCCACACGGCTGGCGCCGCTGGCTGTTCGCCACCAACCACAAAGACATCGGTACCATGTACCTGTTGTTCTCGTTCTGCATGCTGCTCGAGGGCGGCGTGCTTGCGCTGTTGTTGCGCACCGAACTCTTCTCGCCCGGCCTGCAGTTTTTCCAGCCAGAATTGTTCAACCAGTTCACCACCATGCATGGCCTGATCATGATTTTCGGCGCCATCATGCCGGCATTCGTGGGCTTCGCCAACTGGATGATTCCATTGCAAATCGGTGCGTCCGATATGGCATTCGCCCGCATGAATAATTTTAGCTTCTGGCTGCTGCCCATCGGCGCGATTCTGTTCACGTCGTCGTTCTTCGTGCCGGGCGGCGCCAACGCCGCCGGTTGGACCATGTACGCGCCGTTGTCGCTGCAAATGGGCCCCGGGATGGACTTCACCATTTTCGCCGTGCACATTCTGGGTGCATCGTCGATCATGGGCGCCATCAATATTGTCGTGACGGTGCTCAACATGCGCGCACCCGGCATGACGCTGATGAAGATGCCCCTGTTCTGCTGGACCTGGCTCATCACCGCCTACCTGCTCATCGCCATCATGCCGGTGCTCGCGGCAGCGGTCACCATGTTGCTGACCGACCGTCACTTCGGCACCAGCTTCTTCAACGCGGCTGCCGGCGGCGACCCGGTCCTGTACCAGCACGTGTTCTGGTTCTTCGGGCACCCTGAAGTCTATGTCATGATCTTGCCCGCGTTCGGGATCGTATCCGCCGTTGTGCCGGCCTTCTCGCGCAAACAGCTGTTCGGGTACGCCTCCATGGTTTATGCAACCGCCGCCATCGCGATCCTATCGTTCCTGGTCTGGGCGCACCATATGTTTGCCACGGGCATGCCGGTCACGGGCCAGCTGTACTTCATGTACGCCACCATGCTTATTTCCATCCCCACGGGTGTCAAGGTATTTAACTGGGTGGCCACCATGTGGCGCGGTTCACTCACGTTTGAAACGCCCATGCTGTTTGCCATCGGCTTCATCTTCGTGTTCACCATCGGCGGCTTCACCGGCCTTATTCTTGCCGTCGCGCCTATCGATATCGCGGTCCACGACACCTACTACGTCATAGCCCACTTCCACTACGTGATGGTTGCCGGGTCGCTGTTCGGCATGTATGCGGGCGCCTATTACTGGATGCCCAAGTGGACAGGCCGCATGTACAACGAGAAACTCGGCAAGTGGCACTTCTGGTCCAGCATGATTTCGTTCAATATCACGTTCTTCCCCATGCACTTCCTGGGTCTGGCAGGTATGCCCCGCCGCTATGCCGACTATTCGGCGCAGTTCACCGACTTCAACCAAATCGCCACCATTGGCGCATTCTGGTTCGGCATTTCGCAGCTGATCTTCCTGTACCTGACCGTCAAGGCATTCCGCGGTCACGGCGAACGTGCGCCGGCAAATCCGTGGGAAGGCGCCACGGGCCTGGAATGGACAGTGCCTTCGCCAGCACCCTTCCACACCTTTGTTACGCCTCCTGTCGTTAAATAAGAGCACGCCATGACACCCGAACAGCGCCGTAAGAATCGCAACACCGCCATCGCCTTGGTTATTCTGGTCATCGCGATCGCGGCGTGGGCGTTCTGGCGCGGTTCGACGCTGGGGGCTTGACCATGAGCGATGATATCCAGGAACTTTCACGCCGTAAGCTGAATTTCTTCCAGACACTGAAGGCAGTCGCCTGGGGGTTCTTCGGCGTACGCAAGGGCAAAGGGTATCAGCAGGACATTTCCAGCCTGAACCCGGTACACCTGATTTTGGCGGGCGTGATCGCCGCCATCGTGTTTGTCGTCGGGCTGGTAGTGATCGCTGGTTGGCTGATCACTTACTTGACTTAATACCTATAACTTAATAATTCGCAGGAGAACTCCATGAGTGCAGGTCACTTGGCTCACGGCAAAGAGGCACCTTACTATTTCGTGCCCGCCGACTCACCCCACCCGGTACGCGCCAGCTTTTCGCTGCTTTTGACGCTATTGGGCGCTGCCCTCTGGATCAATAGCTACGAGCTGGGGTTCTGGATGTTTATTGTCGGCATCTTCAGCCTTTTCGTGGTCTTGTTCGGCTGGTTTGGTGATGCCATACGCGAATCCGAAGGCGGGTTGAATAATCAACGCGTCGACTACTCGTACCGCTGGAGCATGGCCTGGTTTATATTTTCAGAAGTCATGTTTTTTTCCGCATTCTTCGGCGCGCTGTGGTACACCCGCGAAATCACCACGCCGTGGCTTAGCAACCTGGACCATCAGACCATGTTGTGGCCGAACTTTTCCGGCACATGGCCTAACCTTGGCCCCGCGGGCGTTGTACCCGCGTTCAAGACGGTGGGTCCTTTCTGGTTGCCCACCATCAACACCGCTCTTCTGCTTACCTCGGGCCTCACGCTCACGATTGCCCATCACGCCCTACGCGCCAACCAGCGCGGCAAGACCATCTTCTGGGTAGCGCTTACGGTAATTCTGGGCTTCACCTTCGTGGGCGTGCAAAGCTATGAGTACATCCATGCCTACCAGGACCTGAACCTGCGCTTTGATTCGGGCGCCTATGGCTCGTTGTTCTATATGCTTACGGGCTTTCATGGGTTTCACGTCATACTGGGCGCCACCTTCCTGACGGTGATCCTGTTCCGCCTGATCAAGGGGCACTTTACCGCCACAAATCACTTCGGATTCGAAGGCGCGGCCTGGTATTGGCACTTCGTGGATGTTGTGTGGCTGGGTTTGTATTTGTTCGTATACTGGTTCTAACCGCAACGGGTAGCCAAGAAAAAAAGGCTGGCGGCGCCGGCCTTTTTTCTGGAAGACGCCGCCCTTAATACGCGGTAATTCCTGTGCTCTGGATCCAGCCCATATAGTGGGCAAACAGCACAAACAGGAACAAGACTATCGAAAGCCCAATGCGCACGGTCAAGGCATTTACCGTACGGTTCGTGCCCCCTTTGTCGCGCATCAGGTATAGAAATGCCGAGGCCAGGCTGGCGATAATAGCCAAAAACGCCAAGATTACAACGATACGCATTTTCGCCTCCGGGGAAACTGGAATTATTGCAGACATGCAGCGCTCGCACACGACTTATTGGACTATTGCCGCCCTGGTTCTGCTTGGCGCCATGGTCTTGACGTTCGCGCGACTGGGCTACTGGCAACTCGATCGTGCCGCGCAACGCGACGCGATCCGCCAAACAATGAGCGCGGGCCGCGGCAGCCCGCCCCTGACCTTGGCCCCGGGCCTCCCAGCGGCCGAACTGCTGCCTTGGCGCCCCGCGAGCGCGCGCGGCGTCTGGCTGGATGAATTTACTGTACTCCTCGATAACCGCAATTACAAAGGACGCCCCGGATACTGGGTGGCCACACCGCTACTGTTGGATAAAGACAGCCGCAGCGCCGTCCTTGTGTTGCGCGGCTGGTTGGCGCGGCCCCTGCAAGAGGGCAAGCCGCGGACCGGCCCGGCGGTGGATGCCCCGGACGGCGAGCAAGTCGTTACCGGAGAGCTGCTGGACCGCGTTCCGCGCCTTTTCGAACTCTGGTCGCGAGACGGAGGCGCAGGCACATCGTTGCCCGCTACACTGTCCGATCCGGCACAAGCATTGCCCCGCGTGCAAAACTTGGCGATCGCCGACCTTGCTCGCGCCACAGGCCTGAATTTGCTCCCCGCGGTGCTGGCCGAACGCGGCCCGACCGAACGCGGCCCGACCGGGCCAGGGCAGCTCGTGCGGGAATGGCCCGATCCCCCGCTTGATTCGGACAAAAATCGCGGCTATGCATTACAGTGGTTCGGTTTTTCCGTCATCGCTGCCGGTGCATGGCTGATTGTTGCATGGCGCGCCCTGCGCCGAGCCCTCACGCCCAAACATCTGTAAGGAAGTATCTTGGCCAGTACTCACACCCCTACCCCCGACACCAAGCCGTCGTCGTCGCGATCCCGGTTACCCTTGTTTCTTATCGTGGCGCTATGCCTGGCTCCGGTGGTCTTTGCCTTGCTGGCCTACTACGTGCCCGCTCTTGGCCTGCGGCCGCAGGAAGCCACGAACTATGGCGCGCTCGTCGAGCCGCAACGGCCCATGCCGAACCCCCAGGCATTGCCCCTTACCACGCTTGACGGCAAGCCCTTCGAACTGGAAAGCCTTAAGGGAAAGTGGCTGCTGATCAGCGCCGACGATGCCGCCTGCCCGGAATCTTGCGTGAAGAAGCTCTTCATCCTGAGGAACTCGCATGCCAGCCAGGGCAAGAACGTCAAGCGCTTGGCGCGAGCATGGTTCGTCACCGATGACGCGCCCGTGTCCGCGCAACTCCTGGAAGCCTATAAGGGCACACATATGCTGCGCGCCGACCGCGAAAAACTCGCGGCATGGCTTGCACCGCGGGCTACTGCGGAACAGCGCGAGGCGGCTCTGAAGGCGCCGATGTGGATTGTCGATCCGCTGGGCAACCTGATGCTGGAATTCCCTGCCGACGCCGACCCCATCTCGGTGCGCGACGATATCAGCAAGCTGATTCGTATTTCTTCCATCGGCTAAACCGGCATGATTCAACGTATCACGTCGCGCTACCGGAAGCTGGTATTCGCCACCTGGTTCCTCACGCTGGATCTCATTATGTTTGGTGCCTTTGTGCGCCTGACCGATTCCGGCCTGGGCTGCCCGGACTGGCCCGGCTGCTACGGCAAAGTCACGCCGCTGGGTGCCAGCAAGCACATAGAAACCGCGTTCGAGGCCATGCCTTATGGGGCTGTCAGCACCTCCAAGGCATGGATCGAAATGATCCACCGATACGTCGGCTCCATCCTTGGCATGATGATCATAGGCATCGTCTGGCTGGCGTGGCGGTATCGCCGCGAGCTGGGCAATACGCCCCGGCTGGCCGTCGTGACGCTCGTAGCGGTATGCATACAAGGCGCGTTCGGCGCCTGGACGGTCACCCACCAGCTCATGCCGGTGATCGTGACCGCGCATTTACTCGGCGGCATGATACTGCTGGCACTGATGACGTGGCTGGCCGCGCGCGAGAAGACCCATGCCCCGATTGCCGCGCAGACAACGCGGTGGCGTCCATGGCTGGTGGGCGGTCTGCTATTGCTCTTTGCGCAGATCGCGCTGGGCGGCTGGGTCAGCACAAACTATGCGGCGCTGGCCTGCATGGACTTTCCCACGTGTCATGGCCAGTGGCTGCCTCCAATGGATTTCGAGGGCGGCTACTCGCTTTTCCGAGGCCTGGGCCTCTTGCCGTCGGGCGAAATGATTTCCCAGGACGCCCTCACCGCCATCCATTGGGTACATCGCAATTTCGCGTTCCTGGTGTTCGGCTACCTGGCCATACTGGGCTGGAAAATGCTGTCGCAACCTGGCCTGCGCGGTCCTGCACGGCTTTTGCTGGGCCTGCTGGCGGCCCAGCTTGCAACAGGGCTGACAACCATCTTCTTCCAATGGCCCCTGCTTGTCGCGGTCTTGCACAATGGCGGCGCGGCGGGGCTGGTTCTGGCCTGCGTCACTCTCTTGGTGCGCGCCTCGCGCGCCTATAGGTCTAAAATACCGGTATGACTACTGTTCGCGCTGCGGCGCCCTCCCTGTTCCGGCAGTATCTGGTGTTGACCAAGCCACGGGTCACGCAGCTTGCGGTCTTCTGCGCCGTGATCGGAATGTTTCTTGCCAGTCCGGGCATGCCCGATATCGGTAATGTAATTGCCGGCACGGTGGGCATATGGCTGCTGGCGGCGGCGGCCTTCGCGGTCAATTGCCTCATCGAACAAGAAATCGATGCCCGCATGCTTCGGACCGCGCGGCGCGGCACCGCGCGCGGCACCATCAGCAACACGCAAGTCATCGTATTATCGGGGCTGCTGGGCGGCCTCGGCATGCTGGTGCTCTATACCCTGGTCAACCCGCTTACCATGTGGCTGACTTTCGCCACCTTCGTGGGCTACGCCATCATCTACACCATGGTGCTAAAACCGCTGACGCCGCAGAACATTGTCATAGGCGGGCTTTCGGGCGCCATGCCTCCGGCGCTGGGCTGGGCCGCCATTGCCAATTCCGTGCCGGCCGAGGCCTGGGTGCTCGTGCTGATTATTTTTATCTGGACGCCGCCGCACTTTTGGGCCTTGGCCCTGTATCGGAACAACGACTATGCCAAGTCCGGGCTGCCCATGCTGCCGGTGACCCATGGGCAGTCGTTCACCCGCCTGCACATCCTGCTATATAGTTTCGTCTTGTTCGCGGCCAGTTTGCTACCCTTCGTGGTGCGCATGAGCGGCGTGGCTTACCTGGCCGCCGCCATCGTCCTGAGCGGCATGTTCATCTGGTACGCCTGGCGCCTGTACAAGGCCTATTCCGACGAACTGTCGCGCAAGCTCTTTCGCTTCTCGATCCTATACCTTGCACTGTTGTTTGCAGCGCTGCTCATCGACCATTGGATCGGTCTGATCTGACACCTTCCTGGAAGTCCATATGTCTGCTTTTTTAGCCAAGCGTCGCACTCTTCTCACCGTACCTGCCGCGCTTGCGGTGTCTTCCCTGCTTGCAGCCTGCACGCAGAAAGAACTGGCATTTAACGGGTCCGACATCACTGGGACGCACTTGGGTCGGGATCTTGACATGGTCGACCACAACGGCCAGCCGCGCCGACTTGCCGACTATCAAGGCAAGGTCGCCTTGGTGTTCTTCGGCTATACCCAATGTCCCGACGTATGTCCCACGGCCATGGCCGAACTGTCCCAAACCATGGAATTGCTTGGCCAGGACGCCGACAAAGTCCAGGTGCTTATGGTCAGCGTCGATCCGGCCCGCGATACACCGGAAATCCTGTCGGCCTACGTCACAGCCTTCAACCCGGCGTTTGTGGGGCTCACAGGCACACCGGAACAATTGGGCAAGACCGCCAAATCGTTCAAGGCGTATTACGCCAAATCTTCCGGCGGCACAGCCGATCAATACGGCATGGACCACGCGTCATCGTTTTATATCCTCGACCAGGAAGGCGAGGCCCGCGTCCTGGTCGCCGGCAACGCTACCGCGAAAGATATCGCGGCCGACATCCGTCAACTGCTTTAAGGGGTGCCTGGGCTGAGGTCGGGCAGAGGCTCATGTTGACGCTCGCCTGACTGGAACTGTTGCCACACCTCCAGCGCGCGCAACCGTTGCCTGGCGACCGCCTCTATTTTGTCGCGCAACTCCGGATACCCCGCCAGCAAGGCGTCGAAGTCGCTTTCCAGCAGCATCAACAGGCGGCTGTAACCTAGCGATACCACCTTCGCCTCGAAGGGGGTGCCGGTAACTATGGCCATTTCACCAAACATCTCGCCGGTGCCCAGTTCCACTGTGGTCCGGTCCGGCAAGTGTATCGTTACCGCGCCCGAGGCGACGAAGTACATGACGCCACTACGGCCCAACTGCATGCGGATTTCCTGATCGGGCACGGCCAGACGCGGCTTCAAGAGTTTGCCCATGGCGTTCATTGCCTCGGGCGAGAGGGCGGCAAACATGGGCACCCGCTGGATCAATTCGTTGGCGCCTATCGCAATGTCCAGCGCCGGACGATCATTGATGTGACTCCATCGATTGTCGATCTGCTTGATCAGGTCCGAGTACATTTCGCCGGTAATGAGCGATTGCGCCAGCATGTCGCGATAGCGCAGCCGCTCCCGCGCCCGGGCCATCCGGCCCAGATACGACTCCTGCAGCCATTGGGCAAAGACTGGGTATTGCAGATCCAGCGCATACAGCGAACTTTCCAGCAAGACGAGACGGCGGCGATGCGCCTGCACGATGGATGCCGTGACTTCCGCGCCAAGCAACGGCGTTATTTCCTTTTCCGCAAACTTGATCAGGGCCTTGGCCACCGAACGCTTGCTCATGAGGTTGGCGAACCGTTTGCCGATTTCGCGCACCAGCCAGCTTTGGAAGCCGAACAGGTAATGCAGGCGCAAGGCCAGCCGGAACGGCCTTGAGTAACGCAGGTCGGCGGCAATGGCCGCTTCGAAGCCCGCCTGGCCGCCGCTGCGGACCGCATCGCTCAGGCGCTCGGCCCGCGCCAGGAGCGATTCGGCCGTGCGCCAGTCCACGACCTGGGCCTTCAAGGTATCGAAAAACATTTCTTCTTCACGTGCCGCCAACATGACCAGGCCCATGGCCACTTTCTGGTCGTGCGACATTTGATGAAGTTCGCCGCCGTCCACGCTGGTCTGGGCGGCATCGAACACGGCATGGACGCGTCCGAGGACGTCGGCGCCGATGTGTTCGTTCCGCGCGATTTCATCCGTCTTGTCGCGCAAGTCTTCCAGCGCCGCGACCAGCGCCTGGTTGCGCACTGTGCGATCGAACGGCGACAACTCGTTCAAGCCGAGCTTTCGTATGAGCGGGCGCAAGCTGATGCCATTGATAAACAGCGTCATCAAGACAAAACCCGTGGTTGCCACCGCAATGAATTGCCGGGCCTCGTAGGGAACATTGCTCTGCTCGGTGACGGCCAACGCAAGCGCCAGAGAGACAGCGCCGCGCAGCCCGCCCCACCACATGACAATACGGTAGGCGGGACTGACTTTCGTACCGAATCGCGTCAATCCCAGCAACGGCAGTACGGCAAACACCATGAAGCCGCGCGCGACCAGCGTCACGGCGAACACCAATAACACCAACATGGCTTGTGTCCATGTCGTGTCCGCCAGCATGCGGGGGATCAACATGGCGGCAAATACGAAGATCAGGGAATTCGCCCAGAAGCCGAATTGGGACCAGGAAGCCGACAGCTGTTCGAACGTGGTGGGCGACAAGCGCGTCCGCCCCGTCGATCCGATCACCAGGCCCGCGATGACGGTCGCGACGACGCCCGACACCCCTACGTAGTGTTCCGCAATGTAGAAGGTGAGATAAGCCAACGAAACCGTAAGCGTGATCTCCGCCGTGGGCCAGCCGCGCAGCCAGATGAACAGGCTGCTGGTCAGCCTGGCCATAAGGAATCCAACCACGCCGCCGCCGATGAAACTGACCAGGAAGCTGGAAAGCACCGTTCCCATGGACAGTTGCCGCCCCCCGTAAAGCACGGTCAGGAGCACGGTATACAGGGCGATCGAGGCGGCGTCGTTAAAGAGCGACTCCCCTTCGACCAGGGTGGTCAGCCGTTTGGGCGCCCCCACCTCGCGGAAGACCCCGACCACGGCAATCGGATCTGTCGTCGCCACAATGGCGCCAAGCATCAGGCATACGGCCAGGCCATAGCCCGATACCGCATTGATGGAAAAGCCGACAGCGGCGGTGCAGACCACGACCGCCACAATGGCCATCATCAGGATGGGGCCAACGTCGTCAAGCAGGCGGCGGACATTCAACGCCAGCGCTGTCTCGAACAAAAGGATGGGAAGAAAGACGAAAAGAAAGGTCTCTGACGACACTTCGAAGTTCTGGAGCGAATCCAGGAAGTCGCCCATCATCAGCGGAGCCCAGCTATGCACGTGAATGATCAGACCCAGCAACATGCCGACCATGGCCAGCAGGACCGAATACGGCAGTCGCAGCCGCCCGGCGAGCGGCGACATGAACGAGACAAGCGCCAGCAAGCCGGCCAGTCCAAAAACCAGGTGTCCAATCTGCATGCGCGCTTCCCGTATATGCTGTGCCGCTTCAATAGCGCAAATCGGTCATGCGCTATTCAAGAGAATCAGGATATCGCTTTTTTTATCCGTATTCGGCGATGGTGGCCATTTTTTTTCGAGCGGACGAAAAAAGGGACACCTGCTGGTGTCCCGTAAACATCCGCTTCAAAAGGGAGGGGAAGAGGAGAAGCCGAAGCGGACGATAGAGCAATGAGCCCGCGCATCGCATGCCAGAACGCATTGTCTATGTAGTGTTAGTGCATGACCCTGACGATAAGTTCGGTATTTCGGCTACGGAGATGTAAAACAATATGTCGGCCGTAAGGCGTAGAGGCTATGCGCTTTGAAGCACGCCGCGAAGCTTCTTGAACGCCGCGGCCTCTATCTGGCGGATGCGTTCGGCCGAGACCCCGAACTCTTTGGCCAGGTCGTGCAGCGTGGCGCCGCCGTCGTCCTGCAGCCAACGCGCCTGGACGATGCGTTTTGAACGAGGGTCCAGCCCCTCGAGCGCATTTTCCAGCCCCGCGCCCTGCAAGGCAGCTTCGGCACGCCGTTCGAGTACGTAGGAAGGTTCTTCCCAGCCTTCGTCCGATAAATACGCGATCGGCGCGTAGCCATCTTCGTCGTCTCCCGGCAATTCCAACGCCATTTCACGCCCCGACATGCGAACTTCCATTTCGCTGACGTCTTCAGGGCGCACATTCAGTTCCCGCGCAATGCTGTCGACTTGGTCGGGATTCAAGGTTTGGCCATCGGGACGCATGCGCCGCAAGTTGAAGAACAGCTTGCGCTGTGCCTTCGTGGTGGCAACCTTGACCATGCGCCAATTGCGTACGATGTATTCGTGGATTTCAGCCTTGATCCAGTGCACGGCAAACGACACCAGGCGCACACCGCGATCCGGGTCGAAGCGTTTTACCGCCTTCATCAGGCCTACATTGCCTTCCTGGATGAGATCCGCATGCGCCAACCCATAGCCCAGATACTGCCGCGCAATGGAAACAACCAGACGCAAGTGCGAAGTAATCAATTGACGGGCCGCGTCCAGATCTGATTGGTCCCGCAGGCGCTGACCCAGTGCGAGCTCTTGCTCGGGTGTCAGCATGGGCAGGCGATTGACGGCACTGATGTACGCCTCGATCGTGCCGAGCGCGCCCGGATTGGAGATAGCCATGGCCAACTGGTTGTTGGTCAATGTCAGCGATTGATTGCTATGGGTCATCGGATAAACGGTCCTCGTGGAAAGGGTAGTGTCTTATATTAGCACTCAGTTGCCTGGAGTGCTAATCCGCCAGGGAAAAACCGTACAGATGCCGATAAGAACGCTAAATCAGGTGGAAGTTCACTGTTTTTCATGCATTCCGACTGTTTTTGCACGATTATGGGCAAGTACCGCGCCCGGAAACGCTTATCCCCGTTTACTATGCGTGTTGATAAAAAAACCAGACGCCGCCCACATTGCGTCCGCGCCTCAACTCCGGAGAGTCCATGTTGCCTAAAATCCTTGCCGCCACCGCCGCCCTTCTTGCCGTCCTGAGCGTTCCCGCCACACAGGCGCAGGTAAAGATAGGCGTCGTCACATCGGCCACCGGACCCACCGCCATGGTCGGGATCCCGCAAAAGAATACCGTTCCGCTGCTGCCCGCCACCATAGGCGATTTGACGGTCGAGTACATATCCATGGACGACACCAGCGATCCGACGCAGACCGTCACCATCTTCAAGAAGCTTCTTTCCGAACAAAAAGTAGACGCCTTCATTGGACCGACCGGTTCACCCAATGCAATGGCCGTCATTCAGTTCGTGGCCGAAAGCGGCACGCCCATGCTTTCGCCGGTGGGTACGGCGTCTGTCATCCTGCCTATGACTCCCCAAAAGAAATGGGTGTTCAAGCCAACCCAAAATGACGACCTGATCGCTACGGCACTGGTGGGCCACATGGTGCAATCCGGCGTAAAGACCGCTGGCTTCATTGGCTTCAACGACGCCTATGGCGAGAACTGGCTCCGCGTTTTCACCGAGCTTGCCAAGAAAAACGGTATCAAATTGGTGGCCACCGAACGCTATCAACGTTCGGATAGCTCCGTGACCGGCCAGGCACTTAAGATTTTGGCCGCGAAACCCGATATCGTGCTTGTTGCCGGCACCGGCACGGCCGCGGTGCTGCCACAGGCAACGCTCGTCAAGCAAGGCTACAAAGGCCAGTTCTATCAAACCCACGGCGCCGCCCTGCCCGCATTCCTGAAGTTGGGCGGCAAAGACGTCGAGAATACGGTGCTGGCCGCCAGTCTTATGCTGGTATTGCCTGAAATCGCCGATAGCAACCCGTCCAAGGCCATCGCGCAAGACTATATCGAACGCTATACCAAGCTGCACGGCAGCGCGCCGGCCACGTTCGGTGCGAACGTGTACGATGCCGGCCTGCTGCTGGAACGAGCCATCCCGATCGCCGCAAGCGTTGCCGCTCCCGGCACGCCGGAGTTCCGCAGCGCGCTGCGCGATGCCCTGGAGCAGACAAAAGAACTGGTCGGCACACAAGGCGTTTACAACATGACTGCGGACGATCACAGCGGTTTCGATAACCGCGGGCGCGAACTAATCACCATCAAGAACGGGGAATGGCGCCTGGTCAAGTAGGCGCCATTCATTTCATATTAATGCAAGCTGCTCCGCATGAAAGGCCATGTGGTCCTGCATGAAGCTGGAAATGAAATAATACCCGTGGTCGTAGCCTTCATGGCGGCGCAAGGTAAGCGGCTGGCCCGCCTGCCGGCAGGCCGCCTCGAAGGCCTCGGGGTATAGCTGTTCCCGCAGAAAACCGTCCGCCAGACCCTGGTCGATCAGTATCGCCGGCATAAAGGGCCGCTGCCCTTGCTCCATCAACAAAGTGGCGTCGTAGCCCGCCCAAGCCGCCCGGTCGCTGCCCAGATAGGCGGTAAATGCCTTCTCGCCCCATGGGCAGCGCGACGGCGCGGCAATCGGCGCAAATGCGGATACCGACCGAAAGCGATCCGGATGGCGCTGTGCCAGGACCAGGGCGCCATGACCGCCCATGGAGTGTCCGAATACGCCCACACGGGCGGCATCGCCGGGCAAGACGCTCGTTACCAAGCCGCGCAATTCGTCCGCCACGTAAGTTTCCATACGATAGTGCGTACTCCAGGGCGGCTGCGTCGCATCGAGATAAAAACCGGCGCCGGTTCCCAAGTCCCAATCGGCCTCTTCGCCCGGCACTCCGGCGCCGCGCGGG
Organism: Candidimonas sp.; assembly: GCA_035515055.1. Classification (GTDB taxonomy): domain Bacteria; phylum Pseudomonadota; class Gammaproteobacteria; order Burkholderiales; family Burkholderiaceae_B; genus Pollutimonas. Next base: position 37,610 of record DATJBV010000036.1, read on the forward strand.
CTGGTGTCCGGCGCCACCAGCATAAGGCCGTGACGGGCCGCCCAGCGCTGCGCGCCCGCCTTGATCATGAAGGTCTCTTCCGTGCAGGTGAGCCCCGCCAGGAAAAACACGACCGGCACGCTTGCTTCAAGGGCTTGTGCCGGGACGAATACTGAAAATCGCATGGGCAGGCCGATCGCGCGCGAGTCGTGGCGGTAGAAACGCTGCATGCCGTCGAAGCAGCGGTGCTCGCTGATCAATTCCAGATGTGGCCCCGCCATTAGTACACCACGACCGAACGGATGGACTCCCCACGTTTCATCAGGTCGAAACCGTCGTTGATTTGCTCGAGGCCCAGCTTGTGCGTGATCAAGTCGTCAATATTGATTTTTCCATCCATATACCAATCCACGATCTTCGGCACGTCCGTGCGTCCGCGCGCACCCCCGAATGCCGACCCCTTCCATTCCCGGCCTGTGACCAGTTGGAATGGCCGGGTCGAGATTTCCGCGCCCGCTTCGGCGACGCCGATAATGATCGACTGGCCCCAGCCCCTGTGGCAGCATTCGAGCGCCTGGCGCATGACCTTGGTATTGCCTATGCATTCGAAGGAATAATCGGCCCCGCCATCGGTAAGCTGAATGATATGGTCGACGACATTCTCTACCTCGTTGGGATTGATGAAATCCGTCATGCCGAACTTGCGGGCCATGGCTTCGCGCTCGGGGTTGAGGTCGACGCCGATGATCTTGTCGGCACCCACCATTTTGGCGCCCTGTATGACATTAAGCCCGATGCCGCCCAGGCCGAACACAACGACATTGGCTCCCGCTTCGACCTTGGCGGTGAACAGGACGGCCCCAAGGCCGGTGGTAACGCCGCAGCCGATGTAGCAGACCTTGTCGAATGGCGCGTCCTTGCGGATTTTTGCCAGGGCAATTTCAGGGACAACGATATGATTGGCGAAGGTGGACGTGCCCATGTAGTGATGCACAGGCCGACCGCCAATGGTGAAGCGCGAAGTGCCGTCCGGCATCAATCCCTTGCCCTGGGTGGCCCGTATGGCCGTGCATAGATTGGTTTTTCGGGAAAGGCACGACTTGCACTGCCGGCACTCCGGCGTGTACAGGGGTATGACGTGGTCGCCCGCCGAGAGCGATGTGACGCCCGGCCCGGTTTCCAGCACGATACCCGCGCCTTCGTGACCCAGGATGGAAGGAAAAATCCCTTCCGGGTCGGCGCCCGAAAGCGTGTAGTAGTCGGTGTGGCAGATACCGGTTGCCTTGATCTCGACCAGCACTTCGCCGGCCTTGGGGCCCGCCAGCTCCACATCTTCTATGGTGAGAGGCGCACCCGCCTTCCAGGCAACCGCCGCGATTGTCTTCATACCGAACTCCAGATAACAGGATAAACATGGCAGCGCGCCCGGCCCGCGGCGCGCCTCGATGGTTCAATGTTAAACCAGCGGGGCCGGTTGCTGTCCCCGGCGCGGCTTACCCGGCTAGTATTCGGACGATTTACCGGTAAGCGCCACGCCCACGCGCAGCATGTAATAGGCCAAGGTATCGGTCCATCGGCCGATGAACGTGCGGCCCTCTAGCTGTTGCCGTGTGACACGCCGGGCGTCCTTGTGCATTTCGGTCTCAAGGGCGGACTTGAGTTCCGCAGCAAAACCGGCGTCCTGGATATAAACATTGGCCTCGCGCGCCAGAAGCAGGCTGAACGGATCCAGGTTGGACGAACCGACCATGGCGTTGTCGTCCATCACCGCTACCTTAGCATGCAGGTAGCTTGCCATGTATTCATGGATTTCAACGCCGTCGTCGAGCAGCTTGCCGTACATATAACGGCACGCCCGGTATTGCATAGGGTATTCGGATCGGCCTTGCAGCAGCAGCCTTACCCGAACGCCTCGGCGTGCGGCACGCTTGATCGCCCTGCGCAGGCGGCGGCCGGGAAAGAAGTAGGCGTTGGCCACCAGGACATCGTGCTCGGCCCGCGCGATGGCATGCAGATAAACGTCTTCGATCGTCTGGCGGAATCGCAGGTTATCGCGCAGCAGCAGGGCCGCGCGCATTCCCGGCTGAAAAATGGGTCCGGGCCGGCTCTGGAGCTGCTGGCGCCTGGCGATCCATTGGGTCAGGCGGCGATAAAACGCCGCCCAGTCGTCACGTCGACGCCATGCCATGCGCAGCCATAAGGCGCGCTGCGTACGGGCCACACCGCCCACGATCGGACCTTGCAGCCTGACCGCAAAGTCGAAGCGGGGACGCAAACCCTCGCCATCGTCGGGCACGTCTTCATAGTCGTCCAGGATATTGATGCCGCCCACGAATGCAATGGCATCGTCAATGACGGCGACCTTGCGATGCAGGCGACGCAGTCGGCGCAAATCGAAGGCCATGTGGCGCAGCCCTGTGGGCTCGGGTCGGTAGACGCGATACTGGGCGCCCATCGCCGCCAGCCGGCGGCCAATGTCGACCGCATGCTTATTGCTGCCGAAACCATCGATGACGACCCGGACTTTTACGCCTCGTTCGCAGGCTTGCCGAAGATGGTCAAGCACGAGCAAACCGGTCTTGTCGAGGTTGAAGATATAGGTTTCCAGGTGCACACTGCGCCCGGCATCGCGAATGGCCGCACACAGCGCCGGGAAGAACTCCTCGCCATTATGCAGAAGGTCTATCTGGTTGCCTTCGTGCCAGTCGAAGGTGAGGGCTTTGCGCGCCATGGCCGGTCCCTTGCCGTCAGTCGTCCGCGATAGCCAGCCCCATAAGGCCGGCTATCGCCCGGCTCAAGGGCGAATTCGAGTCCTGCAAGGTCAGCAAGATACTGAAGTGGTTGGCATGTGCGACTTCAAGCGACTGCGCGGCGAAGCCATTGCGCGTCCAGGCCGCGGCATAGTCGGTGCTTTGCCGCTTGAATTCGGCCGTTTCCTCCGCCCCCCAGGCGACCAGCAGCGGACAATTTTCCACAGGCAGCCGGAACTGGGGACTGAGAGCCGCCGCCGAATCGGCATTGAGCCCGGCCCAGGCATTGATATGCGTATGAACGAGTGGCCGCAGATCAAACAAGCCGCTGATGACGCTCGCGCTATGAATGACATTGGCTGGTATCCGGCAGTCATCTTGCCAGCCGGGAGCCAGCAACATACCGGCCAGGTGGCCCCCAGCCGAACTTCCGCTGACATGCAGCCGCGCAGGATCGCCATGGTATTGCGCGGCATGGTGAAATATCCAGGCAAGGGCCCGGCGGCACTGCCCGACAATGACATCCAGCGTTACGCCCGGCGCCAAGGAATAGTTCACTGCCACCACGGTGGCTCCGGTCGCATGCAATGCGGGCGCCATGAAGCTGGAGTCGTCCTTCGAAAGCGCGCGCCAGTAGCCGCCATGCAGATAGACATACACAGGCGAATTGGCCGTTGCGGCGGGGAAGATATCCAGCGTCTCGTCCGGATGTGCACCATAGGGCACCGCCACGCTGACGTTCAAGGCCTGCCGCGCCCGAGCGCTTGCGTCGGCATATTCCCGCAGGTAGTCAAGGCAATTGGAGACCGACGCGCGCGCGTTGTACTGGCGGTCCAGCTCGTCCGGATCGTAGCCCATGGGATTGCAGGGTCTATCCATACCGGCGCTCACGGCAGTTCGAGTTCGGCAAAAAGCGGCGCGTGATCCGACAATTGCTTCCATGGCGAACCCTGCAGCACGCGCGCGCTGCGAACCGCAAAGCCGCGTTGATAAATGCGGTCCAACCGCAGCCAGGGAAACGCCGCTGGAAACGTGCGTGGCGGCAGGGTAAGCCGTGCGCCGCCGTTGATGCCAAGTTCGTGCACCTTTTGCGCCAGCGGTTTGGCGCGGGGAAATGGGCTGAGGCTGTCGCGCCATCGGGTGACAGAGGTGCGCAGCTTGCCCGGATACGGGTTGTGGGGGGCGACGGCGAACACCTCATAGAGGCCGAGCTGCTGCACGAACAGTGGTGCGAGCCGATTGTTCCAGTCGTTGAAATCGCCGGCAATAAGAATGGGCTCGTCCTCAGGAACCAGGCGCTTGATGCGCTCGACCAGCGCCGCCACCTGGCGCGACCGCCCGCCGGCGAATAAGCCAAGGTGGACCACCAGGCAGTGCACCGGCGTGCTGTTGATCTCGACCACGGCATGCAGCAACCCGCGCTGCTCCATCTTGTGGTCGGATATGTCCTGGTTTTCGTGCTGGAGTATGGGGTAGCGAGACAAGAGCGCGTTGCCATGGTCGGTGCGCTCGCGCACCGCATTGCAGCCATAGGCGGTCTGCATCGACAAGACGGCGCCCAGGGATTCGTGCTGGGCGTCCAGGCTGACGAAGCGTTCGTTCCTGCCCTGCACTTCTTGCATGAAGAGCAGGTCGGGGCGCAGGTTGTATAGGCCCAGCCGCAAGTCTGACAACGATTCGCGGCTACCCGTGGCGGACTTGCCCTTATGAATGTTGTAGCTTACGACTCGGATTACCGACACCGGCACCCCCTGTTGTGTTACGCCTGCTTGACTTCCGTATTGCGCAGGCGAATATGCAGTTCGCGCAGCTGCTTTTCGTCGACAACGGAAGGCGCCTGAGTGAGCAGGCATTGCGCACGCTGCGTCTTGGGGAATGCAATGACATCGCGTATGGATTCGGCACCGGCCATCATGGTAACGAGACGATCCAGCCCGAATGCCACTCCGCCATGCGGCGGAGCGCCATATTGCAGCGCATCGAGCAGGAAGCCGAATTTTTCGCGGGCTTCGTCGGCCTGTATGTTCAGGGCACGGAACACCTTGTTTTGAACCTCGGCCCGATGGATACGTACGGAACCGCCACCCATTTCCCAACCGTTCAAGACCATATCATACGCCTTGGCCAAGGCGCGGCTCGGGTCGGTTTCGAGGTAGTCTTCGTGGCCATCCTTGGGGCTGGTGAACGGATGATGCGCGGCAAAATAGCGGCCTTCCTGCTCGTCGTACTCGAACATGGGGAAGTCGACGACCCACAGCGGTTTCCAGGTGGCTTCGAACAAGCCGTTATCTTTGCCGAATTCGCTATGGCCGATCTTCACCCGCAACGCGCCCATGGCGTCGTTGACCACTTTGGTCTTGTCGGCGCCGAAAAAGATGAGGTCGCCGCTTTGCGCACCGGTGCGCGCCATCAGCGCCTTCAATGCATCAGCGTTGATGTTCTTGACGATGGGCGACTGCAAGCCTTCGGGAATGGCGGCGACATCGTTCACCTTGATGTACGCCAAGCCCTTGGCGCCGTAGATAGCCACGAATTTGGTGTAGGCGTCGATCTCGCTGCGCGGCATGCTGGCGCCGCCCGGGATGCGCAGCGCCACGACGCGGCAGCCGGGATCGTTGGCCGGGGCCGAGAACACCTTGAAATCGACGTCGCGCATCAAATCGGCAATGTCGACGAATTCCAGGTTGACGCGCAAATCGGGCTTGTCCGAGCCGAAGCGATCCATTGCTTCGGCCCAGGTCATGGTGGGAAACTGGGCCGGCAAATCGACGTGCTGCACGACCGCAAACACGTGGCGGATCATGCCTTCGAAAATTTCGCGTATCTGCTCTTCGTTCAGAAACGACGTTTCGCAGTCGATCTGGGTGAATTCTGGCTGGCGATCGGCACGCAGGTCTTCATCGCGGAAGCACTTGGTGATCTGGTAATAACGATCGAAGCCCGACACCATCAGCATTTGCTTGAACAGCTGCGGCGATTGAGGCAGGGCGAAGAACTCGCCTGCATTGACGCGCGACGGCACGAGATAATCGCGGGCGCCTTCCGGCGTGCTCTTGGTAAGCATGGGCGTTTCGATGTCGATGAAGCCCAGGTTGTCGAGGTACTTTCGCACTTCGATGGCCACGCGGTAGCGCAGCATCAGGTTGCGCTGCATTTGCGGACGGCGCAGGTCCAGCACGCGGTGGGTGAGGCGCGTCGTTTCAGACAGATTGTCGTCATCGAGCTGGAAGGGCGGCGTCACCGACGCATTCAGTATTTCGATTTCGCGGCACAAGACTTCGATCTCGCCGGAGGCGAGTTCGACGTTGCTGGTGCCTTCGGGGCGCAAGCGCACCAGGCCGGTGATTCGTACGCAGAACTCGTTGCGTATGCGCTCGGCTGTCTCGAACGCCTGGACGTTGTCGGGATCCACCACGATTTGCGCCAGGCCGGCACGGTCGCGCAGGTCGATGAAAATGACACCGCCATGATCGCGACGACGATGGACCCAACCGAACAACGTTACAGTCTGGTTCAGGTGGGCTTTACTAACCTCGCCGGTATAGCAAGTACGCATCAACGAATACTCCGTATAAAAATTCTGTAACTACGCATTAAAGGGTCAGGGCAGCCGCGCGTCTGTGCCGGCGCCGTCGTCCGGATCTATTCGGTCGATGCGCTGCGCCGCGTCGATGACGGACACCGCCTCGCCGGACTTGACAGACGCAGGCGCGACGACGCCCATGGAAACAATGTACTTGAGCGCCGCATCGACGCTCATGTCGAGCATCTTGACATCGGTGCGCGGCATCATCAGGAAGAATCCCGACGTGGGATTAGGCGTGGTGGGCACATACACGCTGACAAAATCTTCACCCAGGTTTTCGGCCACTTCGCCCGAGGGCGCGCCCGTAAGAAAGGCGATGGTCCAGGACCCATGGCGCGGATACTGCACCAGCACGGCATTGCGAAACGCCTGCCCGTTTGGGGCGAGCACCGTGTCGCTGACCTGCTTGACTGAATGATAAATGGAGCGCACCAGCGGAATGCGCCCCAGCAGTTGCTCCCAGCGGTCCACCATGGCCCGCCCGATGAAGTTGGCGCCGAGCAATCCGGTAAGAAGCACAACCAGGAGCACCATCAGCAGTTGGAAACCCGGAATGCGGTAGCCGAACAGCGACTGGGACGTCAGGAAACCCGGCACGACGCTTTCCAGCGTGCCGATAAGCAAGGTAATGACCCAGATCGTAATGACCAATGGGATCCAGATCAGCAAGCCGGTAATAAAGTATCGTTTAAAAAAGCGCATTCCGTATTGACGAGCCGGTCAGGAAGAGGAAGTGCCGGCGGGCGGAGTAGGCGCGGCCGCGGCCGGCGCTGAAGCTGGGGCCGGGGCGGGCGTGCTTGCACTGACCGACGATGATGTTGCCGCGTCGGGCTTGGCATTGGCGCCGTTATTGCGGAAATCGGTCACATACCAACCGGTACCCTTCAACTGAAAACCAGCCGAGGTCACTTGTTTGACGTAGGTATCCTGGCCGCATTCGGGACAGGCGGTGAGCAAAGGGTCTGACATTTTTTGCAGTACGTCCTGCGCGTGTCCGCAGGCGCTGCACTTATAAGCATAGATAGGCACGAATTTATCCCCATAGAACCGTGTGATTTTAGCCGGTTTTGCAGACAGGCATGGAATCGTCAGAAGCTCTTGGGCAGCATGAACATGGCGGCGGCGACCATTGTGGGCAGCGTAGCCGCCGCAAGCAGCTTGAGCGGAGAGATTGCCCCATCGGGAAAACACCCCTTCAAGATGGAGAATCCCGCCGGATTGGGCGCATTCGCAATAACGGTAAGGCCGCCGCCGGTGACCGCGCCCGCCACCAGCATATAGCGCCACTGCTCGCTCGTGCCTTCCACCAGCGAACCCAGATAGGTCAGGGCCGCATTGTCGGTGACGGCGGTAAGCGCCGTGGCTCCCCAGTACAAGACCATGGGCGAGAGTCCCGCCAACAGGTCTTGCAGCCACCATTTTTGCAGCCCGCCCAGGACCACGAGGCCTGCAAGGAAAAACCCGACCATCAGGCCTTCGCGAATGAGCAACGGATTCTGATGACGCTTATAGGCGTGCGCGTAGCCGATGAACAGCATCAGGAAGCCCATGAAGATAATGGGATGATGGGCGGATAAGACCACGCCCACCAGAAATACGGTATGGATGGCCATGATGATGATGGGCACGGGCGCGCGCTTGCTGCCTTCCGAGAGCGTGGATTTACCAATCGAGCCGTCGGTGAGCGCGCCGCGGCAGATGAAGGTCAGTACCGCGGCGTTGATCAGCACCGCCCCGGCCGCACGCCAGCCGAAGTGCGTTGCCATATAGGCGGTGTCCCAATCGAAGGTGTTGGCCACCATTAATACCGGCGGGGCCGCATAGGCGGTCAGCACGCCCCCTATGGAGACATTGACGAAAAGCACGCCTATGGTCATGTACTTGAACCCGGCCTGCTCCGATCGTCCGAAATAGGCATCGCGCAGCAGTAGCGCGGCCAGCGTCATCGCGGCCGGCTCGGTAATGAACGAGCCCGCAAGCGGCACGAACGCCATGGTCACGAAGAACATGGCCAGCTCTTTGCGCACGGGCAGAATACTGGCCAGCGCGCGCACGCCCACGTTTACCAATTCAAGTATGGGCCGGCTGGCGGCAATGACCATGATGGCGAAAACGAAGGCCGGTTCGGTGAAGTTCCGGGTGTCGATATAGGTGACCGTATCGGATACGCCAGCCACCAGCGCCATGAAAGCCAACAATACGCAGGCCCAGACGCCGAATACCGCTTCCACCTCGGACAACAAATGCCACAGGCCGGCGTGCGGCCCGCCCTTGTTGGCCTGGCGGGCAAACACCGGCACGGAGAAGGTATGGATGATGGCGATCGCGAACAGCGTCGTCGCCAGGATTTCGAGAAAACTGGGCATATATTTACCTTGTTCTTATTGCCCGACTGGCCGCCCGGCGTAAGGATGTCAGCATAAATTGTCGCATGAACTTACGCCCGGTACGATCAGCCTCGCGACGCCAGGATGAATTGCGCTCCCTTTTCGGCGATCATGACCGCCGGCGAGTTCGTATTGCCGGAGGTGATGGTGGGCATGATGGAAGCGTCGATGACACGCAGCCCTTCCACGCCATGCACGCGCAGTTCGGGGTCTACCACCGCCATGGCGTCCACGCCCATTTTGCATGTGCCGACGGGGTGGAAAATGGTGGTGCCGATATCGCCGGCGGCCTTTTCCAGGTCGGCCTGGGTTTCGATATGCGCCCCCGGCTTGTATTCCTGCGGACGATATGGCGCAAGCGCGGCCTGCCCCATGATGCGTCGCGTTAATCGTATGCTGTCCGCCGCCACCTGCCTGTCTTCCGCCGTTTGAAGGTAATTGCACAGAATATGGGGCGCATCGGCGGCGTCGGGAGACACGATGTTGACGTGGCCGCGACTGGTGGGACGCAGATTGCAGACAGATGCCGTAATGGCTGGAAAGGCATGCAGCGGATCGCCAAATTTTTCCAGCGACAATGGCTGGACGTGGTATTCCAGATTGGCACGCTCGTGTTCCGGGCCGGATCGCGCAAAGGCGCCGAGCTGAGACGGCGCCATGGCCAGCGGGCCGCGCCGTTGGAGAGCGTACTGCGCGCCGATCAGGGTCTTGCCCCACAAGGAAGCGGCCATGGTGTTAAGCGTTTTGGCGCCATGAACTTTATAAATCATGCGAAGCTGCAGATGGTCTTGCAGGTTCTGCCCGACGCCGGGCAAGTCGTGCACGACCGGAATGCCCAGGCTTTGCAATAGTGCACCGGGTCCGACGCCGGACACTTGCAACAGCTGTACGGAGCCGATCGCCCCGGCGGAAAGTATGACCTCGGCATGGGCGCGCGCAACTTTCCTTTCGCCTTCATGCATGAACTGCACGCCTTGCGCGCGACGGCCCTGAAAAACGATGCGTTCGGCTTGCGCGCCGGTCATCACGGTAAGGTTGGCGCGGTTCTTGATGGGACGCAGAAAGGCCTTGGCCGACGTCCATCGTATGCCGCGGCGCTGGTTCACCTCGAAGTAGGCGCAACCTTCGTTATCGCCGCGGTTGAAGTCATCGATGGACGGGATGTCAGCCTGCTGTGCCGCCTCGCGGAAGGCGTCCAGAATCTTCCACGACAACCGCTGGCGCTCGACCCGCCATTCTCCGGATGCTCCATGGAATTCCGACGGGCCGGCGTGGTGGTCCTCTACCTGTTTGAAAACGGGCAGCACGTCTGTCCAGCCCCAGCCCGGGTTGCCCTGGCTGGCCCAGCTGTCGTAGTCGGCCGCCTGGCCACGCATGTAGATCATCCCGTTGATGGCGGAGGACCCGCCCAGCACCCGGCCCCTGGGGTAGCCCAAAGTACGGTTATTGATGCCGGGATCCGCCTGGGTGCGGTAGCACCAATCGGTCCGCGGGTTGCCGATGCAGTACAGATAGCCGACGGGGATGTGTATCCAGTGCCAGTTGTCGCGCCCGCCCGCCTCCAGCAAGAGCACGCGGTGGGCGGGATTTGCGGACAGCCGGTTGGCCAATAGACAACCGGCCGAACCGGCGCCCACGATGATGTAATCGAACTCGAGCTGAGTTCCTGCCGTAGCGGTATGCACAATCTTGTCTCCCAGTGCCTGTGGCACTGCTGTTTTTTTTCTAAACGGCCAGTGTTCCAGCAATGGCCGCCACCAGCAACAATACTCCCACGCCCATATTTGCCCGGAACAGCATGAAGTTGCGTTCGGGCCTTGCCAGGTCGAAAACGCTCATTTGCCAGACGAAATGGACGGCGATCGCCGCTATGACCACATAATACGGCCAAGCCATGTGCATGCCCAGCCCGGCATAGATCCACAGCGCGATGGTGGCAATGTAGAAGCCGCTGATCCATTGCTTGCCTTTATCGGCGAAGCGCAGCGCCGTCGAATGCAGGCCCAATTGGCGGTCATCACGCACATCCACATAGGCATAGATGGAGTCATAGCCGACCTGCCACAGCACCGCGCCCAGCCACATGGCGATAGCGGCCAGGGGCACCGTATTCTGCGTATCTGACCAGGCCATCAACATGCCCCAGTTGAAGCCTATGCCCAGCACGACCTGGGGCCAGTAAGTGAAGCGCTTGCAGAGGGGATAAATAATGACGATAGGCATAAGTGCCACAGCCAGCCAGCGGCTGTACTCGTTCAGCGCAAGGAGCAGCAAGCCACAAACGACGAGTTGTCCGAGTACGAACCAAAGCGCATTCTTCAGGGAAAGCTGGCCGCTGGTCAGTGGGCGAAAACGCGTGCGCTCGACTTTCTTGTCGATATCGCGGTCGAAAATGTCGTTGAAGCAGCAGCCAATGCCACGCATCAGCAAGGCGCCCAACGAAAAAATGAACAGGCGAAACAGCGTGGGCCAGCCGTCGGCGGCCTGTACCAGCGCGGCCAGGCATGGCAACAAGGTGAGCCACGTGCCCACCGGCCGGTCCAGGCGGCACAGGCGCGCATAAGGCCCCCAGGATAGAGGTAGCCAGCGCGCTACCCAGTCGTCGTGCCGGATGTCCGACAAGTCGGGGGTGCCGGGCGCGGCATTGGGCGTGGAACTGCCAAGAGAGTCGGAAGAAGCAGGTTTCATGGCGTCGATTTTATACCGCTGCCCGATTGGAAGACTACGCCGCCGCGAGGCTGTGCCATGTCCCGTGTCTTATGGAACGGCCAAGGGTCCGAGTCCCGCTTTGGACCTGGCATCGTTGATGGTGATGCGCAACTCCCGCGTGTCTTCGTTTTCGTGCGGCGACTGGGCAAGTATTTTCTCCCAGAGTGTCGCCGCCTGAGCATAATCGCCGCGCTGGAACGCAGCCGTGCCGAAAAGCAGCAGCGCCTTCACATGATCCGGTTCCAGCGCCAGCGCCTTGCGCGCCAGCCGTTCAGACGCCTCCACGACGCTATTGTGCTCGAGGGCGACCGCCTCGGCCCAATCGGCCAGCGTGTCGGGGTGATCCGGCCGCAGGCTGGCAAGCTGCGCGAACGCCGCCGATGCCTGGGAATAATCTCCTAAAACCATATACGAACGCGCCAGCATGTACCACTCTTGGGGCTCGCCGGGTCCTTGGGCAAGCCGGCCGGCAAGGGAGCGAACCATTTCCGCCATGGCTGCCGACTCGTCGGCCCGTTCGGGAGCCTGACGGCTTTTACCATCCAGGGACGCCGGTTCGCCTAAAAGCAAATAGCCCGCCACGCTGAAAATGGAAATGAAGACCGCCACTCCGGCGGCCCACGCCCCAGCCGGCCCGTGGCGTAAAGGAGGGGCGCCTGAATGGCCTTCGTCCAACGCCCGACGTTCGAGTTCATCGCGATCGCGCCGCCATGCCTCCTGGTTTATCCGCCCCGCCGCACGCTCGGTCTCGAGCTCGTCCCATTGTTCGCGCAATACGGCAAGCGCCATTGTGGCTTGCGCGGCCTGTTGCGTCTCGCCCATGTCGCTGTAGCGGCCCCAGCCGAGCAGTGGGGGCAGAACGAAGGCCAAGCCAACCGCCACAAAAAGAATGGCTATCGCAATGAAAATCGGCAGCGCTTCCGTCATGAGTGGGCGTCATCCTTGTCAGTCAACTTATCGTGGCCCATCAACCACGCCGTGGCGCGCCGATGATCGTCTTCGCTCAAGCCGGTGTGGGGCAGCGGCCGCCGGCGGCGCACAGCCATTCCAAGTCCAACAACGCCGCCCAGAAAAAGAATGGCTGGACCACCCCAAAGCAGCAGCGTGATCGCCTTGAACGGGGGCGCATACAAGACAAAATCGCCATAACGGTCGACCATGTACCGCAAGATGTCATCTTCGCCCTTGCCGGCGACGAGCTGTTCACGAACTTGCCTGCGCAAATCCTGGGCCAGCGGCGCGTCCGACTCGGCGATGGATTGGTTCTGGCATACAAGGCAGCGCAGTTTATGGGAAAGGGCCTGTACTTGCGCATTCAGCGCTGGCGTAGCCGATGGGTCCATGGCTTCGGCGCTGGACGGCGGCATCCATCCATAGCACGCCAGCGCCATCAGCATGGCGGCAGTGCGAATCGATGCGCGGTCAATTGCGCGGCGCTTCTTGGTTTGCACGCTTGATCTCGTTTATTCGTGGAAGGAGGACGGCCTCGAAAACCTGTGGGGTAATGGGCCCGGTATGCTTGTAGCGTATGCGTCCGTTCTGGTCGATGATGAACGTTTCCGGCACGCCGTAGACTCCAAAGTCAATGCCTGTGCGGCCGTCCACGTCCAACACCGTCAGTTCATAGGGGTTGCCGTGTTTACTTAGCCAGGCATTGGCGCGGCGGATCGCCATTAGCGTTTCATCGGCCATCGCCATGCCGCGCACGTTCAAGGCACCATCGCCGCGCGCCTCTTTATAGTTCAGGCCAATAATGGGCACGATGCCGCGCCTGGCAATCTCGACCAGCATTGCATGCTCTTCACGGCAGGCAACACACCATGTCGCCCAAACATTCATCAGCCACACGCGCGATCGCATTTCTTCGGGGCCGAACCGGGTTTGCGGATCGTCGAGCCGCGGCAATCGAAACTCGGGCACCGGCTTGTCGATAAGTGGCGATGGTATTTCGCGCGGATTCAACGTCAAGCCAAAGGCAAGAAAACCGGCCAGTATCAACAACAGGAAAAAAGGCAACAAGGACTTCAGTCGCATCGCCGCACCTTTGCCACGCGCCGGTAACGGCGGTCGGAGGCGGCAAAGATGCCGCCCAGGCCCATGAGCACGCATCCAGCCCAGATCCAGCTGATAAAGGGCCGGTGATGGAGATGAATGATCCAACTCTCGTCGTCCAGCGGTTCGCCCAGCGAGACGTAAATATCGCGAAACAGGCCAACGTCGATAGCTGCCTCGGTCATCGGCATTTGCTGAGTTATATAAAGACGCTTCTCAGGATGCAGCAACGCCAATGGCTGATCGTTGCGCCCTAGCGCCAGCGTGCCGCGCGCCGCATCGTAGTTCGGGCCGGCCACTTCGCGAATGTCATTCAACATCACATCGTGCCCGGCAAACGCGACGCGTTCACCGACGCGCATCTTTACATCGAGGCTGGACTGCATGCTGCCTACCATCGTGACACCGATCACGAAAACCCCTATCCCCAGATGCGACACCCACATCCCCCACCAGGCCCCTGGAATGGAACGCATGCGGGCAGCGAGCGTGGCCGAGCCCCTTGCCCGCAGGCGTCCGGCAAGCAACTGCAGGCTTGCCAGTACGACCCATGCCGCCAGGAAAATGCCCAGAACGCCGCGCCATCCCGCCTGATCGACCAATCTTCCGATCGCAAGACCGATAATGACGCTTGCCGTGAACGCCAGCGCCACTTGGCGCAGCGCCCTGCCCAAGCCGTGATTCTTCCAGTTCAAAAATGGGCCGAACATCATCAAGACGATGACGGGCGCCATGAGGGGCACAAAGACCGCTTCGAAGTACGGAGGGCCGACCGATATCTTGCCCAGGCCAAGCGCGTCCAAAAGCAGGGGGTACAACGTGCCCAGCAGTACAGAGGCCGCAACGACGGAGAGCAGAACGTTATTCGCCAACAACGACGTCTCGCGCGAGACCATGGCAAAGGTGCCGCCACCGGCCAGCCGCGGCGCGCGCCACGCGTATAGCAATAAGGACGACCCGATCACGAAGACCAGGAAGCCCAATATGAACAGGCCCCGGTTCGGATCCGTGGCAAACGCATGCACGCTGGTCAATACCCCTGAACGAACCAGGAATGTTCCAAGGAGCGACAATGAGAACGTACTGATGGCAAGCAGCACCGTCCAGCTGCGGAACGCGCCCCGTTTTTCGGTGACCGCCAGCGAGTGGATCAAGGCGGTACCCAGCAGCCACGGGATGAACGACGCATTTTCTACCGCATCCCAGAACCACCATCCGCCCCAGCCCAGCTCGTAATAAGCCCAGGCGGATCCCACCGCGATGCCCGCTGTCAGGAATACCCACGCCGCCGTGGTCCATGGCCGCGACCAACGCGCCCATGCCGCATCGAGACGTCCGGATATGAGGGCGGCCATGGCAAACGCAAAGGCCACCGAAAAGCCGACGTAACCCATGTAGAGCAGCGGCGGGTGGATGATCATCCCCGGATCCTGGAGGAGCGGATTAAGATCCTGCCCCTCGGCGGCGGCCGGCAACAGCCTGAGGAAGGGGTTGGATGTAAGGAGCATGAAGGCAATGAAGCCAACGCTCACCCACCCCAGCACGGCCAGCACCCTGGCCAGAAACTCCGGCGGCAAGCCGCGTGAGAACACGGTGACGGCAATCGTCCATAGCGAGAGCGACAATCCCCACAGCAATAAGGAACCCTCGTGGCTTCCCCACACCGCGGTCAGGCGGTACATGAGCGGCGTGGCGGTGTTCGAGTGCATGGCTACGTAGACGACCGAAAAATCATTCTCGACAAACAGCCAGCCCAGGCACACGAACGAAACGAGCAGGAACAGGAATTGACCCAGGGCAGCCGGACCCGCCACACGCATGAGCGCAACGCGATGTACATGCGCGCCGATCAGCGGAACCGTGGCCTGCACGAGCGCCAGCGCGAGTGCCAGGATCAGGGCGAAATGCCCGAGCTCAGCGATCATCGGCCCACCGTCCGCGCGGTCTTTTGCGCCTGCTCGAGGGCGTGGGCCGCCTCTGGCGGCATGTAGTTCTCATCATGCTTGGCCAGCACTTCCGTGGCATGAAACATGCCGTCGGACGCGAGGCTTCCCTGGACAACAGCGCCTTTGCCGTCGCGAAACAAATCCGGCAGCGAACCCGTATAGGTCACTGGAACCGTCTTTACGGTATCGGTGATCACGAACTGCACCGTCATGCCGTCGGGCTGCCGGCGTACCGATCCCGCCTCGACCATCCCGCCGATGCGCAGCACTTTCCCGGACACAGCCTTGCCCTCGGCCACTTCCGTAGGGGTATGAAAAAAGACCAAGTTCTGCTGGAACGCGGTAAGCACCAGGCCCACGGCTGCGGCAAGCAAGAGCAGGCCGCCGCAGACCAGCAATAAACGCTTGTGCCGAGCCTTCATTGCGCTCCTCCCTTTCTGGACCCGCGCCGCCGCAATACCGAGGCCAGTTCCAATGCGATCAGCGCGACAGCGGCGCCATAACTGCCCCAGACGAAAAAGGCATCGCCCCCCATGCGCCAGAAGCTCGACCATGAATCCCAATGCATCACGCGTTTTCTCCCGATGGTTGTTCAGTCGCCGTGGCCGTCCAGGCGGCATGGCGTTCCCGCTTCAGAATCAACGGCCGGACCCGCCATAGACTCACGGCAGCCGCGTATGACCAGGCAGCGCATGCCATCAGCAGCATGCCGGCGAGCATAGTCATGGCCATGGACGGCGCCTGCGTCAAACTGACCGAGGCGCCCTGGTGCAGCGTATTCCACCATTTCACCGAGAAATAAATGACGGGTACATTGATGGCGCCCACCAAGGCGATCACCGCGCCGGCCCTATCCGCCCGCGCCGGGTTGGCGATGGACCGGGTCAGCGCCATATGTCCCAAGTAAAGAAAGAACAACAACAGCTGGAATGTAAGCCGCGCGTCCCACACCCAGTAGGCGCCCCACGTCGGCTTGCCCCAAAGCGCGCCGGTCCAGAGAGCAAGAAAACAAAACATGGCGCCGGTGGGCGCCAACGCCCGGCTCATCAGGAACGACATCCGCGTATTCATGACCAGGCCGACGCCGGACCAGAACGCCATGGCCAGGTAAATGATCATGGAGGCCCAGGCCGCCGGGACATGAATGAAGATGATCCGGTAGACCTCGCCCTGCTGGGCATCGGTGGGCGCGATGAAGAAGCCGACCCACACGCCCGCAACGGCAAAGAGCGCGGCCGCCATGGCGAAACGAGGCGCCAGCCATCCGGAGGCCCGATAGAAGGCCTGGGGCGCGGCATAGCGGAACAATAGGGTCTTATAGTGGAACAACGACATCTCCTACTCCACAGCGATGCGCAAGGAGGCGGCACAGGCCCACGGCGCAAGAGCCAAGGTCCCGGCAAACGCGCCGGCGAGCAACATCAGGTGTGCCTGCCCGCCCATGCCTGAAACCTGGGCTTCCACGGCGCCCGCCCCAAAAATCAGCACAGGAACAAATAAGGGCAGGACGAGCAAGGCGAGCAAGGCGCCACCGCTACGCAAGCCCAGGGTCAAGGCGGCACCTATGGCGCCCAGCCAGGCCAGAACAGGCGTGCCAAGCAACAGGCTGGCGACGAGCACCGGCAGCGCCTCGATTTCCAGCCCCAGCCACAAGCCCAATAAAGGAGCGGCCAGGATCACGGGAAAACAGCTGGCGAGCCAGTAGGCAAGCACTTTGGCGCCGACCCAGACGACAGCGGGTTCGCTCGACAAGATCAGCTGGTCGAGGACGCCGTCAGCGGCGTCCTGCGCGAATAGGCGCGGCAACGAGAGCAGGCATGACAACAAGGCGGAAACCCAGATCACACCCGGCGCGATCGCCCGTAGCTGATTCGGCTCGGCACCGACACCCAACGGAAACAGGCAGACCACCACCACAAAAAAGCCGAGCGTCAGGAGAATATCGGTACGTTCGCGCCACGCGACCCTTAGGTCGCGACCCAGCATCGCGCAGAAGACATTCAACACACCCATGCCCCTACATCGAGCACCGCGACGGCTTGCGCATCGACCGCGTCCTGGTGAGTAATCATGACTACCAGCCCGCCTTTTGCGCAATGCGCGTGCAGCATCTCGGCAACGATAGCGATGGCATCGGCGTCCAGGGCCGCGAAGGGTTCGTCCAGCATCCACAAGGAACGCGCGTGCGACAGTGGAAGCCGCGCCAGTGCCGCCCGGCGCCGCTGTCCTTGGGACAGGACGCTCACCGGCAAATGCATCTGCCCGGCCATGCCCAGGCGCGCCAGCGCATCGGCGCAATGGCTCACCGCAGAGCTGTCGCCGGCGCACGCGGCGGCAAAGCGCAAGTTCTCGAGCGGGGTAAGGCCCTCATTCAGCGCCAATGCATGTCCTAGATAAAGCGAATCTCTCTGAAACGCCTCGGGATGTTCGCTTATGGAGCGGCCATGCCAGCACACGGCGCCCTCTTCCGGCACGGCCAGGCCGGCAAGAATACGTAGCAGGCTCGTCTTGCCGATGCCGTTGGTGCCCGCTAATCGCAGCATTTGGCCACGGGCGACTTGCATGCCGAGACCGCGAAATAGCATCCGCTCACCCTTCAGGCATGCAAGGCCTGTGGCCTCGAGTGCGAACTCCCCGTCTGCTTGCCGCATTGCCTACTTCGCCGCCGCTCCCGTACTGGCGGGATGGAACACCTCCGGCGCAACTTCGCCCGAGGTACGGTCCGCGCCCACCCCCTGGTGCACGGGCGGCAGCGCATGTGCAATTCCCTTGTGGCAATCAATACACGTCTGGCCGTCCGTGAAACCCTGCTGGTGCATGTCGCTTGCGCGCCTGCCTTGCACGGCATAGTCGAACGAACTGAACTTGTGGCAGTTGCGGCACTCCTGGGAGTCGTTTGCCTTCATCCGCTTCCATTCACGGCTTGCCATCGCAAGGCGGTGATCGGCGAACTTTTCGGGCGTATCTATCGTGCCCAGGACTTTACCCAGCAATTCGTTGGACGCCTGTATCTTGCGTATCATCTTCGGTCCCCACTCGCGTGGGACATGGCAGTCCGGGCAGGTGGCGCGCACGCCGGAGGCGTTCTGATAGTGGACCGTATTGCGGTATTCCGCGTACACGTTGTCCTTCATTTCATGGCACGAGATACAGAATGGCTCTGTATTAGTGGCTTCCAGGCTCCAGTTGAATCCGCCCCAAAAGATGACCCCGAGGATGAAGCCCGAAATGACGACGCCCCAGCCGCGTCGTCGCCCTTTAAAGATACCTTTGCTGCTTTTTTCCATGATGTCAGATGCTCCGATGATTTGGCGCGGGTGGCGCTTAGCGCAGCCCTTCAACCCGTTGGAAGGTGTTTCCCACCAATGGCTTGGCGTCCGTCTGCGACGCATGACATTGCATACAGAAATAGCGGCGCGGCGATACATTGGATAGCTCGCCGCCGTCGCGGTCCTTGAAATGGGTCAGGCTCACTTTGGTCGCGCCTGTCTCGCGATAGCGGCTCCATGAGTGGCAGTCCATGCAACGATTGAAGTTCATCGTCACTTCGTAGCCATCGGTCTTGTGCGGCACCAGGGGCGGCTGCTGCACAAAGTCCCTGGGCAGCGGGGGGCCGTCGGGCAATTGCTTATGATTGCCGAGAGGCGCTTCGGGCGCGTCGACCGCCGCCGACCGCAAGGTCTTGACGGGGGTCTCTGCGGTTACCGCGGCGGTGAAAAAACTCAGCGCCGCCGCAAGCGCCAACGCAAAACGGAACTTCGATTGCTTCATGACTCGCTCCTGTGTAGTCGGGTCGAAATACGGAAAACATCCTGGGCGCATACGTCGATGCAACGGCCACACGTCGTACAGTCACCATCAAGAATCAGTGCGTGATCCTGCCCGACGCCCTTGAGCGCCGGACGTATCACTTGCCATTCGGGACAAACGGCAAAGCAGTCCATGCAGTCGTTGCAGGCGCCCCGATTGGTGGCCTCGATGCGCAGCAGGGCCACGCCGCCCAGCAAGCCGTAGAA
Source organism: Candidimonas sp. (assembly GCA_035515055.1). GTDB lineage: Bacteria > Pseudomonadota > Gammaproteobacteria > Burkholderiales > Burkholderiaceae_B > Pollutimonas. The sequence goes on from DATJBV010000036.1 coordinate 57,035, forward strand.
GGCTCCCTGGGGACATAGATGCCCACACCAGCCATGGCTGGCTATCAAGAGATCGTAGAAAAAGACGCCAATGACAATGCCCCAGGCCAGCCCAAAGCCGAATACCAGCCCGCGATGCAGCATCGACACCGGGTTTACCCATTCCCAGGCGAGCCCGCCGGTCATGGTTGCGGCGATCATCACGAATATCAACAGCCAATAGCGGGTCGAGGCGGCCGGGGCCTTGTTGCCTTTTATACCCAGGCGGCGCCGCAACCAGGCCGCCGCGTCCGTGACGATGTTCATGGGACAAACCCACGAGCAATACAGTCTTCCACCGAATAAAAGATAGAACGCGAGGACGAGCGCCCCGCCCACCAGGGCGTCGCGATATGGAATATGGCCAGCGGCAAACGATTGGGCCAGGACGAAGGGATCGGCCATGGGCACGACGCCAAGCAATAGGCTTGCGCTAAGGTTTCCCTGGATCACCCACACGCCCAGCCAGGGTCCCAGTAAAAAGATCCCCAATATGCCGAACTGGGACAGCCGGCGCAGCAATAGCCAGTGGTGGGCGCGCCACCACCCTTTGGTCTGTACTGCCTCGACGCCGGGGCGCTTGCCGGCGCGCATGCCGGTCGCGGCGGCGCCCTGCCTTGCGTCGCCCGCCGTCATGGTTTCCACGCTGGGTTAAGCGCGCCTGGCGCATCCGAGTGCAGACGGGTATCGCCATACGCGCGATCTTCCATGCCGCGCACGGGCAGTTCGACTTGCTCGCCGATCAGCGAGCCGCCGGCCGCCTCCTTCTCTTCCCACCCACGGCGGTAGTACTCGGCCCGCGACCCCTGGGCCAATCGCCGCGGCAATACCTTGATGGCCGCCTCGCCGGGCAGCACACAGGATTTTTCGCATTTTCCGCAGCCCGTGCAATGATCGGAATGCACCGTCGGCAGCAGCATGGCGTGGCGGTCGGATCGCGGATTATGGGTGCGTTCCAGGGTAATGGCCTTGTCGATGACGGGGCAGACCCGGTAGCAAACATCGCAGCGCAATCCCAGGAAGTTAAGGCAATTTTCCTCGTCGATCAGAACGGCGAGCCCCATGCGCGCCTCGTCGATATCGGTCAGTGCATGATCGAGCGCCCCCGTCGGACAAATGTCGACGCAGGGAATGTCTGCGCACATTTCGCAAGGGATCTGGCGCGCTTCGAAGTAAGGCGTTCCCGTGGCCACGCCGCCGCCCAACGTCGCGAGCGAGAGCGTGTCGTATGGGCAGGAGCGCACACACAAGCCGCAGCGCACGCATGCCGCCAGGAAATCAGCCTCGGCAAGCGCACCGGGGGGTCGGATGGCCGTAGGCGGCAGCGCGCGCGCCTGCCGTGCATGCAGGCCAGCGCCAAGCGCCAGCAGGCCGCCAACACTCGCGGTGCCGGCTGCCTGCTTGATGAACCTGCGCCGCGACGCGGACGTCGCCGGACGCCCTGGGGCGACTGGAGTATCGTCTGCTGTCTTGCGCGTCGTCTTGTTCATCGCGTTTCCGACCCTGTCGTTCAGGCCTTGGTGACCTTGACGGCGCATTTCTTGAAGTCGGCTTCCTTGGAGATCGGGCAGGTGGCGTCAAGCGTGAGCTTGTTTACGAGCCGGTTCTCATCGAAGAAAGGCACAAAGATCAAGCCCTTGGGAGGCTTGTTGCGTCCTCGCGTTTCAAGCTGGGCAATGATCTCGCCGCGCCGCGATGCAACCTTCACAGCGGCGCCGCGTTGCAGGCCGCGAGCGCTTGCGTCGTCGGGGTGCATGAAGATTTGCGCTTCAGGCACCGAGCGGTGCAATTCGGGCACGCGACGTGTCATCGAGCCGGTATGCCAGTGCTCCAGAACACGCCCCGTGCACAGCCACAGGTCGTATTCCGCATCCGGCATTTCGGCGGGATCCTGATAGGGCAAGGCAAAGATCACCGCCTTCCCGTCTTTATGGCCGTAGAATCGTACGCCCTCTCCGGCTTTTACGTAAGGGTCATAGCCCTCGCGAAAGCGCCACAGGGTTTCCTTGCCGTCGACCACGGGCCAGCGCAGTCCGCGGGCTTTATGGTAAACATCAAACGGCGCCAGATCGTGGCCATGCTCCCGCCCGAACTGGGCATATTCTTCGAACAATCCCTTTTGTACGTAATACCCCAGCGCCTTGGATTCGCTATTCATGTAGTCGGCGGCGGCATGGGCGTTGACTGCGGCGACATCCGCCAGCGGATATTTATTGATCACGCCGTTGGCGAACAAGACGTCGTACAAGGTCTTCCCCCTGTATTCGGGCTTCTTCGCAATTAATTCCTCGGGCCACACTTCCTCGATGGTGAAGCGTTTGGCGAACTCCATGTATTGCCACAGGTCGCTCTTCGCTTCGCCCGGCGCATTCACCTGCTGGCGCCAGAACTGCGTGCGGCGCTCGGCATTGCCGAAGGCGCCTTCTTTTTCAGCCCACATGGCGGAGGGCAGGATCAGGTCGGCCGACATGGCCGAGACGGTGGGATACGCTTCCGCAACGACGATGAAGGTGTCGGGATTACGCCAACCGGGATAAATCTCCTCGTTGATGTTCGGTCCCGCTTGCATGTTGTTCGTCGTGCTGGTCCAGTAGCATTTGAGCTTGCCGTCCTTCAGCGCGCGGCTTTGCGCCACGGCGTGCAGGCCGATCTTGGCCGGCAGGGTGCCTTCCGGCAACTGCCAGATTTTTTCGGAGAACGCCCGATGCGCAGGGTTGCCCACGACCATATCAGCAGGTAGCCGATGCGCGAAGGTACCGACTTCCCGCGCGGTGCCGCAGGCGGACGGCTGCCCTGTCAGAGAGAACGGACCATTGCCGGGTTCGCTGATCTTGCCCACTAGAAGGTGGACGTTATAAATCATGTTGTTTACCCACGTGCCGCGCGTATGCTGGTTAAAGCCCATGGTCCAGAACGACACTACCTTGCGTTTTGGATCGGCATACAGCTCGGCCATGCGTTGCAAGCGCTCCGCGGGCACCCCAGATAGCTTGGACACTTTCTCCAACGTGTACTCGGATACAAAGTTCGCGAATTCCTCGAAGGTGCAATCGCGGGCCGCGCCCGAGTCGCCCTTTGGCTTGCCGTCGGCGCCTGGATAGCCGTTGCTCGTTGCCTTCGCTTCCAGCGGATGGTTGGGGCGCAGCCCGTATCCGATGTCGCCTTCGCCGATCTTGAACTTCACGTGCGCTTTGACAAATTCGGTATTGACCCGCTTCGTCTGGATAATGTAGTTGCAGATATAGTTGAGAATCGCCAAATCTGTCTGCGGCACGAAGATCATGCCGTTGTCCGACAACTCGAAGGACCGATGCTCGAACGTCGACAAGACGTGAACTTCGCAACCCGGCTTGGTCAGACGGCGATCCGTGATGCGGCTCCAAAGCACCGGGTGCATTTCGGCCATGTTTGAACCCCAGAGCACGAATGCATCGGCGTTCTCGATATCGTCATAGCAACCCATCGGCTCGTCGATACCGAATGTCCGCATAAAGCCGGCCACGGCGGATGCCATGCAATGCCGCGCATTGGGATCCAGGTTATTGGTACGGAACCCCGCCTTGAACAACTTGACGGCGGCATACCCTTCCCATACCGTCCACTGCCCCGAACCAAACATACAGACAGAGTCCGGACCATGGGCCTTCATGGCTTCTTTCCACTTCGTGGCCATGATGTCGAACGCGGCGTCCCACGAAATAGGCTGGAACTCTCCGTTCTTGTCGTAGCGTCCGTCTTTCATGCGCAGCAAAGGCTGTGTCAGGCGATCGGATCCGTACATGATCTTCGACAGGAAGTATCCCTTGATGCAGTTCAGCCCCCGGTTTACCGGCGAATCGGGATCCCCTTGGCTGGCAACTATGCGCCCTTCCTGGACGCCCACCAGCACAGAACATCCTGTACCGCAAAAGCGGCAGGGAATTTTGTCCCAATGCACTTTCTGGTCTTTCGCCGACTGCGCCTGCGCCGCCAACGGCACACCCACGCCGGCCGTGGCCGCCGCGGCGGCGACCGCGTTGGCTTTGATGAAACTGCGTCGATCCATGCTCATCTCATGTCCCTATTAGTTCAAGACCTTGGTCCGTGTACTCATAAACGAGCGTGGCGCAAAGCACATGCTCAGCCAAACTCACTGCAAGAATCGAATCCGAAACCGAATAGCCGTCGCCATCTTCAATGGTGACAATAAGGCTTCCGTTTTCGATATATTCATCGTGTACTTCCACGCCCCGAATCGCGGCGAGTGATTTCCGCAGCACGGGAATATGTTCCCGGTGCGCACGCACTAACAAACTAGCTATCTGCACTATTCATCTCCAGAGTGATTGCGTCCGTGGGACACGGCGCCACACACGCCCCGCAACCGCTGCACTGAACCGGATCCACCAACGGCAGGGCCACGCCGCCCGCTTGCAATTGAAACCTGATGGCTCCTGTATCGCAGGCCTCCGCGCAGATTCGGCACTCCACCTTCTTAAAGGCGACACATGCCTGCGCAATACGCGGCATCAGCGCCCATGGCGCCGCGTCCCCGTTGCCCCGGGACAATGCACCAGAGGGACAAGCCTCGACGCACCTACCGCAAAAAGTGCATTCCCCATCGGTAAATTGAACGACGGGATATCCGCCCTCGGCTATTGCCAGGATCCCGGTCGGACACGTTTCCACACACTCGGCACCACGCCGGCAAAGATTCAGGAAGTCGCGTTCCGTCCTGGCCCATGGCGGGCGAATAGCATCCGGCCGAGGACCTGATTTCGCCTTGAAGAACTGCCGACGCGCCGATGAGAACCCCGCCATTCGTCTTATTCTGTTTTATTTAGTTGCCACATTTAAAGCTATTCCCCTACTGGCAGTGTTGATTTATATCAATACAGACAGTAGGGGAATTATGAGGGTACGAAGGAGAGGTCGGCACGCAACACTCCGCAAGCGCGGAGAGCGCAATGAATAAACCCGCAGGCCGAAAGCCGGCGTGCGGGTCTAGTTGGGGAGGTGACGCGCGGGCCCGAAAGGGCCTGGCAACCTACAGCAAGCTGGCCAGGATAGCGATGCCTTCCCTGATCTTGGCTTCGGAAACAGTCACGAAGCTAAGGCGCAGTGTATTGACTTGAGGCTCAACGCCAGCGAAGAAAGGCGCGCCTGGCACGAACGCCACGTTCCGTTCGATGGCCCGGGCAAGGAGTTCGGTGGCATCGATATGGGCCGGCAAGGTAACCCAAATGAACATTCCGCCTTCCGGCCTCGTCCAGGTAACCGTGGATGGGAAGTGCGTGTCCATGGCGTCGAGCATGAAGCCGCATTGCTTCTTGTACAACTCGCGGACCATGGGCAAGTGCGTTGTAAGAAACCCATCTTTAATGGTTTCGTAGACGGCCATTTGCGTAACACTGGCGGTATGCAGGTCGGTAGCCTGCTTGATCTGAACCAGCTTGGAAATAATAGGCTTTGGCGCAACGATATAGCCCAATCGCAGCCCTGGCGCCAGCACTTTCGAAAAGGTGCCCAGGCGTATTACTGTGGCGCCGGCGGCACGGCCTAAACCAAGCAAGCCCGGCAAAGCCTCGCCCGCATAGCGCAGTTCGCCATAGGGGTCGTCTTCAATAATGGGGATCTGCAAGGCTGCACAACGTTCCACCAGCGCCTGGCGACGTCGCAAATCCAGCGTGAGTCCGGTGGGATTCTGGAAGTTGGGCAAGGCATAGATGAAACGGGCGCCAGCGGCGAGCTTGTCAGTAAGGGCTTCGGGAATCAACCCGCCCGCGTCAGTGGGGACAGCCTGGTAACGCGGCTCGAATAGCGAAAACGATTGCAGGGCGCCAAGATAGCTAGGCGCTTCGACCAGCACCTTGCTGCCTGGATCGATGAAAAGCTTGCCGAGCATGTCGAGGGCCTGCTGCGAACCGGAAACAATCAACACTTCGTCGGGCGACACATCGGCGGCACCTACCCGCTTCAAGTCTTCCGCCACCCACGCGCGCAAGGGCGCGTACCCTTCCGTGGGACCATACTGAAGCGCCGCGCGGCCATTGCTCTGCAACACGTGATCGAACGCATTATTGATGACGTCGACCGGGAAGCCGCCGGGCGCGGGCAATCCGCCGGCAAACGATATGACCTCGGGACGTTCAGTGACTTTCAGAATCTCTCGGATCGTAGAACTGGTCAGTTGCCGCGCGCGTTGCGAAAAAGTATAAGGAAGTGAGTACGAGTCCATGGTTCTGAAAGTTTTCCCGTTAAAGAACAAAATGCCAATCGCATAGATTACCGCAACTTAGTTGAAGCGTCAGCGGACTGGGCGTCGGCGCCTGCCGTGTCCTTCCGCCTGTCGCGTTTGACGATGCGCAGTAACCACCAAAACAACGAAGCGGAGCACAGCAGGCCCACACCGAACAACGCTACCACGATCCATTCGCCTGCCGTCATAACTATCTACCTTATATAGCGGCGCGTCTACGCGCCACCCAGCACGCTGGCCATGGCATCGGTGAAATAGCCGATATTGTGTGTATTGAGCCCGGGCACGCTGATGCGGCCCGAATCGATGATGTAGACACCGTGCTGCTGACGCAAGGCGATCAACTGCGGCTGCGACAGTCCCGTGTAAGTGAACATGCCTCGCTGCCTGACGAAATAGCTGGAGTCGTAGCCGGGCAGCTTGGCCGTCAATTGGCTGTGAGCCTGCTGGCGCATGGCGGCAATACGGGTGCGCATGCCTGCGACCTCATCCGCCCACTGAGCCCGCAGTAGCGGGGTATTCAATACATCGGAGGCAATGCAGCCGCCGTGCGCCGGCGGACTGGAGTAGCTTCTGCGCACTACGGCCTTCAGTTGCCCCAGCACCCCGTCGGCCTCGTCGGCCGACGCGCATACGACGGATAGACCGCCGCAACGTTCGCCGTAGAACGACAGGTTCTTCGAGAATGAATTGGCGACAAGAAAGACCAACCCCGCATCGGCCATGGCCCTGATGGCGTAGGCGTCATCGTCCAGGCCGGAGCCGAACCCTTGGTACGCAATATCGAGGAAGGGGATCAGGTCGCGCTGTACCAATACCGGGATGAGCCTGTTCCACTGCTCTTGCGAGAGATCGACGCCAGTGGGGTTATGGCAGCATGGATGGAGCAAGACAAAGCTCTTGGCGGGGAGCGCGGCGATGTCGGCGATCATTTGCTCGAAGTTCAACGCCTTGGTTTCGGGGTCGTAATAGGCATAACTGTGTGTTGGTATGCCCGCGCCGCGAAAAATGGAATGGTGATTATCCCAGGCGGGATCGCTGATCCACATGGCGCTATCCGGGTATGCGGAATGCAGGAAATCCGCGCCCACTTTGAGCCCGCCCGTCCCGCCCAGTGTCTGGATGGTGGCCACTCGGCCTGTCTTCAGGCAGGGATGGTCAGGGCCGAAGAGCAGGTTCTGCACGGCTTGGCGATAAGACGCCAGGCCTTCCATGGGCAAATACGACCGGGGTGTAGCCGTTTGCGCACGGTTCACTTCCGCCGCACGCACCGACGAGAGCACCGGAATGTGGCCGTCGTCGTCGTAATACAGGCCGATAGTGAGGTTTACTTTTTTTGCGTGCTTGTCTTGATGAAAGGCCTCGTTCAGCCCAAAAATCGGATCGCCGGCGTACTTTTCCAGATGCTCGAACATGTAGGATGTCTCGGTTGTGTCTTAAGAATAATTGAGAAAAAATGCCAATAGTGGCGGTCGTTTCGCCCGTTCGCTATACAATTGCCAACCGCTTTTTCCGTCCATTATAAAGATTCAAAATTCCATGCACTCCTTAGAGATGCTATTTCAGAATCTGGAGGAGCAAGGCTGGGCTGTGTCTGACGACCTGCTGCCTCAAGGCTTGGACCACGCGCTATATCAGCAGGCGCGGGAATATTGGCTAACAGGCCGATTCCACGACGCCCGCATCGGTCGGGGGCTAACCGATCAGCGCAACGCGCCCGTGCGGGGCGATTCCATCTGCTGGCTCGAGAGCGACGCGCCGGAACCGGCAGTACAGGCGTTCCTGGCCTGGACCGATACCCTGCGGCAACAGCTGAACCGGCACTTCTTTCTTGGCCTGAACCGGGCGGAGCTTCATTTTGCGCGATACGAGCCGGGCCGCGGGTATAAAAAACATATCGACCAGCATCAAGGCCAGGATTGTCGCAGGATATCGTTGGTGGCATACCTGAATCCCGATTGGCAAGAGCCCGACGGCGGACAGCTATGCCTGTATGGCCCGGCACACAATGGCATCGAGACGAAGCGGATATTGCCATGTGCGGGACGCGTCGTGATCTTTCGCAGCGAACATGTCCCGCACGAGGTACTGCCTAGCACCCGCAATCGGTGGAGCGTGACCGGCTGGTTTCGTGCCGATACGTATCCGTTAGGACTTTAGACGGGCGTTGAACCACTCCAATGCGCGTTGCCAGCCGTCTTTCGCGTCATCGGCCCGGTAACTCGGACGGTAATCGGAATGAAAGGCATGGCCGGCCTCTGGGTAGACGATGAACCTCGAGGCTTTGGCGGCGTCGTTCCCAGCCGCCAAAGCCGATTCCATGGCGTCGATGGATTCTTGCGTAATGCCGGCATCCTTGCCGCCGTATAAGCCAAGGACGGGGCCATTGAGTTCGGCAGCGACATCGATCGGATGCTTGGGATGAAGACTGTCTGCCTCGCCCTGCAGCCGGCCGTACCAGGCCACCCCCGCTTTCATCTTCGGATTGTGAGCCGTATAAAGCCATGCGATGCGTCCACCCCAGCAAAATCCGGTAATGCCCGCGCGTTCGACGTTGCCGCCATTTTTCGCCGCCCACGCCAGCGCGGCGTCGAGATCGCCTAGCACCTGCTCGTCTGGAACCTTGCCGACAACTTCGCTCATGAGGCGGCTGACTTCCGTATAGCGCGAGGGGTCGCCCTGCCTTGAATACAATTCAGGGGCAATCGCCATATAGCCTTGCTTGGCCAGTCGCCGACACACGTCCTTGATATATTCGTGCACGCCGAATATTTCGTGGACCACGAGAATGACCGGGACGGTGGTCTTGCCTTCCGGCGCCGCCCGATAGGCGGGAATATTGCCTTCCTTGACCGGGATTTTCACTTCGCCGGCCATCAGGCCGTCATCATCGGTCTTGACGACGCTTTGCGCCATGACGGGGCCGGCGGCCAAAGCGAAACCGCCAGCCAGGGACGTGGCGATGAATCCGCGCCTGTCCAGCGTTAAAGGCGGCAGCATACTATCCACGTCGGCATCTGGCACACGAGTCATGATGATCCTTCTTCAAATAAGAATGGCGGGGCCGCGATCGAGTAGCGGCCAGGTTCATCATTATTGGTCCCTCCGCCACGGGTTTCAACCCGCCAGGTGGAGAACTGTGTAACAACGTCAGGGCATCTCCGCGATGCGCATGGCAATGTGATCCAGCGCCGCCTCCACCTGGTCGACGAGCACCAGGCACAAGTCGCCCTCGCGCAACTCGCCCAGCGCGGTATCGATGGCAAGCATCTCACCGCGCACTTCGCGTATCGCTTTCGTGCGTTGCGCGTTTTCCAATCCTTGCCGCAACAGCGTGATGACTTCGCCATCTTCACGACCACGCTGGCACATGTCCTGATACAGGATGACATCATCGAACGCATCACCCAGTATTTCTGTCTGGCGCCGGATGTCCACGTCGCGACGGTCGCCGGCGCCGCTAATGACGACATGGCGCCTGTTTGCGGGCATGGCGTCGATAGCCTCCACGAGCGCCTGGATGGCGTCCGGATTATGTCCATAATCCGCAATGAGGGTGGCGCCGCGATATGCGAACACGTTGAACCGGCCAGGTGCCGTCTGGGCGTCACTGACGAACGTCGCCAAGCCGTGCCGCATGACATCCTCATCCAGCCCCAGTGCCCAACCGGCGGCAAGCGCGGCCATGGCGTTCTCGACCTGGAAGGCGATGGTGCCGTTGCGCGTGATGGGAATAGCATCGAGCTGATAACGTTGCTCTGCCTGGCCCTTTGCAAGGACGATAGCTCCGTCTTCAACAAAGACGGCATGTCGGCCTTGCGCCCTATGCGTCGACAATACCGGATGGTTACCGTCGCGGGCGAAGAAAACCACCGAACCGGCGCAATTTTCCGCCATGGCGGCGACAAATGGGTCGGCCGCGTTCAGCACCGCAAGCCCTTCCGGGGCTACGTTCTCCACGATTACCCGCTTGACGATGGCCAGATCCTCGACCGTGCTGATATAGCTCAGCCCCAGATGATCGCCCATTCCCACATTGGTCACGACGGCCACATTGCACCGATCGAAGCCCAGCCCCTCCCGTAGTATGCCGCCGCGCGCCGTTTCGAAAACGGCAGCGTCGACATCGGGGTGCAGCAGTACATTGCGCGCACTGCGCGGCCCGCTGCAATCACCAGTGTCGATACGGTCCTTGCCTATATAGACGCCGTCGGAATTGGTCATGCCCACCCGCATGCCGGCGGCGGATATCAGATGAGCCGTCAAGCGGACCGTGGTGGTCTTGCCGTTCGTTCCCGCAACGGCAACAACGGGAATACGGCCATTCTCTCCCGGCGCGAACATATCGTTGATGATAGCTTCGCCGACCTCGCGGCCCTTGCCGTACGAGGGACTCAGATGCATGCGCAGCCCCGGCGCCGCATTCACTTCAATAATGCATCCACCCTGCTTTTCCAGGGGTTCGTATACGTTGTCGCTGACCAGGTCGATACCGCAGATATCCAGCCCGACCATTTGCGCGGCCGCCACGGCGGTTGCCGCCAGCTCTGGGTGCACGTGATCTGTCACGTCGGTGGCCGTGCCGCCGGTGCTCAGATTGGCATTGTTTCGCAACGTCACGAGCACGCCGATGCCGGGGACCGATTCCGCTTTGTAACCCTGGATCGCCATGGTCGCCAGGGCAATATCATCGAGCCGGATCTTGGTCAACGCCGTGGCATGGCCCTCCCCGCGCTGCGGATCCGCATTGATGGCTTCCACCAGTTGCGCAACCGTACGCTCGCCGTCGCCAATGATTTGCGGCGGATCACGCCTGGCGGCGGCAACCAGCTTGTCGCCGACGACCAACAGGCGAAAGTCGTGCCCCGGCGTATAGCGTTCGACAATGACGTCGGAGCTATACGCGCGCGCGCCGGCATAGGCCGTGAGGACCTGATCGCGGCCTTGCACGTTTACCGCCACGCCTTTTCCCTGGTTGCCGTCGCGAGGCTTGATGACGACGGGCGCACCTATTTCAACGGCCACTTGCCATGCTTCGTCGGCATTGCCGACGCAACGGCCATCAGGCACCGACACGCCTGCCGACGCCAATAAGCGCTTGGTCAATTCCTTGTCTTGCGCTATAGATTGCGCAATGGCGCTGCTGCGGTCCGTCTCGGCCGCCTGGATGCGGCGCTGCCTGCTGCCCCACCCGAACTGCACAAGGCTGCCTTCGGTCAGGCGGCGGTATGGAATGTCGCGCTTGACCGCGGCCTGCACGATCGCGCCCGTACTCGGCCCCAGCCGCACATCTTCGTTGAGCTCGGACAGTTGCCGCAACGCACCGGCCAAGTCGAAAGGCAAGTCGTGCATGGCGGACTGGCACAATTCCTGGGCAAGATCGAACGCCAGCCGGCCCACAGCTTCTTCGCTGTATTCGATGATGATCTGATACACGCCGACGTCGATAGTCGGCGCGGTACGGCGGTACGTCAGCACGCAGCCCACTTTGGTCTGCAGGCACAACGCGGCGGCAGCCAACGCATGGGCCAGGGAATTGGGCAGCTCCTGGCCAGGCGGTTTAAGAATATCGATATCGGGGAAGCGGGCCCGCATCCGTGTCTCGAACGCGTCGATATCGCCGATCAGGCGTTCCGCTTCGGAGCAGGCCACAATGGCCTCGATAACCGTTTGACGGCACCATAGATTAGGGCCGCGCAGGGCCCTTACACGTGAAACTTCCATCAGGCGATCTTCCTTATTCCGGCCACGGTCTCTTCCACGACGGCCAGCAACGGCTGTTCCGCTAAATCCAGACTGAATGCCTGTATGCCCACGCCGATAATTTCCGCGCGAATGCCCAACGCCCAGGCCGCCGCCACCGCCGCCAGGATAGTGTGAGCTGAAACTGTGGAATCGGCCGCCGAAGACTGCGTCATGCATCCCAGCCCGGCCAGCACTTCCTGCTGGGCGCCTGAGGCCAGGATTATCTGGCCTTTCCGGGCAAACACAGCGCGTCCGCCACTGGCAAGATGATCGGCCATCGCAGGCGCGTTCGCATCGGAGCCGAAGAAAATCACCTCGCCATCGCATAATGGCGCCATCGCCGCGACGGCCTCGTCGTCGGCGTTCAGAATAGCCACGCCGTCGGGAAGAACAACGTCCACCTGCGTGCGCAGGACACGCGCAATGTGGTCGGCCTCGTCTATATAAAATTCGGGCAGGATGCCGGCGGGATCGAGATCGGTCACGATGCCGACGCTGCACCGGTCATAGGACAGACCTTCACTCAGGATGCTGTGCGCGCCGTTCTCGATGACCGCCGCGGTGACCGCGCGGTTCAGCAGTACACGGCGTCCGGCAGTCCAGTTCGCGGCATCGGCCTTCTGCACATGCCGCCGGCCGAAGAAGAGTCCGTGGCTGCACGCCAGGCCGGTATAGTCGCCGCGCAATTGCAGCAAATGGTTTACCAGCCGAGCCACGGCTGTCTTGCCTGAGCTTCCCGTGATGCCAACGATGGGGATATGGCCCGTGTCGCCCTGCGGGAATAAATGGTCCACAATGGCTTGCCCCACTGGGCGGGGCTCGCCCGCCGCCGGCTTCAAGTGCATAAGCAAACCCGGCCCCGCGTTGACTTCGACAATGGCGCCGCGCTGCTCATCGAGCGGTCGCGAGATGTCCTGGGCCACAAGATCGACCCCCGCAATGTCCAGCCCCACGATCCGGGCGGCAAGAGCCACCTTGGCGGCAATGCTCGGATGAACCTTGTCGGTGACATCGATGGAGACGTTGCCATTACGCTGAATGAGTACAGGAACTCCGGAAGCCGGCACCGAATCGGCTGTCATGCCGCAGCGCGCCAACTCGAGCCTGGCTGCCGCGTCCAGCCGAATAAGATTAAGCGGATGATCCTCATCGCGCCCGCGCCGCGGGTCTGAATTGAGCTGCAGGTCGATCAAGGCGTCGACCGTATGGACGCCGTCGCCGACGATCGTTGCCGCATCGCCCCGCGCCGCCGCCACCATGCGGTCGCCCACCACAAGCAAACGATGCTCATCGCCCTGGATGAAACGTTCCACCACCACGCCGCTGCCCTCATCGACGGCAACGGCATAAGCCGTCTCGATTTCGGCTTGCGACATCAGGTTGGTGAACACGCCGCGCCCATGATTGCCGTCGCACGGCTTGACGACGACCGGCAGGCCGATATCGAGGGCCGCTTGCCACGCATGTTCCGCACTATCGACCAGCTGGCCCTCGGGCACGGGAACGCCGCAAGCCTGCAACAGTCTTTTGGTCAGATCCTTGTTGCTGGAAATACTTTCGGCGATGGCCGCCGTGCGGTCCGTCTCCGCGGTCCAGATGCGGCGCTGGCGCGCACCGTAGCCCAGCTGCACCAGGTTATTGTCGTCGTCCAGGCGTATGGTCGGTATATCGGCGTCGTCGGCCGCATCGACGATGCACGCCGTACTGGGGCCCAAACGCAAGTCTTCCGTGAGTTCCCGCAGTTCGTCGACCGCGCCTTGCACGTCATACGGCCGATCTTCGATGGCAGCCATGACCAGGTCGCGCGCGGCATAAAGCGCGGCACGGGTGATGGGCTCATGCCAGGCGCGCACAATGACTTTGTAGACACCGCGCACAGAGGTTTCACGAGCCCGGCCAAGGCCGCCAGGCATGCCGGCCAGGTTTTGAAGCTCAAGCGTGACGTGTTCGAGGATATGGGCGGGCCAGGTACCCTGCTCGAGGCGCTGCAGGAAGCCTCCCCGCTCGCCCACGCTGCATCGATGCTCGATCAGCGAAGGCAGCCAGGAACTCAGGCGCTGATAAAAGCCCGGTATTTTGTTGGAGGGAAATTCTTCCAGCTCGCCGATGTCGACCCACGCCTCTATGACCGGCCGATAAGCCCAGATATTCGGCCCGCGCAAAGACATCATCTTGATGAATTCTATGGATTTGGTTTGCATCGTAGTTTGGAAAGCGTGGGAGGTCCGCAGAACACGGTTCAGGAGTGAAATGTATTTAACGGCAAAACGCTGGCAATAGGTTTGCCGGCTGATTGCAAAGAGAAGAAAATACAGCCACAAGACGTAAAAAAACCACACTTGAATCCGGAAGTTCACCGTACCTGATTCTTCAACGTGACAATAGCGCACTCAACTCTTTACGCAGCTTTGCCGGCAACACGCGACGCACACGATGAAAGCAATATCAATCAACACTGGAAACGTCTTCGACGACATTCCGGAAATTTGGCGCGCAGCGCTGGCGGCGCAACTCGAAAATGGCGAAACCGTATCGTGCCGATTGCCGCTGGACCTGGATCCGGCACTGCGATTTGTAACAGGACTGCTGGTACTCACGAACCGCCGGATCCTGGCGGTCTCAAAGGACAACGCGGAATGGCAATCCTGGCCCTACCGGCCAGGCCTGCGTCTGCATCACCACGATCATGCCGGTGTCGGCACACTTGAACTGCACGACAGTATGCGTCTCCTTGCGCGTTGGCGCTATACCGTTGCGCATCATGCCGACGCCATGCATATGGCCGCCGGCTTCGAACGGCAGCGTGACCTTGCTCTGGGCTTGACGGTGGCGCCGGCCCGCGAGGCCGAGTCGCGGCCCGACGCCGCCTCGCAAACGCCTTCAGCCACCTCGACTTGGGCGCTGCTTCGGCTATGGCGGTTCGCGCTGCCTTACCGTGGGCTATTGCTGCTGGGCTTTTTATTGACGCTGGCATCGACGGCGGCCGCCTTGGTGGCTCCCTACCTCACCATGCCGTTGATGGACAAGATACTGATTCCGTTCCAGAACGGGGTGCCGATAGACTGGACCCTGGTACAACTGTATCTTGGCGCCCTACTGGCTTCGTCCCTGCTCGCGTGGGTTCTTGGATGGGCGCGGACCTACATTCTGGCCTGGGTAAGCGAGCGTATCGGCGCCGACTTGCGCACGGCGACCTACGAACATCTGCAAAAACTCTCGCTGCAATATTACGGCGGAAAGCGCACCGGCGACCTGATCTCGCGCATTGGCTCGGAATCGGATCGGATCTGCGTATTCCTGTCGTTGCATCTATTGGATTTCGCGACCGACGTCCTGATGATAGTGATGACGGCGGCCATACTCATATCCATCAATCCATGGCTTGCCATCGTCACCCTGGTGCCGCTTCCGTTCATTGCATGGCTTATCCATTTGGTGCGCGACCGGCTGCGCCGGGGCTTCGAGAAAGTCGACCGCGTCTGGTCCGAGATCACGAACGTGCTGGCCGACACCATCCCCGGCATTCGCGTCGTCAAGGCATTTGCGCAGGAACGGCGCGAAGTGGCCCGTTTTCGCGAGGCCAACAATCGAAACCTCCAGGTCAACGATCGCGTCAATCGGGTCTGGTCGCTGTTCTCGCCCACGGTAACGCTATTGACCGAGATAGGCCTGCTCGTGGTCTGGGCTTTCGGTATCAGCCTGGTCGCGCGCGAAGAAATTACGGTAGGGGTATTGACGGCCTTCCTGGCGTATATCGGCCGGTTCTACCTGCGTCTTGACTCCATGAGTCGCATTGTGTCGTTCACACAAAAAGCCGCCGCCGGGGCAAAGCGCATTTTCGACATTCTGGATCATGTATCCAGCGTTCCCGAACCCGCACATCCCGTTCATGTCGATAACGTAAAAGGCCGCATCGAACTACGCAATATTGGTTTCCGTTACGGCAACCGATCCGTGATACGCGGCCTGGACCTCGATATCGCGCCCGGTGAAATGATAGGACTCGTGGGCCACAGCGGGTCGGGCAAGAGCACCCTGGTCAACCTGATTTGCCGCTTTTACGACGTATCGAGCGGCGCGATCCGCCTGGACGGTACCGACATCCGCGCCATTCCCGTCTCTGAGTATCGCCGCCATATCGGACTGGTCCTGCAAGAGCCGTTCTTGTTCTTCGGCACGATCGCCGACAACATCGCCTACGGCAAGCCCGCGGCCACTCGCCAGGAGATCGTCGCGGCGGCCCGCGCGGCAAATGCCCATGAATTCATCCTACGTCTGCCCCACGGCTACGACTCTTTGGTGGGCGAGCGCGGCCAGGCCTTGTCGGGCGGCGAACGCCAGCGCATATCGATTGCGCGCGCCTTGCTGATCGACCCGCCCATCCTCATACTGGATGAAGCGACATCGTCCGTCGATACGGCAACCGAAAAAGAGATCCAGAAGGCACTGGACAACCTGGTGCGAGGACGCACCACCATATCCATCGCGCACCGCCTAAGCACCCTGCGCCAGGCCGACCGGCTTGTCGTACTCGATCACGGCGAAATCGTGGAAGTGGGCAAGCATGACGACCTCATGGCAAGACATGGCTATTATTTCCGCCTTCATCAGGCCCAGGCGGCGCAGGCCGATGCCGACGCCGACGCCAGCCCTCCCGAGTGGGACACCGATACAGACGCAGGCATCGCTTAATGAACTTTTCCTTGCACCGCGACCCCTTCGGTCGCCTGACGCTGCAACTTGGCGAGGCTGTCCACACAGCCGTCATACCTGTACGCAGCTTTCCCGTTTCCGCCCCGCAAGAAGGCATCTCGCTAGTGGACGCTACCGGCACCGAACTGCATTGGATAGCATCCATGCTCGAGCTTCCGGCGGATACGCGCATCCTGCTGGAGCAGGAACTGGCCAGCCGCGAGTTCATGCCCGAGATCAGCCGGATCAGGCAAGTGTCGAGCTTCGCGACGCCCAGCCGCTGGCAAGTGGAAACCGATAAGGGCGACACTGAATTGCTGTTGAAGGCGGAAGAAGACATACGCCGCCTCTCGGCCACGCGCCTGCTGATCGCCGACGCCTACGGCGTGCAATACCTGATTCGCGACGTGCCCGCCCTGGATAGAGCCAGCCGTCGTCTATTGGATCATTTCCTGTAGCGGGCACGGTACGCCCCGCTAGAGCCGCTCGATGATCGTTGCGGTGGCCATACCGTGGCCGATGCACATGACTTGCAGGCCGAACTGTCCGTCGACATGCTCCAGGCCGGCAAGCATCTTCGCCATCAGGGCGGCGCCCGTGCAACCTAACGGGTGGCCGTGGGCGATCGCGCCGCCCCACGGGTTGAGCTTGGACATATCGGGATCGAACTCGCGCGCAAAACAAAGGGCAACGCTGGCGAATGCCTCGTTGACCTCGATCCAATCCAGGTCGCCAATAGACAGGCCGGCCGTGGCCAGCGCACGATGCGCCGCAGGCAGGACGCCGGTCAATTGCATGACCGGATCTGAGCCAACCACGACCCGCGCGCGGAAACGCGCTTTTGGCGTCAGGCCAAGCCCGCTGGCGGCACGCCGGCTGCCCACCAGCACCGCCGCCGCGCCATCGCTTATCTGACTGGCATTGGCAGCGGTGACCACACCTGCTTCAGGGGACCGAAATACGGGGGCCATGGACGACATCCTGGCGGCATCGATCACCGCGCGTATGCCCTCGTCATCGGCCAGGCGTATGCCATTGCCGTCCTTGTCCACCCCAGCCACCGGCAGGATTTCGCGATGCACGCCAGCCACGCGCGCCGCGTGTGCGCGGCTATGGCTTTCCATTGCGTAGGCATCGAGCTCGGCGCGTCCCAGTTTCCATTTATCGGCGACGAGCTCGGCGCTTTCCACCTGATGCGGAATCGGGTAGCGCGCGTAAATATCGGGATGCAGTCCATCGAACCCGGTGAAATCGCTCTTGCCCAGGGTGAGATCAAGAAACATCGGCACGCGGCTCATGTTTTCGACGCCGCAGCCTATGGCGAAATCCAGGTCGCCGGCGGCAATAGCCTGTGCAGCGGCGTGCACCGCATATTGGCTGGATCCACACATCCGGTTCAGCGACACGCCCGGCACTTCGGGCGGCAAACCCGCCAGCAGCAGCGCCTGGCGGCCAATATTCGCCCCTTGCTCGCCGGCCTGGCTGACGCACCCGGTAATCACATCCCCTACCCTGTCAGCCGGCAGGCCGCTACGCTCAAGCACGGCGTGCAGCACACTCGCCAGCAAGACATCCGGGCGGGTTTCCCGCAGCGCGCCATTGCGCCGGCCAAACGGCGTGCGCACGCCGCCAAGAATCACAGGTTCCAATGGTGAAGACGAGTGCATGAAATTCTCCTGAGTCAGGCCCGCTGCATTTCGCGGGCAATAATATTTCGCTGGATTTCGCTTGTGCCTTCATAAATTTGAAGCACTTTCGCATCCCTGAAAAGCTTCTCGACCGGATAGTCGGTGGAATAACCCATGCCCCCGAAAATCTGTACGGCTTCGGTGGCGGCCCACATCGCCGCATCGGCGGCGAACGCCTTGGCCATCGAGGCCTGGATCGTGTTGGGCCGGCCCTGGTCAACCAGCCAGGCGGCCTGATAGGTCAGCAATCGGGCCGCTTCCAGGCGCATGCGCATTTCCGCCAGTTTGTGGGCGATGGCTTGATGATCGATGAGCGCGCTGCCCATGGAACGGCGTTCGCGCGCGTAGGCTAGCGATTCGTCGATGCAGCGTTCGGTCAACCCCACGCCAAACGCCGCCACCATGGGCCGGGAATGATCGAACACCTCCATGGCAAGCGTGAAGCCGCTGCCTTCATCGCCCAGGCGGTGATCGTCCGGCACGAATACGCGCTCGAAGAAGACTTCGGCCGTAGGGGCGGCACGTTGGCCCAGCTTTCCGAGCGGCTGGCCCACGCTCAGGCCGGCGCTGTCGCGCGGCACGATAAAGGCGGTAAGGCCGCGGTGGCCGCCTTGCGCATTGGTCTTGGCAAACACGACAAAAAATGTGGCGAGCGTTGCATTCGAAATCCAGAGCTTGCTGCCGCTTAGTTCGTAGCCGCCCGGCACGCGCTCGGCACGCGTACGTATGCCTGCCACGTCGGATCCTGCCGCCGGCTCGGTCATGGCAAACCCGGCTAGTGCACCCTTTACCGCAAGGCCAAGGTAGCGCGCCTGCTGCTCCGGCGTGCCGGCAATCACGATGGGTTCAAGCGCGAGAGCATTGACACATAAGGCTGTGCCTATGCCGAGGCAGGCATGGCATAAAGCTTCAGTGACAAGCACCAATTCCATGCACCCCAGGCCTGCCCCGCCCACGGATTCCGGCAGATTGATATTCGCCACGCCCACCGCCACGGCCTTTTCCTGCAGGCTCGCCGGAAAGTCGGCATTGCGGTCGGCACCTGCGGCGAGCGGCATGATCTCGCGCCGCGCAAACTGGCGAGCCAAGTCCTGAATCTGCCGCTGCTGCTCGTCGAGTTCAAACTGCACCGTTTTTCCCCTGCGTGGTATTGATCATGCGTTTCCTGCCAGGCTAACTGGCCAGTGACTCGCCATTTTTCAATATAGTATTGGAGGCTTGCGCCCCCAGGGTGGCAGACACGGCCTAAAACCTTGCATAAACTGCCATTCTTCGGTTGGCATTAACGAGTCGACTAGCGATGAGCCCACAAACCAAAACCGTACCCGTACGCTTTGTCACTGACTTGATCGACGCCGTAGCCAAGAAGCCGGGATTCGACCCCGGCTGCATCCGGCGCGCGAGCATCGCGCCCGCACTACTGCGCCAACCCGGCGCACGCGTCACCATCGAGCAATTTGCCGACCTTTATCGTTTGCTAGCCATCCAGTTCGACGATGAAACGCCCGGCATCTTTTCACGGCCGCTGCGCAACGGGACATTCAAGTTTCTGTGCCTGGGCATGCTGGGCGCCAAGGACCTGCGCATCGCCCTGCATCGGTTTTCGGGCTTCTTTCGGCTTGTGCTCGACGAGCTGCAATTCGACGTCTCCACCGAGGACTCCGTGACGCGCATTGCCTTGGTGGAACGCACACCGCTGGGAGAGCGGCGGGTTTTGGGGCTGGAACTCATGCTGATGCTGGTGCAAGGCGTTGCGTCGTGGCTGATACAGCGGCGCATTCCTTTCTTGCGGATCGACCTGGCATATCCCGCGCCTGCGCATGCCGCCGACTACGCCGACCTTTACCCCGGCCCCGCCTATTTCGGCCAGGGCATCACCGCGCTCTACATGTCATCCGGACTCCTCCACGAACCCATACGGCAAGACAAGGCGGCACTTGCCACCTTCTTGCGCAACGCGCCGATGGACTGGTTTTATGTGTCGGTCAGCGATCGCCCATTCACGCACCGCGTAAAGGACCGGCTGCAAGACAGCCCGGGCGCGGCGCAAACCGTAGACACAATGGCGCGGCACCTGCACCTGTCGCCTCGCACGCTGGCGCGCAGGCTGGCCGCCGAGGGGACACGCTTCCAGGCGATCAAGGATGGATGGCGGCGCGACGCGGCCATTGCCCGGCTGACAAAATCGGACGACCCGGTTGCCGCCATTGGCGCGAGCCTGGGATTTGAAGATCCAACAGCGTTCAACCGCGCCTTCAAGGAGTGGACAGGAAGTACGCCCAACGCGTATAGAAAACGGCCTAGAGGCACAATCCTGTCTTAGTGGCTAGAATGACTTGCACGCAATTAATAATCAATTCGGAGACAAGTGTGAAAGCATCGAACAAAGTCATCATCACATGCGCCGTGACCGGGTCCATTCATACGCCCACCATGTCGCCTTACCTGCCTATAACCCCCGAAGAAATTGCCAACGATGCAATTGCGGCCGCCAAGGCCGGCGCGTCGATGCTGCACCTGCATGCCCGTGATCCTGTCACTGGCCAGCCCAAGCAGGATCCGAAATTGTTTGCGCAATTTCTTCCTGTCATCAAGGAACAGACCGACGCCATCTTGAACATCACGACGGGAGGCGGGCTTGGCATGTCGCTGGATGATCGCCTGGCCCCAGCGAAATGGGCGCAGCCCGAAGTCGCGTCCATGAACATGGGCTCCATCAACTTCAATATCTCGGGCGCCGGCGCCAAGATAGACAAGTTCAAGTTCGACTGGGAGCAGCCCTACCTGGAAATGACCAAGGACTTCATCCTTTCGAACACCTTCACGCAAATCGAGCGAGGCGTCACCGAACTCTCCGCCATGGGCACCCGCTTCGAATTCGAGTGCTACGACCTTGGCCATTTGTACAACGTTGCGCACTTCGTGGACCGCGGACTGATCAAGCCGCCATTTTTCCTGCAGTGCATTTTCGGCATTCTGGGCGGCATGGGCCCTCACCATGAGAACCTCTTGCATATGCGGACCATGGCCGACAAGCTCTTCGGCAATGACTACTACTTGTCCGTACTTGCCGCCGGGAAGCATCAACTGCCTTTCGTCACCATGAGCGCCTTGTTGGGCGGCAACGTCCGGGTCGGCCTCGAAGACAGTCTATACGCCGGGAAGGGGCGTCTGGCCACATCCAACGCCGAGCAGGTAACAAAAATCCGGAACATTCTGGAAGAACTTTCGCTGGAAATCGCCACACCGGAAGAAGCTCGCGCCATGCTTCAAACCAAAGGCAAAGACAACGTCGCGTTCTAAACGATCATGAATAACTTAAAACACCTAGAAAACGGAGATACAACATGAAGCATGCAGTCTTGACCACCGCCATTGCCGCAGCATTCGCCGGATACGGCGGCGCCGTATCCGCCAACGGCATATCCGACGACGTGGTGCGTATTGGATTCATTACCGATATGTCGGGCGTCTATGCCGACTACGACGGTGCGGCCGGCGCCGAGGCCATACGCATGGCAATCGAAGATGCGGGCGGATCCATCGCCGGAAAGAAAATCGAATTATTCGTGGCGGACCACCAGAACAAGGCGGATATTGCATCGGCCAAGGCCAGGGAATGGTACGACAGCAATAAAGTGGACGTGGTGTTTGGCGGCACCAATTCCGCAGCCAGTATTGCCATGTCGGCCGTGGCCGCCGAAAAGAACAAACTGTTCATTTCGACTGGCGCGGGCACATCGGCGCTGACCAACGAAAGCTGCAACCCTTACACGATTCAATACACCTATTCCACCAGCGGCTTGGCCAAGGGCACAGGCAGCGCGGTCGTCAAGAACGGCGGAGATAGCTGGTTCTTCATCACCACCGACTACACCTTCGGCCATGCCCTTGAACGTGAAACTTCGGACGTCGTAAAGTCGGAAGGCGGCAAGATCAACGGCGCTGTGCGCGTACCGCTGGGGGCGGCCGATTTTTCGTCGTTCATACTGCAGGCCCAGTCATCCAAGTCCAAGATACTCGGCCTGGCAAATGCCGGCGGCGATTTCGTCAATGCCGTCAAGACGGCGGCGGACTTCGGCCTGAACAAGACCATGAACATGGTCGGCCTGACCGTATTCATGCAGGACATCCACACGCTGGGCCTGGATGTAACGCAGGGCATGTATTTCACCAGCCCATGGTTCTGGAACCAGTCCCCCGAAGCCAAGGCGTGGTCGGATCGCATGGAACCCAGAATCAAGCGCAAGCCGTCATACATTCAGGCTGGCGACTATTCCGCCACGCAAGCCTACATCAAAGCGGTCACGGAATCGAAAACCGATAACGGCGACGTTGTCATGAAGTGGCTCAAGGCAAACCCCGTGAACGACTTCTTCGTCACGAACGGCGTCATACGCGCCGACGGCCGCATGATGAACGGCATGACGCTTTTGCAGGTAAAGACGCCCGCGGAAAGCAGCGGCCCATGGGATTACCATAAGGCCGTGCAAAAAATATCGGCGGAAGAAATCTACGGTCCGTTGTCGCAATCCACGTGCAAATTCGTGAAAAGCTGATCCGCTGCCTTAAGTCATGTGCTTTCCGCTGGGTAGGCCGGCGGAAAGCACAACTTGAATCGAATGCTTCGGAAAACTACAGCGCCGCGCCCAGTTCGGGCACGGCCTGGAACAGATCCGCCACCAGACCGTAGTCGGCCACGCCGAAGATAGGCGCTTCGGCGTCTTTGTTGATGGCCACGATGACTTTGGAGTCCTTCATGCCGGCCAGGTGCTGGATGGCCCCGGATATGCCCACCGCCACGTAGAGCTGCGGCGCCACGATCTTGCCGGTTTGCCCGACCTGCCAGTCGTTGGGCGCGTAGCCCGCGTCCACCGCGGCGCGCGAGGCGCCGAGCGCCGCGCCCAGCTTGTCGGCCAGCTG